>NZ_JANXMU010000001.1 GCF_025354435.1 Rhodoferax sp.
GCACCAATGCTGGCCGCGCTGACATTGCCATATTGGGTGGTGAAGTCTTTCGCGTTGTCGCCGACATACTGCAACATGGCCCGCAGGTCTTTCATGTCCAGCAGCAAAAGGGCGTTGTCGTCGGCAATTTTGAACACCAGGTTCAGCACGCCGGCCTGGGTGTCATTCAAGTCCAGCATGCGGCCCAGCAGCAGGGGACCCAGGTCGCTGACGGTGGCGCGCGCCGGGTGGCCCTGTTCGCCGAACACGTCCCACAACGTGGTGGCACATGCTATTGATTCTGGAGCTGACAATGCACGTTCCTGGAGGACTTTCGAGAGTTTTTCCCCAACAACTCCGGCTTGGGAGATGCCCGTGAGGTCGCCCTTCACGTCGGCCATGAACACCGGCACGCCGATTTTGGAGAAATTCTCCGCCAGGGTTTGCAGCGTGACGGTTTTGCCGGTACCAGTCGCCCCGGTGATCAGGCCGTGGCGATTCGCCAACGCCGGGAGCAGCTCGCAGGTGGTGGAGGCGTTTTTGGCGATTAAGATGGGTTCGGCCATGGCAAGAGTCCTGACGGGTAAGGGTAAGTAAAATCTGTCCCTAGATTAAATCAATTGACAAGGAATTTTTGTGGCTGGTCACAGTAAATGGGCGAATATTCAGCACCGCAAGGGCCGCCAGGATGAAAAGCGGGGCAAGATCTGGACCCGCGTGATCCGCGAGATCATGGTGGCGGCGCGCCTGGGCGGTGGTGACCTGAGCATCAACCCGCGCCTGCGCCTGGCCGTGGAAAAGGCCAAGGCCGCCAATCTGGCCGCTGAGACGGTCAAGCGCAACATCGAAAAAGCCACCGGCACGCTGGAAGGCGTGTCGTATGAGGAAATCCGCTACGAAGGCTACGGCATCGGCGGCGCGGCCATCATCGTGGACACCATGACCGACAACCGGGTGCGTACCGTGGCCGAGGTGCGCCACGCCTTCAGCAAGTACGGTGGCAATATGGGCACCGAAGGCTCGGTGGCGTTCCAGTTCAAGCACTGCGGACAAATCATCTTTGCCCCGGGCGCCGATGAAGACAAACTCATGGAAGTGGCCCTGGAAGCCGGGGCCGAAGACGTGATTACCGACGAGGATGGTGCCATCGAGGTGCTGACCGCCTACACCGACTTTGAAACCGTCAAGCTGGCGCTGGAAACCGCAGGCTTCCAATCGGACCTGGCCGAAGTGACCATGCGCGCCGACAACACCATCGACCTCACGGGCGAGGACGCCGAAAAAATGCAAAAACTACTGGATGTGCTCGAAGACCTGGACGATGTCCAAGAAGTCTTTCACAACGCTGGCCTATGAAAGTCTTAGTCATTGGCGGCGGTGGCCGCGAACATGCACTCGCCTGGAAGCTCAACACCTGCGCCCGCGTAAGCCAGGTCTATGTGGCCCCCGGCAACGGCGGCACGGCCCTGGACGACCAGCTCATCAACATCCCCATCACCGATGTGCAGGCGCTGCGCAAATGGGCCCAGACCGAAGGCATTTCGCTGACCGTGGTCGGCCCCGAAGGCCCGCTGGCCGCCGGTGTGGTGGACGAGTTCCGCAGCCACGGCATGCGGATTTTTGGTGCCACCAAGGCCGCCGCGCAGTTGGAGAGCTCCAAGGCGTTTTCCAAAGCCTTTATGCAGCGCCACGCCATTCCCACGGCCGAATTTGAAACCTTTACTGACCCCGCGGCGGCCCACGCCTATGTGGAGCAAAAGGGCGCACCCATCGTGGTCAAGGCCGATGGCCTGGCGGCGGGCAAAGGCGTGGTGGTGGCGCAGACGCTGGCCGAGGCCCATGAGGCCATCGACTTCATGCTGCTGGCCAACACCCTGGGCGTGAGCCACAACGAAGGTGGCGCGCGGGTGGTGATTGAAGAGTTTTTGGCCGGCGAAGAAGCCAGCTTCATTGTCATGTGCGATGGCAAAAACGTGATTCCGCTGGCTACCAGCCAGGACCACAAACGTCTGCTCGATGGTGACAATGGCCCCAACACCGGCGGCATGGGCGCGTATTCGCCCGCGCCTGTGGTCACGGCCGATGTGCACGCCCGTGCCATGCGCGAGATCATCTTGCCCACCATCAAGGGCATGGAAAAAGACGGCATCACCTACACCGGTTTCCTGTACGCCGGGCTGATGATCGATGCCAAGGGCAAGCCCAAGACGCTGGAGTTCAACTGCCGCCTGGGCGACCCCGAAACCCAACCGCTGATGATGCGCTTGAAGTCCGACCTGTTCGAGGTCCTGTGGGCAGCCACCGAGCCCGGCGCGCACGGAAAATTGGACCAGATCAGCCTCGATTGGGATCGCCGCATTGCCCTGGGCGTGGTGCTGGCCGCCCACGGCTACCCGATGACACCGCGCAAGGGAGATGCCATCACCGGCCTGCCCAAAAACACCGACGATGCGGTGGTGTTCCACGCGGGTACCGCCAAGCAAGACGATGTCGTGTCCACCTCGGGCGGGCGGGTGCTGTGCGTGACCGTGCTGGCCGACAACGTCAAGCTGGCCCAGCAGTATGCGTACGAAGTCACCCGTGGCATCCAGTTCGACGGCATGCAGTACCGCCGTGACATTGGGTTCCGTGCCGTCAAGGCTTGAGTTTGCACACGGCTGAGCTGATGCGGGCCTATCTGCTGGGCCTGCAATCTTCCATTACCACCTGCATGGCGGCGCTGGACGGCGGCAGCTTTTTAAGCGACGCGTGGGAAAAGCCACCGGGCGAAAAACTGCAAGGGCAGGGCATCACCCAGATTCTGGAAAATGGTGCGGTGCTGGAGCGCGCAGGCTGCGGCTTTTCGCACGTGCTCGGGCCGCAGTTGCCGCCCAGTGCCACCCAGCACCGACCCCAGTTGGCGGGCGCGCCGTTCGAAGCCATGGGCGTGTCCCTGGTGTTCCACCCGCGCAACCCGTATGCGCCCACGGTGCACATGAATGTGCGCATGATCGTGGCCACGCCGGAGGGCGGGGAACCCGTGTGCTGGTTCGGTGGCGGTATGGACCTGACACCCATCTACGGTTTTGAAGAAGATGCGGTGCATTTCCACCGCACCTGCCAGGCTGCTCTGGCCCCGTTTGGAGACGACAAATACCCGCGCTTCAAGCAGTGGTGCGACGAATATTTCTACCTCAAGCACCGGCAGGAGCCGCGCGGTATTGGCGGTGTATTTTTCGACGACTTTTCCGAGCTGGGCACCGAAGCCAGCCTGGCCATGGTGCAGGCGGTGGGTTCTGCGTTTCTGGATGCCTATGTGCCCATTTTGCAGCGCCGCCAGCACATGCCGTATGGCGAGCGCGAGCGGGCATTTCAGTTGTACCGGCGTGGGCGCTATGTGGAATTCAATCTGGTGTGGGACCGCGGCACGCACTTTGGCCTGCAGTCGGGCGGGCGCACCGAATCCATCCTGCTGTCGATGCCGCCGCTGGCCAGTTGGTCGTACCAGCATGCGCCAGAAGCGGGCTCCGCGGAGGAGGCGCTGACCCGCGAATTTCTGGTGGCTCGCGCATGGGTGTGAGCCTGCCCGTGCGCCGGATTGGCGTGTTTGGCGGTGCGTTTGATCCGCCGCACCTCATGCACGTCGCCCTGGTGCGGACGGCCCTGGCGCAGTTGCAGCTGGACGCGCTGTACGTGTTCCCCACGGGCCACGCCTGGCACAAAAGCCGCACGCTCAGCCCGGCGGCCGACCGGCTTGCCATGGCCCAGTTGGCCTTTGGCGACATCCCCGGCGTGGTGGTGGATAAGCGCGAGATTGAGCGCAGCGGCCCCACTTACACCATCGATACTTTGCACGAACTGCAGGCCGAAAAACCCCAGGCGCAGCTCTATCTGGTGATGGGCGAAGACCAGGCGACACGGCTGCCGACTTGGCATGGTTGGGAGGAGATCGTGCGGGCAGCTATAATTTGTGTAGCTTCTCGTGCAGATTCAACCAGCGCCAACGGCCCATTTAGTTCCGAATTGGGCTCTGAACCCGTACCTGAACATCCATCCGCGGGGTCGTTTCAGGCGTTGCAGGTTCCTCCCATGGAACTCAGCGCCACCGACATCCGCCACCGCGCCGCCACCTCGCAAGGGATAGCCCATCTGGTTCCCGAGGGCGTAGCGCGCTATATTGACCACCACCTTCTTTACCGAACCGACCGATGACCACTTCTGCCCAAAACGAAACCGTTGCCAAAAAAGACACCCAAAAACTCCAGCGCGCCATCGTCGATGGTTTGGAGGATGTCAAAGCGGTGGACATCGTCGTATTTGACACCGAAGGCCTGTCGGCCCTGTTCGAGCGCGTGATCATCGCCTCGGGCACGTCGAACCGCCAAACCAAGGCGCTGGCCGCCAGCGTGCGCGATGCCGTGCGCGAGGCCGGCTTTGCCAAGCCCCGCATGGAAGGCGAGTCCAACGGCGAATGGATCATTGTGGATTGCGGCCGCGCCGTGGTGCACATCATGCAACCCGCCATCCGCCAGTACTACCACCTGGAAGAGCTGTGGGGCGAAAAGCCGATCCGCCTCAAGCTGGGTGCCGCCAAGCCGCTGCCTAAGGCCGAAGAAGTCAAACCTGCCAAGCCGGCCAAGAAGGTGCCCGCCAAAAAGCTGTCACCCGCTGCGGCCAAACGCGCTTCCAAGATTGCCGACCGCGAATACGCCGAAAGCCTGCTGGCGCCCGAGCGTCCCGTCCTGGAAGTGGCGCCCAAACGCGCTGCCCGCAAGACCGCATTGGCTACGCCCGTGCCTTCCAAGACCTCGACTTCGACCCGTGGACCGGTGAAGACGGCGGCTAAAACCGCGGCCAAGACGGCTGTGAAAGCACCCGCCAAGACCGCTGCCGTCAAAACCGTGGCCAAGACCGTGGTCATCAAGGCCCCGATCGAGACCGTGAAGAAAGCCGCTGCCGCCAAGCGTGCTGCACCCAAGACCCCCAAAGCGCCTGCCAAGCGCGCCCCTGGCCGCAAGTAAATGAAGTTGGTGATAGTGGCCGTAGGCCAGCGCATGCCCGACTGGGCACAAACTGCCTACGACGACTACGCCAAACGCTTTCCGCCCGAGCTCAAAGTCGAGCTCAGGGCCGTCAAGACCGAACCCCGGGGCTCCAAAACCCTGGAGACGATTTATGCGGCCGAGCGTGAACGCATAGAAGCCGCCATCCAGTCCAGTATTGGCCGCAATGCCCGTATCGTGGCCCTGGATGAACGCGGTACGTCGCTGACAACAAAAGCATTGGCGGTTAAGCTCAATGGCTGGCAGTTGGAGAGCGACGACGTGGCGCTGGTGATTGGCGGCCCCGATGGGTTGGACCCGGCGTTTCGCCAGGCGGCCCACGAGCGTATCCGCCTGTCAGACCTGACCCTGCCGCATGCGTTTGCCCGCGTGCTGCTGGTCGAACAGTTGTACCGGGCGTGGTCGGTCAATGCCAACCATCCGTACCACCGCGAATAATCAATGCGAATAATTTGAGGCATCGTTATGCTGAGTTGGTTTGAAAATCTCGTCCACCCTTATACGGACGACACCCCCCAGCCGCCACCGCGCGGCTTTTTTCATTTTGTGTGGGCCTGCACTTTGGGCGTGCGCAAATACATCCTGGCCATGACCTTGCTCACGGCCAGCGTGGGCGTGTTCGAGGCGCTGCTGTTCGCCATGATGGGCCGTGTGGTGGACTGGCTGGGGAAGGTGCAACCGGCTTTGCTGTGGACACAAGAGAAGAACAATTTACTGCTCTTGTGCGCGCTGCTGCTGGGAAGTCCGCTATTGATTGCATTGCAAACCCTGTTCAAGCACCAGACCCTGGCGGCCAACTTCCCGATGCTGCTGCGCTGGAAGTTCCACCGCCTGATGCTGGGCCAGAGCATGGGCTTTTACCAGGACGAATTTGCCGGGCGCGTAGCCACCAAGGTGATGCAGACCGCGCTGGCGGTGCGCGATGTGTGCATGATCTTGGGCGATATTCTGGTGTTCGTGACCATCTACTTCGTCACCATGGTGGCGGTGGTGGGTAGCTTTGATGCCTGGATGCTGCTGCCTTTTCTGGGCTGGGTGGTGCTGTACGGCTTGGCCATCCGCTACTTTGTGCCGCGCCTGTCGGGTGTGGCCAAAAAGCAGGCCGATGCCCGCTCGCTGATGACCGGCCGTATCACCGATGCCTACACCAACATCGCTACCGTCAAGCTGTTCTCGCACGCCGGGCGCGAGGCCGGGTTTGCCCGTTCGGCGATGCAGGACTTTTTGAAGACCGTGCAGCGCCAGATGCGCCTGGTCAGCGGTTTCGAGGTGGTCAACCACATTCTGGGTATCTTGCTGATCCTGTCCACCGCTGGACTGGCGCTGTGGCTGTGGACGCAGGGCCAGGTGGGCGTGGGTGCGGTGGCGGCGGCCACCGCCATGTCGCTGCGCCTGAACGGCATTTCGCACTGGGTGATGTGGGAAATGGCTTCGCTGTTTGAGCATGTCGGCACGGTGCAGGACGGTCTTAACACCTTGTCGCGGCCGCAGGCCGTGCAAGACGTGCCCCAGGCCCAGCCGCTGCAAGTGCCCAAGGGCGAGGTACGGTTTGAGAACGTGGACTTTGCCTACGGTGCCAAGGGGCCCGGGGCCCGCAAGGTGATCGACCAGATGTCGCTGCACATCCGTGCCGGGGAAAAGATTGGGCTGGTGGGACGCTCCGGCGCGGGCAAGTCCACCATCGTGAATTTGCTGCTGCGGTTTTACGACCTGGAGCACGGCCGCATTCTGGTCGATGGGCAGGATATTGCGCAGGTCACCCAGGAGAGCCTGCGCGCCCAAATCGGCATGGTCACCCAAGACACGTCGCTGCTGCACCGTTCGGTGCGTGACAACATTCTTTACGGTCGGCCAGATGCCACCGATGCCCACATGGAGGCGGCAGCGCGCCGCGCCGAAGCCTTCGACTTCATCCATACCCTGAGCGATCCGAGTGGACGCACTGGTTTTGATGCCCATGTGGGCGAGCGTGGTGTGAAGCTGTCGGGTGGCCAGCGCCAGCGCATCGCCATTGCCCGGGTGATGCTCAAAGACGCACCCATCCTGCTGCTGGACGAGGCCACCAGCGCCTTGGACTCCGAGGTCGAAGCGGCCATCCAGTCCAGCCTGTACCGGCTGATGGAAGGCAAAACCGTGGTCGCCATTGCCCACCGCCTGTCCACCATTGCGGCGATGGACCGGCTGGTGGTGCTGGACAAGGGGCGCATCGTCGAGATGGGTGACCACCGCAGCCTGCTGGCCTCGGGGGGGCTGTATGCGCGGCTGTGGGCGCACCAGAGCGGTGGGTTTTTGGGTGAAGAAGATGACGAGCCTGCAGGTGTTGCCACGGTGTAAGCCCCCATGGTTCAAAAAATTCGAACCATTTCGACGAATTGAGTGAACTTTTTGCCGGGGACAGTTTCTACACTAGCCAACAAGTTAACCCCTGGGTTTCACCGCCCGCTGCACCACTTATGGCCCTGTCCCACTCCGCCTCTGCCAAACCCGCAAGCTACACCGCTGTCGCCAAGCTCTTGCACTGGGTGTTGGCGCTGGCCTTGGCCAGCATCTTTGGCGTAGGTCTCTACATGGCCGATCTGCCTTTTTCGCCTTTGCGCCTCAAGCTCTACAACTGGCACAAATGGGCGGGTATCACGATTTTGGCGCTGTCTGCATTGCGTTTACTGTGGCGCTTCACGCACCGCTCGCCGCCTTTGCCAGCCGCCATGGCCCAAAGCATGCCCAAGTGGCAGCATTGGGCACACGAGGGCACCCACTATGCAATGTATGCTCTGTTTTTTATAGTTCCGCTGATCGGCTGGGCTTACAGTTCCGCGTCTGGTTTCCAGATTGTGGTGTTTGGCGTACTGCCTTTGCCCGACCTGCTGTCTGCCAACAAGGAGCTAGCCGAAACCATCAAGCCTTTGCATGGCCTGGCGGCCTGGGCTCTATGCGCCCTGGTGGTGCTGCATGTGGCGGCTGCCTTCAAGCACCAGTTCATCGACCGCGATGGCCTGATCGGCCGCATGCTGCCTTAAACCTTCATTTTTTGCGAAAGTCACCTATGTCCTCCTTGTTGAAATTGTCTGTTGCCTTGCTGTTTTCTGGCGTAGCGGTGGCAGGGTTTGCACAGCAAAAGATCGTACCCGCGCAGAGCGATATCGTGTTTGTGAGCAAGCAAATGGGCGTGCCGGTCGAAGGGCACTTCAAGAAATTTGATGCCCAGATCAGCTTTGATGCTGCCAAGCTGGACACCAGCAAGGTCAGCTTCACGGTGGACATGGGCAGCGCCACGTTGGGTGTGCCAGAGACCGATGCCGAGCTGCCCAAACCCACCTGGTTCAGCAGCGTGAAGTTCCCGCAGGCCACGTTTACCTCCACCAGCATCAAGGCGCTGGGCGGCGGTAAGTTTGACGTGGCCGGCAAGCTCAGCATCAAGGGCCAGGCCCGCGATGTGGTCGTGCCAGTGGCCATGGTGCAAACCGGCCCCATCACGGTGGCCAGCGGCATGTTGCCGATCAAACGTTTGGCCTTCAAGATTGGAGAGGGCGAGTGGGCCGACACCTCGATGGTGGCCGACGACGTGCAAGTCAAATTCAAGTTCAGCCTGACCGGTGTAGGCAAGCTTTAAGCCTTTTTCCCTTCTGATTTTTCCCTTAACCCTTTCCCCTTACCTTTTCTTTTGAAAGAGAAACCATGCGCCATACCTTGCTAGTCCTTGCCGCCATTGCCACCCTGGCCGTGGGCACCGCCCAAGCCGAAACCGCCAGCTACGCCATCGATCCCAGCCATACGTTTGTGACCTTCGAGATCGGCCACATGGGCACCTCGACCAACCGCGGCCGTTTCGACAAGAAAGAAGGCACGGCGCAGCTCGACGTGGCTGGCAAAACCGGCAAAGTGGACCTGACCATCGACGCGGCTTCGCTGTCCACCGGCACGGCGGCATTCAACAAGCACCTGATGAGCGCCGACTTTTTCAACGTCGAGCAGTTCCCCACCATCAAGTTCAGCGCCGACAAGTTCGTGTTCAGCGGCGACAAAGTGTCTGAAATCATCGGCACGCTGACGCTGCTGGGCAAGACCAACCCGGTCACCCTCAAGGCCAGCAACTTCAACTGCTACCAGAGCCCCATGCTCAAGCGCGAAGTCTGCGGCGGCGACTTTGACACCACCATCCAGCGCAGCCAATGGGGCATGACCTGGGGCGCCAACTACGGCTTCCCAGACGCTGTGCACCTGATCGTCCAGGTCGAGGCCGTCAAGCAGTAACCTGCGCGTAGCTTCGCCGTCAGCCCGCCCATCGTTGAGATGGGCGGGCTGTTCTCTTTTGGGGGCACGCATGCCCCGATAATTCCGCCATGATCGACTTTATCTACCTTGCCTCCCAAAGCCCGCGCCGTAGCCAGTTGCTGGACCAACTGGGTGTGCTCCACGAACTGCTTTTACCGGGCCCCGAAGAAGACAGTGAGGGTTTGGAGGTTGCTATCAAAAATGAAGCGCCTGCTGTATATGTGAAGCGCGTGACCGGCCTAAAGCTCGATGCAGCGTTGGCGCGGATGCAACAGCGCGGCCTGCCCGTTGCGCCGATCTTGTGCTCGGACACCACGGTCGCGTTGGGTCGACAGATTTACGGCAAACCCGAGAACGCCCAGGATGCCGTGCGCATGCTGAGCGAACTGGCCGGCACCCAGCACCGGGTGCTGACGGCGGTGGCGCTGCAGCATGGCCGCAAGCGGCTGCAAGCCCTGAGCGATTCACGGGTGACATTTGCACCACTGACAGCGGCGCAGATCACAACCTATGTGGCATCGGGCGAGCCGCTGGGTAAAGCCGGTGCCTATGCCGTGCAGGGCAGGGCGGCAGGGTTTATCTCGCAGATCCGTGGCAGCTATTCGGGCATCATGGGCTTGCCCATGTTTGAGACGGCACAACTGCTGCGCGCACTGGGCTTCAAGCTTTGACAACACCCCCCATGCAACAAGACATTCTCATCAATTGGTCGCCCCAGGAAACCCGCGTGGCGGTGGTAGAGCACGGCTCGGTACAGGAGCTGCACGTAGAGCGCACTCTGGAGCGTGGCATGGTGGGCAACGTCTACCTGGGCAAGGTGGTGCGGGTGCTACCGGGCATGCAGTCCACGTTTATCGACATCGGGTTGGAGCGGGCGGCGTTTTTGCACGTGGCCGACCTGGCCAATGGCTTTGTAGGCCATAAAGCGGCGGAACCCGATGCCAAGGTGGTCCCTGTGGTGCCGATTGAACGCCAGGTGTTCGAAGGCCAGGCTTTGATGGTGCAGGTCATCAAGGACCCGATTGGCACCAAGGGTGCGCGCTTGTCGGCCCAGATCAGTATTGCAGGCCGTTTGCTGGTGTTTTTGCCGCAGGACGACCATGTGGGCGTATCGCAAAAAATTCCCCTGACCCAGCGAGAAGACTTGCGCAAGCGTTTGCAAACCCTGGTGGGCGATGCCGCTACCGGCGGTGGCGGCGGTTTTATCCTGCGCACCAATGGCGAGGATGCGACAGATACCGAATTGGCCGAGGACATAGCCTATTTGCGCAAAGCCTGGGCGCGCATCAAAAGCGCTTCGGTACGCCTGCCGTCCACATCGTTGCTGCACCAAGATCTGAACCTGCTGCAGCGGGTGTTGCGTGACTTGGTGGGCGAGCAAACCCAGACCATCCGGCTCGATTCCCGGGAGCAGTTCGATATGCTGCAGGCGTTCGGCAAGGAGTTCATGCCTGCGGCGGTAGAGAAGCTGCAGCACTACAAGGGCGAGCGGCCGATTTTTGATCTATTCTCTATCGACGAAGAGGTGGCCAAGGCGCTGGGGCGGCGGGTTGAGCTGAAGTCGGGCGGCTACCTGATCGTCGATCAGACCGAAGCCCTCACCACGGTAGATGTGAACACCGGCGCGTTCGTCGGTGCCCGCAATTTCGACGACACCATTTTCAAAACCAACCTGGAAGCCACCCAGGCCATCGCCCGGCAACTGCGCCTGCGCAACCTGGGTGGTATTGTCATCGTGGACTTCATCGACATGGTGCGGGAGGACCACCGCGACACCGTGCTGGCCGAGTTCCGCAAGCAATTAGGGCGTGACCGAGTCAAAACCACTGCTGGTGGCTTTTCGGCTTTGGGGCTGGTAGAGATGACCCGCAAGCGCACCCGCGAGTCGCTGGCGCACATGCTGTGCGAGCCCTGTGTCGTGTGCAGCGGCAAAGGCACGGTCAAAACCGCCCGCAGCGTGACCTATGACATCTTGCGAGAGATCCTGCGCGAAGCCCGCCAGTTCAACCCGCGCGAGTTCCGTATCGTAGCCTCGCCCAAGGTGATTGAGCTGTTTCTGGACGAAGAAAGCCAGCATTTGGCGGGCTTGAGCGACTTTATCGGCAAGCCGATTTCGCTGCAGAGCGAAGGTGCTATGGGGCAAGAGCAGTACGACATCGTGCTGCTTTAGGGCGAGTCTTAGAACGTTCTTAAATCCAGCGGAACTGGCCGCTTTCGCGCAGCCCATGGATGGTCATGGCGTGGGCGGCCAACTCTTCTTGCCGCCATTGCTTTTGCTGGGCGACCCGCTGCGATTTGGCCAGTTTGCGGGCCAGCCAGCTTTGGTTGAGTAGCTTGTAGTTGTAGCGATAGCCCAGCCCGTCTTTGGCGGACAAGCCGCGCTCCTGCTTCATTGCGGTCTGGGTCACCGAGCCGTAATGGTGTAACCATGATGCGCCCGTGATACCTACCGGAATCTTCGCTTTTTCCAACTCGTGGAAAAACAGTGTGTCTTCATAACCCAGCAGCTTGGGCACGGGCTGGAAGTAGCCCACGTCCATCCACACCGATTTGTGCACCGCCAGGCACACCGCGTGGCGGCCGCCGATGCGCGCCGTATTGGCCATTTTTTTTGAAGCCATGGAGCTGAAGTCTTCAAAGTCGTAATCCAGCATGCCTTCGATCAGCGCCGGTGAAATGACCTTCAGGCCCCGCTGCTCGGCCACGCCGATCAGCGACTCGATCCACTGGGCGCTTACCAGCACATCGTTGTTCATCACGATGGTCCATTCGGCCTGCAAGGCCAGTGCGCCCTGGTTCCAAGCGACACCGCAGCCCAGATTGGCATCGTTGTAAATGCGCCCACCCACGGGCACGGTGAGCAGGTACTCGCGGGTGGCATCTTTGGAGCCGTTGTCCACCACAATCAGCCGCGATAAGTCCATGCCGTGGCGCACCATGCTGTCTATGCATTGGCGGGTGTATTCCACCTGGTTGTAGCAGGCAAAGGTAAGGGCGTAGCGTGCAGGATTCATATCAAACCGGTTGTGGGCGCAGCACTTGGGCTGCCAGGGCGGACACCATCAGGGCGTAAAACGAGACGGTGTATTTCAGGTTAAAAGTTTCGGTACTCAAGCCAAAGCAAAAGACTGCCGCGGTGTAGCAAAGCCCGATTAAGCCCGCTGCCCGGATGCTGGGCACTGTGGAGGTGCTGCCTCGGTAAAACACTACCGCAGGGACTACAAACATCAAGATGCTGGAGACCAGGCCAAAAATGCCGGAGCGCAATGCGCTCTGCATGATTTCATTGTGCACGCCGTTGTGGACCACGGCAAATTGCAATGCTTCGGTGCTGAAAGAGGCTATTGCCGGGATGCTGGTAAGCGCAGGGTAGTGCGTATCACCATAGCCAAAAAGTGGTTGCTCCAGAAAGAGAAAGCCTGCCGCACGTAACAGCGAGATTCTTAGCCCGGTGGATGTGTCGTGGCTGCCACCGTGCAAGTATGCTATGTATTCAGTAGCGACCAGCGCAATACGGTCGCTAACGGTAGGCACTAATTTGCCTATAGCAAAGCCCAATAAGGCCAAGCCGAAAAGCAGCCAAAAAATTCTTTGAGGTTTGCGAATTTTCTGCACACATACAACCCATATAACCACCAAGACGGGAATCGCTGCCCATCCACTTCGCGAGGCTGTGCCCACACTGATCCATATGGCCATCAGGATGCCCAGGATTTTGAGGGCTTTGAGAACGAGGCTATCAGGGCCATACATGTTTAGTGTGAATAGGCAGATAAACCCTAGAAGCGTGGCGTATTGCCCAAGCGTTAATGGGTCCACTGCAACGGTGCCAAAGCGCTCGCTAGGATTATTCACGAAGTCGTAAGGATGCATCCACAGCAGGCCGCACAGGATGACCAGGGAAATCGGCGCAGACCATTCCAGCAAACGCACAAAATCAATAGGCTTGTGCAGGAGGTACACGAAAAGCAGCACTGCCAGCAAGGGGCGGCTAGGCCCATCCAGCAGGCCTACCTGCATATTTCCTCGCAGCAGTTCACCCATTAATACAGCTAAAAAAGACGATGCCAATGCGGCTATCGTCCATTGCGCGGCTTTTTGGCCCTGCAATACCGCGAAGCCACGGTCCGTATGGGCGAGTTCCCATGCCGCAATAAGGAAGAGAAAAAATACGAAAAGAATCGTCCAACTGCGCACACTAAGGAAGCACAGCGGAGCCAAAGCCAGACAAGCCACTGTCAACAAATCGGGGATACTTACTTGGGTGTTTTTGCCGTTCGATGGGTAAATTCCCTTATTGGCCAGCAGGCGGGATAACGGGGCCATTCGGAGGGCGCCAGGAAAGCGAGTGGACATGAACAAACAAAAAAATATGCAAAAAAGTCGGTACCAGAAAGTGCTTGTCGTGTGTCCCGGCAACGCCATGACAGCGGGTCCAGAGGCGCTGCATCAGTTGGTCGAGAGAATGAACGTGCTGGGCCAGACTGCTGCGATGGTATACCACCCGTTTAGCCAGGCCTTTGCTACTCCACCGGCTTACCAAAAGTACCGGGTACCCGTAGAGAAGTATGAAGACCGTTCGGGAGAGTTGATTTTATTTCCGGAAATTTTTACCCAACAAGCGTTGAAGGCCCGGCATGCGCAAGCTGCTATTTGGTGGATGTCGGTCAATAACTTCACCGGTGTGCGCTACCAAAGTCCCATGCGGGACAGATTGCGATTCTTGAAAAACAAGATCAAAGGCCGTATCCCCTGGCGCGGCATCGACGCGTTGCAGGGTCTCCCGCATTTTGCCCAGAGCCACTACGCGACGCTGTTCTTGCAAGACCATGGCATTGACGCGTTGCCCTTGTCCGACCCCATTCCTTTCTATACCGAAGCCTCGTATTTGGAAGCGCTTCCCGAACGGTTGGCCCAGGCCCAACGCACCAACCGGATCTTTTACAACCCGCATAAAGGCGCAGCCGTGACCGCCCAACTCAAGGCGGCCTTTCCTGCTTGGGATTTCATGCCCTTGTCGGGGTTCAACCGCCAGGAACTGGCCCAGCACTTTTTGGGCGGAAAATTGTACATGGATTTTGGCCACCATCCCGGCAAAGACCGTCTGCCACGAGAGGCGGTACTGCACGGTTGCTGCGTTATCACAGGCCGCTATGGCTCCACTACCAATGATGTGGATGTGCCGATGGACCCACGCTACAAATTGGATCCGCGCGCGCCCCATTTTTTGGCGGATTTTGAACGCGAAGTGCAGCGCATCTTCCATGCGACGGCGGAAAGTCAAAGTGACTTTGCGGCTTATAGCCGCACCATCGCAAATGAACCGGCCAATTTTGATGCGCAAATTACAGCGGCGTTCTTAACCTAGAGTTTGTACCGTCTGGAGCACCCGGTCTGCCGACATTCCCAGCAAGCAATCGCTACGGCTTTGGTTATGGTCTTCGCATCCAGCTTTGCTGCACGGCACGCAGGGCAGGGTGCTTTGCAGTAAGGTGATGCTGTGCACGGTTTGTTTCTCTGCCCGTCCCACATACGTCTGCGTGATGTGCGGCGCATTCGGCCAGGGGCCCCAGCGCACCGGGTTGGTCGGGCCAAATATGGCCAGCACGCGGATGCCCGAGGCCGCGGCCAAATGGGTGACCGATGTGTCTGGGCCAATGTACAAATGGGCACGCCGAAACAGGCTGACTAACTGGTTGAAATTGAGCTGGCCGCTGGTGTCTACCAGTTGGGGTGAGGGTGCCAGTCCCCGCAACTGCTGGATGCAATTCTGGTCGGATGGCCCGGCGCTACCGGTCAGCACAATTTGATGGCCTTCGGAGATCAATTGCACCAGTAGCTCGCGAAAATAGGCGATCGGCCATTGCTTGTACGGCCACATGGACGGCGTGTGTACCACGATGGCGCTGGACAGAATCAAGGCATCCAGGGGGGCTGGCAGTGCTTGTGCGGGTGGCGGCAGCACCTGGGCCGCCTGTATATCGGGCTGACACCAAGGGGCCAGTAAGGCCAGTTTCTCGGCGACCACATGGACGGTGCCGGCATCGCCTTCACTTACGACCACATGGCTCAAAATCCGCTTTTTCCACCAGTTGCTGGAGTTTTTAGCAGGAATAATGCCGCTGCGGTGTTGACTGCTGGCGGCCCAGCCGATCAGGTGAGCACGGTCGCTGGGCTGAGTTACCAAGGCTAGATCGTATCGCTTCCAGATGGTTTTCAGCACGGCCAAGGTGTCGCGCCAGCCTTTAGCGGGCTGGGTGGCGATGAGCGCATGGATATCCGGGTTGCCCTGGAGCATGCCCAGGGTCCCTGCTAGGCCGATCACGTCGATTTCTGCATCCGGCCATTGCTGGCGAGCAGCGTGGATCAAGGGCGTGGTCAGCAGCATGTCGCCTATCTGCCGAGTCGCAACCACCAGTATTTTTTTCATGAAAATCTGTACACCATCTGTTGCGGTACCTACGTCGTCACGGCAGGCTGTGTACCAAACTGCAACGCATGCAAACGGGCATAGAGCCCTGCCTGGGCAATGAGTTCGGCATGCGTGCCTATTTCGATGATTTCACCCTGGTCGAGCACCGCGACCCGGTCGGCGTGCTCGATGGTGGATAAGCGGTGCGCAATGATCAAGGTGGTGCGTCCGGTCATCAGGCGCTGCAGGGCTTCTTGTACCAGGCGCTCTGATTCGGTGTCCAGCGCCGATGTCGCCTCGTCCAGTATCAGGATAGGTGCATCCTTGTACAACGCGCGGGCGATGGCCAGGCGCTGGCGCTGTCCGCCAGAGAGCTCGGTGGCGTTGTGTCCTGTCATGGTGTCGATGCCTTGCGGAGCCTCGTCTAAGAACCCACCGAGGTTGGCTGCCCGCAAACAGGCTTCCACCCGCGCCCGGTCTGGCGTTTCACCTAACGCCACATTGGCGGCCAGGGTGTCGTTGAACATGATCACATCCTGGTTGACGATGGCAAACTGGTTGCGTAAGGCTTTGAGCTGCCAATCGGCGATGTCGTGCCCGTCCAGCAAAACATGCCCGGCGCTGGCTGTGACAAACCGTGGCAGCAAATTGACCAGCGAGGTTTTGCCGGAGCCGGATGGCCCCACCAGCGCCACCACTTCACCGGGTACTACGGTCAGCGATACCCGGTTCAGTGCCGAACGGGTTTCGTCGTCGCGGTAGCGCACGGTGACCGACTGGAATTCAATGTGGCCCTGTGCCCGCTCCACCACGAAGGTGCCACTGGGCTCCGCCGGTGTTTTCTCGATCAGGTCTAGCGCCCGCTCCATGGCAGCGAGCCCGCGGGTCACGGGGCTGGCCACGTCTGACAGCCGCTTCACTGGTGCAATCAACATCAGCATGGCGGTGATGTAGGACGCAAATTCGCCCGCCGTGACCTCGCTGGACCCTTGCAGCAAGGCTACGCAAATTACGCTGGACAGCGCAATGGCCGACATCATGTGGGTCATGGGGGTGACCGCTGCAGAGGCCGTTGCCGACTTCATATTAAGCCTGCGTAAGCCTTCGCTCAACAACTGAAAGCGCTTGCCCTGTGCGCCCTGGGCTGCATGCAAGCGCACGACCCGTTGCGCCAGCACGTTTTCTTCCACCACGTAAGCCAAGCCATCGGTAGCGCCCTGACTACTTTTGGCAATCTGGTAGAGCCTGCGCGAAAGGGTGCGGGTAACAAAGGCCACGGCCGGAAACAGTACCACCAGAATCAGCGTCAATTCCCAGTTCAGGTACAGCAGATAGGCCACCAGAGCGACTAGGACCATGCTGTCCTTAGCCAAGCCCATGACCGAGGTAACCAGGATTACTGCGCCGTTTTGGACTTCGTAGACGATGGTATTGGACAACGAACTGGCCGTTCGTTGGGTAAACAAGGTGCTCTGGGCATCCAACAGGCGGCTGAACATGGATCTGCGCAGTGCGTCGAGGCCATCTTGGGTAATTTTGGCCATGGCGACATCTCCCAGGAAGCTGCTCAGGCCGCGCAGGCCGAATACGGCGATCAGGGCCAGCGGCACCATCCACGGGTTCAGCGCGCCTTTTTGGAAGCCGTTGTCGAGCAAGGGTTTCAGCATGGCGGGCACCAGGGGCTCGGTGGCGGCACCAATGATGGTGGCCATGATCACCAACATCCATGCTGAACGGCGGCCTTTGAAAAAGTAAGGCGATAACCGGGGGATGCTTTGCCTCAACAGATTGACCAAACCTTGGGATCGCTCATTTTTCATAGGGTGACTGCCTGGGCAAATGGAGGTGACAAGAATGGCAGCTTGGATCGATGACAGCGGCGTGCGGTAAAAAAGAGGTTTTTCGCCGGGTACCCGTTGACGCAGCAGGATTATCCCGCTTTTCGGCAGGCTTTCTGCCCGCCAGGAGCCCTGTGCGTGGCCGACCAGGTGCGGTAGGCCGTCTGCTATGCTTGAACGGATTCCAACCGTCAGAGTGCCGTGCCACAAGTGAGCCCTATTTCCGTCTACATCATTGCCTACAACGAGGCAGAGAAGGTGGCCGATGCCATCCGCAGCGTGGCTTGGGCCGACGAGGTCGTGGTGGCCGATTCGCACAGTACCGACGACACCGTTCGCATTGCCGAATCTCTGGGCGCACGGGTGGTCCAGATTCCGTTCCAGGGCTTTGGCCGGTTGCGCAACGATGCGGTGGCAGCTTGCACGCACGAGTGGGTTTTCAGCCTGGATTCAGATGAGCGATGTACTCCTGAAGCTGCGACAGAAATCCGGGCGCTGGTGGACAAGGCCGAGCACGGTGTGTACTTTGTGCCGCGGCGCAACTTCTTTCTGGGTCGCGAAATCCGCCACTCTGGTTGGTATCCCAATTATCGCCAACCCCAGCTGTTTCGCAAGTCACAAATGGGCTACGACATCAGCCCTGTGCATGAGAATTTTGAACTTACTGCCGGTGCCACTGTGGGCTACATGCAAGCAGCCATCTGGCAGTATCCGTTTAAAGACTTGGCCGAAGTGGTGGCCAAGATGAACCGCTATTCATCGCTGGGTGCTACCAAGCGGCGCCAGTCGGGTTCCAGCTACGGCAAGGCTTTGACGCATGCCATCTGGGCATTCTGGAAGCACTACCTGTTCAAGCGGGGTTTTTTAGACGGCTGGCCGGGCCTGGTGATCGCCTTGTCCTACTTTGAAGTCACCTTTTACCGCTACGCCAAGGCGGTCGAATTGGCCCACCAAGCCCAGTGGGAACAAGACTGGAAGAATGTTTTGAAACGATAGGCAGGAACTTATCCCGCTTAAAACGAACCCATCCATCCGGCAACTTATTTATAAAAATCATCTATGACCCAAGCTTTCCCACTAAACCGCCGATCGTGCCTTGCCGGACTGGCCCTGATGGGCACCGCATCGGCCTTTGCCCAGTTTCGTGTGGAAGTCTCCGGTATAGGTCTTACCCAGTTGCCTATCGCGGTTGCCAGTTTTCGGGGTGATGACCAGTCCCCGCAAAAAATTGGTGCCATTGTGCAGGCGGATCTCGAGCGCAGCGGGCAGTTTCGGGCCGTCGATGCCAGCGGCGTGGCTTTGGACGAAACCTCCCGGCCCGACGTGGCCTTGTGGCGGCAAAAGGCCGCAGATTCGCTGGTGACTGGTAGCGTTACCCGCTTGGCCGATGGCCGCTTTGACGTGCGCTTTCGCCTCTGGGACGTGGTGCGCGGACAAGATCTAGGTGGCCAGAGCTACACCGTGCTGCAAGGCGATTTGCGTTTGTCGGCCCACCGCATTGCCGACTTCATCTATGAAAAATTGACTGGTGACCGGGGCATTTTTTCGACCCGCATTGCCTACGTGACCAAAGCAGGCACCCGCCACACGCTGTGGGTGGCCGATGCCGATGGCGAAAACAGCCAGACCGCGCTGGCCAGTCCGGAATCCATCATTTCCCCTGCTTGGTCGCCCAATGGCATGCAACTGGCTTATGTGTCTTTTGAAGCCCGCAAGCCCGTCATCTACGTGCATGATGTGGCCACCGGCAAGCGGCGTCTGGTGGCCAACTTCAAAGGTTCCAATAGTGCACCCGCCTGGGCTCCCGATGGGCGCTCTTTGGCCGTCACTTTGAGCCGCGATGGCGGATCTCAAATTTATAGCATAGATGCCAATGGTAGCGAGCCTAGACGGCTTACCCAGTCTAGCGGCATCGATACCGAGCCGAAGTATTCCGCAGATGGCAAAAGCATTTATTTCGTCAGCGACCGGGGTGGTGCACCGCAGATCTACAGCATGCCCAGCAGCGGCGGCAACCCGGAGCGTGTGACTTTCTCGGGCAGCTACAACATCTCGCCCAGCATCAGCCCGGATGGCCGCTGGCTGGCCTATGTATCGCGTATTGGCGGAGCCTTCAAGCTGCAGGTGATGGAGCTCAGCACCTCGACTGTGACCAGTATTACCGACACCACTGCCGACGAAAGCCCCAGCTTTGCCCCGAACAGCCGTTTGCTCGTTTACGCGACGCAGCAGCAAGGCCGCGAAGCCCTGATGACCAGCACACTGGACGGCAAGATCAAGGCCCGTTTGGCCGGCCAGGCGGGTGATATCCGCGAACCAGACTGGGGTCCCTTTTTAAAGCCCTGACTTCTAGCCACTGTAAACAACGTACTTACTATTTAACGAGGAAATAAAAAATGAAAAATTTGATTTGGGCACTCTCACTGACCGCCGTATTGGCGGGTTGCGCTTCGGGTGTAAAGCTGGATGATGTACCAGTTGTCGATAAAAGCGGCGCTGGTGTAACCCAGCCTGGCAGCATGGGTGCTGAAGGCAGCACTTCTGGCGCCACCAAGAGCGGCGTGACGCCTGTGGACTTATCGGCATCCAACTCGGTGGCTACCGGCCCCAGCAGCGGTCGCATTGTGTACTTCGACTATGACAGCTACGCCGTCAAACCCGATGACCAGACCGTCATCGATGCCAACGCACGCTACCTCAAAGCCGACAAAGCCCGCCACGCAGTGGTCGAAGGCCACACCGATGACCGCGGTGGCCGTGAGTACAACCTGGCCCTGGGCCAAAAGCGTGCCGAGTCCGTCCGCCGTGCTTTGGGATTGCTGGGTGTAGCCGATGCGCAGCTAGAAGCTGTGAGCTTCGGTAAAGAAAAACCTGCTGTGCAGGGCAGTGACGAGGCCGCCATGGCGAAGAACCGCCGCGCCGAGATCAGCTACCGATGAGCCGATTCACCCTGCGCCCGGTCGCTCTGGCGTTGGGCTGCTGGATGCTGTTGGCATCCGGTGCCCAGGCCGGGGTGTTCGATGATGACGAGGCCCGCAAAGCTATTCTGGACCTGCGCCAGCGGGTCGATAGCAGCCGCCAGGCAGCCGAATCCGCCAACCAGAAATTGGCCGAAGACTTGCGCCGGTCTACCGATGACAATGGTCAATTGCGCCGCAGCCTGCTAGACCTGCAAAGCCAAATCGACAGCTTGCGTACTGATTTGGCCAAGCAGCGGGGCCAAGACGAGCAGTTGGCCCGCGATCTGGCCGACGTACAGCGCCGCTTGAAAGACCAGGCGCAAGGCGTGGACGAGCGCTTGCGCAAATTTGAACCCGCCAAGGTGACTGTGGATGGCCGGGAGTTCACTGCCGACCCCGCTGAGGTACGTGATTTCGATGCTGCGTTGGCCGTGTTTCGCACCGGGGACTTCGCGGCTGCGCAGACCGGCTTCATGGGTTTCGTCAAACGCTACCCCCAAAGCGGCTACGGCCCATCGGCCTTGTTTTGGTTGGGCAATGCCCAGTACGCCAACAAGGACTACAAGAGTGCGGTGGCCAACTTCCGCGCCATGCTGGCAGCCGCTCCCGACCATGCCCGTGCCCCCGAGGCTGCACTGTCGATAGCTAATTGCCAGATGGAGTTGAAAGACAGCCGCGCTGCGCGCAAAACACTGGAAGACCTGGTCAAGGCCTATCCCCAGTCCGAAGCTGCATCGGCCGCCAAAGACCGGCTGGCCAAGCTCAAATAAGCATTTTTAAATCCAGCGTAATTTGCTACTAATTTGGTAGCTTCTTACGTAGATTGAATATGCGCTAGAGGGGTATTTTTTGCATAATTTATCTGCGGCGGAAGACGCTTCGCAAGAGGCCGATATCGTGCGTCGCTTTGGCGGACTAGAGCGCCTGTACGGTGTCCCCGGTGCGGCGCGTATCCGGGCCGCCCATGTGGTGGTGGTCGGCATCGGCGGCGTGGGCTCCTGGACGGTGGAGGCCCTGGCGCGTAGTGGCGTAGGGCAGCTGACGCTGATCGACCTTGACCATGTGTCCGAGTCCAACATTAACCGCCAGATCCATGCGCTGGACTCCACGGTAGGCCAGGCTAAGGTGCTGGCGATGCGTGACCGTATTGCCCACATCAATCCGACCTGCGTGGTGCATTGCATCGAAGACTTTGTGGAGCCAGGCAACTGGCCCCAATTGCTGTCCTTGGATATAGATGCGGTGGTCGATGCCTGCGACCAGGTGAAAGCCAAAACGGCGATGGCTGCCTGGGCCCGTCAGACGCACGCTTGTTTCATCTCTGTAGGTGCCGCCGGTGGCAAACGCCACGCGCACAAAGTCGACATCGATGACTTGTCGCTCACCACCCACGACCCTCTGCTGGCTCAGCTACGTTACCGCCTGCGCAAAGAACACGCGGCCCCCCGCGAGGGTAAAAAAATCGGCGTAGCCTGCGTTTTCAGCCGCGAAGCTGTGATGCCGCCCGACCCATCCTGTGCCATCGATGGCGACGGCAGCTTGAATTGCCACGGCTACGGTTCTGTCGTTAGCGTGACGGCCACCTTCGGGCAATGCGCTGCCGGGTGGATTTTGGATCAATTGGCATCGAAGCTTGAAAAGAGTCCCAAAACCGCGCTATAATTCGAGGCTGCGCTGCAGTGTGAAAACACCAAGCCGGGACGTTAGCTCAGTTGGTAGAGCAGCGGACTTTTAATCCGTTTGTCGTGGGTTCGACCCCCGCACGTCCCACCAAGCAACATATAGAAAGCCTGCTATTAAAAAGATAGCGGGCTTTTTTCATTTTGGGTCCGTGTAGCCACTGTGTAGCCACGGGTACAGGGTTTCGTACCGTTTAGCCACTCTTTCGGCACTTCCTTACAGCCATAGCAATCGTCGTGTGGTCTTGGCCACCCGCCCATACAGGCCGCCCGTGTTGAAAACGCCATTCCAAGCAAGCCCGCGCAATGCGCCGCGCTGGATGCGCCTCCGTTTCCTCGACCAGCTCGCCCGGCTGGTGGGAACGCCCAGTACATGGACTGGATAGCCAGTTAGCACAAACAGGCCCGTGATTGGCAGTTCGGGTTGCGCTGCTGAGCCCACTGCAGGTCACTGCGAACCAGGATCGCCCCACACCTGAACCCCGGTTCAGGATGCCGGTCCGGTGGCTTCCGCAGACAGCCTATCCCGAACGGCAGTGCTACGGCCTACAAGTAGAAAACCCGGCGCAGTGGCCGGGTTGGATGGTTACCCCTGCAACTTAGGGGGCCAATGTGGAACCCTTCGCAGAGTGCGCTGAAAGCATTGATCGGTCAGAGTCGCACAGGGCATGCGCTCCCCATGTTGGCATCGGCCCAGGCCAGCAGGTCAAACGAGTCGCCCGGCTCGATATCCATGGGCTCGGCGTTCATGCGCTCCCCCAACACCTGGAAAAATCCCTCGACTTCGCTTTTGCAGGGAGATGCGTACAGCACCAGAGTTTGCTCATCAAAACCCAGACGAACCGCATGGGATGGCTTCACCAAGTGCGATAACCACACGCCAGCGGGCGGCATTGGCATCGAGTGCGGGTCGATAGCGCCCCAACGGGTGGTGTAGTGGCTTTTGCCGGTGGGCACGCTCATGGTGCACCACCATGCAGCATTACCTGCGCGTACTCGCTCAATTCGCCCATGCGGGTTTGTGTCTGGCTGCATGTGTGGGCCGCGTCCAGCAGCATGGCCTGCATGGCCGTGGCGTGCTCGATGGTGAATACGCTGCCGCCGATGTCAATACTCTCCGCTTCCAAGTCATGCGCCAGTCGATCACACCATTCAGCCTTGGCGCGAATCGTGTCAAGGGTGGTGATGGCACCAAACATCCAGCTTGCAAGGCGTAAAACACCTTCCGCCTTGCCAATGTGGTCGTGATCTGTCAGCTTAAAAATGCCTGAGGTCAGCGTCTGCATTTGGTCGAATGTTTTGCGCGTGGCTGTGGCGTTGTTGTCCGCGGGCTTTGTAGTGGTGGTCATGGTTCAAGCCCCCACGGTCAAAGCGGTGGTGGACTCTGTGCATGCCTGTTTCAGCATGGATGCTGCGCGCACTGCCCGCATGGTGGCCGCTTGCAGGTCACCGGGGTGGTTAGCCTTGCGGATGAAATACAGCGCTGTGGAAAGCGCGTTTTCTATGGCTTGTTGCCGGGCGATGGGGGTGGAAATGCCCATTTTGGGCGTGGTGGGGGTGTTGACCTTGGGCATAGTTTCGGCTCCGATACGAGGCTGAGAAACACCTTTTGCGTTTTCAAGCGCATAGGGTGGATGGGGTGTTGAAAACATGGGTATCGCCATGCGGCCAGCCTCACGGACAAGCCCACCCCACCCGAAACCAGCAGCGTCCGCACGGCACAAAGCCACACGGTCGCCAGAATTTGGGCGTGACAAAACCCCGCTTACGGTGGGGGTTGCAACCTCAATACCTACGGTGTTTTCAAGCACCATCCCTCCCGGGACAGGCGAAGTATAGCGCCCCAAAGTTTGTACAGTAGCGCTCAACGTGCTGAACACGGTTGCCGTGACAGAGGCAAACCGTTTCCCGACTCACTTGCAGCGGAACTGTATCTCCGCCGAGGCGTACTGAGCGAGGCCTGAGTCTTGAGAGGTGGAGTTGACGGGCTCGACTTGCTTGCCAGCCTTTTCACAGAACACGGCGGCTTCACGATAGAGGTCTGCTTTGACCTCGCCACCACTCCAGGTGAGCATGCTGCCCATCTTGGAGATCATGTAGCTGCCACTGCCGATCGGAACTATGCCGGTGTTGGGTGTTGCGCAGCCGCTCAGGGCGAAGGGCAGAGCAATTATCAAAAGTCGCATAGTTCATCCATAAATGTTGGCCAGTGGGATTTGATTTCGCTATGCAATGTAGCTCACCGAAAAGTCCCGCTATCGCATGAGGCCAGCAGCACGTGCATCAGACCGAACCCAGCAACCCCTCGGCAATGCGTTTAGCAGCGGCCAGCGCCTCGTCTTCGGTCGGGTATGGCCCACCGCCAGGGCTTTCCACGTCGTCCACCCCAACCGTTTCGAGGTCGATGGTGTCGATCTCGAATTGATTGCCCCGGCGCAGCGTGACCGTGACCTCGTGCCCACTGCCCAGCTCAACAGTGCGTGAAAAAAATAGACCCCGCTGAAAAACCATGTTCACCCCTCAAATCTGGAGCCGCGAGTATGACCCAGCCAGTGGTAAGGACAGTTGGTGAGCATCTTCCGCTGCCGCAACAATAAGTGCTGCTTTCAGTATTTGCCATCTCAGTTCTCCATTTCAGTGTGAAGCCAGCCGATCTGCTGGCCAATTTCGTTCTTGATGTCTGCCATACGGCGCATATAGACGGCGTGGTGTTCCGGGTAATGCTCGCGCAGGTAACGGGCGCGCCCTTCATCCCACCAAGCAGTGCAGCCCATGCACTCGGGCGCACGGCGTACTCCTTTGGCGTAGAACTGGGCAATAGGTAAGCCCCTCTCGACCAGGTAGGCTGACACATCGGCACCGGTCCAACTCTGGACGGGGTACAGCACCTCAAAACCACCTGCAGCATCGCCTGACCGTAGCGGCGGGGATGCGTACTCATCGTCGCGCTGGCCGCGCACCAGCAGCGTGATGCCATCGGCCCGCATGCGGTCGTGCATGGGGAACATCAGCGCGCGGGCGCAGCAGTCGTACCGGCCCTGGATCTTGATAACCTTCCCGGAAACCAGCGCACCGAACTCCTGGTTATCGACGGGGACCACGTCACTGGGCATTCCATGCAGATTCCTCAGGCTGGCCACGTCGGAATGGATGCGCACGATGGGCACATCCCGCTCCACCGCTTCGACCACGGCACGGGTTTCGGGGAACTGGTCGCCGGTGTCCAGGTGGTAAACCGTCATCTGGTCCCAGTAACGGCGCAGCAGGTACAGCGCGGCGGTGGAGTCGCGCCCGCCAGAGAACTGAAATGCAATGCGGCCGTGCCGACCAAAGGCGGCGGCCACATCATCCAGTGCGGTAAAACTCCAGATGGTGGGCACCACGCCATGCAGCAGGTGCTGGCCGTCCTCCGGTAGCAGATCTTTCAAGCGCTCCACCTCGACATCGGGCGTGATGGTGTAGTCCAGGCCCAGCCCTGCCGCGCGGGCTCAGGCCTCCACCGCCATGGCTTCGTGCACCCTGGCCCCCAGCACGGGCTCAAACTCTGCGTTGTCACCCATCGTGCGGGCCATGTCGTTGATGAACACCTTACCGCCCACTTTCAGAACACGGCGGGCCTCCGCAAAGGTCCGTTCAAAGTCCAGCGAGTGGCACAGCGCGTAGCTGAAAATCACCACGTCAGCGCACCCGTCGGGTAGCGGCATCGCGTTGAAGTCGCCGTGCAGCAGGTCCAATTCCTCGGGGCATTGCGCCAACTGCGCGGTGCTGGCGTTCAGCAGCAGAAATTCCAGGTCAGGCCGAAGCATCTTCATGATGCGGGCCATTTCACCGACACCACACCCGGCATCGATCACCATGGCCCCAGGCGTCGGGTCCATAGCGCCCAGCAGGAAGGCCACATGCTCTTCCTCGGTGGGGCCGAACAGCGCGCCATTGAACACACGGATGCCGCGCTCCAGCACCTGGTGTGTTGCAGCATCAACGGCTTCAAGGTTCATCATCAGATAACTCCTGCTGCGACATATGCGCCGTACAAAGAGGCTGCGGCACCAACGCCAGCCGCTATGTTTGAAGAGTTCGCAGCGCTGGCCGCCCCTTGCGTTGCCGCGATGTTTCCGTAAGTGCCTGCAGCGCCTGCCAGACCCGACTGGGCCCCTGAATATCCCTGTTGCATGGCTTGAGTTCCTGAACTTACGGCTGAAAGGGCCGTGCCTGAATTAGCTACGGAGCTGTTTCCCTGTTGCAGTGCTAGGGCTGCGCTGGAGGCCTGGCTGCTGGCGATGTTCCGGCCCAGGTTGGCCGCGTCGGCTTTCTTGGCTGCGCCAATGGTTTCAATCTGGCGCGTGGCCATGTTTGCAGCACCTGCCTTGGCCTTGGCTGCGCCCAGGTCCATGGAGCCCTGTAGCGCCATGATTTTTCCGCTGGCTGGGTTGACCCCGGCCCGCTCCTGCTCGCGCATCGTGGCCGCGCGCTGTGCATCGACCTGCGTTTGCACGTCGGCACTGGCCTTGGCCGCTTCTGCGGCCCGGCGCTCGGGGGTGTCATAACCCTGGGCCTCGGCCACGATGGATTGCTCCAGCGGCTGGTAGGTGGTCTTGTAGTCTTTGTAGGCATCGCCCGCGATGGCCGTTTGCTGCTGGGTCGCGGCCAATTGGGCATCAGATACGGCATTTGCGCGCTCAGCCGTAGCCGCTCGGTCGGGAGCCGTTTCTGCGTAGATCTGCTTTGCCCAATCCAACTGCTCCTTGGAAAGGGCTGCTTGCTGGAGAGCGGCGGCGTTCTGGCCGCTCGTGTCGGGCGATCCACCCAGGTAGAGCGCCCGCCCGCCGCGGCTGTGGCGTTGTTCAAAGCTCAACATCATGGTGAAGTCCCTCCGTGCCACGTGGGCACATCAGCGAATGAATCGCTTTGGTGGGACTTCTTGACCCGGTTGAAATAAGACCCGTGTGGGGCCCGCCGTTGGATGCTATCAAATTCGCCATCCCGCGCGCGCACGTACATCTCGGCGTTGCAACGGGATTGAAAAATCTTTGGATTTCCTAGGTTTTCCAAGATTATGGGATTACCGCAGTGGTGGGATATTCGCCATTTCCTGAACTGGCCAGCCCCCGGTCTTTCGTACTTGTTGGCACCCTGTACCCCTCCGTTTTGGTGAGCGGCCGGGCTATTTCTTTTCGTCATATGGCCCCCCAATGAGATTGCAGAAGCGACTCCAATGCCCCGCGATTGCCAAACCTAGAGCATCGCTTTCGGCCTGTGTCTGGTGCTTGTCGCAACAGTCATTTGCCAAGGGTGGGCTTGGTGTCTCGCCGGTGCGGTGGAGAATTGAAACCAGGCTCAAGCACTCGGGTGCCCCGCCGTCTTCCGCGGGCGAAAAGGCGCAGCAGTTGGCACACGTCCGGTTGATGGCGATCATTGGTGCCCCCTTGTCAGAAATCGATACGGTTCCACACGCGACGTGCGGTCGTCGCAAAAGCGCAGGCTGGCCGCGTCGTGCCAAAGCTTTATGGAGCCTTCCCAGGACCCGTTACGCTGCTTGTCGCACTTGAGCATGCCGCATGGCTCTGCC
Organism: Rhodoferax sp.; assembly: GCF_025354435.1. Classification (GTDB taxonomy): domain Bacteria; phylum Pseudomonadota; class Gammaproteobacteria; order Burkholderiales; family Burkholderiaceae_C; genus Rhodoferax_B. The sequence goes on from NZ_JANXMU010000001.1 coordinate 27,752, forward strand.
TGGGCTTCCAGGTCGCCGGGGTTGGCATCCAGGCGCTCGAACTTGGATTTGTTCATCCAGACGCTGAACACGTTGGATGCCTGGTCAGAAATCGCACCAGATCCCCTTACGTCGTACCGGCCTGGTGGCTTTGCTTCGCTCGACATGCCGCCAGGTTTCTTGCAGTGGGCCACGACGTGCACATGCAAGTTGCTTTCCTGTGCCAGTCGGCAGAGGTCTGTGCTGAATGCCTTCTGCTCGTCCAGGGCTTCTTCCGAAGCGCAAATCATCATCCAGGAGTCCAGAAACACATGCGTGCCCTTGTGAACTTCGGCGAAATACCGGCACAAGGCCAGCGCCCGGTCGGGGGCAATGCGCCCTACATGATCAAACAGCCACAGGCGGCCATCTGTCCAATCGTGGAAGCGGTCAATCAGCCCGGCTGAGGGGTGGGCCTCACCGCAGGCTTGGCGCGCCATACGGCTCATTGTTCGCCAGGGCAGCATTTCCAGGCTGACGATCAGCACCCGTTCACCCTGGGCGGCAAGGTCGATGGCCGCTTGTGAGGTGAACATGGATTTGCGATGGCCGTTGTAGCCGGACCAGACAGACACTTCACCAAGCCGAAAGTGGATCAGCCCCCGCGCGTTGTGTATCGACAGGCCGGGCGCAGTCTCACGTGGTGCATTGGGGTCCAGGTCGGCTTTTACCTGGTCGGCAAACTCGGATGCATTGCGCACCAGTGCGGTGAAGTTGGGCGCGTCCAGGTAGGCGCTCAGGTCCACGGTGTCGGCGATCAGTTCCATATCGCCTCCACTTCGCGCACCAGCGCCTTGGCCGCCCGCTCGGCTTGTTCCTGCCGGGCAGCTTCGCGCTTGATGGTGTGCAGTGAATCATGCAGGTGGCTATCACCCAACCAATCGGCAACCCAGCTTGGTGCCCAGCGGACCTTCACCAATCGGGGGATTACCTCCAGCACCATCCAGCCCAGCTTGCGCTCGTGGTCGATCACGTCCAGTTGCTCGGGTTGGGCCCCCAGGATGTCAGCCAAGAGCTTGCCCAGGCGGGTCTTGCTGTCCATCAAGACAACCACCGACAAGCCTCGCAGCCAGTCCCAGCGGTAGGGCTGTTCAGGGTTTGCGTACACCGCGGGGTTGTCCCAGTGGACTCGACCGGCCAAGACCACCAGCACCACGTCTGTGGGTTTCAGCCCCTGGGCGCGGGCTTCTGCGATGGCGTAGGCATCACCTCGGGGGTAGGGTACGGTTTTCATCGTGCACCCTCCCATGGCTTGCGTTCACCTGCCGCGGTGGCGGGTGTTTTCGGCATCTCGTCTTCCCAGCGTTTGCCGTTCAACCAGGTGGCCGGGTGCGGAACGAATTTGCCTCCATCTTTCTGCCAATCAGGAGATTGCTTCTGGCTGGCCAGTGCCAACAGGATTGCGTCCACCAACTCAGCATCTGCTTTCAATTTGGCGAAGGCTTTTTGAGCGTCGGACTTGCTGACCTTCTTGGGATAGCTGTCCCAGAATTTGACGAAGCCATCACCTGCTTGCAAAGCAGATTTCGAGGTGCTGACGGCTATTGGTGGTTCTTGGTGGTTCAATGACGGTTCGTCTGAAGTGGGCTTCAGGGGTTTGAGGAAGCCCACTTCAGGGGTACGGGAAGTGGGCTTCAGGGATGAAGCATTCTTCAGGGGTGAAGGCTCTTTCAGGGGTGCAATGGGCTTCAGGGGTGAAGCAGCCTTCAGGGGTTCACCCATCACGATGCGGTACCGATTCGTACCACGTGGCCCTTCGTTCAAAAGAACCTGAAGCTCACCACTTGCACGCAATGCAACCAGGATGTGGTTTGCGTTGCGGGGGGTCATGCGGCACTTCGCTGCAAGCGTCGGCACAGCCGGATAGCTGTTGCCATCGTCGTCGGCAAAGTCGGCCAACGCCAGTAGCATTAAAAGTTCGGTGCCGCTGTGCTGCGACTGATCCCACACGCGGGACATGACACGGATACTCATGCGCCCTCCCTTTGGGTCGGTCTGGCTGCCATGGTTGTAAGCAACCGGTTCCACCGCAGGCAGGTGATGCACGCAGTGGCCGTTTTGAAGGGGCCGCAGTAGCAGGGAGCTGTGGCCAGGTCTACGTGACGGGAAGGGGGTGATATGGCCCCCGCCGGTCCGACAACTATGAAATGAGGTCTAGCCATCAGTGCGCCTCGCTTTGCATCGCGGTGACGAGGTCGTGGCGGCGATTCTCTGCCGGGTTGCGCGCGATGCGTTTAGCTGCACTGCGCGGGGCGCCCATCAGCTTGTAGCGCGCCATCCTGGGGTGCAATAGCTGGTCGTCCGTGACAACGTGCTCGCGGTCAACGTGAACGCGGTAGCCCCGCTCTTCCAAATCCTGGATGCGCGTAGCGATTCGCCGGTAACCCAGCGCCTCCGCTTCCACTGTGCCTAGCCCACGAGCGCCAAGGTAGCGCAAGACCCGCGGAAGCATTGCCATCTGGCTGTCACCCGCAGCACTATTTAGGCGAAGCCCTGCGCGTGCAATTTCTGCCCGGATTGCATCACATGCAACTTTGCCAATTCGTGCTGTGGGAAGGCTTTGCTTTCCGCGTGGGAACGGCAATAATTCAGTCTGGGTGAAGTTTCTTGTACTGGTTATCTGAGATTTGAGGCCTCCTGTATTTTCCGTGCTGGGGGCTTCACCGTTTGGGTGCCGGGGTTTGTTGGTGCTGGTCACGCTGCCACCCCCAGGCCTTGCTCAACCACGTTGACGATCACGCCAGCAAAGCCAGCGATAGCGCGGTCACGGTAGTCGCAGTCTTCGGACAGTTGCTGCAGCGCTGTGCACAGTTGCGCTGCGCGGGCCGCTTGGGTTTTCTTGGCCAGGATGGCATCCAGTGCGGTGGTGGCGATTTGTGCACCCGCCTGCTCGGCCAAGTCGGCGGTGGTGTAGCTGGGGCTCATGCTCCCACCCCCAGCACGCGGCGAAGCTCGGACACTTGCCACGCAAGGCGGCCATTGATGCGCAGGGGCCGGATGGGGCCGGTTCCATCACGCATGGCCCATGCCCTCATTGTCTGAGGACGGCGGTTTAGATAATAGGCCGCTGTTGCGGTGTCAACAGTAGGGCGAGTTACTGATTCCAGCGTTGGAAACGCGAGAGGAATAGTACTTGTGGCAGGGTGAAATTCAGGCGTAGAAGTACGTGCAGTCATGCACAACCCTTTCTCAAAGAAGGTTGGAATGACTAGGTGGACTGTTTGCCGGGGATAGTCCCCCTTAAAGCGGTTAATTCCGCACGCGGTATTCAGTCACTGGTAGCACGTCTTGCGCAAGACCTAGACCCGTCTAAATCAACGGGCAAGAGTATTTTCTATCACGAAAATACGGAAAACAACAGGGGTGCAACCGAAGCCCTAATAGGCGGGTGAAGGTTCCCGCTTTTCAGCCGCTAAACCTAGCTGGGGCAAAAGGGTTCAAGCGTGGCTTTGCACCCAGCTTTTCAAGACTTCGTTGATGCGGGTTTGCCAGCCTGGTCCAGTGGCTTTGAATGCGTCCAGCACCTCTGCATCGACACGCATATTCAAGGTGGGGCGCTTCACGGTCACGGCGGGCCTGCCCCGGCCCCGCTTGATGGCCGCACTCGCCCAGTACGTAGCCACGGCGGCGGCATCGTTGGGGTCGTAGGGTTCGCTGTTAGGCGTGAACGGGATAGGTGCGTCCTGCGCAGCTTCGCGCTTGACGCGCTCCCAGTCGCTGCCCTGGGACTTCGATTCAGTGGGCTTCTTGCCAGCTTGCATACAGCTTCCTTTCCTGTTTGGATGCCCGGCGCAGCGATATGGCCCGCACCTCGTTGGGTTCGCGTTGCACGTACACCAGCACCAATACCACGCCAGCCACCTCGACCAAGGCAACGTCCATCAGCCGGGTTTCAGTGGCGCGGACCGATTCCAGCGTCAGCTTGTCCGAGGCGTTGAACACCAGGGGCGCATCCGCCAGTGAAAGCCCATGCTTGGCGATGTTGGCCGCATCTTTGTTCGGGTCGAACGTGAAGTGCATGGCTTTATTTATTGTAGTGGCATCAATTAACTATTTCAACCCACCATGCGTAGCGCGCCGGGCACGGCTTTCGCGTCAAACGCCACTGCGGCCTGCTCCAGCATCCAGGCCTCGATACGCTCGTGGTGCACGCGCAGCAGCTCCAGCGGGCGTATGGTGTAGTGCTTTTCGGCGGTGGCACTGGGCTTGTGGCCTTGAATCTGGGCCACCACGCCCACCGGTACCTCCAGCCATTCGGTCAGGCTTTTGAACGAACGGCGCAGGCCGTGCAGGGTCAGCCCGTCCAGGCCAGCGACTTTGCACGCGCGGGTGTGCGGGTTGTTGGGCTCGGTCAGGTGGCCCGATTTACTGGTGGTGCTGGAGAACACCCATTGATTTCGGCGGGGCAGGGTTGCCAGCAGGTGCAGGATGTAGGGTGCGGCGGGTATCTCGCGGGTTCCTTCTACCTTGTCGCGGATGGCGATTCCCTTCCACTGGGTGTTTACGTCCTCCCAGCGCAAGGCCAGCACTTCGCCTGGGCGCGCTCCCGTCAAAAGCATGAATTGCAGACTGGCGGCGACAACCGGGTTTTGAAGCTGTTGGACGGCGGCAAACCATGCGGCCAGTTGCCCGCGTTGCAGCACGTCGGTTTTCGTCCCGGCCTTGCCCAGGGCTTCGCGGGTTTTCTTGGTCTTGGCCGGGTTCTTTACGGGCAGCAGGGCGGCATAGGCGGGCTGTTCGCTGCACCAGCTCAGAAACACCTTCAGCAGTCGCCACGCCAGGCGGGCGGAGGATGCGCGTGTCTTGGCCTCGTTCGCTGCCCAGGCTTCTATCGTCTGCTGGTCGAGGTCGCGTAGCACCAGCGGCATCAAAGCGGCCAGCGGCCCGGCCTTGGTCAGTTCCTTGGTGTAGCCCCGACGGGTTGAAGGAATGCCACCAGGTGCCGCCTTGGCATTGTGGTCTTGGTAGTGGCGTTCGCCCCAATACGGTTTGCGTTCGACAAGGTAGGCCGCCCACACTTCGCCCACCGTGACAGAGGCCACCTTGTCGGCTTCCAACTGGGCGAAGGCGGCGGCTTTGATGGCCGACTTTTCGGCTTCTTGCACACGGTCAACTTCGCGTGGGTCTGTGCCTGCATCCAGGGTCACGCGCAGGCGATTGGCCTCTGTACGGGCGGCCTCGATGCTCCAGGCGCGCACGTCGCCGATGGTGCGTCGGATGGTGTGCCTGTTCAGTTTGGCCTCGAACACGAACGACTTGGCCCCGGTGTTGGTAACCCGCACACGCAAACCCGGTGCTTTGCTGTCGCGCAGGAATGCCTGGGACTTTGTATCGGTGCGACAGGTCAATCGTTCGATTAACCCGGCTGTCAGCTCCCGTGCTTCGCTCACATCAACTGCCGCATCCTTCTTTGGTCTTGCCATCCTGAACCCCTTACTGACCCGTTGGTCACTCTGTGTAGCCACTTTTGCGCTATTTTGGCGAATATCAATCAACGCCAAGGCTGTAACTGTATCCAGTAAATTTAACGCAAGCTGTTGATTTATATTGATTGTAGCAACATGAATCAACACTGCCAAACACATCTGGAACCGGACTTTTAATCCGTTTGTCGTGGGTTCGACCCCCGCACGTCCCACCAGTATCCTAGAGAGCCCGCTATTGAATAAATAGCGCGCTTTTTCTATTTTTATTCTGTGTCTGGCTAGGCGAACGGATGGTCCGCTACTTCACTTGTTGCTTTTCCAGCTTGCGCGCCAATGTACGGCGGTGCATACCCAGCCGCCGTGCTGTCTCTGAAATGTTGAAACCAGTTTCGGCCAGTATTTCGTGGATACGCTCCCATTCCAGCGTTTTGATGGATGTAGGCCGGTTGGTGAGTTGTACTTCTACATTGCCCGCTGCACGACCAAAAGCGGCCTCTATATCGTCTGTGTTGGACGGTTTGGCCAGGTAGTGGCAGGCACCGAGTTTGATCGACTCCACGGCGGTAGCAATACTTGCAAAACCCGTAAGTACCACGATCAGCATAGCCGGGTCGTGCATGTGCAATGTGCGTACGCAGGCCAGCCCGGAGGCATCGCCATTTAGTTTGAGATCTACCACTGCGTATCCGGGTGTTCGCTTTTGCAGTAGGGTGGCGACCGCTTCCAGGCTGGTGGCCAACATCACTGCGTAGCCACGCCTCTCAAATGAACGGCCGAGTGTGCGGGCAAAGGCGGCATCGTCTTCAACGATAAGCAGTAGGCGCTCAGTGGTTTCAACCGGCATATATCGTCGTCTCTCCGATAGCGATAGCAGCCAAGGGCAGGGTGATTTTTACAAGGGCTCCGCCTTCCGGGCGGTTGCATGCGGTGACATTGCCTCCTAGCGTACGGGCAACGTTGAGAACAAGAAACAGCCCAAGTCCGCCCCCCGTGCGACCTTTACTCGATTGGAAGGGCTTGCCGAAATGCGCCAGCATGGCGGGGGCAAATCCGGGGCCTTCGTCGGCAACAGTCAAGGTCAGCGCGTCTGCCTCACGGCTTGCTTTCAGCTGTATCCAGCGCGGGGATGCATCCAGCGCATTGTCCAGCACGTTGTAAACCATTTGTTTGAGGGCGAGATCGGAAACCATTGGCAAGTCATGGCCAAATTGATTGGTATAGGCAAATGCGTAGACCGGACGGGTGGCGCGCCATTCTTCGACCAAGTCGTTCAAAAACTTGCAGATGGTGGTTTTGACCGAGAACTCGCCTCTTGCCTCACCTGCCGATAAGAGTGTGTTGCTCACAATGGCTTTGCAGCGCAGTAGCTGGTTTTGCATTTCATTGATCTCCAGGAGCAGCTCTGGATCTTTCGTGAAAGGCTCCATGTGCCGCCAGTCTCCCAGGATAACCGCCAGGGTGGCCAATGGTGTGCCGAGTTCGTGCGCAGCGCCTGATGCGAGTAGCCCTATGCGCACGATATGCTCCTCTTCAGCGGCACGCTGGCGCAGGTCTGCCAGATGGCTATCACGGGCCCGCAGATTGCGGCCGATACGCGTGATGAAAATGACCAACAATGCGGCGTTAAGCACAAAACAAATCAGCATGCCCTGTATATATGGGCTATACAAGCCGCGGTTGTGGTCGAGTGGTAAGGCCAACGGTTCGCCGAAAAGTGCCAGGCCCGCAAAGCAGACAGCCGTGATGGCCACCATGGTCCATGTGGACCATGCTCGCAGCAGCATGGCACCCAGTGTGACCTGCAGTAAATACAGAAATGCAAATGGATTGGTGGCACCGCCGCTGAGGTAAAGCTGGGCGGTCAGTATTCCAACGTCCACCAGCAGAGCGAAGAACAGCTCTCCATTGCTGACCTCGTGGAACATTTTTGTGCGAAGCAAACTGACTGCATTGAACGCCGCCAGACAGCCAAGTAATACAAACATGGTGCCTAGTGGCAGGCGGATTTCAAAGCCAAAGTGGACGATCAAAATCGTGGCAATCTGCCCGACGACCGCTATCCACCGCAACTGGACCAGCTGATGCATATTCTTGCGACCCGTGGCATCGTCCTGCCGTGTGCCGGTGGCTGGCAGTGGCGGCTGGCTTTGTACTTTAGTTGTTTGCAGCACGATCAAGTTCCTCAGCCGCCTTGTCGTGGCGTAGCAGCCGCTCCGCACTGGAAAAGTACCATGCTGCACCGGCTACCATGGCCGCAAGCACGTACCAGGTCAGGGCGTAAACCAGATGGTTGTTGTGGAAAGCGATAACCGTTAGCCCTCCCTCCGGAACAACTGCTGCCTTGTTTGTAGGTATTTCTGTTGTTGGTGTGGGGAATGCATCTGCATCTACAAAGTAAGGTGCTACTTGGGTCAAGCCACTCGCCTTCGCGATTGCTTGAACATCGCGGGAATACCAGCGGTGGTTCACCGGATCGTTCTGGCGTAAAAATGCGCCGCTAGGCTGGGTCATTCGCAATAAACCCATCACGGTGGATAAGTTGTGGGTGTCTGCCATTGCCGGTGCAATAGTTCGGGTGGCTTCTGGAGGTATGAACCCGCGATTGACAATCACCACTGTGCCGTCGGCCAACCGCAGAGGCGTAAGCACCCAAAAACCGCTGCCGCGCTCCGTGACGGCCTGCACCAAGGTGTCTTGTCCGGCAATAAATGTTCCGGTGACACGGATACGGCGGTATTCATCGTCAGATGCATTGAGCTGCGGCCACTGATTGGGCAAAGGTGCCGCGACTTCTTTGGCATGCACACGCTCATTGACTCGGGCAATCAGCTCCAGTTTCCAAGAAAGACGCGCTATTTGCCAAGTGCCTAGCGCAGCAAAAAGGGCAAAAACCAATGCTGCAAAAACAACTAAAAGGCCCACATGCTGTGGGCCTTTATTCGCTGTAATTGCCTTGCGTTGCTGTAACAAGGTCAAGGCATGTTCTTCATGTCATGTGCCGACACTGGCATCATGTTGGCATTCAGGTGGTACATCACCCAGATGGAACCGGTCAACATGATCACCAACAACATCAGCGTAAAGATCAGTGCCAACAGCGACCAACCACCTTCTAGCTTGCTGGTCATGTGCAGAAAGTAAATCATGTGCACCACGATTTGCACGGCTGCAATGGCCAGAATGACGATGGCTGTGATGTGGGGTTTGTCAAAGACTTTCCCCATAACCAACCAGAAGGGGATAACCGTCAATATGACGGCTAGTACAAAACCCGTCACATACCCTTTCAGGGTGCTGTGGCTACCAGAGTCACCGTGGCTGTGATCGTCATGGCTGCCGCCGTTTTCAGTGTGTGCGCCCATTACAGCACTCCCATCAGATAGACAAAGGTAAATACGCCGATCCAGACCACATCCAAGAA
>NZ_JANXMU010000010.1 GCF_025354435.1 Rhodoferax sp.
GCGGTGCTGGGCGAATCCCGCTTCTTGGTCGGCGGCCAGGGCCAGGGTGTGTTGCTTCATCTTTGTCGCCTTGTGAGGGATGACAATACCAATGCAAGTCACGCGCCAGGTCGGGACTTATTCAGCGTTGCCTTAACGCCCCCCTGCCTTTGTCGCAGGGAACGGTGCGCACCGCCCTGGTCGAGCGGGGGCGCTTCCAGGTGGTGATGCAGCCCAACTCCACCCAAGACATCCGCGCGCGCTATGCCGATGCCGTCTGGGCCGGCCGTGCCAGCCAGCGCACCCGGGTGTACCAAAGTGCCCGGGGTGTGTGGACCGACCGCCTGGTCACCCCGCAAACCCCGCATTTGCATCTGGACGCGGGCCGCGCCGCCTTGCTGGTCACCACCACGCTGCCGGGTGTCAGCCCCATCTCTGTGCAGTCGGTGCTGCTGGCCCAGGACCTGTACCAAAACCATGCCGAGGTCTGGGTTGGGGCCGCCCTGGTGTGCCTGCTGCTGGGGCTGCTGGTGCAGAGTGCGGTGACGCAGCGCTGCCAGCATTTCCAGTCGATGGCCTACCGTATCCGTTTTCTGTGCCAACCCGCCAATGTGGTGTGCCACTACCAGCCCATCATGGACTTGGCTAGCGGCCAACCGATAGGCTGCGAAGTGCTGGCCCGGTTGGATGACGCAGGCCAACTGGTTTACCCCGACCACTTCATTCCGGCCTTGATTGCGGATAACCGGACTTGGGCTTTTGACGCGGCGGTCAGCACCCGGGCGCTGCAGGAGCTGGGTGCGGCCTTGCCCGCGCGCGGGCCCTTCAAGGTGGCGTTGAACTTCTTTCCACAAAACCTGCAGCGCGATGCCATCGAGCCGCACCTGCGCGCCAGCCTGCAGGCCCTGGGCCGCACCGACCTGCAGGTTGAGCTGGAAGTCACCGAATACAACTTTTCGCCCGAGATCGTGCCCGAACTGCAGCGCCTCAAGGCCGACGGCTACTACATCTCGATCGACGACTTCGGCACCGGCTACTCCAACCTGGGCATGGTCAAGCGCGTCGCGCCCGACTTTGTGAAGATCGACAAGTCTTTTGTGTTCGAGATGGAAGACGCCAGCCTGCGCTCCAGCCTGATCCCGGAAATTATCGCCATCGCCAAGGCCGTCAATAGCCAGGTGGTTGCCGAAGGCATCGAAAACGCCGCCCAGGCCACGCAGTTGCGGGCCATGGGCGTACCGTTTGGCCAGGGCTATTACTTCGCCAAGCCCATGCCGCTGGAGGCCTTTTTGGCCTACCTGCGGGCCTGCGACGAAGCGGCTAAACGCCCAACTCTTTGAACACCTCTTTGGCGGTGCGGAAGCTGTCGATGGCCGCCGGTGCGCCGCAATAGATGGCGGTCTGCAAAAACACCTCTTTGATCTCGTCCTTGCTCACGCCATTGGTCAGTGCGCCGCGCAGGTGCAGCTTGAGTTCGTGTGGGCGGTTCAGGGCGGTCAGCATGGCCAGGTTCAGCAGGCTGCGGGTTTTGCGGTCCAGGCCTGGGCGGTTCCACACATCGCCCCAGGCATACTGGGTCACCAGCTCCTGGATGTCCATGCTGAAGGCATCGGCATTCTGGATGGCCGCGTCCACGTAGTCGGCACCCAGTACCTCGCGGCGGGTCTGCAGGCCTTTGTCGAAAAGTTCTTGGTTCATGGCGACTTCCCTTGTGAAAAAAGGGGAGTGTATCGCCCGCTATAAATGCTATTTATTTAATAGCTATATGCGTAGGTTCTATATGCGCTAGAGCCTGATTTTTTTTAAAAATCAAGTGTAGCGCTTGCTACGCAGGTTGTTCTTGATCTCTTGCAGCTTGGGCTGCAAGGTGGTGCCGCCGATGCGCAGGGCCACACAAGTGGCCAGGATGTCGATGATCATCAGGTGCAGCAGGCGCGACACCATCGGGCTGTAGCGCTCGTAGCCTTCGGGGTGGTTGGCGGCGAGGTGTATATGCCCGGCAGCGGCCAGGGGCGAGCCGCTGGTGGTTATGACGATGGTAGTTGCGCCGTTTTTGCGGGCGATGTCGCAGGCATCCATCAGGTCGCGGGTGCGGCCCGAGTTGGATATCACCACCACGCAGTCGCCCGGGCCGAGCATGGATGCGCCCATCACCTGCATGTGGCCGTCGCTGTAGGCAATGGCGTGCACACCCAGGCGGAAGAACTTGTGCTGCGCGTCCTGCGCCACGATGCCAGAATTGCCCGCGCCGTAGAACTCGATGCGTTTGCCGGTTTTGTAGGTTTCGGCCAAAATTTCGGCGGCTTTTTCCAGCGCCGTGGTGCTGGCTTCGTTGCGGTACTTGAGGAAGGCGGCGACGGTGTTGTCGATCACCTTGACCATCACGTCGCTGGTTTTGTCGTCCAGGTCCACGCTGCGGTGGATGAAGGGCACACCCTCGCTGACGCTGCCTGCCAGCTTGAGCTTGAAGTCGCTCAGGCCGTCGTAGCCCATGCTGCGGCAAAACCGCACCACGGTGGGTTTGCTGACGTGGGCGCGGTCACTGAGCTCGCTGACCGGCAGGTTGGCAAAGGCGCGCGGGTCGGTCAGCACCAGCTTGCCCACACGCTGCTCCGCTGGTGCCAGCGACGAGAGGGAAGCTTTGATACGGTCGAGCATGGATTACGACTCTTCGCTCCAGCAGTAACCGTCGCGCGCAATCATCGCGCTGGAGGCACTCGGGCCCCAGGTGCCTGCGCCATAGGGGCGTGGGCCTGCCGCGTCGTTCTTCCAGTGTTCGATGATGGGTTCGACCCAGCGCCAGGCTTCCTCTTGCTCGTCGCTGCGTACAAACAGGTTCAGGCGGCCGTCCAGCACGTCGAGCAGCAGGCGCTCGTAGGCACCCACGCGTTCCGAGCCGAAGCGTTTGTCAAAGTCCAGATCCAGCTGCACCGGGGCCAGCGACTGGCTGGCCGAGCGGCTGCGGTTGCCCTGGGCTTGCGCTAGCAGGTGCAGCTCTAGCCCGTCCTTGGGTTGCAGATTGATGACCAGGCGGTTGGCCGCGCCCACCGGGGCGTTGAAGATCGGGTGCGGGGTTTGGTGGAAGTTGACCACGATGTGCGCGTCGCGTCCGGCCAGGCGCTTGCCGGTACGGATGTAGAAGGGCACACCGGCCCAGCGCCAGTTGGCGATTTCGGTGCGCAGGGCAACGAAGGTTTCGGTCTGGCTGTCGGGGTTCACGCCCAGCTCTTCGCGGTAGCCGGGCACCGACACGCCGCTGGACTTGCCTGCGCTGTACTGGCCGCGGATCACGTGCTGGGACAGGGTTTCGGCTGTCCAGGGCTTGAGCGAACGCAATACCTTGAGCTTTTCGTCGCGGATGGCATCGGCGTGCGCGTTGATGGGCGGCTCCATGCCGATGGCGCACAGCAGTTGCAGCGCGTGGTTTTGCACCATGTCGCGCAGTGCGCCGGTGTTTTCGTAGAAGGCGCCGCGCTTTTCCACGCCCAGGTCTTCGGCAATGGTGATCTGGATGTTGGCGATGTGCTCGCGCTTCCACAGGGGTTCAAACAGGGCGTTGCCAAAGCGCAACGCAAACAGGTTTTGGACCGAGGGCTTGCCCAGGTAGTGGTCGATGCGGAAAACCTGCTTTTCCTTGAAGCAGCGGCGCACGGTTTCGTTGATGGCGCGGTTGGATGCCAGGTCGTGGCCCAGCGGCTTTTCCAGCACGATGCGGGTGTGGTCGCTGTTCAGGCCAGCAGCCGCCAGCTGTTCGCACACGGTGGTGAACAGGCCGGGCGCGGTGGCCACGTACATCACTACCGAGTCGGCATTGCGGGTTTCCAGGATGGACTTCAGCGCAGCGTAGTCATCGGGCTTGGACAGGTCCATGCGCTGGAATTCCAGCAGCGCGGCAAAGCGTGCAAATTCTTCGGCGTTGGGGCGCTTGGATTCTTCGACGCTGTTGAAGCGCGATTGGATCTGCTCGCGGTACTGTTCATGGCTGAGGTCGTCACGACCCACACCAATGATGCGACCACCCTCAGGCAGGGTGCCGTGGCGAAAAGATTGGAACAGGGCGGGCATCAACTTGCGCCAGGCGAGGTCGCCGGTGCCGCCAAACAAGACTAAATCAAAGCTCATAGAGTTACATCCAAAAGGGTGACCGCGAATGTAACTTAGTTTCAGGTTTCTGAAAATATGGCAGCTAAAAAATCTTTTTAAGGCAGTTTTTATCAGTGTTTTCCCGCTTGTGGCGCTTTCAAACTGGGGTCTAAGCTGGTTTGGTAACCTAGTTACCCCGATGCGCCCCAGGGGCCGGGTTTTTACGGCCACACAGATTTTGCAGCTTGGTAACCAAAAAGATGCACCACGCAGCCCCGCCGCGTATCTTTTTGTTTGTACCATTCGAGACCGTGCAGCCCTCCAACCCCTGGCGCACCCCGGTTTCCAGCGAAAGAACCCCGCCTATTTTGGGTTCTGACAACGACCACTACATACCATGACCCAACTCGACTCCCTCAAGCAGTTCACCACCGTCGTTGCCGATACCGGCGACTTCAAGCAGTTGGGCGTTTTCTTGCCCACCGATGCCACCACCAACCCGTCGCTGATCCTGAAGGCCGTGCAAAAGCCCGACTACGCGCCGCTACTGGCCGAGGCCGTGGCCAAGTACAAGGGCCGCCCGTTGGACGAGGTGTGCGACCGCCTGATTGTGCGTTTTGGCTGCGAGATTTTGTCCATCGTGCCGGGCCGCGTGTCCACCGAAGTCGATGCGCGCCTGAGCTTTGACACAGCGGCCACCGTGGCCCGCGGCAAGCGCTTGATCGAGATGTACGCCAGCGAAGGCATTGCCAAGGAACGCATCCTGATCAAGGTCGCCTCCACCTGGGAAGGCATCCAGGCCGCGGCCGAGCTGGAGCGCGCAGGCATCCGCACCAACCTTACATTGCTGTTCAGCTTTGCCCAGGCCGTGGCCTGCGGCCAGGCCAAGGTGCAACTGATCTCGCCGTTTGTCGGCCGCATCTACGACTGGTACAAAAAGACCGCCGGTGCCGCTTGGGTCGAGGCCGACATGGCCGAAGCCAAAGACCCCGGTGTGGTGTCGGTCACCCAGATCTACAACTACTACAAGCGCTTCGGCATCAAGACCGAGGTGATGGGTGCGAGCTTTCGCAACGTGGGCCAGATCACTGCGCTGGCGGGCTGCGACCTGCTGACCATCAGCCCCGACCTGCTGGCCCTGATGGCCGCCAGCGATGCCCCGCTGACGCGCGCGCTGGATGCCAAGGCCGCCCAGGCCATGGACCTGGAAGAAGTGACACTGGACGAAGCCGGTTTCCGCTTCGCCCTGAACCAGGATGCGATGGCCACCGAGAAGCTGGCCGAAGGCATCCGTGGCTTCGTCACCGATGCCATCAAATTGGACAAGCTGCTGCTGGCTGCTTAGTTTTACTTATCCCCAGGCTACGTTGCGCTACGCCAACCCCCTTGCAGGGGCGATACCGACGGCCCGGCGAAGCCGGTTCGGTGGTGCCCTGAGGGCGGTGCGTTCTGGCTGTTGTTTGGGGTGACCTACCTATAAAACCGAAAAGGAATAAAAATGGACGCACTCCACCGCCCCCGTTGTGACACTGTGCCCGCCTGGGCGCAACTGCAAGCCCAGTACGCTGCCAGTGGAGCTGCGCTGGACCTGCGTACGGCCTTTGCTGCCGACCCCGGCCGCTTTGCCGCCTTCAGCCAGGACGCGCCCTACGTGTTCGCCGACCTGTCGAAGAACCGTATCGACGCGCCCACCCAAAGCCTGCTGTTCGACCTGGCCCGCCAGACCGGTGTGGAAGTGCTGCGCGACGCGATGTTTGCCGGTGCCAAGATCAATACGACTGAAGACCGGGCGGTGATGCACTTTTTGTTAAGAAAAAGTGCTGCAACGCAAGCAAAACCTGCACCAGTAGCTATCAAAAATGATCTGGCTGAGGTGCACGCCACGCTGGACGCGATGCTGGCCTTTGCCGAAGCCACGCGCGCCGACGCCGCCATCACCGATGTGGTGAACATCGGCATTGGCGGCTCTGATTTAGGCCCGCTGATGGCCACACTGGCACTCGACGCGTTTGCCACGCCCACCAAACGCATGCACTTTGTGTCCAACGTGGACGGCCACGAGCTGGCCGCGCTGCTGCCGCGCCTGCAAGCGAGTAGCACGCTGTTTTTGATCGCCTCCAAGACCTTCACCACCACCGAGACCATGACCAACGCCCGCTCGGCCAAGGCCTGGTTCGAGGCGCAGGGCGGCACCAACACCGCGCGCCACTTTGCGGCACTCACCACCAATGTGGCGGCCGCCAACGCGTTTGGCATCAGCACCACTTTTGGTTTCTGGGACTGGGTGGGCGGGCGCTATTCGGTGTGGTCGGCGATTGGCCTGCCGGTGGCGATTGCCATCGGTGCGGCGCACTTCCGTGAGTTTTTGGCCGGTGCCGAAGCCATGGACGAGCATTTCCGCACCGCCCCGCTGGAGCAAAATTTGCCCATGCGCCTGGGCCTGCTGGACGTGTGGTACCGCAATTTCCACGGCTTCACCAGCCGTAGCATTGCCCCGTACCACAGCGCGCTGCGCCGCCTGCCCGCCTACCTGCAGCAACTGGACATGGAAAGCAACGGCAAGCAGGTGGACATGCAGGGCCAGAAGCTGCCGTTTGGCACCTCGTGCGTGCTCTGGGGCGAGCCCGGCACCAACGGCCAGCACGCCTACTTCCAGATGCTGCACCAGGGCACGGACGTGGTGCCGGTAGAATTTATCGCCGTCAAGAAGGCCCGCCACAGCCTGCCCGGCCACCACAACACACTTTTGTCCAACGTGGTCGCCCAGGCCCAGGCCCTGATGGTCGGCAAAGTGGATGCGGGCGGCCACCGCAACTTCCCCGGCAACCGCCCCAGCACCTTCCTGCTGCTGGACGACCTGACCCCCGCCAGCCTGGGCGCGCTGATTGCGCTGCAAGAGCACCGGGTGTTTGTGAGCGGCGCGCTGTGGGGTATCAACAGCTTTGACCAGTGGGGCGTGGAGCTCGGCAAGGTGCTGGCCAAAGACATCGAGCCGCGCCTGCAGTCGGGCGATGTGTCCGGGCTGGACGGCTCTACCGCGGGCCTGCTGGCCAAGCTGCGCTGAGGTGTTTAGCGCTGCCTTCATCTGGGAACTTGGCCAGTACGACGCGGAGTTTGACCGCTTGGACGCACTGATCGACGCGGTGGCCCGCGCCATGCCAGGCTTCTTGGGCGTGGAAGTGTGGTTGTCCGAAGTCGGCCAGCGCCGTAACGCTACCTACTACTGGGCCAGCCTGGAGGACGTGCAAGCCTTCTCCCAGCACCCGCACCACTTGGAAGCCAAGCGCCAGTACGCGCGCTGGTACAAGGGCTTCCATATCGTCATCTCCGAGGTGGTGCGCTCGTATGGCGATGGTGCCTTTGCGCACCTGACCCCCAATAGCCGGCTACCCGGGCCTTTGCCCCAGAGCGCTACGCCGTCTTGACTGCGCAGGGTATTTGCGCCTGGGGTGTGGCCACAAAGCGGTACACCAGCAGGCTGGCCAGGCCGTAAGCCAGGGCGAACGCCGCAAAGGCCAGCGGCAGCCGCAAGTTCCAATCTGGCACGGTGTGCAGAATCGTTCCGACCAACGCCACGCCGACCAAGGCACCGATCTGGCGATTGGCGTTCAGGGCGGCGGCGGCGCTATTGGCGTAGGTTCGGCCGGATATTTGCATCACGGTGGTGGTCATGGCCGGAATCGCCACCGCTACAAACAAGTTCACCACGATCAGCCCGAGCAGCAACACCGGGTAGGGCGTGTGCAGCCGTACCCCCACCAACGCCACCGTTGCCAGCGCCGCTACACCCAGGCCCACCAGCATGGGTTTGCGTGTGCCGACGCGGGCCGAAATGCGTCCCGAAGCCAGGTTGCCCACCGTGAACGCGGCCATCATCGGTAGCAGTTGCAGGCCTGCCTGCAAGGCATCGGCAGAGCGCGCCTGTTGCAGGTACAGGCTGAGCAGGAACAATTGGCCAAACACCGCAAAGTTGATCAAAAAGCCGGTCATGTTGGCGGCCCCGAAGCCTGCGGTGTGCAGCAATGCGCGTGGCAGCAATGGGTGGGCACCAGTGCGTTCGCGCTGGACCAAGGCCAGTGCCGCTGCCACGGCAACCACGGCCGCAGCCACCACGGGCGCTGACCCCCAGCCCAGCGTGGGGCCTTCAATCAAAAAGAAACTCAAGGCCGTCAGGATCAATACGCCGAACGCGTGGCTGAGCAAGGACAGCGCCCGGGGCTGCCGTGGCGTAGCCGCAATCAATACCTGCGCCAGCACGATGCCCAGCAAACCCAATGGCAGATTGACCCAAAACACACTGCGCCAGCCATAGCTGTGCACCAAAATACCGCCGACCAGCGGGCCCACGGCCGATGCCGCGCCCACCATGGCTGACCAGATGCCCAGTATCCTGGCGCGGGTGCGATCATCTTCATAGGCATGGGTGAGCAGGCTGAGCGAGCTGGGCATAAACAGGGCCGCGCCTGCGCCTTGCAGCAGACGTGCGGCGATCAGACCGGTGCCGCTGGTGGCCAGACCGCACAGCACCGACCCCAGCAAGAACACCGCCAACCCACCTTGGTAGACGGTTTTGGGGCCAAACCGGTCGGCCAACGCGCCGCCCGCTAGCAGCAGTGCGGCAAAGGTCAGCGTATAGCCGTCCACCACCCACACCAAACCGGTCAGCGGCACCGAGAGGTTCAATGCGATGTCTGGCAAGGCAACGTTGACGGCGGTCACGTCGATCATTGCCATCACAAAACCAATGGCCAGGGTCCAGAGCACCCAGATGCTGCCGGTGGCTGGGGTGTGGGGTGGAGGGCGGGTAGGCATGGTGGGCTTTCAGGGTTATCACTAGGTTGGCGATTATTCGCGGCTTGTGTGATGCAGTAAAGATGCATAACATAAGCAGCTCAATGCAAAAATGCATTTCAAGGAAGCCATGGATTGGGACAATGCCCGCATTTTTCTCAGCATTTCCCGCGCTGGTACCTTGCGAGGCGCGGCGGCCGAGCTGCAAATCGACCAGGCCACCGTGGGCCGCCGCTTGGCCGCCATGGAGCAGACGCTGGGCGCGCGGCTGTTTTTGCGCACGCCCTCAGGCTATGTAGCGACCCCGGCGGGTGAGTTGGCGGTGGCTGCGGCCGAGCTGATGGAGCGCGCTGCGGACCAGCTGCAGCGTGAAATGCAGGGTATCGATAACCGTTTATCGGGTACCGTGCGGGTGGCCACATCGGACACCATGGCGGTGTATTTTGTGGTTGCTGCCATGCAGCGCCTGCACACCCGGCACCCGGACATCCGCATCGTGCTCAGTGCGTCCAACCAATTGGCCAGCCTGACGCGCCGCGAGTCTGACCTGGCCATCCGGCTGGTGCGGCCTACCGACCCCGACCTGATCACCCGCCAGTTGACCAAACGCCAGATGGGTCTTTACGCGGCCAAAACCTATCTGGCAGAACGCGGCGAGCCCAAGGCGGGCACAGCCCTGGCGGGGCACGATGTGGTGATTTACCAGCCGTCGGTGTTGGCGCGGCAAAGTGAAATACTGTGCGGGGAAGCGATGGCGAATGCCCGTGTGGTGATGGAGGTCAACACTGGCTTGGTGCTGCTGGAGGCTGCCGCCAACGGGCTGGGCATTGCCGAATTGCCTATCCACATGGCCGACACCGATGCCCGGTTGCAGCGCATCTGGCCTGAGCGCAGCGAGTCTTACGGCGTGTGGCTGGTGATGCATAGCGATCTGGCCCGTACGGCACGCGTGCGGGCTGCGGCCGACGCGATCATCGAAACTTTTCCGGACAAATAAAGGCTGCTTTCCCGGTTGCGTCTATCTCAGGGCGTGAGGTTGAGGCGGTAGGCGTAGGCCTCGCCCCGGTAGGTGCTTTCGATGTACTCGACTAGCTTGTTGTCGCTGCTGAAGGACTTGCGTTTGAGCAGCAGGCAGGGCGCAGGCGCGGTGTAGTTGAAGGCTTTGGATTCGGCCTCGCTGCTCATTACCGCTTCAATGGTTTGCTCGGCCGCCGTCAGGGCCAGACCGCAGTGTTCTTGTAAGTAGGCATAGACCGAACCGCGTGTGTCCCAGTCGGCCATGGGCGGGGCCAGCGCCAGGTCATACCAGGCGACTTCGCGGGCCAGGGGCTGGCCGTCGGCCAGGCGGATACGCACCAGCTTGGCAAAGCTGTTGACCGATGGCCGCCCGAAGATGGACGCAATCATGCGGTCCTGCACCACGTCATGGGTCACCAACTGGGTGCTGGCGGCCATGCCCCGTTCGCGCATGTCTTCGGCAAAGCTTTTGAGTTTGCCGATGGGTTGGTGGATTTTTTGCGGAGCCTGCACCTGCGTGCCACCGCGGCCGTGGGTACTGAGCAAGTGGGCGTGGCGCAGGTCGTTGTAGCAGCGTTTGATGGTGGTGCGGCTGACCTGCAGGGCTTCGGCCAGGACCCGCTCCGACGGCAGGTTGCTGCCCGTGGGCAGATCGCCGCTGTCGATTAGGGCCTGGATCTGGCGCTTGAGTTGCTGGTAATAGGGCTCCGAGGTCTTGGAGTCCAGCCGCAGCTTGGCCAGAATGCCCTCGGACGCAGCCCCGGTGTGCGGGGCCGGTGGGGCGGCATGGCGTGCGTTCATCGTCGGGTTGTTCACTCGGTAGGTCCAAAAAATACCAGCGGCTTTACTGGCCTGGCAATTTTGTTCCAAACGTAACAATATGTGACTTTTGAGTTCGCGACATATTTGGGGTTTCGCCGACAAATATGGCCCGCACAGGCACTGTGTGTCGCCTGCGTGACTCTCGCCAGACCGCCGAAATCAGCGCTGCCGTGCTTGCGACGGGGCGCCTGGCAAGCCTAATTGGTGCCAGGCGCGGCGCAATTGGGTATCTGAACTGAAACCCGCCAGCTCGGCGGCATGGTTGACGTTGTGGCCCGACTGCAGGGCCGTCTGCGCCACGGCCAGGCGGATGCGGCGCAGATACTGCAAGGGCGCAATCTGCGCGTATTCTATGAACAAACGCGTCAGGTGGCGTGGCGAGGTGTGGGCCATGTCGGCCATGCGCGGCACCGTCCAGCCCGCCCGCGGGTCCAGGCTGACGGCATCCTGCACCCGGTGCAGGGCAGGGTGCAGGTGGTTGCGGTAGCTTAAGAATGGCGACAGCTCGGGGTCGTGCGGGCCGCGCCGCAAAGCCACCACCATGGTCTGGGCGACCTGCGCTGCGATGGGCTCGCCGCAGGTGTCGGCGATGCGTTGCAGCACCAGGTCAATGCCGGTGGTCACGCCCGCACTGCTGTAGACCGGCGCGTCTTCCACAAACACCCGGTTGGCCACCACCTCGCACTGCGGCTCCACGCTGCGCAGTTCGTCCAGGTGCTGGTGGTGGGTGGTGACGCGCCTGCCCTTGAGCAGCCCGGCGTGAGCCGCCAGCAGGGTGCCCGCGCACACCGTCACCAGCTCCAGCTGGTGCGTGGCTAGGCGCAGGCCGCGCAGCCAGTGCAGCACGGCGCGGGCCGGGGCGTTGTCTACCGCTATTGTTTCACCGGGCAGGCCGACCAGCACCACCCAGTGCGGCGTGGCCGGGTGGGCGGTCAGCGCGCTGGGCAGGGGCTGCAGCCCGGTGAGCTGTGCGCCGACTGAGGTGGCCGTGCTGCCATCCGGCCCTATAAATTGCAGGGCAAAGCGCTCCGGCTGGCCCTGCGCCAGCAGGCATTGGTTGGTGATGCGCAGGGCTTCGGCCGGGCCCGCCCAGTCGAGGATCAGGCTGTTGGGCAGCAGGACAAATAGAACCTGGATTACGGCTGGGCTTGCCATGCGTAGTCCATTTGCCGGGCCGTGCGGGTGGCCAGTTCGTGGCCCGCCAGCGTGGCGACCAGGTGTAGGCACATATCGATGCCTGCGCTGATGCCTGCCGAAGTGGTGATGTGGCCTTGGGTGATCCAACGCTTGCCGGTCTGCACCTGCAGGGCTGGGAACATGCGTTGCAGGTCATCCACGTCTTCCCAATGCGTGGTGACCGGGCCGTGGGTGAGCACGCCGCTGCGCGCCAGCAAAAATGCACCTGTACAGACTGATGCGACGGTAGAAGCCGTGGCGGCGGTGGCGGCAATCCAGGCGATGGTCTGTTCGCAAGCCATCGCGGCATCGACCACGCCGCCGGGGATGATCAGCGCGTCGGTGGCGGTGCAGGCCGCAAACGTGCTGTCGGGAATTATGCATAAACCGGCCCTTGCGCCCACTGGGTCAGCGTGACGTGCTACGCATTGTGTAGCAAATAGGGGTGGGTCGTTGGGGTGGCTGCGGCTATGCACGCGGCTGGCGGTGGTGAACACCTCGTACGGCCCGGCAAAGTCCAGTGCTTCTACGTCGTCAAACACCAGGATGGCAACACGGTGCGTCATGCGGCGGCTCCTTCCAGGGCTTGTTCCACCGTGCAGATGCGGGCGAAGCGCTCGGTGAGCACGGCGGCGGTGCGGGCCATGATGTCGGCGGCGGGTAGCACCGTGCCGTCTAGGTGCTGCATGTCCCAGGTCAGCGTGGCGTCCAGGCAGTAGTCCACTGCCCAGCCCAGGTCGGACGCATGGCGGGTGGTGGTTTCGCAGCATTGCTCGGTGCGGATGCCGCTGACGATCAGGCGGCGAATGCCGTGCGCTGTCAGCCACACGTCCAGCCCGGTGCCCACCAGCGCGCTGTGGCGGCTTTTGGTGAAGGTGGCGGCAGGCTCGAATGGAGCCAGACCCGCGATGGGCTGGATGTGGCCGGATTCGACGGCAAACGCGTTGTCGGTCGTCTTAGGGCCATCGACATGGAAGATGCGCACGATAGGAATGCCCTGCGCCACGCAGCCCTCGATCAGTGCGTTCTGCCGGGCCAGGTAACCCGGCAGCGTGGCCGGGTTGAAGTAAGGACGTTGCCGAAAAGATTCCTGGGCATCGATCAAAATCAGACAGGTTTGCATGGTGTAGAACCTCAAGCAGTGGTGGATGGTAGCGCTCTATTCTTCTGCACGAGCGGCCCACAGGCCATCCACGATCAGCCCAGTTTCGATCATTTTCAGCCATAAACTAGATCGGAAATGAAAAACCCCGCAGAGCTTGCACTCTGCGGGGTTTGGAGGAAGTTGTAGTCCCGGTCTTGCAACAGGGATGCCAACCTCGTCGCGCAACGGGTGGCTGGGTAGGCGCATCGTCGTAGACAGTGGCAAAGCCACGGCAAGACGGTGCAACGCCCCCAGCCGCTCGTTTCGCGGCGACCCTCTTTTACATGCCCATGTCGCCCATGCCGCCCATACCACCACCCATGCCGCCGCCCATGCCGCCAGCACCGGCTTCGTCTTTTGGAGACTCAGCAATCATGGCTTCGGTCGTCAGCATCAAAGATGCCACGGAAGCTGCGTTCTGCAGAGCAGTACGGGTCACTTTCGTTGGGTCCAGAATACCCATTTCGATCATGTCGCCGTAGGTGCCGTTGGCAGCGTTGTAGCCGTAGTTGCCCGAACCGGTCAACACAGCCGCGACCACCACAGAGGCTTCTTCGCCTGCGTTGTAGACGATTTCGCGCAGAGGGGCTTCGATGGCCTTCAACACCAGCTTGATGCCGGCGTCTTGGTCGGCGTTAGCGCCTTCGATCTTGCCAGCAGCTTGCTTGGCGCGCAGCAGAGCCACGCCGCCGCCAGCCACAATGCCTTCTTCCACCGCAGCGCGGGTAGCGTGCAGAGCATCTTCAACGCGGGCTTTCTTTTCCTTCATTTCGATCTCGGTGGTAGCGCCCACCTTGATCACGGCCACGCCGCCAGCCAGCTTGGCCACGCGTTCTTGCAGCTTTTCGCGGTCGTAGTCGCTGGAAGCTTCTTCGATTTGCACGCGAACTTGCTTGACGCGGGCTTCGATGTCGGCAGCAGCACCAGCGCCATCAATGATGGTGGTGTTTTCTTTGCCCACTTCGATGCGCTTGGCTTGGCCCAGATCGGCCAAAGTGACTTTTTCCAGGGTCAGACCGACTTCTTCAGCGATAACCTTGCCGCCGGTCAGAATGGCGATGTCTTCCAGCATGGCCTTGCGGCGATCGCCGAAGCCAGGAGCCTTCACAGCCACAACCTTCAGGATGCCGCGGATGGTGTTGACCACCAGGGTCGCCAGCGCTTCGCCATCGACTTCTTCAGCGATGATCAGCAGAGGACGGCCGGACTTGGCGACTTGTTCCAGGGTCGGCAGGAGTTCGCGGATGTTGCTGATCTTCTTGTCGAACAACAGAACAAACGGGTTGTCCAGCAAAGCGGCTTGCTTTTCTGGGTTGTTGATGAAGTAGGGCGACAGGTAGCCACGGTCGAATTGCATGCCTTCGACGACATCCAGTTCGGATTCCAGCGACTTGCCGTCTTCCACGGTGATCACGCCTTCTTTGCCGACCTTGTCCATTGCGTCAGCAATGATCTTGCCGATGGATTCATCGGAGTTGGCGGAGATCGAACCGACTTGGGCGATTTCCTTGGAGGTGGTGGTGGCCTTGGAAGCCTTCTTCAGTTCGGCGACCAAAGCAGTCACTGCCTTGTCGATGCCGCGCTTCAGATCCATCGGGTTCATGCCGGCGGCCACGTACTTCATGCCTTCGCGGATGATGGCCTGGGCCAGCACGGTCGCGGTGGTGGTGCCGTCACCAGCCAGGTCGGAGGTCTTGGAGGCCACTTCCTTGACCATCTGCGCACCCATGTTTTGCAGCTTGTCCTTGAGTTCGATTTCCTTGGCCACGGACACACCGTCCTTGGTCACGGTAGGCGCGCCAAACGAGCGCTCCAGAACCACGTTACGGCCTTTAGGGCCCAGGGTCACCTTGACTGCGTTAGCCAAAATGTTCACGCCTTCAACCATGCGTGCGCGGGCTTCGCCGCCGAAAACTACGTCTTTTGCTGCCATGAGAATTTCTCCGGAATCAGTTAATTAAGTGGAAAGTGAAAGGCGAGAAATTACTTCTCTACAACCGCGAAGAGGTCGTCTTCTTTCATGACCAACAGTTCGTCGCCTTCGACCTTGACGGTTTGGCCGCTGTACTTGCCGAACAAGACGCGGTCGCCAACCTTGACGGTCAGGGCGGAAATTTCACCCTTGTCGTTCTTTTTGCCAGGGCCAACAGCCAGGATTTCGCCTTGGTCTGGCTTTTCAGCAGCCGAGTCAGGGATCACGATGCCGGAAGCGGTCTTGGTTTCGCTGTCAATACGCTTGACGATCACGCGGTCGCCGAGAGGACGTAGGTTCATAGAGTCTCCTAAAAATGGAACGGTAAAAAAGGGGCGTGGGGTGGGTGCTAGCACTCAACCCCTACAAGTGCTAATGATAAGGGCAAGTTGTGACGTTTCAAGGGCAGCAGCCAGAAATGCTGTGCTGGCCGAGGCTATTGCATGCGGCTTGGCGCACACTTTGGCATGCGAAATTTAAGAAAATAAGGCCTGTAGCCTATATTCCACTTACGCTAGTAGCTATCTATTTAATAGTGAACAGATTGTAAGGCGGGTTAGCCACCGCCGTACAGCCATGGTAGGTCCAGCAGGCGTTCACCGCCCAGCTGCATCGCCCGGTCCCGGCCCCAGCGCACCAGGCCCGTGGCATGGAAGATGCGGCCATTGCGGATGGCGCGCGCTTGCACCCGTGCATTGCGTTGCCAGCGTTGGTCTGCGTAGTGGGCTAGCGCGGCAGGAATGTCGCTGCCGGGCTGCAACACGCTGGCCAGGGTGGCGGCATCTTCTATGGCCATGCCCGCGCCTTGGGCTAGGTAAGGGCGCATCGGGTGGGCCGCATCGCCCAGCAACGCGACCCGGCCTTGCGCATGCTGGTGGGCCCCGGCCATGGGCGGGCGGTCGCACAGCACCCACAAGCGCCAGGAGGAGACCGCCTGCAACAGGTCTTGGAGCGGGCTGCACGCGCCTGCCAGGCTGGTCTGCAGATCGGCGGCGTTGGCACTGTGGTCCCAGTGCTCCAGGCTGGTGCGCTGGGGCGGGAGCTGGCCGTGCACGATGGCCACGACGTTGAGCCAGTCGCCGCCACACACGGGGTACTGCACCACATGCAGATTCGGGCCTAGCCAAGCGTTGACGCGCTGGGAGCGCAGGTGCTGCGGCAGATCCGCCTGGCGCACCAGTGCGCGGTAGGCTAGGTGGCCGGTGCTGCGGGGCGGGCCATCGTGCAGCAGCCATTGGCGCACGGGGCTCCACAGACCGTCGGCACCCACCAGGGCATCGCCGTGGATGTCTTCCGCAGTGCTGCCGCGTACCGATACGCCAGAGGGGTTTTGGCTGAAATGCTGCAGGCCGTGGTCGAGTTGCAGCTGGGTACTCGTCTGCTGCACGGCGGTATGCAGCAGCGCCAGCAGGTCGGCCCGGTGCAGCGTGGCGTAGGGTGCTCCGTAGCGTTGCTGCATGTCAGTGCCCAGCGCCAGACGGCCCAGTTCGCGGGCCGTCAGTGCGTCGCGCACCTGCAGATGCGGTGGAAAGGCGGCCACAGCCGCCAGTGCGTCTTGCAGGCCCCAGCAGTACAGCAGCCGGGTGACGTTGGGGCCGATTTGGATACCTGCGCCGACTTCGCTCAAGACGGCCGCACGTTCGAACACGCGCACATCCCAGCCGACCTGCGCGCACGCCAAGGCCGCTGCCATGCCACCAATGCCTGCGCCTGCGATGAGTAACTGTTGAACCATGGGGTGATTTTGCCGTGCCCGGCGTATCGGCACAGGACGTGATCAATGCCTTAAATGGGTGCAAAAGTGCCTCTGACGTTGACCCCTGGGCCTCATATCTGTCTCAAAAAAAGCCCATAATGCAGCAGCAAAATTTATCTCACAGAGCGGTGGACTCGAGCGCTTTAAAAATCCTGCCAAATGCGCTTTATATCCAAACGCTATTCCATTGGACCAACCAATACTCGATGCATTTTCTTAAAAATCTAGACGCCAAACTGGGGTTAATCGGCCGGGTATCAGAGTTATCGCAGCATATAGGTGGCAGGCTTGATAAAAATATTTAACCATTACCTGCACCGACGCACGTTGCAGCAGGTTTTTTTTGATCTGGGACTGGTGATCTTGGCCGTTTTGGCTGTGGTGATCTGGAGGGGGGAAGATTTCACCTCGGTCGTGTCTTTGCTGGGACATGCCAGTTTGCTGTCGTTGGGCATGCTGGTGATCAACTCGGCTTTGGGCTTCTACCAACGTATCCATAACCGGTCGTTAAACCAGTCGCGCGCGCGCGCCGCCCTGTCTTTGGTGCTGGCATTGCCGCTGACGTACGGCGTTTTTTCGTTGTTCCCCCAAAGCTCTACCAGCCGCGAGACGCTGGCCATGGCGGCCATGGCAGGTTTTGTCGTGGTCATATTGCACCGGGTGTATGTGGTCCATTCGATGCCGCAATCCATGATGCGCCACCGTGTGCTGGTGTTCGGCACCGGACCCCGCGCGGCCCTGGTGGGGAAAACACTCAAAAACGAAGATCCCCATGTGGATGTTGTAGGTTACTACGCCAGCCCGAACGAGGCCGAATCCGAGGTGTCGGCCTGGGGAATTTTGTCCAAGCACAAGTCTTTGACTGATACGGCTTTGGAGTTGGAAGTGGATGAAATCGTCGTGGCACTGGTAGAGCGCCGCGGGGGCAGCATGCCTTTGCGTGAATTACTGGATTGCAAGCTGCACGGCGTGCGGGTGGTTGATGTGGCCACGCATTTTGAAAAAACCAAGGGCCAGATCCGGCTGGATTCGGTGAATGCCGGATGGCTGATTTTTGGCGATGGTTTTAGCCAGGGTGGTGTACGTACTGCGGTCAAGCGCTTGTTTGATATCGGTAGCGCTGTGGTGTTGATTCTGCTCAGCCTGCCGATCATGCTCATCACCATGTTGTTGGTGGTGCTGGAAAGTCCGGGGCCGGTTTTTTACCGCCAGGAGCGGGTCGGTTTCAATGGCCGACTGTTCAATGTGGTGAAGTTTCGCAGCATGCGCGCCGATGCTGAAAAAGACGGAACTCCACGCTGGGCGGCTGCCCAGGATGACCGGGTCACCAAGGTCGGCAAGTTCATCCGCAAAGTGCGTATTGACGAATTGCCGCAGTTGTTTTGTGTCCTCAACGGGGATATGAGCATGGTGGGACCACGGCCTGAGCGGCCTTATTTTGTCGACCAGTTGACGCGCCAAATCCCCTACTATGCGGTGCGCCAAAGCGTCAAACCTGGTGTCACGGGCTGGGCGCAAGTTCGCTACCACTACGGTGCCACGCTGGAAGATTCGGCAGAAAAGCTCCAGTACGACTTGTACTACGTCAAAAACCATTCACTGTTTTTAGACATCATCATCTTGTTTGAAACTGTTGGCGTCGTGCTGATGGCCAAGGGTGCACGCTGAAGTGCGCCATGCGGCTGTGCCGCACGCTGTGTATAACCCATGGATAAAGAAACATTCACCTTGACGGCCGTGGGTTATGCCTTGGTGGCATTGGTGTATGGCGGGTTTGCACTGCGGTTGATGGCGATGGGGGTTGCGCGCG
The DNA here is from genome assembly GCF_025354435.1 of Rhodoferax sp. GTDB lineage: Bacteria > Pseudomonadota > Gammaproteobacteria > Burkholderiales > Burkholderiaceae_C > Rhodoferax_B. The sequence continues at coordinate 18,551 of NZ_JANXMU010000010.1, forward strand.
CGCCCAGGAATCCATCCGCCCTCTACCTGCTATTCGCCGTTATTTTCTCTGCCCTGTGGGGCGGGTGCCAACTGCTGTCTGTGATAAGTCCATGGTGGGTCTTGCTGGGCAATCTGGCCGACATATTGCGCTATGGCTGTTGGTTTGGGTTCATGCTGCTCCTGTGCCGTTCTGGCCGCGACGGGAGGCTACCGTCGGGTATGGCCTGGCTGCCATTGATGGCCGCAGTTTTGGTGGGCTTGGGCCTGGGGACGCAGATACTGGCACCGTTTGGTGTGCTTGTTTTTGGTGATTTGGGGGAAATGGCGCTGATGTGGGCCATGGCTTTACCCGTGTTGGCCTTGGTGCTGTTGGAGCAGATTTACCGCAACGTGACTGAAGACTCCCGCTGGAATGTCAAGCCGTTGAGCTTGGGGTTAGCGGGTCTGTTCTTGTTTGATCTGTATCTGTATTCGCAAGCGGTGTTGTTCAAACGCTTGGATAGCGATGCCCTGAGCATCCGCGGGGCCGTGCATGCCCTGATGGTGCTGCTGCTGCTGCTGTCTACGACCCGTCGCCACGACTGGATTTCCAGTATCCGGGTGTCGCAAAAGGCCGCCTTCCATTCAGCAACGCTCTTGGTGGCCGGTGCGTATTTGATCTTCATTTCTGCCGTGGGTTACTACGTACGGTACTTTGGTGGTGAATGGGGACGGGCTTTGCAGGTGGGGGTAGTGTTTTCGGCCTTGATTGCGCTGATGGTGCTGGCCTTGTCGGGCTCTTTCCGGGCCAAGCTACGGGTTTTGGTGGGCAAGCATTTTTTCCGCTACCGGTATGACTATCGCGAAGAGTGGCTGAAGTTCACCCAGACGCTGTCCAGTAACCACGCGCCACAGGACACAGGTCAACAGGTGGTGCGGGCGCTGGCGGACATGCTCGACAGCCCAGGTGGCGGACTGTGGATGAAAAGCACCAGTGAATCGGTGTTTCGCCAAACGGCCCACTGGAATCTGGTGGCAACCTCTGCCAAAGAGGACGCGGAATCCTCGTTCTGCCAATTCTTGGTGCGCAGCGGTTGGGTGATCAATTTGGAGGAGTACCGTTCCTTTTCTAAACGGTATGGCGACCTCACGTTGCCCCTGTGGCTGCAGGATGTGATCCAGGCTTGGTTGATTGTGCCGCTGACGGCGGGCGGTGAGTTGATCGGTTTTGTCGTCTTGGCCCGCGCCCGTACCAATATCGACGTGAACTGGGAGGTGAACGATTTGCTCAAAACGGCTGGCCGCCAGGCGGCGAGCTATTTGGCGCAGATGCGGGCAACAGAGGCCTTGCTGGAGGGTCGCAAGTTTGATGCTTTCAATCGCATGTCAGCTTTTGTCGTGCACGATCTTAAAAACATCGTGACGCAGCTGTCGCTGATGCTCAAAAACGCCAAGCGCTTGCATGCCAACCCAGAGTTTCAACAAGACATGCTCATGACTGTGGAAAATTCGTTAGACAGAATGCGCCAGCTCATGCTGCAATTGCGAGAGGGTGCAACTCCTCCTGGTACGGCGGTGGGGGTGGATCTGGGAACCATCGTGCAACGCATTTCGCTTGTGGCATCCAAACGTGGCCGCCACCTGGACGTGACGCTGGTTGAGAGAATTGTCACGCGTGGCCATGAGGAGCGCCTTGAGCGGATCATCGGACACATTGTGCAAAATGCCTTTGACGCGACCGATCCTTCTGGGCGCGTATGGCTCAAGCTCGACCGTTTCAATGGACAAGCCCGGGTGGAGATCGGTGATACCGGGCACGGTATGAGCGAAGAATTTGTCCAGGAACGCCTTTTCAAACCGTTTCAAACAACCAAGCAAGCCGGTATGGGCATCGGTGCCTATGAAAGCTTTCAGTACGTGCAGGAATTAGGAGGCAAGATTTTGGTGAATAGTGCGCTAAACGAAGGAACGCTGGTGACGCTTTTATTGCCTTTGTTTGAGGTCCACCAGGACTCAGATCTCCACGTATTGGGGACATCATGAGTTCTGATGCTGCGCGATCACTTTTGATCGTAGAAGATGATTTGGCTTTGCAAAAGCAAATCAAATGGTCCGTCGACAAATTTGACTCGGTCACCGCACAGGACCGCGACAGTGCCATGGTGCAACTGCGCCGACACAGTCCGGCCGTAGTCACCATGGATCTGGGCCTGCCACCCGATGCAGACGGGGTTTCCGAAGGTTTTCGCTTGCTGGAGCAAATTCTCACCGTTGAGCCAGACACCAAAGTTATTGTGCTGACGGGGCAGAACGACCAAGCCAACGCATTGCGTGCAGTGGCGTTGGGAGCCTATGATTTTTTTGCAAAACCTTTTGAGCCCGATCTGCTAAATCTGACGATCGAACGTGCCTTCCGGATGTTCGAGCTGCAAAAGGAAAACCGGCGACTGCAGTCCATGTACCAGCCGGATGCATTGACGGGCTTGATCACCCGCGATCCCGAGATGCTGCGCGTATGCCGAACCATTGAAAAAGTCGCTAACACCACGGCCACTGTCATGCTTCTGGGCGAGAGTGGTACCGGTAAAGAGGTTTTGGCACGGGGACTGCATCAAGCATCTTCACGTAAAAATGAGAAATTTGTAGCAATTAACTGCGCCGCCATCCCTGAAAACTTATTGGAAAGCGAGTTGTTCGGGTACGAAAAAGGCGCATTCACCGGAGCGGCTAAAACGACTCTCGGAAAGATTGAACTCGCCAATGGCGGCACCTTGATGCTTGACGAAATTGGCGATTTGCCTTTTTCGCTGCAAGCAAAGTTGCTTCGGTTTATTCAAGAGCGCACCATTGAACGCGTAGGTGGGCGCCAAGAGATTCCAGTAGATGTACGGATCGTCTGCGCTACCCACCAAGACTTGAAGGCGCTGAGTAAAGAGAGCCGTTTTCGCGAAGATTTGTATTACCGATTAGCAGAAATCGTTATCAATATCCCACCATTGCGTGCACGTAAGGGAGATGCGGCCTTGCTGGCATTTGCGTTCGTGCGGCGTTTTGCCCGAGAGCAAAATAGAGGCTCTTTGAATCTCAGCGAAGAAAGTGTGCGTTTAATTGAACATCACAACTGGCCAGGAAATATCCGTGAGCTGGAAAATTGCATTAAACGGGCCGTTATTATGTCCGATAGCAATCAAATTTTGCCAGAAGATGTCGGTTTGGATTCGCCATCGTCAGAAATATCGGATAAATCATTGGACTTAAGATCTGTCCGTGATGCTGCAGAAAAAAGTGCCATCATCGCTGCCTTGGGTCGTGTAAATGGAAATATCGTCAAGGCTGCAGAGCTACTGGGCGTCAGTCGCCCAACGCTGTACGATTTGATGCACCGCCTTGGTTTAAAGTAATCCATTTTTTACTTTGAGAAATAAATGAAAAAAAATATTTTTATACGTAATCTGGCCCCAGCACTTATTGTTGCAGGTATTTTGTCTGGGTGCGGCGATGAGAAGCCAGAAGTTTTAATTGCGGCCGCTAAAACAAGCTTGGCGAAAAATGATCAAAAAAATGCCATTATTCAGATAAAGAATGCATTGCAGGCCGACCCCAATCTCCCAGAAGCCAGATTTTTACTAGGCTCTGCATTGTTAAATAGTGGAGATCCGGTAGCGGCAGAAATAGAGTTCGATAAATCACGTCGTTTGAAGTATTCGGATGATCTGCTAGTGCCACAAATGGTGCAATCGTTGCTTTTGCAAGGAAAATTTAAGAAAATTACGGATGAATTTTCAAAAGTTGAATTGCAATCAAACGCTTCTAAAGCAAGCCTGCAAATATCTTTAAGCAAAGCTTATGCAGGCCAAAACATGGCAGATTTGTCGCAGACTGCACTAACTACTGCGCTCTCTTATGAACCGGAAAATGCCGATGCGTTAATTATGAAGGCGCGTAGTTTTGCGGCCAAAAATGATTTTCCTGCAGCGTTGTCATTGATCGATACGGTGATTGCTAAAAATCCGAGTAATCCTGATGCTCAAAAAATGAAGGGCGACATTCTTTTATATGGAAAAAAAGATTTGGATGCCGCATTACTGTCTTATAAAAAATCTGTCGAAGTAAAAAGCGATTATATCCAAGGTTATTCTGGAATATTGACCATATTGTTCCAGCAAAATAAGTTGGAAGATGCCCAAAAAGAATTGGACGCTTTAAAGAAAATTGCAGATAGAAGTCCGCAAACAAAGTATTTTGAGGTTCAGTTGGCGTACCAAAAGAAGGACTTTTTGAATGCGAGAACTTTAGCCCAGCAACTCCTTAAAATGTCGTCCGATAATCCGGTTGGGTTACAGTCTGCAGGACTTATTGAATTTCAATTAAATTCTTTTATACAGGCTGAAATTTACCTTAGTAAAGCTATTTCTTTAAACCCTGGGTTATCAGTTGCCCGTAGGTTGCTAGTAATGACCTATTTGCGTATGGGACAACCAGACAAGGCGCTCGCAACCTTGACTCCTGGGTTGGTCCAGGAGCCTGTAGACACGGCTTTGTATTCGATTGCAGGCGAGGTTTTTCTGCAAAATGGGGATGTTAAAAAAGCAGGTGAATATTTTTCAAAGGCATCAAAGCTGGATCCTAAAGATGGAAGAAAGCGTACGTCATTGGCTTTAGTTCATATGATCAGTGGTGATACGGCATCTGCTTTCAATGAGTTAGACGATATTGCATCATCAGACCAAGGTATATCGGCAAATCTCGCGCTCATAAGTGCCCATTTGCGTCGAAAAGAGTTTGATCAAGCACTCAAAGCTATTGATGACATGGAGAAGAAACAGCCAGATAATCCTTTGGTATTTAATCTTCGTGGGAAAATTCAAATATCAAAAAATGATTTCGTAAATGCGCGGAAGAATTTTGAAAAAGCGGTGGTTATAAATCCTACTTATTTTCCAGCTATTTCAAGCCTCGCTGCGCTAGATGTTTTTGAGAAAAAGCCGGAAGATGCGAAAAAAAGATTCGAAGATGTATTGGTGAAGGAGCCTAAAAATAACCAAGTCCTATTAGGTTTGGCCGAATTAAAGGCCCGCACAGGAGGCACAAAAGAAGAGATTGCGGAGTCTATTAACAGGGCGATAACAGCCAATCCATCGGAGGCAATGCCCCGAATTTTGTTAGTTGATTTTTATTTGCGTAACAAAGATAATAAATCTGCTTTCTCTGCGGCGCAAAGTGCGGCGACTGTACTGCCTAATAGTCTAGAGGTTTTGGACGCACTAGGGCGTGCGCAGTTGGCTATGGGTGATACTAATCAGGCTATTTCTTCTTATACAAAGCTTGTCAGTTTGCAGCCCCAGTCGGTTCAACCTTTGATGCGACTGGCAAGTGCTAATTTGGCTGCAAAAAATACAGTTGCTGCCGAGCAAAATCTCAATAAAGCTTTGGAATTAAAACCTGATCTGCTGGAGGCGCAGACAAACTTAATTCTTTTGGATATTTCTTCTGAAAAATACCAAAATGCGGTTGAGATCACGCGCTCTATACAAAAACAAAGGCCTAAAGAGGTAGTAGGCTATATTTTGGAGGGCGATGTCAATGTCGCGCAAAAGAAGTGGGATGATGCTCTGGCTGCCTATCGCATGGGACTGAAGCAGACGACTTCGCTTGAGCCGGCATCTAAAATATATTCAGTTTTAAATGCTCAAAACAACAAAGTCGAGGCAGATAAATTCTCGGCTGCTTGGCTGAAGGAACATCCAAAAGACATCTCATTTATTTCGTATATAGCCGATACAGCATTAGTCAAAAAAGACTTTATTGGTGCCGAGAAGCTCTATGGTAGTATCATTCAAATCCAGCCGGAAAATGCTGTTGCATACAATAATCTGGCCTGGATAGTGGGGCAGCTCAAAAAAGACGGTGCCATTGCTTATTCAGAAAAAGCCAACATGTTGGCACCTAATCAACCTGCCTTCATGGATACCTTGGCTGCGTTGTTGGCTGATAAAGGTGATTACGTTAAATCTATCGAGTTGCAAAATAAAGTCATTTCGTTGCAGCCGGAAAATCTTTTGTTTAAATTAAATTTGGCAAAAATTTATATAAAATCTGGTGATAAGAGTAAGGCGAAGCCGTTATTGACCGAATTGGCTAAATTGGGCGATAAGTTTGCAGCACATGCTGAAGTCGATGCTGCATTAAAAAGTTTGTAGCATTTTAAATATATTGCCAATGATTGGGAGGTGATGTAGTGAATAAGTTCTCTATCCAATGGCTGTGTCTATTGGGGTTATTTATTGCACCCTGTAATCTGGCACATGCTGATCTTGCAGACACGATTTCTAAAGTAAAGCCCTCGATTCTCATTGTGGGTTATTACAAAAGCACCAATAGCCCCCGGTTTGCCTTGCGTGGGTCGGGTTTTGTGGCTATTGGCGGTAACATGGGTGTCACCAACGCCCATGTTTTGTTTGGTCCTTCTGAAGACAGTACTGGCTTTGATTTGGTGGTGCAGGTGCGTGGCCCGAAAGGCGAGTTGCAGATGCGGCAGGCCACGGTACTGGAGCAGGACCGTTTACACGACTTGGCACTGCTTCGTTTTGCGGGGGAGCCCGTGCCTTTTCTGGCCTTGCGTGACTCCAATACCGTGCGTGAAGGGCAATCGGTCGCGCTGATGGGTTTTCCGATTGGTGGCGCGCTCGGTTTTTCGCCAGTGACGCACCGCGCAATGATTTCGTCCATTACCCCAATTGTTCTGCCTGCGGCCACCGGGCAGTTGCTGACGGAAAAGTCGATTCGCAGCATTCGGGATGGCAGTTTCGACATTTTTCAACTCGATGGCACCGCCTATCCGGGCAACAGCGGTGGGCCTTTGTTTGATGTCGAATCCGGTGAGGTGGTGGGCATTGTGAATATGGTGTTCGTGAAGAGCACCAAAGAGTCAGCCATCAGCCAACCCTCCGGTATTTCTTACGCTATTCCTTCCAATTACATCCAGCAACTGGTGCAGCGGCAAAAGGCCAACTGAGACCCTTGCCTTTCGACCTTACTGCATGAAGCCCATGCGGCCTTTGTGTTGGCTGGCTTTGGGTAGGTCTTCTACCCGCACGGTATCGCGGCCATCCAGTCGGGCATTGCCAAAACTGGTCATCAATGCCCTGCGCATTTCACGTGGGGCCATTTCGGCCAAGGCATCTTGTAAATCACTGTGTGGATCGGGTTCAAAGCGCTCGCCCCAGCCGTGTTCGGCCCGGATGGACTGGTAGAGGTTGCGGGCAATCTGGCGCGCAGCCTCGGGGGAGGGCGGCTCGATTTCAAACACGTTCATGCGGTTCAGAATCGGCTCGGGGATACCACGCGGGTCGTTCGCTGTGGTGATCCAGATCACCTGGCTGGCATCGATGGCGACTTCGGCAAACTCGTCCATAAAGTTCTGGGCCGTATCCTGCTCCAGCAGGCTGTACAGGGCGCCCAGCGGGTCGTACTGGGCATCAGCGCTGGCTTTGTCGATCTCGTCCACCACGATGACTGGGTTAGCGTATTCGCCGTCGATCAGCGCTTCAAACACCTTGCCGGGCTTGGCACCTTTCCATTGCGAAGATGAGCCTGATACCAGCCAGCCTGCGGTCATGGAGCTCATGGGGACCAGGCTCATGCCGGTACCCAGCAGGTCAGCCAGCTTCTTGGCGAAATGGGTTTTGCCGATGCCGGGTAGGCCCAACAGCAGGATGGGGGTGACTTCCAGGCCGTCGCGGCTGTCCTGGCTCATGGCGACGTGGCGTTTCACGTCGTCTAGTACTTCGGTGAAGTTGGGCAGGGCTTGGTACAAGGCCGACATCTCAGGGATACCCGAGGGTTTGACCTGGAAGCGGTCAGGGCCGCGCTCCAGCATGCGCTCGTAGGTGCTGCGCAGGTTTTCGTGCTCTCGGCTGGGCAGTTTGGCGAGTTTGCGCTCCACATCGTGGGGCTGGAACACACTGCGCACGCTGGCTACGGGCAGTTGGAACGAGGATGCATGAGGAACGAGGCTGCGAGATTCCATCGATTACTCCTGGTTACAGACACAGCTTCATTTCAGCATAAGCCATGCCAGCGTACCAGAGTCCAAGATGCGCAATAGTGCCGCTTGTTCCGCCTATTTGCGCGTTGTGGACATGCCACCACAGGGCGCGACGCACAAAACCGTGCGTTGCCGGTTGGGTATCAGGCGGGTGTGGAGCCCAGCACCTGGTGCAGTTCGCCGGATTCGTACATTTCCATCATGATGTCTGAGCCGCCTACGAACTCGCCCTTCACGTAGAGCTGTGGAATGGTGGGCCACTGGCTGTATTCCTTGATGCCCTGGCGCACTTCGTCGTCTTCCAGCACGTTGACGGTTTTGACGGTCTTGGTGTCCACGCCGCAAGCCTTGAGCAACTGGATGGCGCGGCCGGAAAAGCCGCACTGGGGGAAGCTGGCATTGCCTTTCATAAACAGCACCACGTCGTTGGATTTGACCAGTGCATCAATGCGTTGTTGTGTGTCGCTCATCAAAAGACTCCTTGAAAATCAAACCACTATTATTTCACTTAGCTCGCCGTGGCAGGAGGCGGGCGGTGTTGTGTCCCCGTTTAGGCTAAGGACGCACAGTTTGTAAGGTGCTATTAATTTAATAGCTTTATACGTATGTGCTATATGCGCTAGAGGCCTAAAACATACTTAATTTACTTGTCCGCCGGTGCAGCGTGCGATACCGGCCAAGTCGGGCCGGGATTGCACCTGCGTAAAGCCGGCCTGCTCCAGGAGCGCCATCACCGCCGGGGCTTGGTCGTAGCCATGCTCCAGCAGCAACCAGCCTTGGGGCCGCAGATGCGCCGGGGCTTGGGCAACGATCTGGCGGATGTCGTCCAGCCCGTCGGGGCCTGCGGTCAGCGCGCTGCGCGGCTCGAAAGCCAGGGCGGGCAGATGCGGGTCAGCATCGGTGATGTAGGGCGGGTTAGAGACGACCAGGTCGAATGTGCCAGCCACCTCTGCCAGCCACGAGCTTTGGAGGAAGGCTACCGGCAGCGCTAGCCGTGCCGCATTGGCTTTGGCTACGGCGAGTGCATCGGCGCTGTTGTCGACCGCGGTGACCTGTGCGTCGGGCCGGGCCTTCTGGAGGGCCAGGGCGATGGCTCCGCTGCCGGTGCCGAGGTCGATCACCTGCGGGGCCGTTTTTCCCGCCAATAGTTCCAGCGCCCAGTCCACCAGGGTTTCGGTATCGGGCCGGGGGTCGAGCACGCGGGCATCGACCCGCAGGTCCAGGCCGTAGAACTCGCGCTGGCCGGTGATGTAGGCCACGGGCTCACCGCCACGGCGGCGGGTGCAGGCGGTGCCAAAGGCTTCGGCCTGCACCGGCTTCAGGGCATCCTGTCCATGGGCCAGCAGCCAGGCGGCATCCAGCGGGTTTTTACCCAGGGCGTGCAGCAGCAGCATGCGGGCATCCAGCTTGTCGATGCCGTGCTTTTGCGCGCCCAACAGGGCCACTTGCAAGGTGCTGGCCTCATCGCTGTACACCGATGCGATGGGACGGGCCGCAGCGCGTGCTTGTTTGCCCAGGCCGGGGTGCACGGGGCGTGGGGCCATGCGCTTGGCGGTTTTTTCCTTCGCCTCCTTGAGGGACTTGCTGGACACTTGGCCGTAGCCGGCTTTGGGCTTGGGGCCTTTGTTGATGGAGCGTGCCATGGGGTTCCTTTTATACGTTGACTTCGAGTTCGGCCAGTTGTTCGGCCTCGTGGGCGGCACGCAGGGCTTCCATAGGTTCGCTGAGGTCACCTTCCATGATGAACAGCAGCTTGTAGAGCGTGAGGTTGATGCGGTGGTCGGTCCAGCGGCCCTGCGGGAAGTTGTAGGTGCGGATGCGGTCGCTGCGGTCGCCGCTGCCGATCAGGCCCTTGCGCTCGGCGGCATCCTTGGCGGCGCGCTCAGAGCGGTCTTTTTCGTGGATGCGGGCGGTCAGCACTTTCAGCGCCTGGGCCTTGTTGCTGTGCTGGCTGCGGCCGTCCTGGCACTCGGCAACAATGCCGGTGGGTATGTGGGTAATACGCACTGCAGAGTCGGTTTTGTTGATGTGCTGGCCACCGGCGCCGCTGGCGCGGTAGGTGTCGATGCGCAGGTCGGCCGGGTTGATCTTGATGGCCACGGCTTCGTCGGGCTCGGCCAGCACCGCCACCGTGCAGGCGCTGGTGTGGATGCGGCCTTGGGTTTCGGTGGCGGGCACGCGCTGCACCCGGTGGCCGCCGGACTCGAACTTGAGCTGGCCGTAAATGTTCTCGCCCTCGATGCGCAGCACCACTTCCTTGTAGCCGCCCAGTTCACTCTGCGACTCGCTCACGATCTCGCTCTTCCAGCCTTTGCGTTCGGCATAGCGGGTGTACATGCGCAGCAGGTCCCCGGCGAACAGGGCGGATTCGTCGCCGCCAGTGCCGGCACGGATTTCCATGAAGGCGTTGCGTGCGTCGTCCGGGTCTTTGGGCAGCAGCATGCGCTGCAGTTCGGCTTCGAGCTTTTCCAGCTCGGCTTCGGCGGAGGTGATTTCTTCCTCGGCCATTTCGGCCATTTCCGGATCGCTTTTCAGGGCATGCGCCGCGGCCAGATCGGCCTCGCGCTGGGTGAAGCGCACAAAGCGGCTGGCCACCTGGCCCACATCGGAATGCTCGCGCGAGAGCGCCAAAAACTGCTTCATGTCGCCCATGATGTCCTCGCGGGACAGCAAAAAGTCGAGTTCTGCAAGGCGAAAGACGTAGCGCTCAAGCTGTTGGCGTAAGAAAGGTTTCATGGGTGGCAATTCAAATCAATAACGGTCCCAAGGCGGGACGAAGGCCCTTGGGGCCTGGCACAGGGGTGAGCAGCGTCGCTAACGCTCTTTGCGCAAAAACAGTTTGTGGATGGCCTGTACCGTGGGTTCACGGCTGTCGGCATCGCCTGCGCGCAACTCGGCCATGGCACCGTGCAGCATTTTTTGCGTCAGGCCCTTGCTTAGCATCTCCAGCACGGCTTCGATGTCGTCGCCCTTGGCCAGCAGACGGCGGGCGCGGGCCAACTCGATGGCGCGCCATTCGTCGGCCTGTGCGTTGAGCTGCTGGATCAGCGGCACTACGCCGTGCACCGGGTCGCGTTGGTCCATCCAGTGTAAAAAGCTTTGCACGCCTGCGTCGATGATGACTTCGGCCTGCGCCACTGCGGCCTGGCGGTTCGCCTGGCCGCTTTGCACCACGTGGGCCAGGTCGTCCACGGTGTACAGGTACACGTCTTCCAGCGCCTTGACTTCGGGCTCGATGTCGCGCGGCACAGCCAGATCGACCATGAACATCGGGCGGTGCTTGCGCAGCTTCAGGGCGCGCTCTACCGCGCCCAGGCCGATGATGGGCAGGGTGCTAGCGGTGCAGCTGACCACCGCGTCGAATTCGTGCAGGCGGCTGGGCAGGTCGGCCAGACGCATCACCTCGCCGCCGAAACGGGTGGCGAGCTTTTCGCCGCGCTCCAGGGTGCGGTTGGCGATGGCGATGGATTTGGGGTTTTTGGCGGCAAAGTGGGTGGCGGCCAGCTCGATCATCTCGCCCGCGCCGACAAACAGCACGCGCACTTTGGTCAAATCTTCAAACAACTGGCCGGCCAGGCGCACTGCCGCGGCGGCCATGCTGATGGAATGTGCGCCGATTTCGGTGGAGGTGCGCACCTCTTTGGCCACGGCAAACGAGCGCTGGAACAACTGGTTCAGCGTACTGCCCAGGGCCCCGGCCTGCTCGGCCACGCGGATCGCATCCTTCATCTGGCCCAGAATCTGCGGCTCGCCCAAGACCATGGAGTCCAGCCCGCTGGCCACGCGGAAGGCATGCCGGGCCACCGGGCCGTCTTGCAGGGTGTAGGAGTGGGAGCGCAAGAGCGCGGGCGAGACACCGCCGGTGTGGGCCAGCCAGTCCACCGTGTGCTCCAGTGCCTGCTGGTCGCCTGCGCAATAGACTTCGGTGCGGTTGCAGGTGGAGATGATGGCCGCCTCGGGGCCTTGCAGCGCAGCGCGCAGGCCGTGCAGCGTGGGGGCGATTTGGTCCAAGGCGAACGCAAACCGACCGCGCAAATCCAGAGGTGCGGTGGTGTGGTTAATGCCTAATGCCCAAACTGCCATCCTCAGATTATAAAATTTGTAGGAGGCTAAATTCCCCACACCCCGCCAAAGCCTCAAAATTGCAGCTATGGGACCTATAGATTCAATTTTTCACCTGCTGAATTTCGCCGCACCGGCACTGGTGGTGGGCATGTTAACGGCGTTGGCCGCCAGTATATTTATGAAAAACAGGCCGCTTACGCAGCATTGGTATGCACAAGCAGCTATCAATTTTGTAGTGTGCCTGCTGGTGCTGCTGGGCGGGCTGTGGTTCTTTGGCCACGACGGCAAGATGGCCACCTACGCCGCCTTGGTGCTGGCCTGCGCCACCAGCCAGTGGCTGCTAAGTCGCCAGTAGCGACCCAAAACGCGATAGGCCGCTGTGGCCACCATGACCGGTCGCCAGCGACACCTGGTTGCGGCCCGCGCGCTTGGCGTCATACAGGGCGTGGTCGGCGGCCTGTACCAGGGCATCCAGGGTCATGGGTTCGCCTTCGGCCATGCCCGCCGCGCCCACGCTGATGGTGACGCGCACGGCATCAGAGGGTGCATAGAGCTGGGCTGAAAAAGCCACGGCTTCGCGCATGCGCTCGGCCAGTTGGCGGGCGTGCTCCAGCGGGGTATTGGGCAGCAACACCACAAATTCTTCGCCACCCCAGCGGGCCAGCAGGTCGGTAGTGCGCAGGTACTGGGCGCAGCGGCGGGCCACTTCCACCAGCACCTTGTCGCCCGCGTCGTGGCCGTGGGTGTCGTTGACGCGCTTGAAGTGGTCGATGTCCAGGATCAGTAAGGCCAGCGGCAAGCGGTGGCGCAGGGCCAGGTCGACTGCGCGCTGGGCCGTTTGGACGAAATGGCGGCGATTGGCCAGGCCGGTCAGGCTGTCGGTGATGGACTGCACATGGGCCACATGCCGGGCCTGCTCCAGCGCCACGATCAGCGAAAAAATCGCCCAGCCGGTGATCAAGGTCATCGGCAGCGGCACCAGCAGCGAAATAAAAAACGCCTCGCCCATGGTGTCATACCCCAGCGCGCGGATGTAGCCATAGGTCAGCCCCAGCGACAGCAGCGATACCACCGCGCTCATCCCCAGTGTGGTGCGCTACACGCCCCAGCGCGCCACGGCGCGTGAACAACTCTGGCGCAGGGGTGTCAATTCCGGGTCAATGGGGCGGGTGGTAGAGCGGCTGGACATGTGGCGCCGGTGCTAGCAAGAAGTGCGCGAACCTCGGTCCACCATCAAGCTGCCGGGGCAAATAGATCAATCCGGTCGGTGATGATGCCATCGGTGCCCAGCGCGGCCAAGCGCTGTGCCGAGGCTGCGTCGTTCACCGTGTAGCTGGCGCTGCGCAGCCTGGCGGCTTTTACCTGGGCCACGCTGTCGGCCGTCCACAGCGTGTGGTCGCAGACGATGGCGATGCAGCCCAGGCGCTGTGCGGCCTGCAGCCAGCCATCCCACAGGCTTTCGAGCAGCAAGCCCCGGGGCAGGCCGGGTTGGGCCGCCTGGGCACCTTCCAGCGATGCCACGCTGAAGGATGTCAGCAGCGGCGGCACCGCCTGGCCCTGCCAGAGGCGGGCGGCGGCATCGGCTACTTTTTCGCCGGTCAGGCGGTCGGTGTCGGGCGAGGGTTTGATCTCGATGTTCAAAAACAGGCTGTTGCGCTGGCAAAACGCGGCGATGTTGTCCAGTGTGGGAATCGGCTCGCCCGCCTGACTGCGCGAATGCCAGCTGCCTGCGTCAAGCTGTGCCAGCGCGCTCCAGGGCTGCTCGCCTGCGATGCCATGGCCGGTGCTGGTGCGCTCCAGGGTGTCGTCGTGCAGCAGAAAGGGCACGCCGTCGGCGCTGAGCTTCACGTCGCACTCGAACATGCGGTAGCCGTGCTGCGCGCCCAGCCGGAAGGCGGCGAGGGTGTTTTCAGGGGCCAGTTTGCCCGCGCCGCGGTGGGCGATCCAGCGGGGGTAGGGCCAATTGAGCGCGGTGACAGGGGCGGTGACGTGCATGGTGAAAGGGTCTTAAATACGTTTTCCAGTGTCGCTATTAAACCAGTGCAAACGGTCCGCCCGCGGCGTGGCGTGGATGGTGCTGCAGATGGCGGGGGCGGCGGTGCTCTCGTCGGTACGGATGATCAGCAGCTCCTCACCCAGTCGGGCATAAATCAGGCGTTCGGCACCCAGCATTTCGGTAGTTTCAACGACCAAGCTCCAACCCGTTTCGCTGAGGTGCAGGTGCTCGGGGCGGATACCCAGGATAGCGTTAGCCGGGCCGCCCAGGGCGGTGTTGGGCGCGCTTTTGAGCAGGTTCATGGGCGGGCTGCCGATAAAGCTGGCCACAAAGGTGCTGGCGGGCTGGGTGTAGACCTGTTCAGGCGTGCCAAATTGCTCCATCACGCCGCCGTTCATCACCACCATGCGCTGCGCCAGCGTCATGGCCTCGACCTGGTCGTGGGTGACGAAGAGCGAGGTGATACCGAGTTCGCGGTGCAGCTTCTGGATTTCCAGCCGGGTTTGGGCGCGCAGCTTGGCGTCCAGGTTGCTCAGCGGTTCGTCGAACAAAAAAACCTGTGGCTGGCGCACGATGGCGCGGCCCATGGCCACACGCTGGCGCTGGCCACCGGAGAGCTCGCGCGGCTTGCGGGTGAGGTATTGGCCCAGCTCCAGGATCTTGGCGGCCTTGTCGACGCGGGTTTTGATCTCGTCCACCGGCACCTTGGCGATCTTCAGGCCGTAGGCCATGTTGTCGAACACGCTCATGTGCGGGTAGAGCGCATAGTTCTGGAACACCATGGCGATGTCGCGCTCCGACGGCTCTAGGTCGTTGACGACACGCCCGCCGATGCGGATGGTGCCGTCGCTGACTTCTTCCAGACCGGCCACCATGCGCAAGAGCGTGGATTTGCCGCAGCCCGAGGGGCCGACGATGACGATGAATTCGCCATCGGCTATTTCGGCATTCACCCCGTGGATAACCTGGTTGGCGCTGGCGCCTTTGCCGTAGCGCTTGATGACGTTGGTGAGGGAGATGGCGGCCATAAAGTGTTCTGCTATTAGATATATGGCTGCTAGCGCAGGTACTGCCTGCGCTAGAGCCATTTTTTTTATAAATTTCCGACGGACATGCGCGCCGGGGGAGTGGCTTACTTTTCAGTATCCACGAGGCCCTTGACGAACCACTTCTGCATCAGCATCACCACCAGCGCGGGTGGCAGCATGGCCAGGATGGCGGTAGCCATCACCAGGTTCCATTCGGTCTGGCCGTCGCCGCCGGAGATCATGCGTTTGATGCCGATGACCACCGGGTACATGTCTTCGTTGGTGGTGACCAGCAGCGGCCACAGGTACTGGTTCCAGCCGTAGATGAACTGGATCACGAACAGGGTGGCCATGCTGGTGGTAGACAGCGGCAGCAGGATGTCTTTGAAAAAGCGCATCGGGCCTGCGCCGTCCATGCGCGCGGCTTCCACCAGCTCATCCGGCACGCTCATGAAGAACTGCCGGAACAAGAAGGTGGCAGTGGCCGAGGCGATGAGCGGAATCGTCAGGCCCGCGTAGCTGTTGAGCATGCCCAGGTCGGCCACCACTTTGTACGTGGGGCCAATACGCACCTCGACCGGCAACATCAGCGTGACGAAAATCGCCCAGAAGAAGAACTGCTTGAACGGAAACCGAAAGTACACCAGCGCAAAGGCCGACAGCAGCGAGATGGCGATCTTGCCGAAAGCGATGATCAGCGCGGTAACCAGGCTGACCACCATCATCTGGCCCACCGCCGCGTTCGAGCCGCCACTGGAGCCCGTGCCGCGCAGCACCGTCAGGTAGTTGTCGACGAAGTGCGCGCCGGGCAGCATGGGAATGGGGCGCTGCACCATCTCCAGCGCCGTGTGGGTCGAGGCCACAAAGGTGACGTAGACCGGAAAGGCCACCACCAGCACGCCCAAGATCAGAATCACATGGGCCAGGATGCCCCCCGTGGTGCGGCGCTCAACCATAAAAGCCGTCCATTAGTAATTCACTTTCTTTTCGACAAACTTGAACTGCACCACGGTGAGAGCCACCACGATCACCATCAGCACCACCGACTGGGCCGCCGAGCCGCCCAGGTCCATGGCCTTGAAACCGTCGTAGTACACCTTGTAGACCAGGATGGCCGTGTCTTTGCCCGGCCCGCCCTGGGTGGTCGAGTCGATGATGGCGAAGGTGTCAAAAAACGCGTAGACGATGTTGATCACCAGCAGAAAGAAACTGGTGGGCGTGAGCAGCGGAAACTGGATGGTCCAGAAGCGCCGCCACGGCCGGGCGCCGTCCATGGCGGCGGCCTCGATCAATGATTTGGGGATACTTTGCAGACCCGCCAGAAAAAACAAAAAGTTGTACGACAGCTGCTTCCACACCGCTGCGCCCACTACCAAGGCCATGGCGTGGGTGCTGTTGAGCAGGTGGTTCCAGTCCAGCCCCAACAGGCCCAGCCAGTAGGCCACGATGCCGATGCTGGGCGAGAACATGAACAGCCACAGCACGCCCGCCACCGCCGGTGCCACGGCATACGGCCAGATCAGCAAGGTTTTGTAAATGCTGCTGCCCTTGATGACCCGGTCCGCAAACACCGCCAGCACCAGCGACATGCCAATGCCCAAGCCCGCCACCAACACCGAGAAAACCGCGGTGGTTTTGAACGAGGCCAGGTAGCTCGCATCGTTCCACAGGTTGCGGAAGTTCTCCAGCCCCACCCAGTCCACCGAGGTGCCAAACGCGTCCGACTGCTGCAGCGACTGCAGCATTGCCTGGCCCGCAGGCCAGAAGAAGAACACGATGATGACGATGAGCTGCGGCGTGATGAGCGCCCAGGGCAGCCAGCTGGATTTGAATACGACGCGTTTTTCCATACCGGCGGTTAGCTACCCTTATTTGCTTTTTCGAAGCGTTCTAGCTGTTCGTTACCGCGCAGCACGATGCTGTCCAGGGCTTCCTTGGCGGTCTTTTTGCCGGCCCAGACCTGTTCCAGCTCTTCGTCCTCAATCGCCCGCACCTGCAGGTAGTTGCCCAGGCGGATGCCGCGCGAGTTGGTGGTGGTCTTGCGGATCATCTGGTTCGGGGCTACGTCGGTACCGGGGTTTTCCTTGTAGAAGCCGGACTTGTCGGTGAGCACGAAGGATGCCGTGGTGACGGGCAGGTAGCCGGTGCGCTTGTGGCTGGCTGACTGCACTTCGGGGCTGGAGATGTAGCTGAAGAACTTGGCCACACCTTTGTATTCGGCGGGCTTTTTACCGGCCAAAACCCACAAACTGGCACCGCCGATAACGGTGTTTTGCGGTGCACCGGGCACATCGGGGTAGTAGGGCAGGGGGGCCAGACCGAAGGCGAACTTGGCGTTCTTCTTGACGTTGCCGTAGAACCCGCTGGAGGTGGTCATCATGGCGCATTCGCCCGACACAAAGCTGGCCTCGGGGATGTTGCCGCGGCCCTTGTAGATGAACAGGCCCTGCTTAGCCATATTGCCCAGGTTTTCAATATGGCGCACGTGCAGCGGCGAGTTGATCTTCATGCGCGCATCCATGCCGCCCAGGCCGTTGGCCTTGGTGGCAAATTCGACGTTGTGCCAGGTGGAAAAGCTCTCCAGCTGGGTCCAGCCCTGCCAGGCGATGGACATCGGGCATTTGTGGCCGCTGGCCTTGAGCTTGGCGGCGGCCAGGGCCACTTCGGGCCAGGTGCCGGGGGCCTTGTTGGGGTCTAGCCCGGCGGCTTTGAAGGCATCTTTGTTGTAGTAGAAAACCGTGGTCGAGCTGTTGAACGGGAAGCTCATCATCTGGCCATTGGCGGCAGTGTAGTAGCTAGCCACGGCCGGAATGTAGGCGCTGGGGTCGAACTTCTCGCCAGCGTCTTTCATCATCTGGCCGACCGGAACAATGGCTTTTTTGCTGGCCATCATGGTGGCCGTGCCGACTTCAAACACCTGCAGGATGTGCGGCGCATTGCCCGCGCGGAAGGCGGCGATGGCGGCCGTCATGGACTCGTCGTACTGGCCCTTGTAGGTGGGCACAATTTTGTAGTCTTTCTGGCTGGCGTTGAAGTCTTTGGCCAGGTCGTTGACCCACTCGCCATTGACCGAGTTCATCGAATGCCACCATTGGATCTCGGTCTGCGCTTGCGCAGTGGAGAGCGTGAGTACGGCGGTGGCCACGGCCAATGCCAAGCGGGAAATGTGCATGCAGGGTCCTGATGAAAGAGAAAAGCAGGGATGCTAGGGGAGAACGGTGACAACGCCGTGAAATTTAGTCGCAAAGCTGACATCCGTACTAGGGGGAAACCCGTTTTGGTGCATGCCTAGCTGTATACAGAAATCTTGGATTTTTTGCTTCTTCTGCACCATAAAGTGTAGCTAGACCGGCTGGTGTGTATCAGGATGCTTCTACATGCGTGGCAATTTATGGCGCGGGTCGATTTGCCGTCTTTCGTTTGCCACCTGGCAAAGAGGAATACATCCATGAAATTGCGCACCCAGATCATTGGCTTTGGTTTGGCCGGGACGCTGCTGGCGGCTTGGACCGGCGGTATTGGCCTGTACGCGTCGTCGCGGATGGGCGGCGCGCTGGACGATGCCATTCAGGCCAGCGTGGCGCTGCAGACCAGCCAAGAGGCCGACATGATGCATGACGCCGTGCGCGGCGATGCCCAGTTGGCCATTCTGGGGGCGATGGAGAAAAACCCGGCCCAGATCACTGAGGCCGACAAAGACCTGAAGGAGCACGCCGAAACCTTCAACAAAGCCCTGACAGAATTGCAAGCCATGCCGCTCACATCGGAGAGCACTGCTGCACTGTCCAAAGTGCGGCCGCTGGTGCAAAAGTACATTGCCTCTGCGGCCCTGGTGGTGAGCGCATCGGGCTCCGACGTGCAGGCCGCCCAGGCCGCCGTGCCCGCATTGCAAGGGGCATTTTCCGAACTGGAAAAAGAAATGGAGGGCTTGTCGGACACCATCCAGCGCAACGGTGCGGCTTTGAATGCGCAGGCCAAGCAGCATGTGGAAACCACGCGTATCACCATCGGCGCATCGCTGGTGCTGGCCTGCGTGGTGATGATGGCCTCAGCCCTGTGGCTGGCCCGCAGCATGACCCAGCCCATTGCCTACGTCGTAGGGGTGGCGGACCGGTTGGCCCAGGGCGATCTAGCCGCCGCCATCCAGCCTGCAGGCAACTTTGAGACCATGCAGTTGCTGCAGTCCATGGCCCATATGCAGAACAATTTTGCGGGCATCGTGCGCGATGTCAAAACCAATGCCGACGAGGTGGCCAACGCCAGTGCCCAGATATCGCAGGGCAACCAGGATTTGTCCAACCGCACCGAGCAGCAGGCCAGCGCCCTGCAGCAAACGGCGGCCACCATGGAGCAGTTGGGCAGCAATGTGCGCAACAACGCCGACAACGCCCAGCAGGCCAACAAGCTGGCGCTGGGTGCGACCACTGTGGCCGTCAAGGGTGGTGAAATGATGGGCCAGGTGGTGCAGACCATGACTGGCATCAACGACAGCGCCAAGAAAATTGCCGACATCATCGGCGTGATCGACGGCATCGCTTTCCAGACCAATATTTTGGCCCTTAACGCCGCGGTCGAGGCGGCGCGCGCCGGGGAGCAGGGTCGGGGGTTTGCGGTGGTGGCCAGCGAGGTGCGCAACCTGGCCCAGCGCAGCGCCGAGGCCGCACGCGAGATCAAGGTGCTGATTTCCACCAGCGTGGAACGGGTAGACCAGGGCACGCTGCAAGTAGGGCAGGCCGGGCAAACCATGGACGAGATCGTGGGGGCCATTCGGCGCGTGGCGGCCATCGTCACCCAAATCAGCGCCGCCAGTGCCGAGCAAAGCGCGGGTGTCAACGAGGTGGGGCAGGCGGTGTCGCAAATGGACCAGGCGACCCAGCAAAACGCTGCGCTGGTGGAGGAAAGTGCCGCCGCTGCCGCCAGCCTGACGCAGCAGGCACAGCAACTGGTGGATACGGTGGCGGCGTTCCGGCTGGCCTAGAAACTTACTCGGGAATCAGGCAGGCCTCTACGACCTGTAAACCGTTGTCACGCGCAAAGTTGATGGCGAAGTCCCAGGCCATCACGTCGTACTCGCGCAGGTCGCTGTGCAAGATCACCACCTTGGTTCCATTGATGGTGGTGGGCACGCACCAGGGGGAATAGCTCAGGTGGCTGCCGGGCTGTGCGCCGCCGGGGCGAAACTGGCTCAAAACACCTGCCAAACGCTCGGCCCAGTCACTCGGGCGGAAGGCTCTTCCGTCGTTGGTGACACCCTGGATAAAGACTTCTTTGGCGGAGGTGGAAACCATCGGTGGGGCTTTTCAGAGGGGGTTGTGTGCAGTGCAAAAACCGGGCGGGTAAGCTGGTTTGGGCGGCACTTTGTGCTGGAATGATAGCGCCAATGGCACAGGTTGGGTAGATTTGCTGCGGTGCACAATAATTGTATCTTATATAAGACTGAGGGCCATTTGGGGGGCTTGTGGCGGGCTGCAATGCATCGCAGTAATGCGGCATTGTCAAAAATATAAGCAATCTCTGCGCCTAGAATTACGTTTCAGTGGTGTAGTTGCCCTGAATCTGTAACGTCCACTTTGGAGAACTGCATGTCTGCTTATCAAGAGGCTTCCTCGCCCCACACCATGAACACCTATGGCCGACTGCCGATTGCGCTGTCGCATGGCCAAGGCTGCCGCGTGTGGGACGTGAACGGCAAGTCGTACCTGGACGGTTTGGGCGGCATCGCGGTCAACACGCTGGGCCACAACCACCCCAAATTGGTGCCTGCCCTGCAAGACCAGATCGGCAAGATCATCCACAGCTGCAACTATTACCACATCCCCCACCAGGAGGCGCTGGCCGCCAAGCTGGTGGAGCTGTCGGGTTTGACCAACGTTTTCTTTTGCTCCACCGGGTTGGAAGCCAACGAGGCCGCGCTGAAGCTGGCGCGCAAGTTTGGCCACGACAAGGGCATCGAGCGCCCCGAGATCGTGGTCTATGAAAAAGCCTTCCACGGCCGCAGCATTGCCACCCTCAGCGCCACCGGCAACACCAAAATCCAAAAGGGCTTTGGCCCCATGGTTGAGGGCTTCATCCGCGTGCCTCTGAACGACATCGAGGCACTGAAGGCCGCCACCGCCAACAACCCCAACGTCACCGCCGTCTTCTTCGAGACCATCCAGGGCGAGGGCGGCGTGAACCCCATGCGCATCGAATACCTGCAGCAAGTGCGCAAGCTCTGCGATGAGCGCGACTGGCTGCTGATGATCGACGAAGTGCAGTGTGGCATGGGCCGTACCGGTAAATGGTTTGCCCACCAATGGGCGGGCATCAAGCCCGACGTGATGCCGCTGGCCAAGGGCCTGGGCTCGGGCGTGCCGGTGGGCGCGGTGGTGGCAGGCCCCAAGGCCGCGCACATCTTCCAGCCCGGCAACCACGGCACCACCTTTGGCGGCAACCCGCTGGCCATGCGCGCCGGGGTGGAAACTATCCGCATCATGGAAGAAGATGGCCTGCTGGAGAACGCCGCCAAGGTGGGGGCGCACCTGCAAGCCGGGCTGCGCAACGCGCTGGAGGGCGTGGCGGGCTTCAAGGAAGTGCGCGGCCAGGGCCTGATGATTGGCGTGGAGCTCACCCGCCCCTGCGGCGTGCTGGCCCAGCGCGCGGTGGAGGCCGGGCTGCTGATCAGCGTGACTGCCGACAGCGTCATCCGCCTGGTGCCGCCGCTGATTTTGACCACCGCCGAGGCCGACGAGCTGGTGGCCATTCTGTGCCCCTTGATCAAGCAATTTTTGGCAGAACCGGTATGAAGCACCCGTTAAAGCATTACCTGCAATTCAGCGACCTCAGCGCCGACGAGTACGCCTATATTTTTGGCCGTGCCGCGCTGATCAAGAAGAAGTTCAAAGCCTACGAAAAGCACCACCCCCTGGTGGACCGCACCATGGCCATGATCTTCGAGAAGGCCTCCACCCGCACCCGCGTGAGCTTCGAGGCGGGCATGTACCAGCTGGGCGGCAGCGTGGTGCACCTGACCACCGGCGACAGCCAGTTGGGCCGCGCCGAGCCGATTGAAGACAGCGCCAAGGTCATCAGCCGCATGGTTGATCTGGTGATGATCCGCACCTTCGAGCAGACCAAGATCGAGCGCTTTGCCGCCCATTCGCGCGTGCCCGTCATCAACGGCCTGACCAACGAGTTCCACCCCTGCCAAATTTTGGCCGATATCTTTACCTACATCGAGCACCGCGGCTCCATCGCCGGTAAAACCGTGGCCTGGGTGGGCGACGGCAACAACATGGCCAACACCTGGCTGCAGGCCAGCGAGGTGCTGGGCTTTACCGTGCACGTCAGCACGCCCAGCGGCTACGAGGTGGACCAGTCGGTGGCGGGTATCCGCTCGGCCGAGAGTTACAAGGTCTTCAAAGACCCGATGCAGGCCTGTGCCGGGGCCGATCTGGTCACCACCGACGTCTGGACCAGCATGGGTTACGAGGCCGAAAACGAAGTCCGCAAAGCCGCCTTTGCCGACTGGTGCGTCGATCTGGAAATGATGGCCATCGCCAAGCCCGATGCGCTCTTTATGCACTGCCTGCCCGCCCACCGTGGCGAAGAGGTGGACGCCGATGTAATCGACGGGCCCCAGTCGGTGGTGTGGGACGAGGCCGAGAACCGCATGCACGTCCAGAAGGCACTCATGGAGTACCTGATGCTGGGCAAGCTGGAGTAAACCCATGTTCACCGTCTGCCAAAGCTGCGGCATCTGCTGCGCCAGCTTCCGCGTGGACTTTGCGGTGGAGGAGTCGCAGGAGCAGGGGGGCAGCGTACCCGAGGGCCTGGTGGTCGAGGTCAACGCCCGCCTGCGCCGCATGCGCGGCACCGACCACAGCCCGCCGCGCTGCGCCGCCTTGACTGGCACCTTGGGCGAGCGCGTGGCCTGCGGCATCTACGAATGGCGGCCTTCGCCCTGCCGGGAATTCGAAGCGGGCAGCGCCGCCTGCCTGCAAGCCCGCACGCGCCGGGGTTTGTCGAATGCTCTACTTTTTGAATAAAAAATTAATAGCGTTTTGCGAAGGTGGAATCTACGCTAGAGGCAGTTTTAAGGCCTGAAAAAAGCCTTGTTTTTTGGGTTTTCTGAAAATCCAGGGGAATTCGGCAGCTGTTGGAAATAACCGACACCACGCCTGTTTTTGCGGTGCTACCTTCCGGCACTATGCAAAACCTCTGGGACATCTCTCCTCCAATATCCCCCGGCTGCCCGGTTTTCCCTGGCGACACGCCCTACCAGCAGCACTGGTCGGCCACCATCACGCCCGACTGCCCGGTCAATGTCAGCGCCATCACCTTGTCGCCGCATGTCGGCGCGCACGCCGATGCGCCGCTGCACTACGACCCGCAGGGCGCGGCCATCGGCGCGGTCGATCTGGAACCCTACCTGGGCCCCTGCCGCGTCATCCACTGCATCGGCTGCGGGCCGCTGGTGCGCTGGGAGCACCTGGCCCACGCGCTGGTGGATCTGCCGCAGCGGGTGTTGGTGCGCACTTACCAGCGCATGCCGGTAGACCGCTGGGATGCCGACCTGGCCGCCTTCGCCCCCGACACTGTGGAGCGCCTGGCCGCCCTGGGCGTGCTGCTGATCGGCATCGACACCGCCAGCATCGACCCGGCCAGCAGCAAGACGCTGGAAAGCCACCAGACCATCCGCCGCCTCAACCTGCGCGTGCTGGAAAACCTGGTGCTCGACGATGTACCCGAGGGCGACTACGAGCTAATTGCCCTGCCGCTCAAGCTGATGACCGCCGATGCCTCCCCCGTGCGCGCAATCCTGCGTGCACTGCCTTGACTACGCAATCCTGCGTGCTCTTTGAAAGTAAAAAATGACAAGCTTGCATGACTGCCTGCGCCTCGATGCGCAAGACCCTTTAGCCCCGCTGCGCGAGCACTTCAGCCTGCCACCGGGCGTGATCTACCTAGACGGCAACTCCTTGGGTGCACTGCCCCGCGCCACCGCCGCCCGCGTGGCCGAGGTGGTCACGCAGGAATGGGGCACCGACCTCATCAAGGCCTGGAACACCGCCGGTTGGTTCGACCTGCCGCAGCGCCTGGGCAACCAGATCGCCCGCCTCATCGGTGCCCGCCCCGGCGAGGTGGTGGCGACCGACAGCACCTCGGTCAACCTGTTCAAGGTGCTTACCGCTGCCATCCATATGGCCAGCGCCGACGCGCCGCAGCGCAAGACAATAGTCAGCGAGCGCAGCAACTTCCCCACCGATTTGTACATCGCCGAATCGCTGTGCCGCCAGCACGGCTTTCGTCTGCAACTGGTTGAGCCTGAGGAAATCGCCACCTCCCTGACTTCCGAGGTTGCGGTGCTGATGCTGACCCACGTGAACTACCGCACCGGTGCGATGCACGACATGCCTGCCGTCACCGCCGCCGCCCACGCCGCTGGCGCGCTGATGCTGTGGGACCTAGCGCATAGCGCGGGCGCCGTGCCGGTGGACCTGACCGGCGCGGGGGCCGACTTTGCCGTAGGCTGCGGCTACAAATACCTCAACGGCGGCCCCGGTGCCCCGGCCTTTGTGTGGGTCAACCCCGTGCATGCCGACCGCTTCTGGCAGCCGCTGGCCGGGTGGTGGGGCCACGCCACGCCGTTCACCTTCACACCTGACTACCGCCCCGCGCCCGGCGTGCAGCGCTACCTGTGCGGCACCCAGCCGATGATCAGCCTGTCGGCGCTGGAGTGCGGGCTGGACGTGTTTGCGGCCGCCGCCACTTTGATTCCCAACCAGACGGCGATGGAAACCCTGCGGCAGAAATCGCTGGCCTTGACCGACCTGTTCATCACCCTAGTAGAGCAGCGCTGCGCCGGTTTCGGTCTGGATCTGGCCACTCCGCGCGAGCACGCCCGGCGCGGCTCGCAGGTGTCCTTGAGCAAATCCGAAGGTGCGTACGCCATCGTCCAGGCGCTGATTGCCCGCGGCGTGATCGGCGACTTCCGCGCCGGCGACGGTGCGGCCCACCCGGACATCCTGCGCTTTGGTTTCACCCCGCTGTACCTGGGCTATGAGGACGTGTGGCACGCGGTGGAGCAACTGCGCGAGGTGCTGCAAACGGCAGAGTGGCAGCGCCCCGAGTTCAACACCATCAGCGCGGTGACCTGAGATGGGCTGCCCCCACAACCAGATCGGCGACACCGAAAAAATCGTCCAGGACGAACACGCCCAGCTCGACTTCAGCCAGTCCATGAGCTACGGCGACTACCTGCAGCTCGACAGCATTTTGTCGGCGCAAAAACCCTTGTCGCCCGCGCACGACGAGCTGCTGTTCATCGTGCAGCACCAAACCAGTGAACTCTGGATGAAGCTCATGCTGCACGAGCTGCACGCCGCCATCCGCTGCGTGGCTACCGACGACCTGCACAGCGCCTTCAAGATGCTGGCCCGGGTGAGCAAAATCATGGCCCAGCTGGTCCACGCCTGGGACGTACTGGCCACCATGACCCCGCCCGAGTACAGCGCCATGCGCCCGTATCTGGCCAGCTCCAGCGGCTTCCAGAGCGCGCAGTACCGCTGCATCGAGTTTGCGCTGGGCAACAAAAATGCCGCCATGCTGAAACCGCACGCCCACCGCCCCGACCTGCTGGCCCTGGTGCAGACCGCCTATGAAGCCCCTTCGCTGTACGACGAAGCCCTGCGCCTCATGGCCCGCCGTGGCCTGGCCGTACCCGCTGATTATTTGCAACGCGACTGGACCCAGCCCTACGTGGCCAGCCCCGAGGTGGAAGCCGCCTGGCTGGTCGCCTACCGCGACCCGCGCCAGCACTGGGATCTGTACCAGCTGGGCGAAAAGCTCACCGACCTGGAAGACACTTTCCGCCTCTGGCGCTTTCGCCACGTCACCACCGTGGAGCGCGTCATCGGCTTCAAGCGCGGCACCGGTGGCACCGGCGGCGTTAGCTACCTGCGCAAAATGCTGGACGTGGTTCTTTTCCCGGAGATTTGGACTCTGCGCACCAATTTGTAGCCGTGCCGGTGGTCGGGGCTGGGTCGTTACAATTTACTAACTTTTTAACCCTCCCGCACAGATTCTGCGTGCACCACTAGCTATGACTTTAGTAGCAATCTTGATCGCCACCCTGTGCGCCGGTATTGGCAGTGTGTGGGTGGCGGCCGTACTCAGTTTTGGGGTGCTGGCGCGCTACACCCAGCACATGCTGAGCCTGGCGGCAGGTGCACTGCTGGCCACGGCTTTCATGCATTTGCTGCCCGAGGCGTTCGAGAGCCAGTCCAGCGCGCAAGAGCTGTTTGGCACGCTGCTGGTGGGGTTGGTATTCTTCTTCTTGCTCGACAAGGCCGAGCTATGGCACCACGGGCATGAGCACCACCATGGGCCGCAGACCGATGCCCATGCGGGCCACAGCCACCACGACCACCACCATGATGGCCATGCCACCCCGCCCCGCACCGGTGGCTGGGCGGTGCTCACCGGCGACAGCGTGCATGCCTTTGGCGACGGCATTCTGATTGCTTCGGCCTTCATGGCCGATATGCGCTTGGGCTTTGTGGCGGCGCTGGCGGTGCTGGTGCACGAGGTGCCGCACCACATGGGCGACCTGGTGGTGCTGCGCGGCGCGTCCAGCAACCGCCGGGTGGCATCGCTTAAAGTGTCGCTAGCCGGAGCCGTGACCGCGCTGGGCGGCATGGTGGGCTACGGGCTGGTGGATTTGCTGCACGACTGGCTGCCGTACTTTCTGGTGGTGGCCAGCAGCAGCTTTATCTACGTGGCGTTGGCCGATCTGATTCCACAGCTGCAAACCCGGCTCAGCGCCCGCGCTACCGCAGCGCAGATTGCTTGGCTGCTGATCGGCATGGGGTTGGTGACGCTGGTGAGCCGTTTAGTCCACGAGCACTAACAACAAGCGCAGCCTGCGCGGTGCTTGAGGCGCTGGTAATTGGCTTCCACGCTTTGGCCGTGGGCGCTGTTGGCGCGGCGGGGTTCGGCGGTGCTGAGCGTCAAGACGCGCTGGGCGGCATTGCCACAGGCGGGGCAGGCGCAAGGGTCGTCCCGTTCGGCCAGTCGGCGGATGGCTTCAAAGCCGCCACAGGCGGGGCAAACATAATCGTAAGTTGGCATGGAAAGATAGTCTCAAGGCATGCCATTGCGGCCATGCAGTCGAAAGCCCGGGCGCAGGCTCAGGCGTTCGTAGTAGGCCTGCACGGCGGGCAGGGCGGGCCGCTCCATGGGGGCGGCAAACCAGCGGTGGGTGGACAGGCCCAGCACGATGTCGGCCAGGGTGAAGTCGGCACCGGTGGCGTAGGCCCCGGTTTTTTGTAGTTGGCCGTCCAGCATTGCCATGTGGCGGTTCCAATTCTGCACACCTGCCGCAATGGCTCCCGGGTCGGTGTGGGCGGGGCTTTGGCGCACCAGGGCCATGAAGGCGTAGCGCCAGGCGTTGTTCAGCTCGGTGGCTTGCCAGTCCATCCATTGCTCGACCAAGGCACGGGCCTGGGGGGCCGCGGGCAGCAGGTCGGTGCGGGCATGCTGGGCGGCCAGGTAGCGGCAAATCGCGTTGGATTCCCACAGCACAAACGCGCCATCGCGGACCACCGGCACCATGGCGTTGGGGTTCAGCGCGCGGAACGCGTCCACCTCGGTGGACTGGAAGCCCGAGCCCCATTGCTGGTGCTCGAAGGGGATGTCCAGCTCGGCGCACAGCCACAGCACTTTGCGCACGTTGATGGAGGTGGATTTACCCAGTAACTGCAGCATGGCGAGATACCCGGTTTAGCGCGGCTGGTAGCCGATCACGCGCCACTGGCCATCGGCTTCGCGCACGGTGGTGACGAGTTCTTCCACGTCTTTTTTGTCGGCAAAGTGGGAGTCAAAAATGGCGGTGACGTATTCGCCGTCGGCCCGGCCGGGCAGGGTGGTTTTATAGACCACGGTGGACGCGGTGCGGCTCTCGAACGCGCCAAACGGTGCGCGCACGCCAGGGATGCTGTCCATCCACTGCCCTATTTGCACCATGTTGCGGAAGGTCTGGCTGCTGGCTTCGTAGGCCCCGCCCCAGTTACCCCGGTCCAGCATGGACAGCCAACCGGCGGCGGCAAGCTGGCCTTCGGCCTGTTTGGATAGTTCTGCCGACGGTGCGGCGGCAGAGGCAGTGGCGGCGGGTGCAGCAGCCGGTTTGGCGGCCTGGGCCTGAGCGGTGTGGGCGAACAACAGGCCCGATGCGGCCAAACACAGGCTGAGGGAGGTGGATTTAAACAAAGTCATACGTCTTCCGATAGCGGTCAATGGGAGGAGTGTAGGCGCTGCGGCGCGGCCCAACCTGCCTCTAACGCCCCCCGGCGACGGCGGGTTGGCGGGTTTTACATTAGTTTGCCGCTGCCAGGGCTGCCGTACGTATGCCTTCCAGCGTGCTGGTGGGCGTGATGGCCTCGGGGTCCAGCAGGCAGTGCAAGATGGCCGGTTTGCCGCTGGCCCGGGCGCGCGCCAGGGCTGGGGCAAATTCTGCGGTGGCGGTCACCCGCTCGCCATGGCCGCCAAAGGCCTGGGCGTAGGCGCAGAAGTCGGGGTTCTTGAGTGCAGTGGCGCTGATGCGGCCTGGGTAGTGCCGCTCTTGGTGCATGCGGATGGTGCCCAGCATGGCGTTGTCCAGCACCACCACGAGGATGGGCAGGCCGTATTGCACGGCGGTGGCAAATTCCTGGCCGTGCATCAAGAAGTCGCCATCGCCCGCAAACACCACCACCTCGTGCTGCGGCCACAGGCGCTTGGCCCCCACGCCCGCAGGTAGGCCGTAGCCCATGGAGCCGCTGGTGGGCGCGAGCTGGCTGGCGTAGGTGGTAAACGGCCAGAAGCGGTGCACCCAGGTGGCGAAGTTGCCCGCGCCGTTGCAGAAGATGGTGTCGGGTGGCAGTACATCGCGCAGGTGCTGCATCACTGCGCCCATTTGCAGCGGGCCGGGAATCTGGATGGGGGCCGGGTCGCTCCAGCGCAGGTAGTCGGCGTGGGCGGTTTCGGTCTCGGCCTGCCAGGCCGGTGGCGATGCCGGGCGCAGCGTGCCGGCGGCTGCGGCAAACGCCTGCGGCGTGGCGTGGATGGACTGGGCCGCCCGGTACAGCTTGCCGAATTCATCCGCATCCGCATACACATGCACCAGGCTTTGCTGGGGGCTGGGAATGCCTAGCAGCGTGTAACCCTGCGACGGCACTTCCGACAAGCGCCCGCCCACCAGCAGCACCAGGTCGGCGTTGCGGATGCGTGCCAGCAGCCGGGGGTTGGCCCCCAGCCCCAGGTCGCCGCCGTAGCAGGGGTGGGAGTGGTCAAACAGCATCTGGCGGCGGAACGAGCAGAACACCGGCAGCGCAAACGCCTCGGCAAACGCGCGGAACTGCTGCACCGCCAGCGCCGACCAGCGGCTGCCGCCCAGGATGACCACCGGGCGCTGGGCAGCCGCCAGCCGCTGCTGCAGCTCGGCCAGCGGCGCGGGGCCGGGGTGGGTTTCGGTGACGGCATAGAGCAAGGCATCGGCCACGGTGGTGGTTTCGGTCAGCATGTCTTCCGGCAGGGCGATCACCACCGGGCCAGGACGGCCCGAGGTGGCCACGTGGAAGGCGCGTGACACCAGCTCGGGCAGGCGTGCGGGGTCGTCAATTTGCACCACCCACTTGGCCATGCTGCCGAACACGGCTGTGTAGTCCAGCTCTTGAAACGCCTCGCGTCCCAGTGCTTCACGCGCCACCTGGCCCACAAACAGCAGCAGCGGCGTGGCATCCTGGTGCGCGATGTGCACGCCCGCCGCGGCGTTGGTGGCACCGGGGCCGCGGGTCACAAAGCACACGCCCGGTTGCCCGGTGAGCTTGCCGTGCGCCTCGGCCATCATGGCCGCGCCGCCTTCCTGGCGGCACACGGTCACGGCAATGGGCGCGTCGTGCAGGGCATCCAGCACCGCCAGAAAGCTCTCGCCAGGCACGCAAAACAGGTGCTGCACGCCGTGTACCAAAAGTTGATCGACAAGAATCTGGCCGCCGCTGCGGGTGGGGAGGTGGGTCATGGTTTCACTTAAATGATGTTTTTTTCCAACAGCGGGCGCTGGTCTACCAGGCGCTGGATGGCAATCGGCGAAAGGTCTAGGCTCTGGTAGCTGCCGGTGTGCATGAGTTCCGCCAGGCCTCGGCCCACGGCGGGGCACTGCTGCAGGCCGTGGCCAGAGAAGCCGTTGGCAAACACCAGGTTGTCACAAGCCGGGTGCAGGCCGACCAGGGCGTTGTGGTCGAAGGTATTCATCTCGTAGTAGCCCGCCCACGCGCTTTGCATGCGCAAGGCTTCAAACGCCGGAATGCGCGCGGCCAGCGTGGGCCACACATGGTTGTCAAAGGCTTCGTACACGGGCTCCAGCGGCGCAAAGTCGGCATCCTGGTCTGCGGGCGGCGTAAATCCGGCGATGAAGCCCCGGCCCTCGGGGCGCAGCCAGATGCCGCTGGTGTCGATGAGTAAAGGGCAGCGCGGCAGGGCCGCCGGGCTGGACAGGTGGAACACCGTGCGCCGTTTGCCCACCACCGGCAGTGCGATGCCCGCCCAGTCGGCAATCGCCGCCGCCCAGGGGCCGCCCGCGTTGACCGCAAAATGGCAGGGCAGGGTGCCGCCGCTGCGCAGCCGTACGGTCTGTACGTGCTGCACGCCGTCGCTGCGGGCCAGGTCCAGACCCACGGCCTCGTTGGCCAGGTAGCGCACGCCCTGGCTTTGCGCCTTTTTGCGCAGCGCCGTCAGCAGCATGTAGCCATCGAACCAGCCTTCGCCCGACAGGCCCAGCGAGCCCAGCGCCACGTCCTGCAGCGCCAGCCAGTGAAATTGCTGTTGCAACTGCGCGGCGCTGGGCAGCGCCACATCGGCACCCAGCTGGCGTTGTAGCACATGGTTCTCGCGCAGCGTGGCCGCGCCCGCCGCGGTGGCCAGGTACAGGTAGCCGCCCTCGTGCAGGCCGATGTTCGGCGCGTCCCCATTACAGGCCAGCAGCGTGCCCACGTTGCGCAAAAAGTCTATGCCAAACGCCGAGATGCAGATGTTGATATCGGTCGAAAACTGTTGTCGTATCGAGCTGGCCGACAGCGCCGACGAGGCCCGCGCATAGGTCGGGTCGCGCTCCAGCACCACCACCTCGCAGCCCGGCTGTTGTTGCGTGAGGAAGTAGGCGATGGCGCTGCCGATCACGCCGCCGCCGATGATGACGATGGGCACTACCGCGCCTTACACGTCGAACTTCACGCCCTGGGCCAGTGGCAACTGGGTGGAGTAGTTGATGGTGTTGGTGGCGCGGCGCATGTAGGCCTTCCAGCTGTCGGAGCCCGATTCGCGGCCACCGCCGGTTTCTTTCTCGCCCCCAAACGCGCCGCCAATCTCTGCGCCACTGGGGCCGATGTTGACGTTGGCAATGCCGCAGTCCGAGCCGTTACTGGCCATGAAACGCTCGGCCTCGCGCATGTTCAGCGTGAAGATGGACGAGGACAGGCCCGCCCCCACCGCGTTGTGCCAGTCGATCGCCTGGTCCAGCGACTCGTAGCGCAGCATGTACAGAATGGGCGCAAAGGTCTCGCGCAGCACCGGCCCGGTGTGGTCGGCCAGCTCGACCAGGGCGGGGCGCACGTAGAAGGCTTCCGGCGCGCTCTCTACCCGGGTGCCACCGTGCACCACCGCCCCCAGGGCGCGGCTCTCGGTCAGTGCGGCCTGCATGCTGTCAAAGGCGGCGCGGTCGATCAGCGGGCCCATCAGGGTGCCGGAGCTGCGCGGGTCGCCCACCTGCACCTTGGCGTAGACCTGGGCCAGGCGCGGCACCAGCGTGTCGTAAATGCTGTCGTGCACAAACAGGCGGCGCAGCGTGGTGCAACGCTGCCCGGCCGTACCCATGGCCGCAAAGGCGATGCCCCGCAGCGTGAGGTCCAGGTCGGCAGAAGGCGCGACGATGGCCGCGTTGTTGCCGCCCAGCTCCAGAATCGCCCGCGCAAACCGGCCCGCCAGGCGCGGGGCCACGGCCCGGCCCATAGCGGTGGAGCCGGTGGCCGACAGCACCTTGACCCGCGCGTCATCCACCAGCACTTCGCCGATGTCGCGCTGGCCCACCAGCAGCTCCAGCAGGCCCTCGGGCGCATCGCCAAAGCGGGCCAGCGCACGCTGCGCAATCGCCATGGTGGCCAGGGCGGTGAGCGGGGTTTTCTCGGACGGCTTCCATACCACCGCATTGCCGCAGACCAGGGCCAGGGCCGCGTTCCAGCACCACACCGCCACCGGGAAGTTGAAGGCCGAAATCACGCCCACCACGCCCATCGGGTGCCAGGTTTCCATCATGCGGTGCTCGGCGCGCTCGGTGGCGATGGTCAGGCCGTAGAGCTGGCGCGACAGGCCCACGGCAAAGTCACAAATGTCGATCATCTCCTGCACCTCACCCGCGCCCTCGCTGGGCACCTTGCCCACCTCCAGCGTCACCAGCAGGCCCAGGTCGGCCTTGGCCGCGCCCAGCTCTTCGCCCAGCAGGCGCACCAGCTCGCCCCGGCGCGGCGCGGGCACCGTACGCCACGCTAGAAAAGCGACCTGGGCACGGGCGATAGCGGCGCTGGCCTCGGCGGGCGAGGTCTGCGGCAGGTGGGCGATGGCCTCGCCGGTGATGGGCGAGCGCACGGCTAGCGTGCCGCCGGTGTAGCTTGTGTGTGCGACACCCAGGCGTTGCAGTAGCTGGTCAACTTCAGCGGGCAGGGTGGTGGCGGTGTGGGGCATGTGGCGGTTGTAGAGGGTGAAAAAGTGGCCCCAATATCGCCCAATCTGCCGCGCTTGTATAGTGACAAATGCGAAGCACTTGATGCCAAAATAGAATGATATGGTTTACAGAAAAGCTAGCGACTAGCGCAGGTTAAATCTACGCTAGAACCCATATTTCTTTAAGAGTGTCTACCTAACTTCATTCTGAAAATGCATCACCATGCTGCGTAAAAATTTTTTGCCGTCTATCGCCGACCTGCTGGCCTTCGAGGCCGCCGCCCGCCACACCAGCATCTCGCGTGCGGCGGAAGAGCTGCACCTCACGCAAAGCGCGGTGTCGCGCCAGATCCGCCAGCTGGAGGCGCAGTTGGGCATGGCTGTGTTTCACCGCGTGCGCCAGCGTGTGGTGCTGACCGACGCAGGCCGGGTCTACGCCGCCGACGTGCGCGCAGTCTTGCAGCAGCTGGCGTCGGCCACGCAAAAAACCATGGCCTGGTCCGACGGTGGCGGCCTGCTGAACCTGGCCGTGCTGCCCACCTTCGGCACCCGCTGGCTCATCCCCCGTCTGCCCGACTTTGCCGCGCTGCACCCGGAAGTGACCGTCAACATCGCCGCCCGCAGCGAACCCTTCGATTTCGCCCAGGAGCCGCTGGATGCCGCCATCCACTTCGGCGCGCCGCTGTGGGCCGGTGCGGTGTGCGAATACCTGATGCACGAGCAGGTGGTGCCGGTGTGCAGCCCTGCCTACCGGCAGCGGCTGGGCATTGCCCAGGTGCCGGATTTGACCCGGGCCGTACTGCTGCAGCAAACCACCCGCCCCACCCAGTGGGCCGACTGGTTCGAGCAGGTCGGCACCGACGGCCAGCACGCCCTGCGCGGCCCGCGCTACGAACAGTTCGCCATGATCGCCCAGGCGGCAGTGTCCGGCCTGGGGGCTGCGCTGCTGCCGCGGTTTTTGGTCGAGGCCGAGATTGCGTCCGGCGCGCTGGTGCAGTTGTTTGCCCAGGCGCTGCAGAGCAGCGATGCCTACTACGTGGTCTACCCCGAGTCGCGGGCGCAGGCACCGTTGGTCACGGCGTTTCGGGATTGGATTCGGGAGGCGGCGAAACCTGCTGTGGCCTTGCCTTGAGCTGGCTCGGCCATGAGAATGGTTGACCCGTATCCAGCAACCAGCCTCCAGGAGCAACACCATGGCCCCCAAAAACACCCTGTGCCTGTGGTTTGACGGCAACGCCGTCGATGCCGCCAATTTCTATGCCGCCACCTTCCCCGACAGCGCGGTGGGCACCATCTTCCGCGCGCCCAGCGACTACCCCGCTGGCAAGCAGGGTGATGTCCTTACGGTCGCGTTCACTGTCGTCGGCATTCCCTGCATCGGGCTGAACGGCGGCCCGCAGTGCCAGCACAGCGAGGCCTTCTCGTTCCAGATCGCCACCGACGACCAAGCGGAAACCGACCGCCTGTGGAGCGCCATCGTCGGCAACGGCGGCCAGGCCAGCCAGTGCGGCTGGTGCAAGGACCGCTGGGGCCTGTCGTGGCAGATTACCCCACGCGTCCTGATCGAGGGAATATCCGACCCCGATCCCGCCGTGGCCCAGCGGGTGTTTGAGTCGATGATGGGGATGGGGAAGATTGATATCGCGGGGATTGAGGCGGCGCGGCGGGGGGATACCCTAGATGAAGCCTAAGGTTTTTCGCAGGGTTCGATAATGCATGCCCACTCGGAGACAAGCCATGGCCAAACTTATCGCCACCTACCAGCAGCCAAAAGATGCCGCTGTATTTGATGATTACTACTTCAATAAACATGTGCCCTTGGCCAAGACCATTCCGGGATTGCGCAGCTACGAGGTTACCCGTGGTGACGTGATGGGCGTGGCCGGTAAACATGGCGCTTACTTGGTTGCCATTCTCGGATTTGATTCGATGTCTGCCATTCAGGCTGCTATGGCCTCACCGCAAGGGCAGGCAACGGCTGCCGACTTGGCGAACTTTGCCGGGGCCGGTGTGGACCTGATGATGGGCGAAACTCGGATGGTGTGATGCCGGTTCAAGCCGTCCGGACCGGGTGGCAATAGTCGCATTCGGCGTGGTTGCCAATGGATGGCCAACGGCACGCTCCAAGCCCCGATGCACCACAATATTGCTATCCTGCGCCACCTGCCCAGGTGGTTCCAAGGTAGGCGTTTCGCGGCAGGATATGGAGACAAATACCCCCATGGATACCCCGATTTTTGACTACATCGTCATCGGTGCAGGCACCGCAGGCTGCCTGCTGGCCAACCGGCTCAGCGCGGACACGAGCCGCAGCGTGCTGCTGCTGGAGGCGGGCGGGCCGGACAACTATGCGTGGATCCACATCCCGGTGGGTTACCTGTACTGCATCGACAACCCGCGCACCGATTGGCGCTACCGCACCGACCCCGCGCCGGGGCTGAATGGCCGGTCGCTGCTGTACCCGCGTGGCAAGACGCTGGGCGGCTGCTCCAGTATCAACGGCATGATTTATATGCGCGGCCAGGCCCGCGACTACGCGCAGTGGGCCGAGGCTACGGGTGACGATGCCTGGGGCTGGACGCATTGCCTGGCCGACTTCCGTGCCCATGAAGACCATTACCGGCTGGATGCCACGCAGGTCGCGACCCAGGATGGCGACGTCCAGGCCTTTGCCGCGCTGCATGGCAATGGTGGTGAATGGCGGGTGGAGAAGCAGCGCTTGCGCTGGGACGTGCTGGATGCGTTTGCGCTGGCGGCGCAGCAAGAGGGTATTCCGGCGGTGGCCGACTTCAACGGCGGCGACAACTTCGGCGTGGGCTATTTCGAGGTGAACCAGCGCAGCGGCTGGCGTTGGAACGCGTCCAAGGCGTTTCTGCGGCCCATCCGTAAGCAGCGCAGCAACCTGGCGGTGTGGACCGGTGCCCAGGTGTGCCGCCTGCTGTTCACGCCGGGGGACGACGGCCTGCCGGTGTGCAGCGGGGTGGAGCTGGTGCAGCAGGGCGTGCGCCGCACGGTGCATGCCCAGCGTGAGGTGGTGCTGAGCGCCGGTGCCGTGGGGTCGCCGCAGATACTGCAGCTATCGGGCGTGGGCGACGCGACCCTGTTGCGGGCGCAGGGCCTGCCGGTGGTGGCCGATGTGCCGGGAGTGGGTGGCAACCTGCAAGACCATTTGCAAATCCGCTCGGTGTACAAAGTGCAGGGCGCGCGCACCCTCAACACCCTGGCCAGCTCGCTCTGGGGCAAGGCGAAAATTGCGCTGGAATATGCCTTGCACCGCAGCGGCCCGATGAGCATGGCACCGTCGCAGCTGGGCATTTTTGCGCGCAGCGATGCCACGCAGGCCCATGCCAATCTGGAGTACCACGTGCAGCCGCTGAGCCTGGAGGCCTTTGGCCAGCCTTTGCATGGTTTTCCGGCCATCACCGCCAGCGTCTGCAACCTCAACCCTACCAGTCGGGGCAGTGTGCGCATTCGCAGCCCGCGGTTTGAAGATGCGCCTTGCATCGCCCCTGATTACCTGGCCACCCTGGAGGACCGGCAGATCGCCGCCGATTCGCTGCGTCTGACCCGCCGCATCGCCGCGCAACCTGCCATGGCCCGCTACCAGCCCGAAGAATTCAAGCCCGGCACACAGTACCAGACCGACGAACAACTGGCCCGCTTGGCGGGCGATATCGGCACCACCATCTTCCACCCGGTGGGCACCGCCAAGATGGGCCGGGCCAGCGACCCGCTGGCTGTCGTGGACAGCCATTTGCGGGTGCGCGGCGTGCGCGGTTTGCGGGTGGTGGATGCCAGCGTGATGCCCACCATCACCAGCGGCAACACCAACAGCCCCACGCTGATGATTGCCGAAAAGGCCGCGCGCTGGATTTTGGCGGGGGTTTGAAGCTCAGGCCGGTTGCTGTTTCCCGCCCAGTTTTGCCGTAGGTTGCTGTGCCCGGTGAAACGCCCCCACTGCCGCTATCACCCCCACCAGCAGCAGCGTGATGCCGCAGGCCTCGGACACGCTGGGCCAGCGCTGGCGGGCGATCAGGCCGAAGGTGGTGGCGAAGATGGTTTCGGTCACGATGAGTTGCCCGGCCAGGCCAATCGGCAAGCGCCGGGTAGCGATGGACCAGGCCCAGGACGCGCCAATCGAGCCCAGTATGGCCAGCGCCAGCGCCGACATGAACAAAGGAGCGGCGGTGGCCCACGCCAGGCCGATGCGCGGCACGTGGAACAAATCCAGCGACAAGCCCAGCGGGATAAAGGCCACTACCTCGAAGGTGCCACCCACCATCATCAGGCCGGTCCAGGTCAGCGCACCCATATGGGGGCGTTTGCGCAGCGCCGCCTGGTTGCTGATGCCAAACAGCGTCCACAGCGCTACGGCGGCGATAGAAAAGACTATCCCTAGCAGGGTGTGGCCCAGCGGGGTGTCGCTGGGGTGGGTGAGGCCTTCGGCATTGACCAGCAGCAGCCCTGCCAGGGCCAAGGCCAGCGGCGGTGCCAGACTGCGCCAAGAGATGCGGTCGGGCCCGAAATTACCAATGATGGCCAGCACCACCGGCACCGTGGCCACAAAGGCTGGGGGGATCACCGGCCCGGCGTAAATCACGGCAGCGGCGATGGTCAAAAAATACCCTACGTAGCCAATTAGGCCCAGCCAGGCCGCCACCAGCCAGTCCATGGCGGTGAGCCCGCGCAGTTGGCTGGGTGCGGCCAGCAAGATACCCAGGGCAAACACGCCCGAGATCAAAAACCGGCACACCGCCAGGTCGTAGATGGAATAGGGGCCGATCACGTAGGGCGCAATAAAGCCCAGCGACCATGCAAACGCGGCAAATATGGCGGCCACTACACCCAGCATGAGCTGTTTTCCCATCCAAAACTCCCCGTTAACGTGAAATAACTTTCATGGCTCGGGGTGCTCTGCACCCGAGTCCATGAAAGTTATGTAGGGAGCCAGGCTAGGCGTTCAGGAAACACTTGCTTTCAACAAAACACCAGAAACTTGCTGGCATGCGACACGCTGTTAAACCAGCCCCAGATCGCGCGGTGCGACACCGGCAAACACCTGGTCCAACTGCTTGCCGTTCAGCCCAAACTGCCGCCCAAACAGCCCCGCCAGCACGGCGCGGTATTCGTTGAGCACCGGGTAGTCGCGGTTTTGGAACAGGGTGGCTTGCTCAATGCGCACCTGCTCGCCCGCCACCTGCGCGCTGCGCAAGCCGCCACCCAGCACCCAGTAGACAGAACCGTGACCGTGGTCGGTACCGCGGTTGCCGTTTTGCCGGAAGGTGCGGCCAAATTCGCTGGCTACCACCACGGTGGTATTGCGCCAGGCCGGGCCCATCTCTTGGGCAAAAGTGGCCAGGCCGCGGCCCAGCTCTTCCAGGCGCGAGGCCAGGTAGCCGCTGGCACCGCCCTGGTTGACATGCGTGTCCCAGCCGCCCACATCCACAAAGCCCAGGTTGTAGCGCTCCTTCATCAGGCGGGCGATGCGCTGGGCTTCCAGCTCGAAGCCTTTGGCGTTGATTGCGCCCCGGCTGGCGGCCTGCATTTCGGTGCTGAGTTCACGGGCCACTTCGTCGCGCACCGCAAAGCCGTCGGTCACGCGGCTGGACAGATCGCTGCCCTTGTACATGGCGGCGATGATGGCCGTCTGGCGCGGGTCTACCGCCGGTTTGGCAAGGGATTTGAGCGCCGTGTTGGGTACCTGCACGCTGCCCTGCATCACCAGCGGCAGGCTGTCGGTGAAGGCCATGGGTTCGGCACCGTTCATCACTGCGGCCAGGCGGTTCATGAAGCCGGAGCGGTAGTTCTTTTGGCCCGTCAGCGGCTGGCCCAGTTCTATGCTGTCCTGCGTCTCGAAGTGGCTGCGCGACACGTCGTCGGTGCCCGCAAACGGGATGAAGCTGGCTTCGCCCTTTTGCCACAGCGGGTACACGGTGTCGCGCAGCGCCGGGTGCAGGCCCCAGTCAGCGTTCAGCGCCAGCGCGGTGTTCAGGTCGGCACCGGGGCGGGGCACGGCGATGTCGGGGCGGGACGCGTAGTAGAAGTCGCTGGACGTAGGCACCAACAGATTGGCTGCATCGTAGGCTCCACGCAAGAAGACGAACAGCAAACGGGACTGCGCGGCGGGCGCAGCAAACAGCTGCCCGGCGTTGAGCAAGGGCAGAGCAGACAGCGACTGGAGCAGGTGGCGGCGTTGCATTGTTGTTCCTTTAGCGGTGCATGAGCTCGGGCGACGACAGTAGAAAGCTGTTCCACTCCTGCGCCGACGTGGCCTGGGCCAGGGCTTGCTGGGTGTTCGGGCCCAGGGTCTGGCCCAGTGCGCGGTAGTACAGGGCGTTGGCCAACTGCGGGAAGGCGGGCTTTTCCAGCGGCTGCGGGCCGTCGGTTTTGAACAGCCCGGCATTTCCCGAGCCGATGGCCTTGGCAATTTCAAACCGGGTCGCCATCTGGCCGGGGCTGGACCAGGCCGCCGTGTCCAGCGCGTAGCCGTCGGGGGTTTGGCGGCCATACAGGGGCTCGCCCATGCGGTTGAGCCAGTTCAGTATGGGGCCGACGTTGAGGATGGGTTTGTCGTCATAGGCCAGCCGCACGGCCGACACCACGTAATGCACCGGGTCCTTGAATTTTTGCCCTGCACCCTGCGCATACTCCGGTGAGGACAACAGGGTCTGTAGGGTCACGGCAATGTCGCCGTCGCTCTTCAAGAAGCTCTGCGCCATGCTTTCCACCAGCGCGGGCGGTGGGTCGTCGCTCAGCCAGTACTGCGCCAGTTTGCGGCTGATGAAGTGGGCGGTGGCGGGGTGTTTGGCCAGCCGGTCCAGGGCTTCGTCCAGCTCAGCCAAACCACGGCTGTGGATAGGCTGGCCCAGCAGGGTTTTGGCGCCGTAGTCGTGCCGGTTCGGGTTGAACTCGAACAGGCCTTTGCGCACGTAATCGCGTTGCAGCTCTTTGCGGACTTTGGGGTTGTCGGTGCCCAGGTTCACGCCCACACCGGTGAGTACGCGGGCCATCTCTTGCACGTCTTGCTGGGTGTAGCCTGCACCCAGACCCAAGGTGTGCAGCTCCATCAGCTCGCGGGCGTAGTTTTCGTTGATGCGGTTGGCGGCGTTTTGCTCGTTGTCCAGGTAGCGCAGCATGGCCGGGTGGTGGGCCACCGCACCCAGCAGGTCGCGGAACTTGCCCAGGGCGTGCGGGCGCAGGGCCGTGTCCTCGTAGTCGCCTACCAAAGCGCGCAGATTGCCCTTGTACAGGTGTACGTTGAAGTGGTTCAGCCAGAACCAGGTCATTTGCTCCTGCACCTGGTTGCTGGAGTACAGCGCGCGCAGCAGGTGGCGCGTGGCGGCTTCGCGGCCCAGGCGGTTCAGCTCCTGCTGGTAGGCCTGCTGGGCGGCTTTTTTGTCGTCGTCATTGGCAAAGGTGGCATCGGCATCTCTTCTGCGTTTGTCCATGTCTTGCACCAGCGCCACCACGGGGGTCTGGCTGATGGTCATGGCCGCTATTTGCTGCTGCACCGCTGGGGGCAGGGTGGCCGGGCCGGGATGCAGTTGCTGGGCCAGGTAGGGGCTCATGCCCATGTGCTCTGCCTGGTCCAGCGTGGCCACCGTGGCCCCCCAGGTCAGGCGGTTGGTGAGCTGGTAGGCGGCCACCGGGCTGGGCCGGACGACAGGGGCGGTGGCCACCGTTTTCACCGGTTCGTGGGTGGCGCAGGCTCCCAGCAGAGCACTGAGGAGCAGGGCGCTTGGGCCCCAGCGAAACGGCGGATTGCACATATGGTTCGTCTCCTATTTACCCTGGAACGGGAGCCGTGCCGTTTCCGATGACCGGCTTTACTTAACTTGTTCTGCGGGCGGCTCGTCAAAACCCAGGCGGATCAGCTCGCCGTTCTCTGGCGGGTCGGTGTAGGTCCAGTCGTCCAGCGCGTCGCGCATCACGCTGGGCGGCGGTGCGAACGGGGCGACAGGCGCACCCTTAAGAGCGCGGCCCATGTAGTCGATCCAGATGGGCAAGGATACGCTGCTGCCCGATTCGCGGCCCATGCTGCGGGGTTTGTCGTAACCGGTCCACACCACGGCGACCAGGCCGGGCTGGAAACCGGCAAACCAGGCATCCACCGAGTCGTTGGTGGTGCCGGTTTTGCCGTACAGGTCGGGGCGTTTCAGTGTGGCCTGGGCCTTGGCTGCGGTGCCGCTGCTGGTCACGGTTTGCAGCAGGCTGCTGGTGATGAACAGGTTGCGCTCGGGCACGGTGGGCTCCATGTCGGCCAGCACCGGGGGCGGTGGGGCTTCAAACAGCACCTTGCCCTGCGCGTCGGTGATGCGCTCGATCACCACTGGTGGCAGCACGTGGCCACCGTTGGCAAACACGCCATAGGCAGAGGCCAGTTGCAGCGGTGTGGTGCTGCCCGCGCCCAGCGCCAGGGTCAGGTTGTCGGGCTGTTTGTCGATGTCAAAGCCAAACCGGGCCGCCCATTCGCGCGCGGGCTGCACGCCCAGCATCTGCACCAACCGCACGCTGACCAGGTTGCGCGACTTGGCCAGGGCGGTACGCAGCGGAATGGCCCCGAGGAACTGGCCATCGTCGTTTTGCGGGCTCCAGCCCGGGCCGCCGTTCACACCGGGCAGCTCCAGCGGGCCGTCGTTGACCACGGTGGACGGCATCACGCCCTTGTCGATGGCCGCCGAGTACAAAAACGGCTTGAAGCTGGAACCCGGTTGCCGCCAGCCTTGGGTGACGTGGTTGAACTGCTGGTCGGAAAAGTCAAAGCCGCCCACCAGCGCCCGCACCCGGCCGGTGCTGGGGGTCAGCGCCACCAGCGCGCTTTGCACTTCGGGCCACTGCGAAATCGCCCAGCCGATTTTGCCCTCGACGTGCTGCACGCGGATGATGGCCCCGCGCTTGATGGCCAGCGGCGCGGTGGCCTTGGCACCCAGTGCGGCTTGGGCCCAGCGCAGGCCTTCGCCCTGGAGCTGCAGAGTTTCACCGGTGGCCAGGCGGGCCACCACGGCCTGCGGGCTGGCCAGCAGCACGATGGCCACGCGCAGATCTTCGTCGTCGCTGTAGTCCTTCAGGGCCAGGGCAGCGGCGGCATCTTCTTCGGTCGGGTCGCTGGGCAGTTCTTCAAATTCTTCTGGTCCCCGGTAGGGCAGCTTGCGGTCAAAGGCCAGCACGCCACGGCGCAGGGCGGCGTAGGCGGCCTGCTGGTCAGTGGAAATCAGCGAGGTGGTGACCTTGATGCCCTGCGAGTAGGCCTGCTGGCCGTAGCGCTCAAACACCACTTGGCGGGCCATTTCGGCCACAAACTCGGCATGCACTGGCACCTGCAGCGGCGAGCGGATCACCAGCTTTTGCGCGGTGGCGGTGGCAAATTGTTCTTCGGTGATGGCGCCCACGGTGCGC
Organism: Rhodoferax sp.; assembly: GCF_025354435.1. Taxonomy (GTDB): domain Bacteria; phylum Pseudomonadota; class Gammaproteobacteria; order Burkholderiales; family Burkholderiaceae_C; genus Rhodoferax_B. The sequence goes on from NZ_JANXMU010000010.1 coordinate 60,773, forward strand.
ATGCGGCCCAGCACCAGCTGCTGGCGGCGGGTGGCGCGCTCAAAGTTGGTGATGGGGTTGGCGTAGGCCGGGTTCTGCGGCAACCCGGCCAGCATGGCCATTTCGGCAATCGACAACTGGTCCAGCGGCTTGCCGAAGTAGACCTGCGAGGCCGCACCAAAGCCGTAGGCGCGGTGGCCCAGGTAGATCTGGTTCATGTAGAGCTCCAGAATCTGGTCCTTGGTCAGGGACTTTTCGATCTTCAGCGCCAGCATGGCTTCTTTGAGCTTGCGCTCGGCCGTCTTGCGGTTGCTTAAAAAGAAGTTACGCGCCACCTGCTGTGTGATGGTGGATGCCCCCTGGCGCGTGCCCCCGGTGAGGTTGGCCACTACCGCGCGTAGCACGCTGATGGGGTCGATGCCGCTGTGTTCGCGGAAGCGCGCGTCTTCAATGGCCAGTACCGCCTCCTGCATCAGCGGCGGGATCTGGGCGATGGGCAAGAACGTGCGCCGCTCGGAGCCAAATTGCGCAATCTCCACGCCATCGCTGGTAAACACCTGCATGGCCTGCTGCGGCTGGTAGCGGGTCACCTTGTCGAGTTCGGGCAGGCTGGGGTAGTACCAGGCGGCTGCGATGGCAATGAGCAGGCCGCCGATCAGGCCCAGGCCTACGCAGGCCCACAGGGCCGTGAGCCAAAGCTTGCCGGATTGGGTGCGGAGGGCGGGGGTAGGGGATGTGTGTGGGGTCATGGAACCTGGGTCGCGCAGCACCCGGCGGGGGCGGGTACTGGGGTAATGGAGAGGGCGGCCAAATTATGAACCAGACCGCCAAACGGGTAGCTGGACGAGCTTAATGGCGGGTTGTGAAGACAGTGTGAAGTGAAATTGCTATTTTTTTGATAGCTGCTTGTGCTGATTGAATAAGCACAGGGTGCCTAAAAAGCTCGGATTGCAACATTCGATGCGATTACAGCTTACGCCACACGATCCGGCACCGCTTGGTGCTCATCCTCAACCAGGTGGACGCCTAAAACTGGAGTCCGTGAATTTGCTATGAAATACGTAGCTACTTGTGTAAGTGGAATAATCGTTATAGGCCAAAAATTTTTGTAATTTTTGAGGCTTGAGTTTACCTTGCAACGAATCGCCAGAATCAGCCATGGCGTGTTCTCAAGGGTGCCGATACGACCCAGAATCAGGGTGTAGAGAACTAGCGTGCCGCAAAAATGTTACCGGGCGATCGCAGCACAAAGTCGGCCAGACAGTGCGCCGATTCCGATGTGGCGTTGTGCACATACAGGCCGATGTCCAGCGCAATAGGGTTGGGAAAATGCGGCAGGTAGTGGATGCTGCGGCAACCCGGCGGGATGGTTGCCGTGATCATGGGCCCCACGCCCAGACCGACCTGCACCGCCGTTGCCATGGCCACCAGCGTGGTGGCTTCACACACCAGGGACCAGTTCACCTGGCGCTCGTTCAAAGCCTGGACTGCGCGGGTGCGCCAGTGGCAACCCTCTTCAAACAGAATCACCGGCAAGGTTTCTACGCGGGCATCGTCAAAATCACTGTGGACGGTCCAGGTCAGTTGTTCCGGCCACGTCACCAGCGGTTCACGCCCCACCGTCCCTGATTTGTGCTGCATGACATCCACATCGCAGATGGCCAGGTCCAGCTTTCTTTGCGAGAAAAGCGCTTCAAGGTGGCTGTTGTCCTCCACGATCAAATCCAGTTGCACCAGCGGATGCTGGGTTCTGAACAGACGCAGGATGTCTATCAGGCGTGTGGCGGCGAAATCCTCCACCACGCCCAGCTTCACCCGCCCCTTTAAGGACTGCTGGCCGATGCGCTTGCCCACTTCTTCGTTCAGCGCCAGGATGTCATTGGCGTAGCGCACCAGGAAGGTGCCCTGGTCGTTGAGTACCAGTCCTTTGGCGGAGCGCACGAACAGGGGCGAACCCACGACCTCCTCCAGGCGCCGGATCTGCATGCTCACCGCCGCCTGGGTGCGGCACAGGCTGGCCGCGGCACCGTTGATGGTGCCGATACGCGCTACCGACAGAAAAGCGCGCAGCAAATGGGGATCCAAGTCGAGCATTCAGAAACCCTTATACCGCCACAAAAATTATCCAGCTACCGCCAAGCAAATTGTGTTCCTAAACTCGGCCAAACATCAACAGAGACGGATCCGGTCCTATCGAAATCCGACCTACTGGCGATGTTGGGCCGCGCAACTTCCACTTCCATCTGAACTTTGAGAGAGATAGCTATATGACACAAAACATCGACCGCCGCCGCCTCATGCAAACCGGTGCCGGTTTGGGTTTGGCGGCTGCAACCATGGGTTTTCCGGCCATCCAGGCGCGAGCCCAGTCGCGCCAGTTTGCTGGCAAGACGCTGCGTATCCTCACCTGGTCGGACGATACCGGGTTGGCCGTGCTGCGCAATATTGCGCAAACCTTTGAAGCCAAAACCGGTTGCAAGGTGATTGCCGACCGCACCGGCGGCACGGGGGACATGGTGGCCAAAATCAAGGCGGGTGGTGCCCGTCCGCAGTATGACGTGATGCACATGGCCGGCGTGGGTGCCGTCACGCTGGGCGCTGCCGGACTCTTGGAAAAGCCGGATCTGAACCAGCTGCCCAACCTCAAAGATGTGGAAGCCCGTTTTGCAACCGGAGCCGATGGTTTTGCCATTGGTTACCTGCTGTGGACGGGGGGAGCGATCTACAACACCAAGACCTTCAAGAGCCCGCCCACCAGCTACGAAGAGATGTGGGACCCGAAGTACGCCAAACGCGTGTTCCTGCCACCGGCCACCTGGACCGATGCGCTGGACACCATCGTGGCGGCGGCCCGCATCAAAGGCGGTAGCGCCACCAATGCGGAGGGCGGTTTCCAGAAGCTGGCCGCACTGCGCGATAGCGTGTTGACCTTTGGCGAAAACCCGGCCCAGATTGCGGAACTCTTCCGCTCGAACTCGCTGGACATGGGTGCCGTGTACCCGCCCGCCTTCTTTGCCAAGGAGCTGCGAGACCCGACATCCAACATGGGGGCCACCTACAACCTCAAGGAAGGCTTTTTTGCCGACCTGATGTACACCGTGATTCCCAAGGCACACCCCGGCGAATCGGAAGTGGCCAATGCCTATATCAACCATTCACTGGACCCCGTGGTGCAAGGCAAGTTGGCGGAAGAGGTACTCAACGGGCCCCTGAACCGGAAAGCGGTGCTGTCTGCCGAGGCGAGCAAGAGCCCCTTCATCATTCGGCCGGAACAGCTGGGCAGCAATGCGGTGATTCACGACAAAGCGGTGATCGCCAAGGTCCGCGATGGCTGGATCAAGCGCTACTCCCAGACCTTGAGCTGATCCAGCGCCGCCCTAACCCGGCAGGCGACAGACCACCCGCTGGGAGTCTGTCGCCATGCGGGTTCCAGTCATCCCCTAAAAACCGTCAACCCCTGCGGTAGCCCATGTCCACATCCCAACTATCGAGCAGGCGTGCCGCCCTGCTATCGCTGCCAGCGTTGGCGCTCCTGCTGCCATTTCTGTTGGCGGTGGTCTTCATTTTGCGGTTTTCTCTTTCGGAGGAAGCGCAGGCCATCAGTGGTTACACGCTGGCCCATTACCAGGCGCTGTTGGACCCCTTCCTTCTGCGCTCGCTGGTGTTGACGTTGAAACTGGCATTCTTGAGCACCATGATTTGTGTGGTCCTCGCGGTGCCGATTGCCATGCTGATGGCGGCGATACAGACACCGCTGTGGCGGCGCGTAGTGACCAGCATGGTGCTGCTGCCCATGATTCTGAATCTGCTGATCCAGTCCTATGGCTGGATCATGGCTCTAGGCCCCAAGGGTGTCGTGAACAACCTGCTGCTGCAAATGGGACTGACTACGTCGCCGGTGCAACTCCTGTTCAACGAGCTGGGGATCCTGATCGGCCTGGTTCAAACGGCTTTGCCGCTGGCGGTGTTTCCGATTCTGGGTGCAATGCGCAGCATCTCGCGTGAGTACCTGGAAGCGGCTGACAGCCTGGGCGCACCCGCGTGGCGCAGCTTCTTCAGCATCACCCTGCCGCTGCTCAAACCAGGACTGATTGGCGCGGCATCCATTGTCTTTGCGTTCAACGCCAGCGCCTTTGCCGTGCCGCTGCTGATGGGCGGGCGCAGGGTGCAGATGCTGGGCGTGGCTATCCGCGACATGGTGTCGCCGCTGTACGACTGGTCGGGTGCCGCCGCCGCCGGTGTCACCTTGATTTTCATCACCATTGTGATCATGGGTGTCGCCACGTGGCTGACCACCGGCAACACAAAGAGCAACAAGGGGGCCCACGCATGAGCGCGCTATTTTCCCCGAGCAACGCCAAAGGAAGCTTCGCCCCGGTGATGGGAACCCTGGCAGCCCTGGGTCTGCTCATCGCCTGCCTGCCGGTGGTGCTGATTGTGGTGATGTCCTTCTCCGGCGACCACAGTCTGAGCTTTCCACCAAAGTCTTTTTCACTGCAGTGGTATGGCTCCGCCGGGAGCGTACTGTGGGGGGACCGCAGCGAAGGCATCATGTCGGCCATGAGCGGCCTGCTCACCAGTTTCGGGGTGGGGCTGTTCACCATGCTGGCGAGCGTGCTGGTGTGCATTCCCCTGGCCTATGCGTTGGTGCGCGGCGGCGGAAAAGCGCAGCGCTGGGTGGAGCTGCTGTTCACCATGCCGCTGGTGTTTCCGATGGTAGTGCTGGGCGTTTCTTATCTGCTGATCGTGGAGACGCTGGCCACCACCACAGGCATCGAGCTGGGCTACTTTCGCCTCATCATTCCCCACATCACCCTGGCCCTGCCGCTGGTTCTGCGCAATTGCATCAGCGCCATGGGTGGCATCCATCCTGAGCTGGAAGAGGCCGCGATGTCCCTGGGGGCCTCGCCTCTGCGCGCAGCCTGCAACGTGGTGGTGCCATTGATGAAACCGGGCATTTTGGCGGGCTTCATCTTTGCCTTCATTATTTCTTTCAATGAGTTCACGGTGACCTTCTTCATGTACACGATAGACGTGCGCACGCTGCCTATCTGGATGTATAGCCGCACGGTGTCGTCGCTGGACCCGACAACACTGGCCCTCTCCACGCTCATCATCTTGCTGGATGTGGCCCTGATCGCATGGGTCGACAAGATCGTTGGCGGCAAGACCAGTCTGTTTTGAATTTTGTTTTCCATTTCTGCAGGATCCACCATGACCTCCACCCCACCATCAACGTCTACGCACTCCCATCTGGAGGTGCAAGGTCTCGGCAAGCGCTTTGGAGTCGTCGATGCGCTCAGCGATGTGGACCTGAAAATCCAGCGCGGTGAATTTGTCTGCCTGCTAGGCCCCTCGGGCTGCGGCAAGACCACCTTGCTGCGCATCATCGCGGGCTTTGAATCGGCCGATCGCGGCCGGCTGCTGCTGGATGGCAGCCCTATCGGGCACCTGCCTCCGCACCAGCGAGACTTTGGCATGGTGTTCCAATCATTGGCTCTGTTTCCCCATATGACCGTGGCAGAAAAAATTTCCTACGGCATGCGGATACGCGGCATGGATGCCAAGCATTGCCGCGACCGGGTCGAGGAGCTTTTGCATGTGGTGTCCCTGCCCACCATTGCCGATCGACGGGTTTCCGAACTTTCCGGCGGCCAGCGTCAACGCGTGGCCATAGCCCGCGCACTGGCGATTCCACCCAAGCTCTTTCTTCTGGATGAACCTCTGTCGGCCCTGGACGCGCAGTTGCGTGACAGCATGCAGATTGAGTTGCGCCAGCTGCAACAGAAGTTTGGTGTCACCACCGTGCTGGTCACCCACGACCAGACCGAGGCGATGATGCTGGCAGATCGCCTGGTGGTCATGCGGCAAGGCCGGGTGCTGCAAAACGATGTGCCTACCGAGGTCTACCGCAAGCCGAAAAATGCCTTTGTGGCCGAATTTATCGGCGCGGCCAATATGCTGCTGGGCACCGTCGGCGCTGCCAAGGATATCGTTGTGATGAACGGTACTGTGCCTATGCATGCCAGCGGGACCGTCGGGCAAAAGGTGACCCTGGCCTTGCGCCCCGAAGACCTGAGTTTCCAGGCCAGAGGCAGCGCCCGGTCTGCGGACATGGCGCAGCATGCGGCATTTCCGGGTGAAATTGAATTTGTGCGAAATCTGGGCCCGGTCTCCGAGATCATCGTGCGCTGTGGTGAAGCCCGCTTGCGCTGCATAGGCAGCGACAACGCGTTCCGCCAGGCCAGCGTTGGTCAGCCGATTGACCTGCTGGTCGATAGCCAGCGGATCTGTGTGTTTGCTGAATCCACAACCTCTCCAACCTAAAAGAACCACCTCGATGATGTCCACTGAAACTTTTGCAACCCCTGCAACCTGTGGCGAGGTGCTGGTGCGCCTTTTGGAAAACTATGGCGTGCAACAGGTGTTTGGCATTCCAGGCGTACATACCGTAGAGCTGTACCGCGGCCTGGCCCGCTCCAGCATCCGGCACATCACGCCACGCCATGAACAGGGTGCAGGCTTCATGGCCGATGGCTATGCGCGGGTGACTGGCAAGCCGGGCGTTTGCTTCATCATCACCGGACCGGGCATGACCAATATTGCCACCGCCATGGCACAGGCTTATGCGGATTCGGTTCCCATGCTGGTGATATCGAGCGTCAATGCGCGCAACCAGATGGGCCTGGGCAATGGGTATTTGCATGAGCTGCCCTCGCAGCGGAATTTGACGGCGGGATTTACCGCGTTTTCCCATACGCTGATGTCGCCGGACGAGTTACCACAAGTGCTGGCACGTGCCTTTGCCGTGTTTGAGGCGGCGCGCCCGCGCCCGGTGCACATTGAGATTCCCCTGGATGTGATTACGGCCCGCGCCGACCATCTGCTGCTGCAACGTTCTGCTGTCCTGGCGCGGCCCGAGGCCAGCCACCATGGCATCGCACAGGCTGCCCATGCGCTGGCCCACGCCCAACGTCCGTTCATATTGGCGGGCGGTGGCGCGGTGTCTGCGGGCGTAGCACTGCAGGCTTTGGCAGAGTATCTGCAGGCACCTGTGGCGTTGACTATCAATGCCAAGGGTATCGTCGCGCCAACGCATCCCTTGCTGCTGGGTTCCACCCAATCCACGACGTACACGCGTGCCCTGGTGGCGCAGGCCGATGTGGTGCTGGCGGTAGGAACCGAGCTGGGCGAAACCGATTACGACACCGTCTTCGACAACGGTTTCAAGATACCCGGCATGCTCATCCGCATTGACATTGATGCACTGCAGCTGACGCGTAACTTTGCCCCTTCCATTGCCTTGGTGTCCGATGCCAGCCTGGCCCTGGAAGCACTGCATACGCAGGTTGCAGCGCTGGGTACGCCGCCAAAAAAATCTGACTGGGGTGAGTCGGCGGTCGCTCAGGTGCGCAAGAGTGTGAATGCCCAGTCGGACGCGGCCACAAGCGCGCAGGCACTGCTGATCGCCACCCTGGCAGAGACGCTACCTGACGCGATCATGGTCGGCGATTCGACCCAACCTGTCTACGTTGGAAACATCAGTTTTGATGCCGCGAGGCCGCGCTCTTGGTTTAATTCATCGACCGGTTATGGCACTCTGGGCTATGCGCTGCCTGCTGCCATGGGTGCCAAGCTGGGGGCAGTGGAGCGCGCGGTTATCTGCCTGATCGGCGATGGTGGGGTGCAGTTCACGCTACCCGAGCTGGCAAGCGCCGTCGAGGCTGGCATTGGCATTGTCGTCCTGCTCTGGAACAACGCTGGCTATGCAGAGATCAAGCGCTACATGACCCAGCGCAACATCACACCGGTTGGGGTGGACATCTATACGCCCGACTTCCTGGCACTGGCTCGGGGGTTTGGTTGCGTTGCGCAACGGGTGGGGAACCGCGCGGAATTAGTGGTTCAGCTTGCCGAAGCCGCACACAGGCGCGTGCCGACAGTGCTGGAAGTACTGGAAGACCAGTGGATTGCAAGCTGTGGGGCGCAGCCATGACGCACAACGCAGCACACATGCATACCCGTATGTACGTCAACGGCGCTTGGTGTCCGTCCGCCCGAGGCCAGTGCCTGGCAGTGATCAATCCACACACCGAAGAGCTAATTTGTGAGGTGAGCGCAGGCGATGCCGGTGATGTCGATACGGCGGTGGCCGCCGCGGCTGCAGCCTTCGCCGCTTGGAGCCACAGCAGCGGAGCGCAGCGCGCAGGCTATCTGCGTGCCATCGCCCTGGGTGTGGAGCAGCAAAAAGACGCGTTGGCCCATTTGCAGTCGCTGAACGGTGGCAAGCCCCTGGCGGAGTCGGCCATGGACGTGGCCGACGTGATTGCCACGTTCAACTATTACGCCGAGCTGGCCGAACAGCTGGACGCCACCGCAGAGCAGACGGTTGTCCTGCCGAGTGCAGATTTCCAGGCCAGCTACAGCCGTGAGCCCTGCGGCGTGGTGGCTTTGATCGTGCCTTGGAATTTCCCCATGGTGACCACGGCGTGGAAGCTGGCACCGGCGCTGGCAGCGGGTTGCACCGTGGTGCTCAAGCCGTCTGAAGTGACCCCCCTGCCGGAACTGGCGCTGGCCGCCATCATCGATGCGGCAGGTTTGCCGCCAGGTGTTTTTAATGTAGTGCCAGGCACTGGCACTGCGGTCGGGGAGCCGCTCTGCACCCACCCGCTGGTGTCCAAGCTGTCATTCACCGGCAGCAACGCCGTCGGCAGCTTGGTGATGCAGGCGGCGGCTGGCAGTGTCAAAGGTGTCAGCCTGGAACTGGGGGGCAAGTCCCCGATATTGGTATGTGCCGATGCCGACATGGATTTGGCACTTAGCTTGGTGCTGGGCGATCCGTTCGACAGTCGCACGCAGATGGGCCCTCTGGTCAGTCAGCTGCAGTACGAGCGTGTGATGCGCTCCATTGCATATGGCCTGGACGAGGGCCTGGAGTTGGTCACGGGGGGCCATCGCGTGCCCGGCATGGCATGCGGCTATTTTGTAGCCCCCACCATTTTCCATAACGTGCCCGTGCAGAGCGTTTTGTGGCGCGAGGAAATCTTTGGACCGGTGCTTTGCGTGCGCAGTTTTAGCGGCGATGCCGAGGCATTGGCTCTGGCCAATGACAGCGCTTTTGGACTGGTCGCCACCGTGGTCACCGCGGACCCGGTGCGCGCAAAGTGGCTTGCGCGGGAATTGCAGGTGGGTCTGGTCTGGATCAATGCGCCGCAAGTCATCCTTCCGCAGACCGCCTGGGGGGCATGAAGAAGAGCAGCATAGGTCGGGAGTTGGGCCCCTGGGGGCTGGCTGCATTTCAGGAAATAAAACACACCGTCAGCGCGTGAACGGGGCCTCAGCTGCCCAAACGGACAGCTGTTCAGGGGGGAAGTCGTTCATGCTGCTTGTGCCGAGGTCTTTGCCTGCGGGCCCATGGCTCGGCCGTCGGGCCATGTGGGCGTCAAACGTCGGCCCGCACGCTGCCAAGCGCGTCCGTCAGACTACACAGCAATCAATCTAAAATTTATAAGACTTTTGGCAATTTAGCCCAATCTTTGTATACGTATGTAGCTATTAATTAAATAGCAATTGCCGTTGCAAATTACAGCACCGGCCGCAGTGCCTCTGCCACTTCCCGCAGGATGGGCAGCAGCTTGGCCACCATTTGCCCGCCCGGGTACATCTGCCGCTGCACGGTGACGCTCAGGGCGTAGTGGCAGCGGCCTTTGCGGTCTTTCAGGGCCACGGCCAGGCCGCTGAGGCCGAAGTCGAGGTACTGGTCGGCGTGCCAGTAGTCCACCGCGCGGGCGGCTACCACGCTGTCGCGGAAAGCGGCCGGGTCGATCAGGGTGGAGCCGGTGAAGCCCGCGAAATCGTGCGCGGCAATCCAGGCATCCAGGGCCGCGTCGTCCAGGGTGGACAGCAAAATGAAGCCCTGCGCCACCACGTGGGCGGGCACGCGCGCACCGGGGGGGAAGCCGATGGAGATGATGCGCGAGGTATTGCTGCGCGCCAGGTAGACGATCTCGTGGCCGTCCAGCGAACCAACGTTGAAGGTCTCGCCGCACTGGATGGACGCACGCTGGATGTAAGGCTGCACCAGCCGCGGAATGCGGGCACCGTCCAGAAAAGCTTGGCCCAGGCGCAGCACCCGGGGCAGCAGCCAGTAGTGCTTGCCGTCGGTGGCCGCATAGCCAAAATGCACCAGGCTGAGCAGGTAGCGGCGGGCGGCGGTGCGCGTCAGCCCGGTGTGTGCGCCCGCTTCGGCGGCCGTCATGCGGGGGCGGTCGTCCGAAAACGCCTCTATCACCCGCAGGCCCTTGCCCAGGCCTTCAATCAGCAGTTTGCGGTCGATGGGGGCGGGCTCGGTCATGCAGGTAGACTTTGTAGAAGAGGTGTCGGTAAGCGAAATCGCACCCTGGGGGCTGTGGTGCGGATGCCGATGGCTGGGTTCGGTCGGCCCTAGGACTTACCCGTGGTTTGGTCGTCTAGTGTACGGTCGCGGTCGATCATTGATCGCTTATGGGGGAAACAGTATGGTGGTTACCCCCGCTCATCGCTACATTTTCCTTGCGGCCCTCCAAAGCCGTGAGGCCGCAACACCGATATCACGCGAGATCAGGTGGTTCGGTATGTTCAGTACCCCGGTTTTGTCTTGCATCTACTTTTGCAGACAAACGTTCACACAATAGAGGAGACATGCATGGCGAATACCCAGGATGGCGCAGCGCATAACAAGGAACAGTCGAAGAAGGCAACCGCCAGCGGCTGGATCGGCTCGGCGTTGGAGTACTACGACTTTTTCATCTACGCCACGGCAGTGGCGTTGATTTTTCCGCAAATTTTCTTCCCTAAGGGCGACCCCAAGACGGCCATCATCGCGTCGCTGGCCACCTACGGCGTCGGTTACGTGGCGCGGCCCATCGGCGCGTTTTTTCTGGGCCACTGGGGCGACACCCAGGGCCGCAAGAAGGTGCTGATTCTCTGCATGTTCCTGATGGGTTTTTCGACCGTCGCCGTGGGCCTGCTGCCCACCTATGACCAGGTCGGCCTGTGGGCACCAGCGCTGTTGGTGATCTTGCGCTTGATCCAGGGTTTTGCGGTGGCCGGGGAAATCTCCGGGGCCAGCTCGATGATTCTGGAGCACGCACCCTTTGGGCGGCGCGGCTTCTTCGCCAGCTTCACCTTGTAAGGTGTGCAGGCCGGGCAGATTCTGGCGGCCGCCGTATTCCTGCCGTTGGCGCACTTCATGCCAGCTGAGCAGTTCAACACCTGGGGCTGGCGCATTCCGTTCCTGCTGAGCTTTCTGGTCATCGTGGCCGGCTACATCATCCGCCGCGAAGTGGACGAAACCCCGGCTTTCACCGAAGAAACCATCGACGGCCACGTGCCCAAGGCCCCGTTTGTGCAGGCCGTCACCGAAAGCTGGCGCGACATGCTGCGGGTGATGTGCTGCTCGCTGATGAATGTGATTCCGGTGGTCACCACCATCTTCGGCGCGGCCTACGCGGTGCAGCCCGGCTACGGCATTGGTTTCGAGAAAGACATCTACCTGTGGATTCCCGTGCTGGGCAACATCGTGGCGGTGATCGTGATTCCGTTTGTGGGCAATCTGTCGGACAAGATTGGCCGCAAGCCGCCCATCATCGTTGGCGCACTGGCTTCGGGCATGCTGGCCTACGTTTACTTGTACGCCATCAGCATCCACAGCGTGCCGCTGGCGATTTGCATGTCGATCCTGATGTGGGGCATCGTCTACCAGGGCTACAACGCCATTTTCCCCAGCTTCTACCCCGAAATGTTCCCCACCCGTACCCGGGTGTCGGGTATGGCCATTTCGCAGAACCTGGGCACCCTGGTCACCGCCTTGTTGCCTGCGCTGTTTGCCTACGTGGCACCTCCCGGTGCGATGGACATCCCCTTCACCGTCGGCTCGATCACCTTGGCCGTGACGGTCATTGCCGCCATCGCCGCCTTCACCGCCCGCGAAACCTACCGTGTCCACATGGTCGATTTGGGCAACCCGGATGCCGTGCCGGTGCCCAAAAAAGCCTACGACGCAGCACGTGACAAGCTGATGGCCGCATCGTGCTAAGCCGGTAAGCTAAACGGTGGGGCTGGACGGACTTTGCCCAAAGTCTGCCCAGCCCCATTTGCTATTTTTGCAAAGCTTATTTGGTAGCGCTGTGTAAAGACATCCCGGTATCTGTCAATAAAGAAGGAATGCAAATTTCATCTTCTACATCGACCAGCGTGCAAGGCTCCCAGGGGAGCAAGCAGATTGCGGCGCTGCTCAAGCAGGTACGCCAGCTCACCGAGCAGTTGAAAAACGTGGCCTCGCAGGACATGGAGCCCAAAGCCAAAGAGGAGCGGGTCAAACTGCTGCAGGCCCAAATCCAGATGGTGGAGGCGCAGATTGCCGCCATCCAGCGCCAACAGCAGCAGGAACAGCTCAGCCAGCAGCAAGAAACGCAAGTCGCCAAGGATGCCCTGGCGGCCAAGAACGCGCCCCGCCGCACACCCGGACTGGGCGAGAACGTCGATACCTACGCCTAAGCCCTGCCTGGCAGAGGGGCGGGCGTCTTCGCCGACAGGGCACGGCCCGCAGGCAAAATGCCCCCCATGACAACCAAGAAAACCCTGCTGCTGGTCGATGGCTCCAGCTACCTGTACCGCGCCTTTTTTGCCGGTGGCGAAACCATGAGCACCACCTTGCCCGATGGCACGGTGCAAAAAACCGGCGCCATTCGCATCATCATCAACATGATGAACAGCCTGCGCAAAGAGGTGCGGGCCGACTACGCCGTGTGCGTGTTCGATGCCAAAGGCCCCACCTTCCGCGACGCGTGGTATCCCGCCTACAAAGCCACCCGCAGCCCCATGCCGGATGATTTGCGCACCCAGATCGAGCCGGTGCACGAAGTCATCCGCCTGATGGGCTGGCCGGTGGTGGCCGTGCCGGGCGTGGAGGCTGACGACGTGATCGGCACGCTGGCTCGGGTGGCGGGCGACCAGGGTATCGAGGTGGTGGTGTCCAGCGGCGACAAGGACCTGAGCCAGCTGGTCAACCAACACGTGACCATCATCGACACCATGAACGGCAAGCGCCGTGACGTGGCCGGGGTCACCGAAGAATTCGGCGTGCCCCCCAGCCTGATGGTGGACTACCAGACCCTGGTGGGCGACACCGTGGACAACGTGCCTGGCGTGCCCAAGGTCGGCCCCAAAACCGCCGCCAAGTGGCTGATGGAGTACGGCTCGTTGGACGCGCTGATGGCCCGCGCCACCGAGATCAAGGGCGTGGCGGGCGAGAATCTGCGCAACGCCGTGGACTGGCTGCCGCAGGGCCGCCGCCTGGTCACCATCAAGACCGACTGTGAACTGGCGGGCTACATCGAAGGCCTGCCTGCTCTGGATTCGATAGCTTTCACCGCCCAGGATACGGGCGCGCTGAAGGTTTTTTACGAAAAATTTGGCTTCAAGGGCCTGGCCCGGAATCTGGACGGGGCGGCTGCCGTAGAGCCCGCACCCACGGCAGAGAAGCCCCCCAAGGCCAAGCCGTCCGAGCCCGGCCTGTTTGACGAACCCGCCGCTGCCGAAGTTGCCCCCGCGCGCACCCCTGGCTTTGAAACCATCCTGACCGGGGAAGCTTTTGACCTGTGGTTGGCCAAGCTGCAAGCCGCCGAACTGGTGGCGCTAGACACCGAAACTAATTCGCTGGACGAAATGCTGGCCGAGATCGTCGGCATCAGCGTCTGCGTCACCCCCGGCGAGGCCGCCTACATCCCGGTGGCGCACAACTACCCCGACGCGCCCGCCCAGTTGCCGCGTGACGAGGTGCTGGCCAGGCTCAAGCCCTGGCTGGAAAACCCGGCCAAATTGAAACTTGGCCAGCACATCAAATACGACCGCCACGTGTTCGCCAACCATGGCATCGAAGTGCAGGGCTATGCCCACGACACCATGCTGCAAAGCTATGTGCTGGAAGTGCACAAGCCCCATGGCCTGGGCAGCCTGGCCGAGCGCCATCTGGGCCGCAGCGGCATCAGCTTCGAAGACCTGTGTGGCAAGGGTGTGCACCAGCTCACTATCAACCAGGTGGACGTAGAAAAAACCTCGGAGTACGCCTGCGAAGACGCAGACATGACCCTGGAGGTGCACCGCGTGCTCTGGCCGCAGCTGCAAGCAGTCAAAGAGCTGGCGTTCATCTACCAGCTAGAAATCGACAGCAGCGAGGCCCTGTACCGCATCGAGCGCAACGGCGTGCTGATCGACGCGGCCACGCTGGCCAGACAAAGCCACGCCCTGGGCCAGCGCATCGTGCAGCTGGAAAACGAGGCCTACGAGATTGCGGGCCAGCCCTTTAACCTCAGCAGCCCCAAGCAGCTGGGCGAAATTTTCTTCGACAAGCTGGGCATGCCGGTGGTCAAGAAAACCGCCACTGGCGCGCGCAGCACCGACGAAGAAGTGCTGGAAAAGCTGGCCGAGGACTACCCCCTGCCCGCCAAGTTGCTGGAGCACCGGGGCCTGGCCAAGCTCAAAGGCACCTACACCGACAAGCTGGCTCTGCTGATCCTGCCGCGCAGTGGCCGCGTGCACACTCACTACGCCCAGGCCGTGGCCGTCACCGGCCGCCTTAGCAGCAACGACCCGAATCTGCAGAACATCCCCATCCGCACCCCCGAAGGCCGCCGCGTGCGCGAAGCCTTTGTGGCCGCACCCGGCAACCTGATCGCCAGCGCCGACTACTCGCAGATCGAGCTGCGCATCATGGCCCACATCAGCGGCGATGTGGCGCTGTTGCGCGCCTTTACCGACGGCCTGGACGTGCACCGCGCCACCGCCGCCGAGGTGTTTGGTGTCACGGTGGAGCAGGTCACCAGCGAGCAACGCCGCTACGCCAAGGTCATCAACTTCGGCCTGATCTACGGCATGAGCGCCTACGGCCTGGCCAAGAACCTGAACATCGACAACACCGCCGCCAAAAACTACATCGCCCGCTACTTCGACCGCTATCCCGGTGTCAAAACCTACATGGAAAGCACCCGGGAACTGGCCAAACAGCAGGGCTATGTGGAAACCGTGTTTGGCCGCCGCCTGCAACTGGCCAACATCCAGACCGCCAAGGGCGCGCTGCTGGCCGGCCTGGAGCGCGCCGCCATCAACGCCCCCATGCAGGGCACGGCCGCCGACCTGATCAAGCTCAGCATGGTGGCCGTGCAAAAAGCGCTGGATTCCGAGCAACGCGGCACCAAGATGATCATGCAGGTGCACGATGAACTGGTGTTTGAAGTGCCCGAGGGCGAGGTGGAATGGCTGCGCACCGAGATCCCGCGCCTGATGGCCGGTGTGGCCGATCTCAAAGTGCCGCTATTGGCCGAAGTAGGCGTAGGCCCCAACTGGGACAAGGCGCACTGATTGCTACTTATTTAATAGCTACTAGTGTATGTTTTATATGAGCTAGAGGCCTAAAAGACATGTAATTTTGAGCTAGAACTGGCTGACGTCAAACTGCTGTCGGCCGGCGTTCTTGGCCCGGTACAGCGCGTTGTCGGCCGCATCCACCAGGGTGTCGGCCTTGCGTTCGGCATCGGGCACGGTGTGGGCCACGCCGATGCTCAGGGTCACGTACTTGGCCGTGGGCGAGCCCGCGTGCGGTATGCGCTCTTGCGCCAGCGCGTCCATGCAATGCTGGGCGACCAGGCGGGCGTGGTTCTGGTCGGTGCCGGGCAGCAGCAGCACAAATTCCTCACCGCCGTAGCGGGCCACCAGCTCGCCTGCGCGGCGCACGCAGGTGGCCAGCAACTGGGCCACGCGGCGCAGGCAGGCATCGCCTGCCAAGTGGCCGTAGTGGTCGTTGTAGAGCTTGAAGTGGTCGATGTCGATCATCAGCAGGGCCAGCGGCTCTTGCTGGCGGGCTCCGCGCAGCCATTCGGTGGCCAGCACCGCGTCAAAATGCCGCCGGTTGCCGATGGCGGTCAACCCGTCGGTGGCCGACAGCAAGGCCAGGCGCTGGTTGGCCTGCTCCAGCGCCTGGCGCTGCAGCACCATTTCGGTAATGTCCAGCCGCACCGCCACGATGTAGCCTGACGGCGTGCGCGACTCGTAGGCATGCATCCACACGCCGATGGGGTAAGAGCGCACTTCGGGCATGGCGCGCTTGCCGCGTTCGGCCAGGTGGGTCGCCAGCCACTCGTCTTCGCGGCCCATGGCTTCGTGCGGAAAGCCCTGGCGCAGGCCGATGCGTACCAGCGCCTCGTGGGTCAGGCCCCGGCCTTCTTCCAGCGTGAACCAGGGGCGCATCTCGCCCATCTTGCGGTTGAAATACACCAGCCGGTCTTGTGCGTCGTACAGCTCGATGCCGATGGGCATGGCCTCCAGCGCCTCGGACAGCTGGGATTGGGCGCTGTAGGCCTCTTGCCGGGCCTGTTCCAGCGCGCGTTCCTTGCGCACCTTGTCGGTAATGTCGGCCCGCAGTATGGCGGTGCTGCCGTCCGACAGGCGTAGCTGGCTGATGCGCAACCAGCGGTCGTTGGGTAGTTCCTGGATCTGCGGTTCGACGGGGTGGCGAAAGGCCGCTAGGCGCTGCTGTATCCAGGCTTCCTGGCCCTCGGATTCGGGCATTTCCCCCTGTGCAATGGTGCTGCGCAAAATCTCTTCAAACAGCACGCCAGGCTGCATGAATTGCGCTGCCTTGGGGTAGAGCACCCGGGTCCGGGCGCTCACCAGCACCAGGCGCTCCTGTGCGTCAAACAGTGAGAACGTGATGTTGTCGGGCAGGATGTCCAGGGCTTCTTCCAGCCGACTGTGCGGGAAGGGTGCAGCGGCTACGGGTGCGGCACCGCGTACCGCCGCCACCCATGCCACCCCGCCTGCAAGAAGTGCCGCCTGCAATACCGCCACTGGCCAGCCCAGCGGCAGCCAGACCAGCGCGGCCTGCGCCGCAACCAGAGCCGCTGCGGCGAGCAGGGTCGGCCATGCGCTAGCGCGCAAGAGGGGGGGACGGGGCATGGCGTAGGCGCATCGTATGTAAACGCAGGTAACAAAGCATAGCAGCCGCCACGGCCCCGTTCAAAAAATGGGACCACGCCACCCCCAATCGTTCTTGGCAAGCCACAGCCGCTGCCATGCACATCCTCACTATTTTTTAAGAAAAAAGAGCTTATAGCGTATGCAGAATATACAGTAAGTGCTATGAAATTAGTAGTATTTTCAGATGTGTAGGCGATGGATACCCAGGGTGAATTCGATAATTGCATACAGCACATTGGTACAATTTTTATGACACAGCGGTTGATGGAATACCTCTAGACCGTGCGCGATGCACTTCAAGCCTACCGAAACATTCCATGCCCAAAGCTCCCCACCGCTCTTCGGCTACGGCACCGCAACGCAAGTGGGCGCTGTTGCTGGCGCTGTTGATCGTGCTGGCGGCCGTGGTGACCGTGCCCTACGCGGCTATAGCCCTGCCTGTGGTGGCCCCCTTTTTACCGATCTTTGCAGCCACCGTCACCTTGACCGAGGCCTTGACCGCCTACCTGCTGATGGTGCAGTTTGTGGCGGTGCGGCGCTTTTATCTGGTACCGCTTGCCGGGGCATATGCCTATGTGGCGATGCTGGTGCCGATCCAGTTGCTGGTGTTTCCAGGCGTGTTTGCGCCCATGGGGCTGCTGGGTGGCAATACCCAGTCGGCGGTGTGGATGTGGGTGTTCTGGCACGGTGGGTTTCCGTTTTTTATTGGCCTGTCTTTGCTGCTGCGGCAGTCGCGCGTGCATGGCGCGCTGGGCCAGCGGGTGTCGGTCGGGCAGGCCGGACTGCTGTTTTCGCTGGCGCCGCTGCTGGCCTGCGCCATGGCCTGGCTGGCGCTGCAGGGCGACTTGCCTCCGCTAATCAACGGCAACAGCTTCAAGACGCTCAGCGACAGCGTTGCGGGCTGGTCGGTGTGGGGGCTCAATGTGGCCGCGGTGGCGCTGGTACTGCTCCTGCCTAAGAAGCGTTGGGAGCTGGTGAACCTGTTTTTGTTTGTGGCGGTGCTGGCTTCGCTGGCCGATGTGTCGCTGACCTTGCTGTCCTCGGCCCGCTACAGCCTGGGCTGGTATGTGTCGCGGCTGTTGAGCGTCGTCTCGTCGGTCAGCCTGCTGGCCGCCCTGATCTACCAGATCACCCAGTTCTACCAGGAGCTGGCCACCACCCATGCGTCCTTGCTGCGCAGCTCGGCGCGCGACAAGCTCACCGGTGTGTACAACCGCAACAGCTTTGACAACGCCGCCCAGGCGGAATGGCAGCGCGCCCAGCGCAGTGGCGAACCGCTGTCGCTGGTGCTGGTGGATATTGACCACTTCAAACGCTACAACGACCATTTTGGCCATGTGCAGGGCGACTTCTGCCTGCACGCCGTGGCCCAGGCCCTGGCCCGCAGCGTGCACCGGCCAACCGATATGGTGGCCCGCTATGGCGGCGAAGAATTCGTCATCTTGCTGCCCGGCACCCGCACCGAGCAGGCCCTGCGCATCGCCGAGCAGGCCCGCCGTGCCGTGGCCGATCTGCGCATACCGGCCCACGCGCCGGGCCTGAGCGTGTCCTTCAGCGCTGGCTGCGCCAGTTGGGATGCCAACGCGGGCTTCCCGGACTTCGAGGACATGCTGGTGGCCGCCGACCAGGCCTTGTACAAAGCCAAAGCCCAGGGCCGCAACCAGGTCTGGGCGCAAGAAGACCAGGTGCTGCGCCCCGCCAGCGCCTATGAAGAGCCCCAGGTTGCCTATTGAAAATGGGCATAAAAAGTGCCTCTTGTGCTCTTCCCATCAGCACAAGAAGCTACTTATTTAGTAGCAAACGCCTAGGCGGCCACAAACAGCGCCGGGTCCACCATCGCCCGGTTCAGGCAGATCGACCAGTGCAGGTGCGGCCCGGTCACCCGGCCGGTGGCGCCCACGGCACCCAGGCGCTGGCCGGTCTGCAGTACATCGCCAGGCTGCACGGCGATGGCGCTCAGGTGGCAAAACATGCCCAGCAGACCGCCGCCGTGGTCCAGCCAGACGGTGTTGCCGTTGAAGAAATAGTCGCCGGTGTCGATCACCCGGCCTGGCAGCGGCGCCGCCACCGGTGTGCCCGTGGCGGCGGCGATGTCCATGCCGCTGTGCGGGTTGCGTGCCTGCCCGTTGAAGACCCGGCGCAGCCCAAACGAGCTGGAGCGCCGCCCCGGCACCGGTACCTGCATGCGCAGACCCGTCGGCAGGGGTTCGCTGAACGTGGCCATCACGGTTTCCAGATGGGCATGTTCGCGGTTGTAGCGGGCCTCGTCCCCGGGTGACAGGTCCACCGTGCCGGGCGCTACTTTCAGCCGCTGTTCGCGGTACTGCTTGGGCCCCACGGTGTAGGCCACTGGGCGCGTGCCGTCTGCGGTTTGCACGCGGATAAAGGCTGGGCCCAGCGCGGCCGCCAGCGGAATGCCGACGATGGCCGTCCACTCGATTGCATCGCCCAGCACCAACAGCGGCACCTCGCCCGTTGCACTGACGCTATGGGCCACAGGCCGCACCGCTGCCGGCCCCAGCGACAACCGCGCCACACCGCCTGGCACCTGCAGGTCGTGCGGCCAGACGGTGCGGGCGATAGGCGTGGTGGGGGTGGCGGCGTGCAGGCGGGTGGCCAGCAGGCCCAGGGAGGCGAGCAGGGTGGTGCGGCGGGTCAGGATTGGCATGGGCAAAGTGGGTCTAAACAAGCCCCCAGTATCGCTACAACAGCAGCCCGGCCGCCTCTTTGGCGCGCATCTTGGCACCGATGTATTCGCCGTGGGTGACGTACAGCAGCCCGGCCACCTGGTTAATGACGCTGTTTTCCACTGCGCCCAGAGTGCCGTCGGCGTAGGCCACTTGCCACATGTCTTCCACGATCTGGATCTTTTGGGCCTGGGTGCAGTGTTCGTTGATGCTGCTGGTGAAGCGTTGGTAGTCGTAGGCCTTGGCCGCCGATTGTTCGGCCTGCTGCATCAGCTGCGTCAGGGCCGCACCGTCCAGTTGCAGGCGCTGCTGCAGGGTGAGCACCACGGCCTGGCGTTCCACGGCGGTCTTGGCCGGGTCGGCCCGCATCACCTCGACCAGCAGCACGGCCGTGGCCAGGTTCTGGGCATGCTGGCGCTCGGCGGGGGAGGGCTCGGTGGCCTGGGCGACCAAGTCGTCAAAAATGTCTTTCAGGGCACGCAGCATGGACAGGATCTAGGAGGTACGGGATGGGACGGACCCCACACCCCCCGCATTGGTTCCCTGTATCTGCGTAAATTTTTATGAAGAATAGGCCGCTAGTGCTTATTTTGTCTGCGCTTTACGCTATTTAATTTGTAGCAAATATCGGTTTTAAAACGACGACCCGGGCTGGCCCAAAAATACCTGTTCCTCGGCGCTGGCGCTGCGCCCCAATACGGCGTTGCGGTGCGGGTAGCGGCCAAAGCGTTCCACGATGGCCTGGTGGTGCAGGGCGAAGCGCAGGTTGTCTGCGATCCCCAACTGGGTGAACAAGGCCATAGACTGGGTGTGGATGGCCTTGGATTCACTGTGCATGTACGGCATGAAGGCAAAGGGCCGCTGCGCCAGGGGCAGGCTGCGGTCGAGCCCGCTGGCCACCAGCTCTTGCGCCAGTGCCAGGGCCAGCGGGTCCTGGGCAAAAGCCTGCGGTGTGTCGCGGAAGATGTTGCGCGAAAACTGGTCGAGCACCAGAATTTCGGCCAACCGCCCCTCGGGTGTGGTGCGCCAGGCAAACAGCTCGCAGCGGGCGGCGGCCTCCAGCGTGGCGGCGAAGCGCTGGCGGATGCGTTCGTCCAGCGCAGCGTCTTTGGCGAAATGCTGCTGGGGCGTGAGTTCGGTGAACCAGAAGGCGAGGATGTCTTGGGCGTGCATGGGACGATTGTCGCGGAGGGCCGCTTGGGCCATCGCCCGGTGCGCGCCACCTGCCTACTTTTGCGCCATCCACTCCTGGATGCCGATGGCCCCGATGCGTGCGCCGTCGCTGGCGGTGAGCGACTGGTCGTTTACCGCCACACCGAAGTACAGGGCCTGGGCATCGGCCACCACGGTGCGCGGGTCGCCAATGGCGGCCAGATAGCGCTGCACCAGGGCGGCCATGCCTGCGCGCTCGGGCCCGGCAATTTCGACCATGCCGTAAAGTGGTGCGGCCAGCGCGCAGTCGGCCACCGCTGCGGCCACATCGGCCGAAGCCACGGGCTGCAAATGCGCGGACGGCAGGCGCACGGTGCTGCCTTCGGTGCCCGACTGCGCGATGGCACCCAGAAATTCCATGAACTGCGTGGCCCGCACGAGGGTGTAGGGGATCTTCGCGGATTTGATCAGCGCCTCTTGTGCCAGCTTGGCGCGGAAGTAGCCGCTGCCCTGCAGCCGCTCGGTGCCCACCACCGACAGCGCCACATGGTGCTGCACGCCTGCTAGCGCCTCGGCGGCCAGCAGGTTGCGGCCCGAGGTGGTGAAGAAGTCCATCACCGGCTGGTCTTCGAACGACGGGGAATTGGCCGCATCCACCACCACCTGCGCGCCCACCAGCGCCTGGGCCAGGCCCTCGCCGGTGAGGGTGTTCACGCCCGAGCCGGGCGAGGCGGCGACGGCCTCGTGGCCGCGCTGGCGCAGCAGCTGGACGACTTGGCTTCCAATCAATCCGGTGCCACCGATGACGACGATTTTCATTGCGGTTCTTTCTGTTAGATGCTGAATGGCTGGATCGTTGGTGTGGAACAATCTGTCGTAAATGACGAATAGCCCAGAATTACTGCCAAAAACTTTTCCCCAGCGCCCACCGCTGCGCCGCGTGCTGTTTGTGGCCTTTGACGAGGTGGGCCTGCTGGACCTGACCGGCGCGCAAACCGTGTTCTGGGCCGCCACCAAGGCCATGGAGGCGCGTGGCCTGCCGGGTTACGAGCGCTGCACCGCCAGCCTGCACGGTGGGCTGGTGCGCAGCGCGGAAGGGCTAGAGCTGCAGACCACTGCCATGGCCGACCTGGGGTTGGAACCGGTGGACACCCTTGTGGTCCCCGGCTCGCCGCACATCGCCTCGGTGCTTGACCAGTCGGCCCCGCTGGTGGATTGGCTGCGGCAGGCATCCGCTGCGGCACGGCGCACGGTGTCGGTGTGCAGCGGGGCGTTTTTGCTGGCCGCCGCCGGGCTGCTGGACGGCAAGCGCACCGCTACCCACTGGGCCATGTGCGACATGCTGCAGCAGCGCTATCTGGCGCTGCAGATCGACCGCGATGCCATCTTTGTGCAAGAGGGTGCGGTGTGGACATCGGCCGGGGTGACGGCGGGCATCGACCTGGCGCTGGCGCTGGTCAAGGCCGATTGCGGCCACGCCGTGGCCATGGAGGTGGCGCGCGAACTGGTGGTGTTTTTGAAGCGGCCCGGCGGGCAGTCGCAGTTCAGCGTGCTGCTGGAGTCGCAAACCCAGGGCGCAGATAGTTTTGATGCCCTGCACCTGTGGCTGGGCGATAACCTGGCCCGCGCCGACCTGACGGTGGAGTCCCTGGCCGAGCAGGCCCGCATGAGCCCGCGCAACTTCGCCCGTGTCTACAAACAAAAAACCGGGCGTACGCCTGCCAAGGCGGTGGAGGTGCTGCGCCTGGAGGCCGCCCGCCGCCTGCTCGAAGAGTCAGCGCACAACGTGGACCAGATTGCCAGCCGTTGCGGCTTTGGCGATGAAGAGCGCATGCGCGTCAGCTTTCAGCGCCACCTGGGTGTGGCCCCGCGGGATTACCGCCGGCGGTTTGCGGGGGACACTTAAGGCAATGCTGAACAAGGCCATTCAAAATGGCTCTTCCGGGGTACTGATAACAAGAATGCGCCGAATCCGGCCAAAACGAGTCGTTTTCTAACCCCTTGGGGCTAGGTTCGCGGGCCTTTGGGCCCACTTTGCGCC
>NZ_JANXMU010000012.1 GCF_025354435.1 Rhodoferax sp.
CTCTGACCTCCCTCGACCAGTCGCACTGCTTCTTGCTTGAATTCGAGCGTGTATCGCGCTCTCGCCGTCTTCGTCATTTCCGTTCTCCTTGCGTGAATTTAAACACTCAGCAAGGGATACGTTTTTCGAGGGCAAGGTCAATCAGCCATCTATTGACCCGCCCGCCACCACTACCTATCCAATACAAAATAAACAAAAATAACAGCCAATGGATCAATTATGAATGCCCACTCCCTGGGTTCGGCGAAGGTTTCCAGGCTTTTACGTATGGGTTTGTTGCTGGCCATAGTCTGCCAATGGCCCGCCTGGGCAGACACCCCACCCGACTGCGCAGCCCCTGCATCCACCGCGTGCTACTTTGCCTTCACGCTACCGGGCAGCGCCTTGGGGCGCATGCATTTTTATGCCTCGCGGGTACCCGGTGCGGGCACGCCCACGGCGGCCCTGGTCGCCGTGCACGGCCATCCACGGGACGCCAACAAAACCTTCAATGCCGCACTGAAAGCCGTGCAACACAGTGGCGCATTAGACCGCAGCTTGGTGGTAGCCCCGTTTTTCCAGGTCAGCGAGGCAGATGCAGCACCATGCCACACAGCGGGCGTGCCGGGTGCACAAGACGGAGATCTGCTGTGGACCTGCGCCTCGTGGATGGCCGGTGGCCAGGCGCGTAATGCCGCCGGGCTGACCTCGTTTGCCGCCCTGGACGCGCTGGTGGTGGAGCTGCACCAGCAGTGGCCCAGCCTGCAAACCGTCACCATTGCCGGGTTTTCGGCCGGGGCGCAAATGGTGCAGCACGCCATCGGCTTCGCTGCCGTGCCACCCGCCCCTATCACCCTGCGTTATGTGGTGGCCGACCCCGGCACCTGGCTGTACTTTGATCCGGTGTGGCCCGCCGCCACGGTAGCTGCCTGCCCCGAGGTCCAGCGCTGGAAGTACGGCACCGAAGACTTGCCCACCGACCTGGGCCGCAGCGCCACTGAGGCCCGCACCCACTATGCGCAGGCCGACATCCACTACCTGGAAGGCGCGCTGGACAGCAGCGACGCGCCGGGCACGTTTTACAAGATTCTGGACAAGAGTTGCGCCGCCATGGCCCAGGGCCCGTACCGCATGCAACGCGGGCTGGCTTACACCGAATACGACCGCAAGCTGCTGGCCCCTGGCAAGCAGCGCCGCGTGACCACCGTGCCGGGCTGCGCACACGATGTGGCCTGCGTTTTTGCAGCCCCTGAGGCCCGCTCTGCCCTGCTGGGTAACTAGCGCAAGTACTTGCGCGCGGCCCAGCCCCCCAAGCCGGCCAGGGCCAGCAGACCCAGCACAATCGCCACCGCCAACGGGCCGGGCTGGCGGAAAGCAGCCACGATCTGCTCCACAAAAAACGCCATGATCACCGTGCCCGGGGCCATGCCCAGCGCCGTGCCCAGCACCATGTCGCGCAGGCGGATGTGCGAGGCACCGGCGACCATGTTGACGATGGCAAACGGGGCGATGGGCACCACCCGCACCGCGATCACCGCCAGCAGACCGCGCTCGGCCAGGCGACGGCTGACGGTATTGACCCGCTCGCCGCCCAGCTTTTGCAGCACCGGGTTGCCCAGCAGATGCCCCAGCCCGTAGCTGGCCATAGCCCCAAGCAAAGCCCCGCCAAAGGTGGTGGCCATGCCCAGCCAGGGGCCAAAGGCTACCAGCGCCACCAGGGTCAGAAAGCCCAGCGGCACCACCAGAATGCTGGCCAGCGCAAAGCCTAGTACCGCCGCCACCGGCCCGAACGAAGCCCCCAGTTGCTGCAACGCGCCGACGATACGGTCGGCATCCAGCCACTGGCGCAGTGGCGAGGCGCTCCAGGCCACCGCCAAACCCACCAGCGCGGCCACCACCAGCATCAGTCCAAGGACCCGCCAACGCATGGAGGAGGTCAAGGTGCGGCCTTGTCCATGCGCTCGGCGATCACCGTGGCCAACTCGGTGACGTTGCCGGGCTCAAAGATCGAGCCGTGCAACCCGCGGATCTGGTGTTCGTACAGATGCTTGGGCATCAGCCGCGACCAAGGCCGAAACAGCCAGCGGCTCCAGCTGGCCAGGCCGGATGACTTGAGCAGCAGCGTGGGCCCGTCGTAACCTGTGGGGCGGTAGCCTTTCAAAGCCATCACCTGGCTGACCAGGCCGGGGTCATTGAACATGGCACCCATGCGGCGGCCGTTCAGGCTCAGCTCCTGCATGCGAAACCGCTTCACCAGCCAACCCGACAACCGCCAAAACGCCGTGCCGCCCAGGCGCGATGCCGGGTAGGTGGTGTCAATCAAGAACAGCCCACGCACCGGGAAACCACGCTGCTGCAGCAGGCGAATGGCCTCCAGCGCCGCCACACCGCCCACCGAAAACCCGGCCAAAAAACCAGGCCGCTTGCCGTGCGCCTGGATGGCATTGGCGTACAGAGTGGCCAGGTCATCGATGCGCTCTATCGGCTGGGTAAACGGGGGTTGCAGCATGTGCACATCGCAGGCATTGCCGAGGGCGCGCGCCAGGTTCTGGAAGCGCAGCAGGTCGCCATGGCCCGACGCGGCCAGGTACAGCGGCACCCGACCGGTGTCGGCGCCCAGATTGAGCATCACACTGGGGCCTTTGTTCTTGTCGGCCAGCGCTACGGCCAGGCTTTCGATGCTGGGGTGCTCAGTAATCAAGTACATCGGCACCTTGCGGCCCACCAGCTTCTCGATGCTGCTCAGCATGGTGACGGCGGCCAGCGAGTCGCCGCCCAGGTCGAAGAAATTGTCAAACACAGTGATGGGCCGGGTGTCCAGCACGTCTTCCCACAGCGCCAGCAGCTCGGCCTCGTAGCGGCGGTTGGCCTTACGGGCCTGGGTGGAGCTGGCGATAGCGCTGGGGTCGGGCAGTGCGTCATAATCGGTTTTGCCCGCCACGCTGGCGGGCAGGCCCGGCAAGATGCTGATGCCGCTGGGCACCATGTAGTTGGGCAGGCGCATGCGCAGCACGGCCTGCAGGCTCTCCACCGAAGCTTTGCCGGTGGCAGCCACCCAGGCGTGGATTTGCGGCTTGCCTTTGCGCTCGATCAGCTTGGCAGCCGCCTGCAACACACCTTCAATCGCCGACAGCGCCGACTCGATTTCGCCCAGCTCGATGCGGTAGCCACGCAGCTTGACCTGCCGGTCCAGCCGCCCCAAAAAGTGCAGATTGCCATCGTTGCCCAGCCAGCCCCGGTCGCCGGTGCGGTACATGCGGTGGCCGGGCCAAAACGGGTCGGGCAGAAACACCTGGGCATCCAGCTCAGGGCGGTTCAGGTAGCCGCGCGCAATCGCCTCGCCGCCGATGTAGATCTCGCCTGGCACGCCCAGCGGCATGGGGCGCAGCGCGTGGTCCAGCACGTAGATACGGGTGTCGTCAATCGGGCGGCCAATCGGCAGGGCGTTGTCGGTGCGGTGGTTTTCGCACTCCCAGACGGTGGCAAAAATCGCGGTTTCGGTGGGGCCGTAGACGTTGTACAGCCGCCCGCCGGTTTCCTTCAAAAAGCGCTGCGCCAGCTCGGGCGACAGCACCTCGCCGCCGCAGCAGGCTACGCGCAGCTTCAGGTCCTTGCGGTGCCCGGCCGAATCCAGAAACCGGCTCAGGGTGCTGGGCACAAAGGCCATGATGGTGACCCGGTGGCGCACCGCAAAGTCGGCCAGCGACTCGGGCAGCAATCGCCCTGGCGGCGGCAAAGCCACGCTGGCACCGTGCACCAGCGGCAGCAGCAGCTCGATCAGCGACGGGTCGAAGGTGACCTGGGTGGCCTGGGCCGAGCGGTCATGCCATTCCACCGCGTAAGCCCGCGACAGCCAGCCCAGCCGCCGTGCCAGTGTGCCGTGCTCGATCATCACGCCCTTGGGCCGCCCGGTAGAGCCCGAGGTAAACAGCACGTAGGCCAGGTCGTCCGCCGCGGGCTGCACGGTCAGCCGCTGCGAGCCGTGCTGGGCCACATCGGACAAGGCTTCCATCCAATCTACATGCAAGGTCCGGGCGTGCAGGCCGCCCAGCCGCTCCTGGGTATCTGGCTGGATCAGCACGGCGATAGCCCCGGCCTCTTGCAAAATCGCGTCCAGCCGGGCCAACGGAGCTTCGGGGTCGAGAGGCAAAAACGCCGCCCCGGCCTTGGCGATGGCCAGCATGGCGACTACCCAGTCGGGCGAGCGGTCCATCACCACGGCGATGATCTTGTCCTTGCCCGCACCCAGCGCCAGCAAGCGCCAGGCCAGGTGGGTAGACACTGCGTTCAGCGTGGCGTAGTCCATGGCCCCCACGCCCTGGCCCTCGTTCCACACCAAGGCATTGGATTCGGGGCGCAGCCCGGCGTGGTGCTCAAACTGCACCACAAAAGGCTGGACCACCGCCATGGCGGCCACGTCTTTGTGCAGGCCGTCGATCAGCATCCAGTGTTCTTCCGGCGGCACCAGCGCAATGCTGTCCAGCAAGGTCTCCGGCGGGCCCATGGTGGCCTCGACCAGGTGCCACACGCGGCGGCCCAGCAGCTCCACCTCGCCTTCGGCAAAGCAGGCGGCGCTGGCTTCCAGTGCCAGCTCCACGTCCTCGTCAGCATGGAACTCGCACACCGTCACGCCCAGCGGAAACCGGGCCCGGCCCGAGAACAACTGGCGCGACTCGACCAGCTCGGCGGTGCCAAACGACACCGCGTAGTCTTGCCGCTCGAACGACAGCAGCACGTCGAACAGGCCGTCGCGGCGGTTGCGCGCCACCTCCAGCGTGCGACCCAGCTCGCTCAAGGGGTAGCGTGGATGCCGCAGCGCGGCCCGCATGGCGCTGCCTACGGCGGCCAGCAGCCCGCCCAGGGTCATGTCGGGGGCCAGCTGCACCGCCACCGGTATCACGCCCACAAACATGCCCAGCGTGTCGGTAAAGCGCCGCCCGCCCCGGTTCAGGCTGGGCACGCCGACCACCACTTCCTGGCGGTTGCTGACGCGGCCAAAGTACAGAATCAGGGCCGCCAAAAAGAAGTTGAAGGCGCTGGAACCGCGTTCTGCCGCCACCTGGCGCAGCCGGTCGTAACCGGCCCGAGGAATGCGCTGTACCCCCATGTGGGCAGCGGGTAGCTCGTGCTGGCGGGTGCTGGCGTAGCGGCGCTCGATCAGGGCCGGGGGCAGTACCGGCATTTGCCCGCGCCAGTAGGCCGCATCGCGCTCGAACGCGGGCGACTGGTGGTACAGGGTGGACTCTTCGATAAATTTCTTGTAGCCCGGGTCGCTGCGCAGCGCCGGGGCCAGGCCCGTCTCCAGCGCGTTGTACAGCTCGCTCCAGCGCCGCATCACCTGCGAGGTGCCCCAGCCGTCCATCACCAGGTGGTGGAACTGGATGGTCAGCCCATGCAGCACATCGCTGGCACGCAGCAGGGCAAAGCGCCAGGGGGGCGTGCCATCCAGCACAAAAGGCACGGTCATGCGCTGCTGCCACCAGATGCGCATGGACTCCTTGGGGTCGGCCTGGGCCGACAGGTCCACCACTTCCAGGTTCAGGGCGCTGTGCGAGAGCAGGGTCTGGCTGCCGTCCGCCAGGGGGGCCAGGCGCAGGGCATCGCTCTCGGCCACCAGCTGGGCCAGGGCTTCCTGGAAGCGCGGCAGGTCCAGTAGGCCCACCAAAAACGCCCCGCCGCCGATGTTCAGGTGCGCACTACCGGCCCAGGTGCGTTGGTCCAGCCAGACTTCGCGCTGGCTCAGCGACAGGGTCAGGTCTTCATGGCGACGCTCTACCGGCGTTACAGCTTCCATTGCGCTATGGTCTCCATCGCATGGCGGTAGCCCACTTCGATGATCTCGTCGGCGCGGCTATAGGCCATGAGCGAAAAACCGGCCACCGGCGGCTCCAGGTACTGGTCGGCCTGGGCAATGGTGGCCGCGCGCTGGTGCAGGCCGCCGATGTGACCGGCGCGGTACAAAATTTCGGTGATGCCCGGCGTGCTGCGGGGTTTGCGCGACACCATGCCCTTCAGGGTGCTGCGCACCGACAGGCGCTCCAGCGCCGGGTCCACGCCCATTTCGACCTGCACGTCCACGTCGATGGCCACAATGGTGCCGTTGCCGCGGCGCTTCTCCAGCGGCGCGCCGAGGCGCATGCGCATCGCGTCCACCGGCACGTTTTCCAGAATCGCGCCATCCACCAGCAGATTGCCGTCCACCAGCACCGGCGGGAACAGGCCCGCAGGCGAATTACTGGCCAGCACGGCGCGCCACAGCGGTCCGGTTTCCTGCACCATGGTGCCGCCCTTGGTGAGGTTGCAGGCCGCGGCAAAGTACGGGGTCCACAGGGCATCCATCTGGATATCGCCAAACATGGCGCGCAGGTCGCGCTTGACGCGCCCGCCCGAGACGATGGACACCACGGGCAGGGTCGGCCACTCGCCGCCTTCGGCAAACTTGCGGGTCTGGTCGCGTATCTGGTTCAGCGGCAGGCCGCAGGCAAACTGCGCCCCAATCAGCGCGCCCATGCTGTTGCCGCCCACCAGGTCCACCGGAATATTCGCCTCTTGCATGGCCCGCAGCAGGCCCAGGTGGGCAAAACCGCGCGCACCACCGCCGCCCAACACCACGCCCACGGCGCGCCCGGTCAGGTAGCGCGCCAGCCGGGCGTAGTCGCCCGTATGCTGGGCGCGCGTGGGGTAGACGCGTTCGATCTGCCGCCCGGCACGCCAGACGCTGGTCACATCGGGGGCCACCGCCGCGGCCGGGTACAGCACCACCAGATGCTGGCGCTTCATGCCAAAGCCGGGCTCTCCGGTGAGCCGCTGCTCCAGCGCGCCCTGGGACCGAGAGGCCCCGGCATTGGCCACAAAAATCACCTGATCGGCCTGGCGGAAAGCCCGCCGCGTCCAGGACGAAGGCGTGGCATCGGCCTCGTAGACCAAAAAGTCGTAGGCATCTTCCAGCGCGTCGAAGCGGTCGCTGCCGCCCCCGGCTTCCGAGGTTTGCGAGCCGCGCTCCAGCTCGGCCGAGGGCGTGATGTGGTGCACCCGGCCCACGCGCCCAAAGGCTTCGGCCAG
This sequence comes from Rhodoferax sp., assembly GCF_025354435.1. Classification (GTDB taxonomy): domain Bacteria; phylum Pseudomonadota; class Gammaproteobacteria; order Burkholderiales; family Burkholderiaceae_C; genus Rhodoferax_B. The sequence continues at coordinate 7,042 of NZ_JANXMU010000012.1, forward strand.
GCCGCGCGCCACCTCGGCAGAGCCCGCCCCTTCGTGCAGCGGCACCACCACGAAGGCCTGGGCCTGGTGCCGGTCCACCACTTGGGTGGTGTGGCGCAGGTGGTCAAAAATAGCTTGGGAAAACACCCGGTTCAGGGCCAGCGGCTGGCGCACCAGCAAGGCCTCGAAGTGGCTACGGTCCAGCACCGCCAGGGTGGAGTCGCGTACGGCGGTCACGTCGGCGGTGCGCGGCTGACGCAGGATCAAGCCCATTTCTCCGACGCTCTCGCCGGGGCGGATTTCGTTGTACAGCATGACGCTGCCGTCGCGGTTGCGGCGCGATGCCCGCAGGCGGCCGGTGATGACGAAGAACATGCTGTCGGCTGCTGCGCCTTCTTCCAGCACCACGCTGCCGCCGTGCACTTCCTGCAGCACCAGCACGTCGGCCAGATCGTTCAATACTGCTTCGTCCAACGTGCCAAACACGCGGCTGTCACGCAGCACCTGGATGACCCGCGCATGGAATTTTTCCTTACCTGGCATGGACTCGCCCTTTGTCTTGAATTCGATGATCCCGTGACACGCTCACCCGGGAGGCGCTGGCAGGGCCCGGACGCAGGCCATAGCCGACTCACGCCACACCCAACTCCGATACAAAAGTACACACTTTAGCAAGTGTACGCCTGCACAAGAAGGGTGCAAGTCGGCGTTTGTACAGCGAATGACAGGTTCAGGCGGTGGCAAACTGCCCCAAGTTGAGGCGCAAAGTGCGTCCGCAGCGGGCCGCCAAAGTCTCGTCGTGGGTCACCAGTACAAAGGCCGTACCCTGGTCGCGCGCCAGTTGCAGCATCAGCGCAAAAACGCCGTCGGCTGTGCTACGGTCCAGGTTGCCGGTGGGCTCGTCGGCCAGCACGCAGGCGGGCTGGGCCACCAGGGCACGGGCGATGGCGACGCGCTGGCGCTCACCGCCCGAGAGCTCGGCGGGGCGGTGGTGCACACGGTACTGCAAACCCACCAGTGCCAGTATTTTCATAGCTTCTTCTGCAGCCTGGTCGCGCGGTAGCCGCCGAATCCACAGGGGCATGGCAACGTTGTCGAGCGCACTGAATTCAGGCAGCAGGTGGTGGAACTGGTAGACAAAGCCCAGGTGCTGGTTGCGCTGGCGGCCCTGCTCGGCCGCATCCCACTGGGCCATGTCGTGGCCGTGGAGTTGCACCGTGCCGCTGCTGGGGGCATCTAGCCCGCCCAGCAGGTGCAGCAGCGTGCTTTTGCCCGAACCGGACGCGCCAACGATGGCCACGGTTTCGCCCGCAAACACCTGCAGGTCCACGCCCTTGAGCACGGTTACGTCCAGGCGGCCTTCGGTAAAACGCTTGGTTAAGCCAGTGGCTTGAAGTACGGGCTTATTCATAACGCAATGCTTCAGCAGGATTGACACGGCTGGCGTGCCAGCTGGGGTAAATGGTGGCCACAAAGGCCAGAATCAGCGAGATCACCGCAATCGGCACGATGTCGGCCTGCTGCGGCTCACTCGGCATGCGGCTGATGAAATACACCTCGCGCGGCAAAAAGCTGGCGTGGAACAGCTGCTCCAGCGCGGGCACGATCACGTCGATGTTGAAGGCAATGCCCAGGCCCAGCAGCAGCCCGGCCAGCGTGCCCATCACACCGACCATCGCGCCCTGCACCATGAAGATGCCCATGATGCTGCGCGGGCTGGCTCCCAGGGTGCGCAGGATGGCGATGTCGGCGCGCTTGTCGGTGACCGTCATCACCAGGGTGCTGACCAGGTTGAACGCGGCCACGGCCACGATCAGCGTGAGGATGATGAACATCATGCGTTTTTCCAGCTCCACCGCGGCGAACCAGGTTTTGTTTTGCTGCGTCCAGTCGCGGATCAGCAGGTTGCCGCTGAGGCTGTTGGCCAGTTGCTGGGCCACCTGGCGCGCCTGGTGCAGGTCTTGCAGCTTGACGCGGATGCCGGTGGGGCCCTCCAGCCGGAAGATGCGCTCGGCATCTTCCATGTGCATCATCAGCAGGGCCGAGTCGTATTCATAGTGGCCGGACTCGAAGGTGCCCACCACCGTCATCTGCTTCAGGCGCGGCACCACGCCGGCCGGGGTGACCTGCCCGCTGGGGGCGATCAGCGTGACCGGGTCGCCCACGCGCACGCCCAGGCTGCGCGCCAAGTCGATGCCCAGCACCACGCCAAACTGGCCGGGCACCAGCTTGGCCAGGGTTTCCTTGGGCATGGCCACGGCAAGGTCGGTAACCTCGCCCTCGTGCGCCGGGTCGATGCCGCGCACTATCGTGCCTTTCATGTCCTCGCCGCGCGCCAGCAATGCCTGGCTCGCGATGAAAGGTGCAGCACCCACCACCGCCGGGTTCTGCTTGACCTCGGCCAGAGTCTTGGCCACGTCGGGCAGCGCCTCGCCGTTGGGGGCGAAGATTTCAATGTGCGCCACCACCGACAGCATGCGGTCGCGCACCTCTTTCTGGAAGCCGTTCATCACGCTGAGCACAATGATCAGCGCCGCAACGCCCAAGGCGATCCCGAGCATGGACACGCCCGAGATGAAGTTAATAAAACCGTTGCGCCGGGTGGCCCGGCCCGCCCGCGTATAGCGCCAGCCGACCAAAAGTTCGTAAGGGATTTGCATGGAGCAGGTGAGAGAGGAGACGGGGTGATTGTGGCAGCTTGGACGCAAACGCCTGCTCCAAAGCCCAAAGCGGCTACAGCTATCTTTTAGATAGCTGTAGCCGCAAAAGGAATATACGCTAGAGGGCTAAAACACCCTCAATGGCGGTTTATTCGTCGTTGTCGGTGGAGAAGGTACGGACGGTGCTGTAGGCATTGGAGACACCGGGCACTGTACTGACCACCAGGCGGGCCTTGGCTTCTTCCACGGGGCCTTGGGCCCAACCGTGCAAGGTCACATTGCCGTTGCTGGCGGTCACCGTCAGGTCTTTGGCATCGCCACCGAGTTGGCTGCTGATGACGGATTGGACCGCGCTGGCCAGGTCGGCATCGTTGCCTGCAGCATGGGCGGGCAGGAAAGCGCCAGCAGCCAGGGCAAACAGAGCAGAAGCGGCGATGCGGTTGAAAGTGCGTGTCATGGTGGAATCCTTTGGGTTGTTGCACCAAGATTGGTGCGTTGTTTTGGGGTGGAGTTATCTTCCCAAGCGCAGGGGACGGCTGTGTATCGGATGGCGTGTGGCTGTGTTGCATGTGCAATTTGCCAGAAAAAAACCAACACCTTTTTTTGCTACTTAATCAATAGCTATAAGCGTAGACAGAATATGCACTTGAAGGCTAAAAGACCTTCTTATTTCCAACCGGGTGATACAAACTAAGTACTTACCCTAGAAGCCAAAAAAGTATCAGAGATGGGCAGCTCGCGCAGTAGTAAGCGCGCAACCGGCTCCCTAAACTAAGACCATGGCAGGTTGGTAAACACAAGAACACAAGGAGATGGCGGATGTCACCTTACCTCGAACTGGTAGGCATACAGCAGCAGGAGTCGTTCAAGGTTTGGACGCACGGCTACCCGTATGAAACGGTGCGCTGGCATTTCCACCCCGAATACGAGCTGAACTACATCAGCCACACCTCGGGCCGGTTTTATGTGGGCGACCATACTGGTACCTTCGAGCCCGGCCAGCTGGTGATGATGGGCCCGAACCTGCCGCACAACTGGATCAGCGAAGTGCCCACCGGGGAATCGGTGCCCGAGCGCTGCGTGGTGCTGCAGTTTTCCGGCAAGAGCATTCTGGGCGGCATCGAGGCTTTTCCCGAACTAAGCCAGTTGGAGCGGCTGCTGGCCGACTCGCAGCGCGGCATATTGTTCTCGCCCGAAGTCACCACCAAGGCCGTGCCTCTGCTCACCAACCTGCTGGCGGCGCGCGGCTTCCAGCGCGTCTACCAGTTCCTGGCGCTGCTGGAAACCTTGGCCCATGCACAGGACAACACCTTGCTGGCCACACCCACCTTCCGGCCTGACCCGCAGGGCTACCAGTCGTCCACCATCAACCAGGTGCTGACCTATCTGGCCGAGCACCTGAACGAGCGGCTCAATGAATCCGGTATGGCGCGCTACGCCGGTATGGAACCCAGCGCCTTCTCGCGCTTCTTCCGCCGCCACACCGGGCTGCCGTTTGTGCAATACCTGAACCGGCTGCGGGTGAACCGGGCCTGCGAGCTGCTGATCTCGTCCGAGCAGTCGGTCACCGACATCTGCTACGCCTGCGGCTTCAACAACGTCTCCAATTTCAACCGCCAGTTTCTGGCGCAAAAGTCCGTGCCCCCTTCGCAGTTCAGGCGCTACTACCTGCTGAACGATGAATGCGAGGCCACCGGCTAGCCGCCTGGCCTGCATACCCCGCCCTTTTTTCCACTTTTCCACGCCTTGCAGCGGGAGCTTTTCAGCCCCCGTGTGGCAGCGCTTGGCCTTTTTTTAACCTATGGACATCGTATGAGCACAACACCTGCCCCTGACATGCAAGCCGTGGTCTGCCACGGCCCGAAAGACTACCGCCTGGAACGCGTGGGCAAACCCGTGGCCGGCCCGAACGAACTGGTCATCGAGATCGTCGCCTGCGGCATCTGCGCCAGCGACTGCAAATGCCATTCCGGCGCGGCCATGTTCTGGGGCGGCGACGGCAAGCCGGCCTGGGTCAAGGCGCCGGTGATCGCGGGCCACGAATTCTTCGGCTACGTGGTCGAGGCCGGTCCGGGTGCGCTGGAACACTTCGACGTGACGATCGGCCAGCGCGTCATCGCCGAGCAGATCGTGCCCTGCGGCAAGTGCCGCTACTGCACCAGCGGCAGCTACCACATGTGCGAAGTGCATAACATCTTCGGCTTCCAGCGCGTGGTGGCCGATGGCGGCATGGCCGACTACATGCGCCTGCCGCCGACGGCGCGGGTGCACAAAATCCCCGAAAGCATTTCGCTCAACGACGCCGCCATGATCGAGCCCATGGCCTGCGCGGTGCACACCGTGAACCGCGCCGACATCCAGCTCGACGACGTGGTGGTGATCGCCGGTGCCGGCCCGCTGGGCCTGGGCATGGTGCAGATCGCCAAACTAAAAACGCCGAAGAAGTTGGTCGTCATCGACATGGTGCCGGCCCGGCTGGCGCTGGCCAAGGCCTTCGGTGCCGACGTGACCATCAACCCCGCCACCGACGACGGCCGGGCCATCATCGACAGCCTGACCCAGGGCTACGGCTGCGATGTCTACATCGAAACCACCGGCGTGCCGGCCGGCGTGACCCAAGGCCTGGAGCTGATCCGCAAGCTCGGCCGCTTTGTCGAATTCAGCGTATTCGGCAAGGAGACCAGCGCCGACTGGTCCATCATCGGCGACCGCAAGGAGCTGGACGTGCGCGGCTCCCATCTCGGCCCGCACTGCTACCCGGTGGTGATCGACCTGATGGAGCGTGGCCTGCTGACCTCGCGTGGCATCGTCACCCACGACTTCACGCTCGACGAATGGGAAGAAGCCTTCAAGCTGGCCAATTCGCTGGACTCGATCAAGGTCTTGCTCAAACCCGGACGTGCTGCATGAACCAGCACCCCGCCGCCTGCGTGATCGGGGTCGACATCGGCACCCAAAGCACCAAGGCTGTGTTGGTGCGGGCCGACGGCCAGATCCTGGCCCAACACGCCAAAAGCTACCAGGTGGAAACGCCAAAACCGCTGTGGGCGCAGCAGTGGCCAGATGTCTGGCTGGACGCAGTCGTTGCATGCATAAAAGGGGTTCTAGCCCAGGTAGATTCTGCGCAAGCTGCTATCAAAAGCATATGTGTCAGCAGCCTGTATGGCGGCAGCGGCATACCGGTGGACGCGCAGGGCGAAGCGCTGTACCCCTGCCTGATCTGGATGGACCGCCGCGCCCAGGACGAGGTGCGCTGGGTCCGCGAGAACGTCGACCTGGAGCGCCTGTATGACATCACCGGCAACGGCGTAGACAGCTACTACGGCTACACCAAGATGCTCTGGCTGCGCGAGAAAGAGCCCGCCATCTGGGCCCGCACCCAGCAGTTCCTGCCACCCAACAGCTATGTCAACGCCCGCCTGACCGGTGAAGTCGCGGTAGACCACAGCTCGGCCGGGAATATCGGCGGGATCTACGACGTGGCACAGCGCGGCTGGTCGGCCGAGGCGCTGCAGATGTTGGGCATTCCGCTGCACATGGTGTCGGCGCGCCTGGTCGAGTCCAGCGGCGTGGTCGGCCCGCTGCTACCGGCCTGGGCCGAGCGCCTGGGCTTGCCCGCAGGCATTCCGGTGGTGGCCGGTGGTGTCGATGCCGCCGTGGCCACGCTGGCCGCCGGTGCTACCCAGCCCGGCAACCACGTGGCAATGGTAGGCACCAGCATGTGCTGGGGCACGATCCGGCCAAGCGTCGATGCGCGGCACGGCCTGATCAGCATGCCGCACGTGTTCAATGGCGATAACAACGGTACAAAGGATCTGTACGTGTTCGGCGGCGCCATCGCCGCCGGAGCCTCCGTCACCTGGTTCCGCGAGACCTTTTGCCAGGCCGAAATCGCCACAGCCAAAACCCTGGGCGTCGACCCACACAGCCTGCTGGAAAAAGACGCGGCACCTTTGCCACCGGGCAGCGGCGGCCTGCTGTTCCTGCCCTATTTGATGGGCGAGCGCAGCCCCGTGTGGGACGCGCAGGCCAGCGGCGCTTTCGTCGGCCTGGGTCTGCACCACGGCCGCGCCCACCTGTACCGCGCGGTGCTGGAGGGCGTGACATTTGCGCTGCGCCACAACATCGAAGCCGGCGTGCGCGGGCTTACCCAGCTGGACCACCGACTGGTGGTGGTCGGCGGTGCCAGCCATTCCGACCTGTGGATGCAGATCATTGCCGACGTCACCAACCGCCCGGTGTTCACGCTGGCTGACGATGTGGAAGCCTCGCTGGGCGCGGCCCTGCTGGCAGCCTTCGGCGCGGGTCTGATCGACGCCGACGCGGTGCGCCGTGGCTGGGTGACACCGGTGCTGCGCACCGAGCCCAACGCCGAAGCCCACGCCGCCTACAACGACTTGTTTGCCCAGTACGTAGACCTCTATCCCGCGCTCAAGCCTGCGATGCACCGCCTGCGCGCAACCACCACACCGCCCCGTTCACCAGGAGACCCGCCAGCATGAAAAAAAGCACCTTTCTTTTCCCTCACCAAAGCAACCACAAGGAGACAGACAACATGAAGAAATTTGTACTAGGGGCCATCGGCGCCGCCATGATCGCGCTGACCATGCCCGCCACCCCGGCGCTGGCACAGACCGCCGCACCTTGGGCCATCGACAAGGCTGCCGCCCCCTTGAAAGGCACCAAGATCAAGGTGCTATTCCTGGACCGGCCCGGCTACCGCGCCATCATCAAGCTGCTGCCCGAGTTCGAGAAAAAGACCGGCCTGAAGGTGGAGTACGAAATTGTGCCTTACGAAAACGCCCGTGAAAAGCAGGTGCTGAACTTCAGCGCCAAAGGCGACCTGACCATGGCCCTGGTGGACCTGGTGTGGATTGGCGAGTTTGCCGAAAGCGGCTGGATCGTGCCGGTGGATACCTTCACCAAGGATGCCGCCATCACCGACCCGAACCTGGATCTGAAGGGCTTCTTCCCGCTGCTGCTGAATGCGTTTGGCTCCTGGGACGGCAAGGTCTATGGCCTGCCGTTTGACAACTATTCCGGCCTGATGTTCTACAACCAGTGCATGCTCAAAGACGCTGGCTTCAGCGGCCCGCCGCAAACCTGGGACGAGCTGAAAAACGTCTACGCCCCCAAGCTGACCAATCCGGCGAAAAAACAGTACGCCTATGCGTTGCAGTCGCTGCGCGGCGAAACGCAATCGGCCGACAGCTTCATGCGTTTCCTCTGGCCCTTCGGCGGCAGCCTGCTGGACAAGGACTTCAAGTCCAACCTGGCCTCCAAGGGCAGCCAGGACGGCCTGAAGTTCCGCCAGGATTTGATGAAGTACATGCCCCCTGGCGTGGTGAGCTACGACCATGCCGAAGCGGTGAACGCGCTGGCCCAGGGCCAGGTGGCGATGCTGACCGAATGGTCGGCCTTCTACGGCACGCTGACCGACCCCAAGACCTCCAAACTCGGCGACTGCCTGGCCGTGGCACCCGAGCCCAAAGGCCCCGCCGGCCGCCTGCCCGCACTCGGCGGCTTCTCGCTGGCCGTGGCCTCGCAGGCCACACCCGCGCAGCAAAAGGCTTCGTGGATCTTCACCCAGTGGGCCACTTCGGATGCCATCGCCAAGCAGTATGTGGAAGCCGGTGGCGTGTCCGGGCGCATGGCGGTCTACAAAGACCCTGCCATCCAGGCCAAGTTCAAGTACGTGAAACCGATGGTCGAGTCGTGGCAGCAAGGTGTGCCGGAATTCCGCCCCCGCTTCCCAGCCTGGTCGTCGATTACCGAAACCGTGGCCGAGTTCGGCAGCAAGATCATGCTGGGTGAAACCAGCATCGAGCAGGGCACCAAGGAGATCAGCACCCGCATGGAATCGGTGCTGGACAAAGAAGGCTATTACAACGGCAAGAAAAAGAAACTGCAATAAACAACCCGGAGTTGCCTGCTTGCACAGCAGGCAACTCCGGCGTTGGAATAGCCCCTTTCCCGTTGCCTTGGATATTGCATGAATACACACGCCTCTGTTGACGCTGCGTCAACCCTCCCCTCCAAGCGGGCATCGCGATTGGCCCATGGCCGCTGGACACCGCTGTGGTTTCTGGCCCCGGCCGTCATCACCCTGTTCGCCATCGGCATCTACCCAACCTTGTTTGCGCTGGTCACCTCGATGCGCAAATACAACCTGACCCGCGCCCGCGACGGCTTTCCCTTCGTCGGGCTGGACAATTACAAGGCGGTGCTGAGCGACAGCACTTTCTGGGAAACGCTGTGGCGCACTACCACTTTCTACCTCACGGTGATGCCGGTGGAGCTGGCCCTGGGCATGGCGATCGCGCTGATGCTGCACAAGCCGGGCTGGTCCATGGCGCGCTCGCTGGTGCGGGTGTCGCTGGTGGTTCCGCTGGCCACCACCTACGCGGTGGTCGGGCTGATCGGCCGGTTGATCTTCAACCGCGACTTCGGCGTAGCGAACCAGTTTGCCTCGTGGCTGGGCTTTGCGCCGTTCGACTGGCTGGGCAACCAGGCGGGTGCGTTCGCGGCCATCGCCATCATGGACATCTGGCAGTGGACGCCGTTTTGCGCGCTGATCTTTCTGGCCGGGCTGTCCATGGTGCCCAACGAGGTAGAGGAAGCCGCGCGGCTGGAAACCTCGTCGCACCTGAATCTGCTGCGCTATGTGCAGCTGCCCTATCTGCTGCCCGGCTTCACCGCGGTGCTGATCCTGCGTTCGGCCGACATCCTGAAGCTGTTCGACATGGTGTTTACCATGACGCGGGGCGGCCCGGGCGCGGCCACCGAGCTGGTGTCGATCTACATCCAGCGGGTGGGCTTTCGCATCTTCGACATGGGCACGGCATCGGCGCAGGCGATTTTGCTGCTGGTGCTGACCATCCTGCTGAGCCGCCTCTTCATCTCCGTCTTCTACCGGGAAATCGACTAATGAACTCCAAAAAACTCGGCAAGGGGCTGCACCTGCTGGGGCTGCTGGCCTTCCTGGCCTTCACCCTGTTTCCGTTTTACTGGATGGTGGCCAGCAGCTTCAAGGACCAGACCGACCTGCTGGCCTCGCCGCCGGTGTGGACCTTCATTCCCACCGTGGCCAATTACGCCGAAGTCTGGCAGGACGACAAAGTGTTTGGTGCCATTCGCAACTCGCTCATCGTCGCCAGCTGCACCACGCTCCTGGCAGTAGCCATGGGCGCACCGGCGGCGTATTCGCTGGCACGCTTCCAGTTCCGGGGCAAGAAGGATCTGTGGTTCTGGTTCATCTCGAACCGCATGATCAGCCCCATCGTGCTGGCGCTGCCGGTGTATTTGCTGGCGCAGAGCGCGGGCCTGCTCGATACGCACCTGGTGCTGATCCTGATCTACCTGTCGTTCTGCCTGCCCATCGTGGTGTGGATCTGCACCGACCAGTTCCGCTCTATCCCGCCCGACCTGGAGCAAGCCGCGCGGCTGGACAACGCCAACCAGTGGGACATCTTCTGGCGCATCTATCTGCCGCTCGGCCTGCCGGGGATCGCGGTGTCGGCCATCTTCAGCTTCATCTTCTCGTGGAACGAGCTGCTGTATGCGCTGGTGCTGACGCGCAGCGCGGTGCAGACCGCACCGGTGATCGCCACCAGCTATATGTCGGGCTACGAACTGCCCTGGGGAAAGATCATGGCCACCGGCACCATCATCGTCTTACCCGTGACCATCTTCGCCCTGTTCGTGTCGCGCCACATGGTGCGCGGCCTGACCATGGGCGCCACCAAATGACACCAACAACAGCAACGGGAGACTAGCGCATGACATTTTTGAAGATCGACCATGTGGTCAAGAAGTACGGCGACGCCACCGTCATCGGCGGGGTCAGCCTGGAGGCGCGAGAAGGCGAGTTCGTGGTCTTCGTCGGCCCCTCGGGCTGCGGCAAATCCACGCTGATGCGCCTGGTGGCGGGCCTGGACGAAGTCAGCGGCGGCAGCATCCACATCAACGGCGTGGACGTGACCGAGGTCGAACCGGCCGCGCGCGGCGTGTCCATGGTGTTCCAGTCGTATGCGCTGTATCCGCACATGTCGGTGCGCGAGAACATGTCCTTCGGCCTGAAGATGATCAAGACGCCGCCGGACGAAATCTACAAGCGCGTATCCGATGCGGCCGCGATCCTGAAGCTGGAGCACCTGCTGGAGCGCCGCCCCAAAGACCTGTCCGGCGGCCAGCGCCAGCGGGTGGCGATCGGCCGGGCCATCGTGCGCAAGCCCAAGCTGTTTTTGTTCGACGAGCCGCTGTCCAACCTGGACGCCGAGCTGCGCGGCGAGATGCGGGTCGAGATCGCCCGGCTGCACCGCGAACTGGGCGTGACCATGGTCTACGTGACACACGACCAGGTCGAGGCCATGACGCTGGCCGACCGCATCGTGGTGCTGCGTGCGGGCAAGGTCGAACAGATAGGCTCGCCTGCTGACCTGTACGACCACCCGGTCAACACCTTTGTGGCAGGTTTCATCGGTTCACCCAAAATGAACTTTCTGCCGATGCAGGTGGAGGCGGTAGAGGACGGTCGGGTGCGCCTGGCCCACGCCGCGTTGCAGGCTGGCACGGTGGCGCTACCGGTGAGCGCTGGCGCCGCAGTCCGCCCGGGCGACACGCTGACCCTGGGCCTGCGGCCCGAACACATCGCCATCGGTGGTGCATCGCCGCTGGCCCTGTCGGTCAGCGCCCACTATGTGGAAAACCTGGGCGGCACCTCGCAGTTCTATGTGCAGACTGCCGACAAAGTACCGCTGATTGCCATGGCCCAGGGCCGCCACACCGTCACGCCGGGCGAGGGCCTGGTGATGACGGCGGCGCTGGAACATGCCTACCTGTTCGATGCCCAGGGCCTGGCGCTCTGAAGGAGAAAAGCATGGACTTCAATGGAAAACGTGTGCTGGTCACCGGCGCGGGCAAAGGCATAGGCCGCGCCACCGCCCTGCTGCTGGCACAGCGCGGTGCCACCGTGGTAGCCCTGAGCCGCAACCCCATCGACCTGGAACAGCTGACCGCAGAGATTGGCTGCCACACGCCGCCAGTGAACCTGGCCGTGGATCTGGCCGACGTGGCCGCCACGCGTGCCGCAGTGCGCTCGGCCCTGCCGCTGGACGGGCTGGTGAATTGCGCCGGCATCGCCCAGCTCACGCCCTTCATGGACACCACGGTGGAAGACCTGGACCGGCTGATGGCCACCAACACCCGCGCACCCATGCTGGTGGCGCAGGAGGTGGTGCGTGACCTGCTGCGCCGCAAGGTGCCCGGGGCCATCGTCAATGTGTCCAGCATCGCGGCCCAGGTCGGCATCCCGAACCACACCGCGTATTGCGCGTCGAAGGCGGCGCTGGACGCCATCACCCGGGTGATGGCAGTGGAGCTGGGCCCGATGGGCATCCGCGTCAACAGCGTGAACCCGGTCGTCACCTTGACACCCATGGCGGTGCTGGCCTGGAGCGACCCGGTCAAGTCCGCCGGCATGCTGAACCGCATCCCGCTGCAGCGCTTTGTGCAGCCCGAAGAGGTGGCCTCAGTCATCGCCTTTCTACTTAGCGACGACGCACGCATGGTGCACGGCACCTGCGTGGATGTAGACGGCGGCTTTCGCGCGGGCTGAACTTTCAAGGAGATATGCAATGAATCCACTCGGTGTACATGCCCTGGTCTGGGCCGGCGACCTCGGCCCCGCATCCACCCGCAAAGTCATGGAGCAGACCCGGCTGGCCGGTTACGACCTGATTGAGCTCTCGCTACACGGCCCCAAGGTGATGGACCTGGCGCTGACGCGCGACCTGCTGCAGGAAAACCAGCTGCAGCTAGGCTGTTCGCGCGGCCTCACCCTGGATGCTGACATCTCCAGCGAAGACCCGGCCTGTGTGGCGCGGGGCATCGCCCTGCTGGAAGAAGGCGTGAACATGACGGCAGCGCTGGGCGGCGCCTACTTCGGTGGCATCCTTTACGGTGCCATGGCCAAGTACCCCGGCCCGTTAAGTGCCCAGGGCCGGCGAAACGCCAGCGACGCGCTCAAGCGCATGGCCGACTTTGCGCTCACCCAAGGCGTCACGCTGGGCCTGGAGGTGGTGAACCGCTACGAGAGCAACCAGATCAACACCGCCTTGCAGGCGCTGGAGCTGATAGACCGCATCGACGCGCCCAACGCGGTGGTGCACCTGGACACTTACCACATGAACATCGAAGAGGCCGACTTCATGCAGCCGGTGCTGGCCTGCGGCAAGCGCCTGGGCTACGTGCACATCGGCGAGAGCAACCGCGGCTACCTGGGTTCCGGCACGGTGGATTTCGCGCAGTTCTTCAAGGCCCTGGCCATGGTGGACTACCAGGGCACCATTACCTTTGAGAGCTTCTCGTCCACCGTGGTGAACGAAGACCTGTCCAACGCCCTGGCGATCTGGCGCAATCTGTGGGACGACGGACTGAACCTGGCCATCCATGCGCGTAGCTTCATGGCGAATGGGGCGCAGGCTGGTCGCATGGCCCTGGCGCATGCTTGAGCGCTGACCGCCCACTCCAGTTTGCCTTTTGGGCTGTACGGACTAGTATTTGGCGTAATCCTTAGGAGTACCCCATGGCGAATGACCCATTGGCAGACTGGAAGCACCAACAGCGCACCACCTGGGCATCGTTCACACCCATGGCCGTTTTCACCCTGCCGGTGTCGGCACACCTGGTGCGGGTTGCGGGCATCCAGCCAGGTGAGGCGGTGCTGGACGTGGGCACCGGCACGGGCATCGCCGCCCTCACAGCGGCGCGCGCAGGTGCCCGGGTCACCGCACTGGACCTCACGCCCGAACTGCTGGCGCAGGCGCGCGAAAACGCCGCCATCGCCCGCCATGGGGAGATTGTCTGGACCGAGGGCGATGCCGAGCAACTGCCCTACCCCGACGCATCCTTCGACGTGGTGCTGAGCCAGTTTGGCCACATGTTTGCCCCCCGCCCCGCCCAGGTGGTGGCCGAGATGCGCCGCGTGCTCAAACCCCAAGGCCGCATCGCCTTTGCCACCTGGCCCCCCGAGCACATGGTTGGCCGGATGTTTGCCTTCCTTGGCCGCCACGCGCCCCCGCTGCCCGAGGGGGCCTCGCCCCCGCCGCAATGGGGCCACCCCGCCACCATCGCCGATCGCCTGGGCGATGGGTTCAGCCCGCCGTTTTTCGCCCGCGGCGCGATGCACCTGCCCGCCCTCAGCATCCCGCACTACCGCATGTTTCTGGAGCAGACCATCGGGCCGATGCAAAAGCTCGTTGCCAAGCTGGCCGACACGCCCGAGCGGCTCCAGCAGTTCCGTGCCGAATTCGAAGCCATCGCCGCCGATTACTTTGTCGACAACCACGTGCACCAGGACTACCTGCTGACGCGTGCGCAAGCCCGGTAAAGTCAATATTTTGGTAAAAAGTGCCTCCAGCGCATATAGAGTCTACGCAGGGCGCTATCAAAATAAGAAAATTTCCAAGGGATGGCAGTCATCCAATCTGGCCGCGCTATGCCGCTGATCTTTGCTGCGCCCACAGCCTCCATCTGCATCCACCCCGCCACCTCCACCCGGTGCCGCTCCCCAGCGCGCAGCAGCACCGGCAACTCGACCCACATGCCCGCCAGGTAGGCCATCACGTGCAGGCGCACCGTGCCCTGCAGCACAGCAATTTCGGCACCACGGGGTAAACGCTCCCAGGCCCGCTGGGCGGGCTGCAGGTGCAGGGTAAACAGGGGTTCTGGAGCCGCAAGGGTAGACATACAAGGCCTTTGGGTGAATGAGCCTGTAGCGTAAAAAATCTGGCCCGCCCCGAACAGCCACAGACCCCACCCATCTGTATCGCAACAGTGTAGAAATTTGGCATCTGTTATGGTCTATTTAGCCTCCGTCTGTACCTGTTCAGCCCACGCTCGCCACTCCATGATGTGCCATGCCCATACCCACCCAGCCCAAATACCAACACCTCGCCGACCACTACCGCAGCGCCATCCAAGCAAGCAGTCTGCTGCCCGGTCAGCGCATGCCATCGCTGCGGGAGGTGGTGCGCCAGCACACCGTGAGCCTGTCTACGGCTATGCAGGTGTGCCGACTGCTAGAGAGCGAAGGCTGGCTAGAGGCACGGCCCCGCTCCGGCTACTTTGTGCGGCCCGCGCAGGCAGCGGCCACACTGCCCCCGGTGAATGACCCGCCGATGCAGCGCGCCCCCGACCCGGCGCAGTACCTGGGTATCCACGCCAAAGTGTCCGAATATCTGGCGCTGGGGCGCATGCAGCGCTTCAAAACCAACCTCTCCATTGCCCGCTGCGCCCCCGAGCTGTACCCCGCCAAAGCCCTGCAGCAAGCCGCCCAACGCAGCTTGCGCCTGGACCCCGAGCAACTGGTGCGCGCCGCGCCGCCGCAAGGCTGCCTGGAATTCCGCGAAGTGCTGGCCCTGCGGGCGCTGCTGGCAGGCATGCGGCTGTCGGCCAGTGACATCCAGGTCACCAACGGCTGCACCGAAGCACTGAACCTGGCCCTGCGCGCCGTGGCCCAGCCCGGCGACACCATCGCGGTGGAGTCGCCGACCTTCTACGGCCTGCTGCAAACCCTGGAAAGCCTGGGCCTGAAAGCGCTGGAAATCCCCACCAGCCCGCGCTCCGGCATCTCGGTAGACGCGGTGGAGCTGGCGTTGCGCAACACCCCGGGTATCAAGGCCGTGGTGGTCGTGTCCTACCTGCAAAACCCCACTGGCAGCATCATGCCCAGCGCCCACAAGCAGGCCCTGCTGCGCCTGTGCCAGCAGCACGATGTAGCCTTGATTGAAGACGACACCTACAGCGCCCTGGTGGATGACAGCGTACTGCGCATGGAGCCGCTGCGGGCCATCAAGTCTTGGGACGACAGCGGCCACGTGGTGTATTGCGCGTCGCTGCACAAATGCCTGGCCCCCGGCCTGCGCCTGGGCTGGATCAGCGCCGGGCGCTGGCAGGCGCGGGTGGAAATGCTGAAGTTCGCCGCCTCGCGCAGCAACGAGCGCCTGGCCCAGCGCGCCGCTGCCAGCTTCATCGGCTCGCCCGCGTACGACCGTTACCTGCGCCACCTGCGCGCCACCCTGGCCACCCAGCGCACCCAGACCGCCCAGGCCGTGGCCACCTACTTCCCGCCCGGCACACGCCTCACCGTGCCACGCGGAGGCCTGTCGCTGTGGATTGAGCTACCCCACGGCCTGTCGGCCACCGCCTTGTTCCACGCCGCCCTGGCCGAGAACACCGTGATCGCCCCCGGCACCATCTTTACCAACTCCAACCGCTTCGAGAGCCATTTGCGCGTCAACTGCGGCTGGCCGTTCACGCCCGAGGTAGACCGGGCGTTTGCACGGCTGGGGGAGCTGGTGGGGGAATTGGCCAAAACACGCTAAACCGTTGATGCGAAAGGCGTTTCAGGAAGGATAGGGGGTTTGTGTAAGTTCACCTGAAACTGCGTCTTACCAAAACAACTTTTCGAAAGATTCTTTATGGGCTGGAAAGCATGTGCGATTTTTGCGAGCGCGGAACCAGGTTACTTCGGAACCGCACCCCAACACCAACCACAACGGGCCGATGCCTTATGCCACCAGCTCGGTTTCGCTGGCTACACACGCAGCGGTGAATCCGATTTGGTATCCGCCCTGTACCCCTCGTCAGGGACACTCTCGGTAGGCGCCTATCCACAGGGAACCATCGTCTGCGAGAGGAACTTGCCGGGCCACTTTTTTGTCACCCAAGCCCGCAAAGCCATCCAGGGAACCAAGCTTCAACGGCCAGACCTCAAGACCCAACTCTTGAACCTCTACCCCTCGGGCCAGGTGCTGGCGATCGTTCTGCACAGCGTCGTGAACCTCTGGGGCTATAGCCTGTATGCCAAGGGGCAACTGGTGCGCTCGGCCGCCGGGGCATCCGATGACGGCCTGATTGCCAATATTGGCAAGGCATTGCCCGAAGAGTCACGCGTTTTAGACCTGTGCGCTATCGAAAACGTGGATGAAGAGGGCTACGGAGAAGAGCTGGTTTTTGATGTGGCCAGCCGCTTTCTGGGCGGGCGTATCGATGCGCTCGAGAGCCACACCTTGGCCCTGGGCCAGTACGAAAAGAGCAGCGGCTTCCCATCCCTGGTCAAAAGACTTTTCGCGCGCGCCTAGCCCCACACCCCCGGCACCACCCCGCACACACCGGTGCGCAGCACAAAGGCCGAGCCCGCGAGCGGCTGCTGGGCTAGCTGCTCATCCGACAAACCGACCCGCGCGCTGGTCACCAGCATCAGATCCAGGTTCTCGCCGCCAAAGGCCACGTTGGTGATCTGGCTGGCGGGCATGTCGATGCGTTGCAGTTCGTCGCCCGCCAAATTGAAGCGGCGCAGGCAGCTGCCGCCCCAGAACGCCACCCAGACATGGCCTTCGGCATCGAAAGTCATGCCGTCGGGTTCGCCGTCTGCGGGGGCGAAGGTTTTCCAGAGGTTTTTGTTGTGCAGCTGGCCGTCGGCGCTGAGCCGGTAGCAATAGATGCTGCCCAGCAGGCTGTCGGTGTGTAGCAGCACGGTGCCGTCGGGCGAGATGGCGGGGCCGTTGGCGATGTGGATGTTGCGCTCCACCACTTCGATGCGGCCATCGGGGTGCAGGCAGGCGAGTTGGCCCAGCGGCTGCTGGGGGTTTTCATGGTGCATGGAGCCCGCCCAGATGCGGCCACCGGCATCGGCCTTGGCATCGTTGAGGCGCAGGCCGATTTGATCGGGGTGCGGGGAGCCCAGGCGATCGATCTTCAGCTCCGGCTCCAGCGTGAGGCGTACAAAGCCAGACTGGAAGCCTGCGATGAAGCCCTGGCCGTCGGCGCAGGGCACCAACCAACCCACCATTTCGGGCATCTGCCAGCTCTGGCGCACGTCGGTGCTGGGCGACCAGCTGTGCACCGCCTGGCCGCGGATGTCCACAAAGAAGAAGCGGCTGCTGGCGGCATGCCACAGCGTGCCCTCGCCGAGTTGCAGGGTGGCGGGCCAGATGGGGGTGACTGTGCAGGGCAAAGGCATGGCGAATCTCGCTATGATTTTTATATATAAAAATAATAGCTGCTTGCGCTCATTGAATATGCGCTAGCAGCTTATTTTTAGGTTAAATTTAGGCTCTAAAACGTAGAGTCCCCGCCCAACCCTCCTCCGGGAGGGGAGGGAGAAATACCGGGGCGAAATAAACGCATCGGTCTGACCAAAGGCTAGCGCAGCGATGCCCCTTCGCGGAACACCCCAGAACTGGCTTCGCCACAACTTCAGGTCCAACCTGCGTCGACCACGAAGTCTTGCGCAGTGACCATGCTGCTGTCGTCGGCTGCCAAAAACAGCGCCATGTGGGCAATGTCGGCGCCGACGATGCGGCCGGGCAGGCACTGGTTGTCGTCCATGGCGCGGTTGCCTGCGTCGTCGACCCACTGGGTGAGCTGCTTCTCGGTCATGATCCAGCCGGGGGTCAGGGTGTTGACGCGGATGTTGTCGGGGCCCAGGTCGCGGGCCAGGCTGCGTGTCAGGCCCACAGTGGCCGACTTGCAAGTGGCGTACACGGGGTAGCCTTTGCCTTTGATCTTCCAGCTGGTAGAGCCTAAATTCACAATCGTCCCGCCACCCATGCGCCGCATTCCGGGCACCACGGCCTGGGCTGCAAAGAAGTGGGGGCGCAGGTTGACCGAGACGCGCCAGTCGAAGTCTTCAGGCGTCACGTCCATGATGTCGTGGCGCTGGTCGTTGGCCACGTTGTTGACTAACACACTAATGTCGCCGTGCGCAGCTGCGGCCTGGGCAATAGCGGCTTGCAATGCGACCACATCGCTGGCTTCGCTTTGTAAGAATAACGGCGTGGAGCCCACTGCGCTGGCCTCTGCCAACACCTTGGCGGCGGATTCGGCGTTGCGCCCGGTAAAGGCGACTTTGGCACCCTGGCGGGCAAAGCCGACCACGATGTCGGCACCAATGCCGGAGCTGCCGCCCGTAACGAACACGCTGCGGCCGTTCAGGCTGGGGTAGTTAGCAAGTTTTGCCATGGCATTCTTTCTAGTGTGAGTCGCGGGGTACAGCATCGCCACGGCAGCCGACCAAAAAGTCCAGGTCTGCGCCCTGGTCGGCTTGCAGCACATGGCGGTGGTACAGGCGCACGTAGCCAGATGGGGGCTCGGGCGGGGCTACCCAGTCCAGGCGGCGGCGGGCCAGTTCTTCGTCGCTGACGTGCAAGTGCAGGCCACGGCCGGCCACGTCCAGTTCGATTTCGTCACCGTCTTGCACCAGGGCCAGCGGGCCGCCTGCAGCGGCTTCGGGCGCGACGTGCAGCACGACTGTGCCAAAGGCCGTGCCGCTCATGCGCGCATCGGAGATGCGCACCATGTCAGTCACGCCCAGCTTTAGCAGCTTGGCCGGCAGGCCCATGTTGCCCACCTCGGCCATGCCGGGGTAGCCCTTGGGGCCGCAGTTTTTGAGCACCATCACGCTGTTGGCGTCGATGTCCAGGTCGGGGTCCATGATGCGTTCTTTGTAGTGTTCGATGTTCTCGAACACCACCGCCTTGCCCCGGTGCTGCAGCAGGCTAGCGGTGGCCGCAGACGGCTTGATCACCGCGCCTTGCGGGGCCAGATTGCCGCGCAGAATCGCCAGGCCACCTTGGGCCACCAACGGTTGGTTCAGCGGGCGGATCACCTTGTCGTTGAAGCACTCGGCGTGCTCGATGTTTTGCGCTTGCGTGCGGTTGTTGACGGTGATGGCGTCGCCGTGCAGCAAGCCCGCTTCCAGCAAACGTTTCATCACCACCGGCAGGCCACCGGCGTAGTAGAAGTCTTCCATCAAATACTCGCCCGAGGGCAGCAAATTCAAAATGGTCGGGATGTCGCGCCCCAGGCGGTCCCAGTCGTCCAGCGACAGCGGCACGCCCATGCGCCCGGCAATGGCGATCAGGTGGATCACGGCATTGGTCGAGCCGCCGATGGCGCCGCAGACGCGGATGGCGTTTTCAAAGGCTTCGCGGGTCAACACCTGCGACAGGCGCATGTCGCGCTCGACCATATCGACAATCATGCGGCCCGAGCGCTGCGCCAATTCAAGGCGGCGCGAATCGACAGCGGGAATGGCGGCGTTGGTGGGCAGCGACACGCCCAGCGCCTCGACCATGCTGGCCATGGTGGACGCGGTGCCCATGGTCATGCAGACCCCGGCAGAACGGGACATGCAGCTTTCGGCCTGCATGAACTGCGGCAGGGTCATCTTGCCCGCGTTGACCGCCTCAGAAAATTTCCACACGTGGGTGCCCGAGCCAATCGGCTCACCGCGGTAGTTACCGTTGAGCATGGCGCCACCCGACACCACCAACGTGGGCAGGTCGACACTGGCCGCGCCCATCAGCGTGGCGGGTGTGGTTTTGTCGCAGCCCGCCAGCAGTACCACGCCGTCCAGCGGATGGGCGCGGATGGCCTCTTCCACATCCATGCTGGCCAGGTTGCGGTACAGCATGGCGGTGGGGCGCATCAGGGTTTCGCCCAGCGACGACACCGGGAATTCGACCGCGATGCCACCGGCTTGCAATACGCCGTGCTTTACCCGCTCGGCGATTTGGCGGAAATGCTGGTTACACGGGGTCAGCTCGCTCCAGGTATTGCAAATGCCGATAACCGGGCGGCCATCAAAGCTGTCGTCGGGCAAGCCTTCGCTTTTCATCCAGCTGCGGTGGATGAAGTTGTCTTTGCTGGTGCCGCCAAACCAGTGCTGGGAACGGCGTTTTTTGGGAGATTCGGTGCTCATGGGGGCCTCAAATGGACAAGCGCTATCGTGGATTTAATAAATCATACAAATGACCGTGCATTCTAGGACTAGGACAAACCCTTGAACACTGTTAGCCAGAACGTCCTACACCCAGAAATAGCGCAGAACTGGCTTTGCCAAGCTGTTGCTATTGCCCCTGCAAGGGGGCTGGCGAAAGATGCGCAGCACTGCAAGCCTGGGGGTGCGCAATCAAGGCTCGGACAGCATGGCCGAGCGCTGCATCAGGTCGCGGGTGTCAGACAGCATCACCGACATGCGGTGCAATGCCCGCTGCGCATCGCCCGCACGAATGGCATCCAGCACCTTGCGGTGGTCGGGCAATGCCTCGTTGAAGTCGCCCGCCTTGCGCGCAGAAATGCCCAACAACGCCTCCAGCGCGCTGCTGATGATGGCAGCCAGCGGCACCAGCAAAGGGTTGTTGGTGGCCTGCAAAATGGCGCTGTGAAAAGCCACATCGGCATCGACCCACTCGTTCACATTGCGGGCGCTTTCCATGGCGTGAAACGCCTCCTCCAGCACCGCCAATTGGTCGGGGCGGCGGCTGCGCGCAGCCAGCGCGGCGGCGGCGGGTTCGATGATTTCGCGCATCTCGGTCAGGTGGCGCATGAACTGCGCATCGGGTCCGGTGGCGCAGCGCCAGGACAACACATCGGGGTCCAGCATGTTCCAACTGGCCTGCGGGCGCACCCAGGTGCCTACGCGGGGCCGCGACTCCAGCAAACCCTTGGCCGCCAGCACCTTGATGGCCTCGCGCAGCGCCGTACGGCTGACGTCCAGCGTGCGGCACAGCACCTCTTCGTTTGGCAGTAACTCACCCGCCGGATAGGCCCCACCCACCACGCCGTGGCCCAAAGACTTGACCACCTGCCCATGCAGATTGCGACCCGAATAGGTGGCTGAAACGCTTTGATTCGTGGGAGACCGCATCACACATAACTCCATGGCAGGCCGGGCAAACCCCGGTGAATATCGGCACATTGTGACACTTAGCGCCAATAATAAATCATACAATCATGGCGTAATCGGCATTTACCATGGCCCCTGTGGGGCTGCTACCCTGCCTTAATGCGGCCCTCTGCACCGGCCACACCGACCAAAGACTGTCATGACACCAACACACACCCCCTGGATTGGCGTGGACTGGGGCACCACCCACCGCCGTGGTTATGCACTGGACGCCTTTGGTGCCTGCACCACCGAGGCCAGCGACGACCAGGGTGCACTTACCACCCGGGGGCGCCACGCCGAATCCCTGGACGCATGGCTACCCACACTGTGTGCGCCCGCAGACTGCCAGATCGTGATGTCCGGCATGGTGGGCAGCGCTTTTGGCTGGCAAGAAGCCCCCTACCTCGGCCCCGGTGTGCCGCTGGAAGCGCTGCCGCAGCACCTGGTGCACGTCAGCGGCCACCCGCAGCACTACATCGTGCCCGGCTACTGTGTGCGCGATGCCAGCGGCCAGCCCGACGTGATGCGCGGCGAAGAAACCCAATTGCTCGGCGCCGTGGCCATGGGCCTGCGCAACGGCTGGTTCGTGCTGCCCGGCACGCACAGCAAATGGGTGCTACTGCGCGACGGCCGCGTGGAGCAACTGCGCACCTACATGACCGGCGAATTGTTCGCCCTGCTGTCCACCAATGGCACGCTGGCCGCCGCCGCCCAACCAGCCGGAACTGAGCCCCTGTGGAGCCAGCCCGCCTTTGCCGACGGCGTGGCCGCCGGAGCCCCCGGCGCGCTGGCGCACCAGCTGTTTGCCTGCCGCGCCCGCGTGGTCACCGGCACCATGCCCGCCAGCCAGGCCCTGGCGTATCTGAGCGGCCTGCTGATCGGCAGTGAGCTGCAAGACCTGGATAAGTCGGGCAGCGACCAGTTCCATTTGATCGGTTCCCCCGCTCTGGCCGAGGCCTACCAGGTCGCCGCCCGCCAACTGGGCAGCGCCCTGACCCTGCTCTCGCCGCGTGACGTGATCCTCAGCGGCTTCCATTACATCCAAACCCACAAGGCCTGACCATGACCCTCCACACCCCCCGCCTGCCCCTGGTCGCCATCCTGCGCGGCCTCGACGTTGACTCCGCCGAAGCCGTGGGCCGGGCGCTGTTCAGCGCAGGGTTCCGCATCCTGGAAGTGCCGCTGAACCGCCCCGGTGCGCTGGAATGCATCCGCATTCTGTCGTCCATCGCCCCAGCCGACGCGCTGGTCGGCGCGGGCACTGTGCTGCGCGTGGCCGATGTGGATGCGGTACAGGCCGCTGGCGGCAAGCTGATCGTCTCGCCCAACTGCAACCCCGAAGTGATACGCCACAGCGTGGCCCAAGGCCTGTTCAGCGCCCCCGGCATCGCCACCCCCAGCGAAGCCTTCGCCGCCCTCGAAGCCGGTGCCCACGCGCTGAAAATCTTCCCCGCCGAGCAAGTCGGCACCGCCGGCCTGAAAGCCCTGCTGTCGGTGCTGCCCAGCGGCACCCCCATCTGGCCCGTAGGCGGCATCACACCCGAGAGCATGGCCATCTGGTTCAAAGTAGGTGCCACCGGCTTCGGCATCGGCGGCCAGTTGTACGCGCCGGGCACGCCTGCGGAACAAGTGAAGACGCGGGCCGCAGGGTTCGTGGCGGCCTGGAAGGCTTGCCAGGCGGGTTGAATTTGCGCAGGACTTGCACACGCCTTTTTGCTATGTAATAAATAGCATATTGTGCTTACGGAATATGCGCTAGCGGCCTAAACGGCTTATATTTTCCCTTTGCCTTCACGGGGTGGTAAAGGCTGATTTTTCAGATCAGTGACTAGCCACAGGCCCTGGTCGGTAGTGGCAATCGTTGCCGCCCCATTGGTGAAGTGCTTTGGCGGACTGAGTGCGCAAATTTCGGCGGCCGTTTTTGCAGCGTCACACATACCGGTCAGCCGTCGATGCAAATCCTGCACGCTATACAGGTCTGTCGGTATGCCAAGCCACTTGACCGTGGTGACACGCGCTAAAAGGGTTTGCCATGGAACACCGGCACGGTTCTCAGGCCCGTCCTTTATGAACGCGTCCACCACATCGCATAGCGCACGCCACATGCTGGTGGGCTCTGCGTCCTGGACCGTACTGGATGCCCGCTGGAGTTGGGCCAACAGCATGTCCAAGTGCGGCAAGCTGACAAGACCGTCTGGTTGTCGGGAGGCGGCCAGGGCACATGTCGGCACAATCAGCCTCAGCGCGCGCAACGCCTGGTCCAAATCGACCTCCAACGTATGCATCGACGAAGACATACCAAGGTAAATGCAAGCGGCAGCATCCGCATCGTGGTGCATCAGTTTCCACTCCAAAACCATTGGCTTGGTCGCCTCCAAAAGCTCCCGTGGCACATGGGTCGGCTGGGCCAAATTTAGGAACTGGCTAAACGCCCGCTCGAAACCCACCAGTTCGGCAAACTCCGGCACCAGCGTCAAAGTCTTCCTGATGGATCGGCGTTTTGGTTTGGATACGGGAGGGTCCAGGTGGATGATTTGCAGCGCATCTGCCTTATCAAAATAGGCCAAAGTACAGGCAAAACCCTGGATGGGCCTGGGCACCGGAAGGTACGGTGCCAGCGGATCGATCAACTCCAATGAGCCTATTTTCTTGGCCTGGTGCAAGCCGACCTTAAGCACATTCCAGTCCTCACCTTCCAAGGTTCCCTTGGCTTCGACGCAATACCATGTGTCCTTGACAGAAAAAATGTAATCCGGGTTTTCGGATTTTTCGACCAGGTTTCGCAACGCGCCCAAGTTGACGGCTTTATCGCATGCAACCTTCCAATGCCAAAAATGCTGGGCCGTCTGCTTCGGGTGAAAATTATCTATCCATGCATCGGTTGCCACGCGGCAAAAGATAGAACCCAGCGCATAGGCTATACCGACTTTTTCAGATGCCTCCAGCATGTCCGCAACACCTAAAAGCGTGACCACAGACGGGGTTCCACTCTCCACCAATACCGCCAGCAGCATCTTCAACCGGGCTTGCAGATACTTCTCCAATGCGGCCCACTCCCTTGGGCTCCATTTCTTGGCCGTCAATAGCTGCATCTCTTTACGGTCCACGCCATAGCCACTGTTCAAAGCCGCTTTCAGTATCTGCAATGGATCTAGGACCAAGGGGACATGGCCAGTGCTTGCAGATTGAAACTGCACCGCAAAAGCTTTTACATCCTTTGGAAAGTGGATGTTGGCTAACTTGGTCGGCAAATCTGCAGCGCCACTGATCACAGGTAGCGGCGACTTGGGAACCCAAAACGCAATCTGATTGCCTGAAACAGCCACTACCTTGGTCTTTTTAGCCATCGCATCCTTCGTGTGGAATATGAAAGTGAAGCACCATTTTCACCCCATCTCCACCACCCCAATACCCGCACATATGCTATTTAGTAAATAGCATGATACGTAGGTGAAATAAGCGCTAGAAGCCTAAAATTCTTAAAAATCAAACCACCGACGCTATCGCCGCCCGCAACACCTCGGCCGACGTCTCCAGCGCCGCGCGCTCCTGCGCATCCATCGCGGGCTCCAGCACCTGCACCGCGCCCTCGGCGCTGACGATGGTGGGCAGCGACAAGGCCACACCCAACAGACCCAGCGCGCCGGTCTGCACGCGGGTGACGGTGAGCACACGGCGTTCGTCGCGCAGCATGCCGTGCAGCAGGTGCGCGGTGACCAGGCCGATAGCGTGGTTGGTGGAACCCTTGCGCTGGATGATTTCGTAGGCGGCGCGGCGCACATGGTGGGCGATGTGTTCTTCGTCGCTCGGTTGCCAGCCCACCCAGCTGCGCAGGGGCACGCCGCCCACTTCCGCGCCCGACCACAGCACCGCCTCGGAATCGCCATGCTCGCCGACCACCTGGGCATGGATGGAGCGCGGGTCCAGCGCCAACCGCTGGCCCAGGATCTGGCGCAGCCGCGCGGTGTCCAGCATGGTGCCGGTGCCGATAACGCGCTCGGGCGGCAGGCCGGAGGCCTGGGTGAAGTCGAACACCAGCACGTCAATGGGGTTGCTGACGATGACCACGATGCCCTGGTAGCCGCGCAGCTGCACAGCGATACCGCGCAAGATGCCCAGGTTTTCTTTCAGCAAATCCAGCCGCGACTGGCCGGGCGCGCCGTTTTTACCGGCGGTGATGACGATGGCCTGGGTGTCCAGCATCTCGGCCAGCGACCCGGCTCGCACCTGGGCCGACGGGTAAAAGGCCGCACCGTGCGCCAGGTCCATGGCTTCACCCTCGGCCAGGCCGTCGCGCGCGTCGAACAGGATCACCTCTTGCGCCGCCCCCGCCTGCAACACCGAAATCGCCACGCTGGCCCCCACCCAGCCGGTGCCGATGATGCCAATGGAAGGTGTGCGCATGGAATTTCCTTTGCTTTGAAATCCCCAGCCTACACCGTGGTTCGGTGGGTGTCTGTGCGCTAGCGCAACTTAGCGCCCACCTTAAGGCAATGCTGAACAAGGCCATTCAAAATGGCTCTTCCGGGGTACTGATAACAAGAATGCGCCGAATCCGGCCAAAACGAGTCGTTTTCTAACCCCTTGGGGCTAGGTTCGCGGGCCTTTGGGCCCACTTTGCGCC
>NZ_JANXMU010000019.1 GCF_025354435.1 Rhodoferax sp.
GGCGCAAAGTGGGCCCAAAGGCCCGCGAACCTAGCCCCAAGGGGT
The DNA here is from genome assembly GCF_025354435.1 of Rhodoferax sp. Classification (GTDB taxonomy): domain Bacteria; phylum Pseudomonadota; class Gammaproteobacteria; order Burkholderiales; family Burkholderiaceae_C; genus Rhodoferax_B. The sequence goes on from NZ_JANXMU010000019.1 coordinate 46, forward strand.
TAGAAAACGACTCGTTTTGGCCGGATTCGGCGCATTCTTGTTATCAGTACCCCGGAAGAGCCATTTTGAATGGCCTTGTTCAGCATTGCCTTAACCGCCGTTTACACAAAATTCGGGACACCCTCGAACGAGGTGTCGTCCAAGGCTTTGCGCAGCCCGTCGATCCAGCCCCACGTGATGGCGGCCACCACGCAGTCGTCCAACGTCACGCTGGGCTGGCCGGTGGCCTTTTTGAAGATGCGCACCCACAGCTCAGTCTCGCTGGCGTGGTTTACCCGCAGCCACGCGTGGAGCTGCTCAGGCGCCTCGAACGTGTGGTGTGCTGGTTGGCCCATGAATTGATGGCGGGTAGTGAACATTCCACGGGGGCTTCGGGCCCCAATCAGCCCAGGTGCTTGCCAAAGAACCGCAGCGCCCGGTCCCAAGCCTGCTGCGCCCACACGGGGTCGTATTGCGTGGCTGCAATGCGGCCGGGGCCGACGGCTTCTTCATTGGCGAAGGCGTGGTGGGCCAGGTAGCGGTGGAACTCGAAGCCCACGCCCGCGGCCTTCAGCTTTTCTTCCAGCGCGGCCACGGTGTCGATCTTGAAGAACTCGTCCTGCGTGGCCCAGTGGCCTTGCAGGGGGATCTTGATTTGGCTGGTGTCGATGTATTCCAGCGGCGGGCAGCCGTACCAGACGACGGCGGCATCCAGCTCAGGCGCCTGGGCGGCCAGCAGGGTGAGTGCGCCGCCCATGCAGAAGCCGGTGAGGCCCACCTTGGGTGCGCGGGCCTTCAGGAACTGCAGCGCACCGCGGATGTCCTGGCTGGCAGCATCGCCAAAGTCCAGGCCGGTCATGAGGTGGTGGGCTTCTTCCTGCGCTACGGTGGCTTTGCCGCGGTACAGGTCGGGCACCAGGGCCTGGAAACCGGCACTGGCCAGGCGGTCTGCCACGCCCTTGATCTGGTCGTTCAGGCCCCACCATTCCTGGATGACCACGATGGCCGGGGCATTGCTTGCGGCTGGCTCGGCCAGATAGCCCTGCACGCTTTTGCCATCGGGCCGTGCGAAATTCACCATGGTTCCCATCGTTGCTCCTTGTTGGTTAGGGGATGCGCAGTATTGTGGTCAGAACGCATGGCCGAGGGTGGTGTGGGGGATTGGGTGTGGGCTCGGTGGTAGGGCTTGCGCTCGCCGGGCGGCTGCCATGGCGGCGCATCGCACGGGTTTGCAAAGTGAGTTGCTATTTTTTTAATAGCTGCTAGCGTAAATATTGTCTGCGCTAGAGCCCGATTTTCTTTAAAACTGGTAGGCGGGTTGCTGAGCCGCCAATTTACAAATACGGCTCAAATTCTGAGCCGTATGGCCTGAGCACTAGGGCCGTGCACCCGCGCTCATCCAGTTAGCTTGGCCCATTCACCGCAGAGACAATACCGCCATGCCCCACGCCACGCCCCTTGCCCCACGCCACGCCCCTTGCCCCACCCCACGCGGTCGCCCGCCTGCGCACCGCCCGGCTCGCGCGCAGTGCCAAGCCTTTTTTGGCCCGGGGCGGCTCAAAGCTGGCGCGCTGCGCGGGTTGCCGCCTGGTGCCCAGTCACTGCATGTGCGCGCTGCGCCCGGTGCTGCCCCGGCATCCGGGCCAGGCCGGGGTGTGCCTGCTGATGGCCGATATCGAGCCGCTCAAACCCAGCAACACCGGTTGGCTGATTGCCGACGTGGTGGCCGATACCTGGGCCTTTGGCTGGGCCCGCACCGCGGTGGACCTGGGTTTGCTGGCCCTGCTGGCCGACCCGCAGTGGCAACCGTATGTGGTGTTCCCCGGTGAGTTTGTCGCCCCCGAGCGGGTGGTGACGGAGCTGCTGCCCGCCGATGCCGAAGCCAAGCGCCCGCTGTTTGTGCTGCTGGACGCCACCTGGCCCGAGGCGCGCAAGATGTTCCGCAAAAGCCCGTACCTTGACCGGCTGCCGGTGCTGAGCCTGCAGCCCGACCGCATCTCGCACTACAAGCTGCGCCGGTCGCGGCGCGACGACCACTTTTGCACCTCCGAGGTGGCCGCCCTGTGCCTGGAGCTGGCCAACGAGCCGCAGGCCGCGCAGGCGCTGGAGGCGTATCTGGATGTCTTCACCCACCGCTACCTGCAGGCCAAACAGCAGTTGTCTGCCGATGCGGACAACGCGGCGCACCAGCGCTTGCGCGGCCTGCGGCACGTGTGTGCCGACTAATTGCTTCGAAAATAATAGCGGATGACGTAGGTTCTGCCTATGCTAGAGGCTGTTTTTGTTTATATCGGGGGCATAGTGCCTGCAGGCATGGCTTGCAACTTGCGTAGGCGTTGTCCGGCACGATAGCGGTTACTCTCTGATACGGCTACGGGCCCCCGGCCGCTACTTTGGGGTAGCGCATCCCGGCACAGTGGGTGGTATGGCTTTGAATTTTTTGAGGCCGCAATCCATCTTCCCTCTGACTTCTGACCGGGCTCCCCATGTTCATCAAAATCGGTTTCGACATCGAGCTCGCCATCGCTTCCCCGATGGCGCTTATCCACCTGCTGCACGTGCACCCCTCGCGGCGCGGCGATCTGCTGGCACCGCAGTGTGTGGAGGTGCTGCCGGGCCTGGCGGTGGAAGAATACTTTGATGCTTTTGGCAACCTGTGCAGCCGGGTGAACGCGCCCGCAGGCGTGACGCAGGTGGGGTTCCGCAGCGAAGCCATCGTGCGCGACTCCGGCCTGCCCGATGAGGTGAACTGGGGTGCCTGGCAGCACGACCCCACGGTGCTGCCGTCGTCCACACTGATGTACCTGCTGCCCAGCCGCTACTGCGAGGTAGACAGCGAGCTGCTGCAATTCGCCTGGAACCAGTTTGGCACCACGCCGCTGGGCTGGGCGCGGGTGCAGGCGATTTGCGACTTTGTGCACAACCACATCCGCTTCGACTACATGGCCGCCCGCGCCACCCGCACCGCCGTGGAGGGCTGGCGCGAGGGCACGGGCGTGTGCCGCGACTACACCCACCTGGCCGTCACGCTGTGCCGCTGCATGAATATTCCGGCCCGCTACTGCACCGGCTACCTGGGCGACATTGGCATTCCGCCGGTGCGCTACCCGATGGATTTCAGCGCCTGGTTCGAGGTGTTTCTGGGCGACCGCTGGTACACCTTTGACGCGCGCCACAACACGCCGCGCATCGGCCGCGTGGTGATGGCCCGGGGCCGCGACGCGGGCGACGTGCCGATCACCATGGCTTTTGGGCAAAACACGCTGCAAAAGTTCAACGTGACAACCTACGAGGTGGATGCCTACGGCAATGCCATCTTCACGGTTTAAACCAAGCGCACAATGCGGCCCTCAACCGGGGGTAACGATGCAGCGCAGACTTTTTTTGAGTGCTACGGGCCGCTGGCTGCTTCTCGGCACATCCATGTTGGCACTAGCTGCCCAGGCCCAGCCCGGCTACACCATCTCTGCCGCGCAGTTGCAGCAGGCCGCGGCCCAGCGCTTCCCCTTGCGCTACCCGGTGCAGGGCTTGATGGACCTGGACGTGCAGGCTCCGCGCCTGCGCCTGCTGCCCGCACAAAACCGACTGGCCGCCGAGATGGCCGTCAAAGCCGCAGGCCCAGCCCTGCGGCGCAGCCACAGCGGCAATGTCACGGTGGACTTTGCCCTGCGTTACGAACCCAGCGACCGCACGGTGCGCGCTGTCCAGTTGCACTTCCAAAACCTGCAATTCCCCAGCCTGCAGCCCGCCGTGGTGGAGTTGCTGAATACCTACGGCCCGGCCCTGGCCGAACAGGCTTTGCAAGAAGTGGTGCTGCACCAACTCAGCCCCCAAGACCTGGCTCTGCCCGATACCATGGGCCTGCAGCCGGGTAGCATCACCGTGACGGACAAGGGGCTGGTGGTCGGGTTTGTGAATAAGCCGCTGTAAGCGGGCTACCCGTCCAAACCCCTAGGCCCTGCGCCCGAAGTCGCTGTTATCCAGCCGACCAAGGTGTTTGTTGGTTGAATTTAATGAATAGGGTGTGGTAATGATGGGTCTCAATAGATTTCAAAAGCTGTATATTTTTTTATTTGTAGTTTTAAGCAAGGCGCGGCACTTTATCTATCGGGTGTTCGATGCCGCTATTTTTTGGGTTTTGGCCCGTTATTTTCTTTTGGTATATAGCAACCAGATAAAGTTTTTCAGCTTTCGGTGGCTACGCTCGGACCAATCGGAACGTTGGAGTAAAAATAAAACGGCGGACCACCGACTGACGATTGTGGTCGTCACCTACAAATAGTCCAAACCCTTAGAGTGTTTGCTGGGCAGTTTGCGCTGCCAGACATTGCAGAATTTTGATGTCATCGTCATACACGACGGGGCGGACGAGGACACCCAGCGTGTCGTGGACAGATACAGTGCCGAGGAACCCGGAAAATACCGGTATATCGAAACCGAGACACGGTATAACGACTACGGTCATACCCTGCGCGATATGGGTATTGGGCAGGCTAAGGGGGAGTTTGTTCTTATCACCAATGGCGATAATTACTATGCCCCCCGGTGTGTTGAGTTTGTTTTTGAGGCTATTGACGCCCAAAAACTGGATTTGGTGATGTGGGACATCGTGCACAGCCATACGTGTCCAGGCGACGTGCGGCAGCCGTCTTATTGCAGTTTTCCTATTTACCCCCTACGGCAGTACATTGATATCGGGGCATTCTTGGTGAAAACCGCTATCGCCCAGCAGGTGGGATTTCGTGGCACCGAACTTGACGCAGATGCCCTGTATATGGAACACATCATTGCGCGGCCCGGTGCGGCATTGCGGATGGGCAAGATTTACAAAATATTGATGGTGCACAACTAGCAGTGGTGTATCTGCCGTGATGCGGCCACCACCAGCAGACTTGGTTAGGGTCTCTGGCCAAGATTGATGACGTGCATGCATCCAGTGCGCGCAGAGGCGCTCCAAGCGGTGGATAGCGGTTACTTCTTCATGGCATCGGCGGCCATGTCGTCCTTTTTCATCATCGCGTCGTCTTTCTTCATCATGGTGTCCTTCTTGACCATGGCGTGCTTTTTCATGGTGTGTTTTTTGACCATGGTGTCTTTAGCCATGCCGCTTTTTTTCATCATTTCGTCTTTCTTCATCATGCCGTCTTCGGCCATGGCACCGGCAGTGGCAGCCAGCATGCAGACGGTGATCAGGGTTGCGGTGAACTTATGCATGGTGTTTCCTAGAGGTTGTGGGTTGTATTCCAAGCGCTGCCACAGTGTGGCCACTGCTTGTAAGCTTTGGTCGGCTAGGCCGTAAAAACCTTACATGCGGGGCGATTTATTTTTGCAGCGCTCAGGTGCGCAGAACACTGCTGTAAGGTTTGGGGCCGTGGGCCGACCAATCTACCTCAGCCCACCCAAGGACACACACCATGACACGCACCCCTAGCTCTTCCACTCCCCGCTTCTCCATGAACAAAATGAACCTGCTGCTGATGGCGGGTGCCGTGGTGGTCGCGGCGCTGTACTGGAGCCCGAACGCGGTGGCCGAAAAGGCGGTGCCTATTCCGGCCCCGTCGGCACAGGCCCTGGCGGGTGTCGTGCCTGGCACGCAGGCCAGCGAGACCGTGGTGTTTGCCGGGGGCTGCTTCTGGGGCATCCAGGCCGTGTTCCAGCACACCAACGGTGTGCTGGAGGCGGTGTCGGGCTACGCCGGGGGCAAAAAGGGCGATGCCGATTACGAAACCGTCAGCGGTGGCGGCACCGGCCATGCCGAGGCAGTGCAGGTGCGCTTTGACCCGAAGGTCGTGAGCTACGCGCAACTGCTGCAAATCTACTTCTCGGTGGCCCACGACCCGACCCAGCTGAACCGCCAGTACCCCGACGTGGGCACGCAGTACCGGTCGGCCGTGTTCACCACCACGCCGGGCCAAAAGCAGGTAACTGAGCGCTACATCGCCGAGCTGAACGCGGCCAAGGTATTCCCGGCCAAGATCGTCACCCAGCTCGGTGCCCTCACGGCCTTTTACCCCGCCGAGAAGTACCACCAAAACTACGCCACCCTGCACCCTGACGCGCAGTACATAGCCCAGTTTGACCTGCCCAAGATCGCCAACCTCAAGGCCATGATGCCCAAGGTGTACCGCGAGCAGCCGGTGTTGGTGGCGAACTAAGTACGCCGACGGTCAGCCGGTTGTACGCCGGGCTTTGGCCGGTGCCAGCTCGTGCGGCTGCAACACAAACTGCGGATTGCCCACCAGCCGCTCCACCGCCAGATCAATAAACGCGCGCACCCGCGCCGGTTGGGCGCTGTGGCTGCCGTAGTACACGTGCAGACCCTGATGGTCGGCCACATGGGCGGTGAGCAAGGGCACCAGCCGCCCGGTGCGCACCAGCGGTGCGGCCGTGACGCCGACCAGCTGGCCAATCGCCTGGCCGGCCAGCACCGCGCGGGCTTCCAGCTCCACATCGTTGGTGAGTAGCGCCGACGCGATGTGGCGGGCCACGATCTCTTCCCCCACCTTGAACTCCCAGGGCATGGCTTTGCCAGTGCTGGCGTGTCTAAAGCCGCTGCAGCGGTGCTGGGCCAGCGCGTCTATCGTGGTCGGAGCGCCATGCTCGGCGATGTAGGCGGGCGCCGCGCAGACCACCAGCTGCAAGGGCATGAGCCGGCGCGAAATGATGCCGCCTTCGGGCGGCGGGCCGGCGCGGAAGCCCACATCGACCCGGTCTTCCACCCAGTTGCTGATGCGGTCGTCCATCTGCACATTGGGCTCGATCTGCGGATAGCGGCGGCAGTATTCCTCCAGCACCGGCCACAGCACCTCCAGCATGATGGAGCGCGGCGCCACGATGCGCAGCGGCCCGGCGATCTCTTCGCGGCCATGGCGTGCACCGTGCAGTGCGCGCTGCAGGGTCGACAGGCCGGGCTGGGCAGCCTGCAGAAATTGTGCGCCCTCTTCGGTCAGGCTGAGGCTGCGGGTGGTGCGGTGGAACAGGCGTATGCCCAGGTGCTGCTCCAGCTGCACCAGCGCCTGGCTGGCGGCCTGCGGGCTGATGCCTTGCGCCGTGGCGGCCTGGCGCAGGCTGCCCAGCTCGGCAGCTTTGACGAAGGTGGCAATAGCGCGCAATTCGTTGATGGCCATGGGTTTTATGGGGGCGGATTGTCAAGAATTTCGTGATTATGAAGCCAGTGATTGCTGGCTATTCGGATGCGGGTGCAAAAACTACATTGCCCTACCGCAACATTTTCAGGACTTCAACATGACCTCCACCTCTTCCTTCCCCCGCATCTGGATGATCACCGGCGCATCGCGCGGCCTTGGTGCGCGGATTGCCGAAGCCGCCCTGGCCCAGGGCGACGCTGTGGTCGCCACGGCCCGCGATGCCGCTGCCGTGCAGCAGCGCTTTGGCCACAGCGAAGCCCTGCTGGCCTTGGGCATGGATGTGACCGACGAGGCCCAGACCGCACGCGCCGTAGAGGCCGCGCTGGCCCGCTTTGGCCGTATCGACGTGCTGGTCAACAATGCCGGCTACGGCCTGCTCGGCGCGGTAGAGGAAGCCACGGCCGACGAGGTACGCCGCCTGTTTGAGACCAATGTGTTCGGCCTGCTGAACGTGGCACGTGCCGTGCTGCCGGTTATGCGCGAGCGCCGTGCCGGCCATGTGATCAACATCTCGTCGCTGGGCGGCTACCAGTCGGGCCCGGGCTTTGGCGTCTACTGCGCAAGCAAGTTCGCAGTGGAAGGTCTGACCGAAGCCCTGCATGGCGAGCTGGCGCCACTGGGCATCCACGCCACGGTGGTCGAGCCCGGCTACTTCCGCACCGAGTTCCTGGAAAGCGCTTCGCTGTCGGTCTCGCCGCGCATCCTGGACGACTACGCCACCACTGCCGGCGCAGTGCGCCAGGCCGCCAAGCAGATCAGCCTGAACCAGCCGGGCGACCCCGTGCGGCTGGCCCAGGCCGTGATGCAACTGGTGGCCAGCCCCACACCGCCGCTGCGCCTGCCGCTGGGCAGCGACACGCTGCAGGTGATTGCCGACAAACATGCGTTCGTCGAGCGCGAAACCATGCAGTGGCAGGCCTTGGCGGCCTCCACCGATTTCCCCTGGTAAAGCCAAGCAGCCGCCGGTTTGCTCTTAAATTAAGAGCATTTGGCGTATGCTCTGTATGCGCAAGAAGCCTTTTTGTGTGTGAAATGCAGGCAAGCCGGCTTGCGGTCAAAATGCCCCACGCACTCCGTCCACTCCCCAAGGAATCTCCATGACCGGTATCGCCAGCCACCCCATCGCCCAGAAATGGCCCGCCCAGCACCCCGAGCGCCTGCAGCTCTACTCCCTGCCCACGCCCAACGGCGTGAAGGTGTCCATCCTGCTGGAAGAAATTGGCCTGCCGTATGAGCCGCACCTGGTCAGCTTTGAGACCAACGACCAGCTATCGCCCGCGTTCCTGGCACTGAACCCCAACAACAAGATCCCGGCCATCCTGGACCCGAACGGCCCCGGCGGCCAGCCACTGGCGCTGTTTGAGTCCGGCGCGATCCTGCTCTATCTGGCGGAAAAAACCGGCCAGTGCATTCCGCAAGACGCGGCGGGTCGCTACGAGTGCATCCAGTGGGTAATGTTCCAGATGGGCGGCATCGGCCCGATGTTTGGGCAACTGGGCTTCTTCCATAAGTTTGCGGGCAAGGACATCGAAGACAAACGCCCGCGTGACCGCTATGTGGCCGAGTCCAAGCGCCTGCTGGGTGTGCTGAACCAGCGTCTGCAGGGGCGGGCTTGGGTGATGGGTGATGCCTACAGCATTGCCGACATCGCTATCTTCCCGTGGGTGCGCAACCTGATCGGCTTTTACGGCGCGGGGGATCTGGTGGGTTTTGCGGACTTCCCCGAGGTGGCGCGGGTGCTGGCGGCCTTTGTGGAGCGGCCTGCGGTAGTCAAGGGGCTGGCGATTCCGGCCCGCGGCTAATTTAAAACGCTCAGGGCCAGGCATAGGTCCGCCCAGGCTTTAGCTTTCTCCGGGCGGTTGCGCAGCAGGGTGGCGGGGTGGTAGCTGACCACCACTGGCACGCCGTGGTAGCGGTGCACGCGGCCGCGCATCTGGCCCAGCGGAGTGCTGTCTTGCAACAGCAATTGGGCCGCAAACGGGCCCAGCGCCAAGATCACCTTGGGCTGTAGCAGGGCCACGGCACGGCGCAGGTGCGGTGCGCTGTCGGCAATCGGATCGGCGCTGTCAGTCAAACGCAGTTTTTGCACGCTGGTGATGCAGGCAGAGGGTGCGCCGTCTTTGTGCGCCGGGGTGATGCCCACCGCGTGCAGCATATTGCCCAGCAACTGGGCTTCGGGCACGCCAAAGGGGCGGGCCGGGTCGTCGGCAATGCCCAGTGTCTCGCCTAGCACCAGCCAGTCGACCGGGCCACCGGCGGCGGCGTTCAGCCACACGCTGGCCTGGGCAGCGGGCCAGTCTAGCGTGGCGGTGTTTTCAGTATTTTTTAAGGCTCTGGCGCTTGGTGTGTCTGCACTAGTAGCTATCAATTCGGGAGTTTTTGCCAACACCTGGGCAATGCTTTGCGGGGCGGATTTTTGCGGCGCGGGCGCAGCCACGACCACCGCTTCAGGCTGCGCTTGAGGCCACCACACGGGGCTGTGCATTTCGGCCAGCATGGCGCGCTGGCGGGTATCCAGGTCCAGGCTCATAGGGGCATGCTCATAACGATGGCGTGTTCGCGCTGGCCGGGGCCGTTGGGGTAGTAGTCTTTGCGCATGCCGACGCGGTTGAAGCCGTAGCGGGTGTACACGTGCAGCGCCCGGGTGTTGCCCACGCGGGCTTCTAGCCACAGCCACTGGGCTTTTTGGCCGCGCGACCACAGGGCCAGCGCGTCCAGCATCAGGTGCGACCAGCCCTGGCCCTGGTAGGCGGGGTCGACGGTGATGTTGAGCAGGTGCACCTCGTCCACGCCCTGCATGGCCACAAAGTAGCCCAGCACGGTGTCGTCGGCCAGCAGAATCTGCGCCTGGTAGCCCGCGGCCAGTGCGTCAAGGAAGTTGGTGCGCGACCAGGGGTGGGCGTAGGCCGCCAGCTCGACCGGCATCATCGCATCCAGCCAGTCCGGGGTGAGCGTCTCGAAGCGCACCTCGGACGCATCGGGCGGGGCCAGCAGGGCGCTCATGGCCGCAGTGCGGCGGCCAGTGCCGCTTTTTCAGCCATGCGCTCGTCGGTGGTTTTGGCTACTTTGTCGCGGATGTAGCGCGGCAGGGCCTGGTCGGCGGGCACGGCCCCACCGGCGGCCAGCAAGGCCGGGGCCAGGCGCAGCATGGCTGTGGCGGTGGGCAGGGCGATGACGCGGATGCCGTCAGAGGCCGGAATGCGGTCCAAGTACACGGTGAATGGATTGCCCGCCTGCGCCCAGCCCGCCTTGTGTTGCAGATGCTCGGGCCGCAGCAGCTGGAAATCGTCGCGCTGCGCCCACTGGCCATTGTGGTAGCTATAAAAGCCGGTGTAGACCTCGTCCATGCGCGCGTCCAGCAGGGCTTGCACGCTTTGCACGCCGTGTTGGTGGCGGGCCTCTTCAGCCACGGCCATCAAGGTGTCGATGGGCAGCACCGGCAGGTTTGCCCCGAACGCCAGACCTTGCGCCACCGAACACGCGGTACGCAGCCCGGTGAAAGAGCCGGGGCCGCTGCCAAAGGCGATGGCTTCCAGCTGGTCCAGCCGCAGTCCGGCCTGCGCCAGCAGCGCCAGGATCGCCGGAATCAGCGTGCTGGATGCCTGCGCCCCGCCCGGCCCGGCGTGCTGCCACACCTGCGCGCCATCGGTGGCGGCGATGGACAGGGTGTCGGTGCTGGTGTCGAAGGCAAGAAGATTCATAGGGGCAATTTACACAAGAAAAGAGCAGTTAGCGCATGATTATCTTGCGCAATCAGCTATTATTTCTATAGCTGACAACCTATGACACATTCCACACACTCCCCCCGATTTTGGCGCAGCCTGGGCGCTGTTGCTTTGTGGGCCCTGTCCACCGTAGCCACCGTGGCCTTGGCCCAGCGCCTGCCGCCCGACATTGCCAACGCCCTGGCCCGGGCCAAGGTGCCACAAGATGCTGTGAGCCTGTATGTGGCGCGGGCCGACGGCCTGGGCCTGCCGCGCCTGAGCCACCGGGCCAGCGCGCTGGTAAACCCGGCCTCGGTCATGAAGCTGGTCACCACCTTTGCCGCGTTGGACACGCTGGGGGCCGACTACACCTGGAAAACCCGCTTCTACGCCGATGGCCCGCTCAAGGATGGCGTGCTGCTGGGTAACTTGTACATCCAGGGCGGCGGCGACCCCAAGCTGGTGCTGGAGCGCATTGCCGCCACCTTTGCCGCGCTGCAAACCCGGGGCGTGCAAAAAGTGCGTGGCGACATCGTGCTGGACCACCATATTTTTGACCCCGTAACCCGCGACCCGGCCGAATTCGACGGCCAGGCGCTCAGCCCCTACAACAGCGCACCCGACGGCCTGCTGGTCAACTTCAAGTCGCTGATCTTCACCTTCACCCCTGAACCCGACAGCGGCATCGTCCGCATCCGCAGTGAGCCACCGATTGCCGATGTGCAGATCGACGCGCAGGTGCCACTCAGCACCAAAAGCTGCAACGACTGGCGCGGCGAGCTACAGGCCGACTTTGCCGACCCGAACCGGGTGCAGTTTGGCGGCAGTTACCCGGTCAAATGCGGCGAACGCGTCTGGCCCGTGGCCTACACCGACCCCGCCAGTTACGCCCGCCGCGTGCTGCAGGCCATGTACCTGGGCCTGGGCGGCACGCTGACCGGCGTGATGCGCGACGGCCGCACGCCCAGCGATGCCACCTGGCTGATGGACGCACCCTCGCAGCCGCTGGGCGAGCTGATTGCCGATGTCAATAAGTTCAGCAACAACATGATGGCGCAGCAGATGTTTTTGACGCTGGGCCTGCAAGCCAGCCGCCCTGGCACATTTGCCGCCTCCCGCGCCGCCGTGGCCGCTTGGTGGCCCCAGGCCATTGGCCGCGACGTGCCCGTGCCCACGCTGGAAAACGGCTCTGGCCTGAGCCGCGACGAGCGTACCAGTGCCCGCGCCCTGGGCCAGTTGCTGCGCAGCGCCGCCGCCCACCCCCAAGCCGCAGTGTTTGCCAACTCGTTGTCCATCGCCGGGGTGGACGGCACCGGCCAGCGTATGCGCGAACGTGGCCTGGCGCCCGAATCCATGGGCAATGCCCAGCTCAAAACCGGCACGCTGCGCGATGTGGCCTCGGTGGCGGGCTATGCCACCGGGCGCAGCGGCCAGCGTTACGTGGTGGTGGGCATCGTCAACCACCCACTGGCACCGGCCGCCCGCCCGGCGCTGGATGCGCTGGTGGAATGGGCGGTAAAGGAGCAGTAAACCTAACTTTTAGCGGAGCCACCTAGTAGTTACCCTTTGTGAATTTTGGATGCTCCCGCGTAACATTTGGGTTACAAACGAACGACCGTTCTTTTTTATTACAGGAGTGAGCGATGTATTGGATTCCCACAAAAATGTCCCTGCTGGTGGCTTCGGTGTCAGCCACGTTGGTCTTGTCGGCCTGCGGTGGCGGCGGTAGCGACACCACGCCCAAAGTGACGTACACCTCAATGGTGTCGTTCGGCGACAGCCTGAGCGATGTGGGCACCTACAAGGTGGGCACCATTGCCGCTGTGGGTGGCGGCCGGTTTACCGTCAACGGCACCACCACCGGCCCGGTCAACTGGACCGAGCTGCTGGCGGGTCAGGTGAGTTTGCCTGCGCCTTGCCCGGCACAAACGGGTCTGTTGTCCAACATCCCCCAGATTCCCCTGGTGGCCGTATCGCCTAACGCCAACTGCACCAACTACGCCCAAGGCAGCTCGCGCGTGACCTCACCGGTAGGCCCCAATAGCTACGCCTTGCAAGTCGCCGCCGGCCAAACCAATATCGGGCTGATGGCGGTTCCGCTGGTGACCCAGTTCTCCACCCATTTGGCCGCGCACGGCAACTACACCGGCACCGAGCTGGTCACAGTGATGGCCGGTGCCAATGATGTGTTCATGCATATCAATGCCGTGTCGTCTGCTGCTGCGGGCGGGGCGGGAGCCGTTGGTGCCGCCAGGCTGGCGGGCTGGACGACTGCCGAACAAAACGCGGTCGCCGCTGGTGGAGCCGCAGCCGTGAACGCTGCAGCCACCGCCGCCGTGACCCACGCGGCCCAGGACGCATTGGAGCTGGCAGGCTACATCCAGGCATCGGTGATCGGCAAAGGCGCCAAACATGTGGTGGTGGTTAACGTTCCGAGCATCGAGAACACGCCTTTCGGCCAAGGCTCTGGCGCCCAGGCCCTGCTTAACCGCATGGTCACCACGTTCAACAGCACCCTGAAAACCGCGCTGTCGGGCACCTCGGGTCTGTTGCTGGTGGATGCCTACACCCAGAGTGTAGACCAGTACAACAACCCGGCACAGTACGGCATTACCAATGTCACCGTGCCCGCTTGCAGTACCGTCGCCGCCAGTGCCACCAACCCGGCGGGCAACATTCTGGGGGGCTCGTCGCTGGCCTGCACCGTCAACAACACCCTCAGCGGTGTGGATGTCAGCACCTATTTCTACGCCGATACCGTGCACCCCACACCGGCAGGCTACAAGCTGCTAGACCGCTACGTCGCCGAGCAAATGGCCAAAGTTGGCTGGCTCTAATTAGTGGTTTAAGCCCTTTAAGGACACACGATGAAACTCAACACCATTGGCATGGCCTGTGTATTTTTGCTGGCCGCAGGTACCGCACAAGCGCAAACCGCAGGCACCTGGATGCTGCGCGGCGGCGTGATGAACATCACGCCCAAGGTCGATAGCGGCAACCTCACGACCTCCAGCCTACCGGGCACGCAGATCGACTCCGACGGCGACACCCGGCTGGCGGGCGGCATCACTTACATGTTGACCAACAACTGGTCTCTGGATGTTCCTTTGGCCTTGCCGTTCAAGCACAACCTGACCGGGGCCGGCGCCATCCAGGGGGTCGGCAAAATTGGCGAAACCAAGTCGCTGCCCATGTCGCTGTTTGGCCAGTACCGTTTTGGCGAAGCCAATGCCCAGTTTCGCCCTTACCTGGGCGCGGGCCTGACCTATGCCAAGTTCTACAAAGAGCGCGGCACCGCCACCTTGACGGCCATCGCCGGCGGCACCTCCAGCGACCCAACCACGCTGAAGCTGGATTCCAAGCTGGCCATGTCCATCCAGGCGGGCGCGACAGTGGCCCTGAACGACCGTTGGTTCGTCGAAGGCACCGTGGTCAAGACCTTCCTCAAAACCCGAGGCACACTCTCCACCGGCCAGACCATCGACGTCACGCTCAACCCCCTGACCTTGGCAGTAAGTGTGGGCTACCGCTTCTAAGCCACCTACGCGCCCAACAAAAAACCGACCCAAGGGTCGGTTTTTTTATTCCAGAGATACCGTGGAGCTGGCTTTGCCAGGCCACTGGTATCGCCCCCTGCAGGGGGGCGGAAACATGCGTTCTCGGTCCTTTGGTCCGCTTCCGGGGCAGTGTGTAGCCCCTATTTCACCAGCGCAAATGCACCCGGCTGTAGGCATACAAACCAAACAGGCGCTGTGCAATCGGGGTGAAGTACAGATTGTCGGCAAACAGGTACTGGTCGTAGGTCACGCCGGCCGAATTGGCAGTGATGACCGGGTTGATGGTGCTGGGGGTGCAGCGCGAGGAGTTGACCTGCCCCGTGCCGGTGCCGATGCCCGCGCCGCTATCGACCGAGCTGCATGCCAGGCCGGTGACATTGGCAACACCGTAGTTGGCGTGGTCAGTGCCAGACACCAGGTTGAAATAGTAGGCAGCGTCAAGATAGAGCACGTTGGCACCCAGATCGACGATAGACACCAGCATGGCATCGTTGAGCTTGCCGGTGGCGCTTTGCAGCAGGCCAGACTGGTTCAGCGACGCAGCCCAGGGGCTGACACCCATGTTGTACGGGCCCACCACCACCACGTGCTTGCCACCGGCGGCGACCAGACGGCGTACCTGCGCGCCCAGGTCTTTGCCGTACTGTGTGGCGTTGGCCAGCATCGTGTCCGAAGTTTCGGTGCCTGCCGTGACGGCATTCATCTCCACCACCAGGTCGCTGATACCTGCATTAATGGTCACGATATCGTTGTCGCCCAGCACCACACCGCTGGCCAGAAACGCGTCGATCTGCTGCGTCACGGTCTTGGTGGTGGTGCTACCGGCTGCGTCGGTCGTGTTGCTGATGCGGGCGTTGCCCTGCGCGTACACATAGCCGCCACTGGCTACCGGGGTCGCGGTGATGCCGTAGCTGCTGGCAAACTGCCCCAGCCAGGTGGTGATGACACCGCTGGCGGTGTCGTTGACCGTGTAGCTGGCACCGGGTGTGACCACGCTGAAGGCATCGCCAAACGCAATGATGCGGGTTGGTGTCAGGGCTGACTCGGTGGTGCTGGAACCACAGGCGGCCAGCAAGACGGCCGAGGCGCAGGCTAGCCCTAAAACGGCGCGGCGCAAGCTAAAAACGGTCATAGGTAACTCCAAAATACGATGGGTGAGTTTAACGAGGCAATAAAGCCGTGCGGGGTAAAGAAGCGTAAGACCTCTTTACGCGACCGAAGCGCGCTGCAAACGGTCGCGCACGCCTTCCCATGCGGGCGTGTCGGGCGGGGTCTCGATCCAGATCAGGCGCACGCCCTGGGTGTCAAAGTCGCGCAGGGCCGCAAACAGCTCCTGGGCAGCGGTGGCGGCATCCTGGGGCATGGGTCTGCAAATCACCTGGGCCGAGCGGCTGCGCAGCGTTTGGCGGGCGTACACGGCAATCGTCACCGCCTGGCCGTCCAGGCCCGTGCCCAGCAGGTCCAGCGCGGTTTGCAGCGCGGCGGCGGTCATCAGCCGCACCTTGGCGGTGGGCGCGTAATGCGCCTCCAGCGTGCCCGAAGCGCGCGGGGCGTTGGCCACGTCGTCCTTGTCGCGCAGCGGCTGGCCGCAGGCGGCTTCGATCTGGTCGCGGCCAATGCTGCCGGGGCGCAGCAGCACCGGCTCGCCACGGGTGCAGTCCACGATGGTGGATTCAATGCCCATGGTGCAGGGTCCGCCATCCAATACCAGCAGGTCCTCACCAAATTCCGACTGCACGTGGGC
This sequence comes from Rhodoferax sp., assembly GCF_025354435.1. GTDB lineage: Bacteria > Pseudomonadota > Gammaproteobacteria > Burkholderiales > Burkholderiaceae_C > Rhodoferax_B. The sequence goes on from NZ_JANXMU010000019.1 coordinate 16,178, forward strand.
CGCCGTGGTAGGGCTGACGCGGCCAAACTGGTTGGCGCTGGGCGCGGCTAGCCCGGCTACGCCCAAGGCGGCGCAGGCTTGCAAGACCGCTTGCGCCACGGGATGGGCCGGGCAGCGCAGGCCGATGCTGTCTTGCCCGCCTGCCGCTGCCGCCCCCACGCCGGGACGGCGCGGCAGGATCAGCGTCAAGGGGCCGGGCCAGAAGGCCGTCATCAGCGCCTGGGCAAAGGCGGGCACGTCGGACGCGAAATGGGGTACACCATTCCCGTTTGGTGCGATATGCACGATCAGCGGGTGGTCGCTGGGGCGGCCCTTGGCGGTAAATATCTTGGCGACCGCCGCATCGCTGGACGCATCGGCCGCCAGCCCGTACACCGTCTCGGTGGGCAGGCCCAGCAGCTCGCCTGCGGCCAGTGCCTGGGCGGCTTGCCGGATGGCAGCGGGATCCAATCCGTCGAGCAGCATCAGAACGCCTCGATGCCGAGCAGCGCAGCGGCTTGCAGGGCGGTGGCGCGCACGGCGGACGCGGTGGGGCCGGTAAGGGTCAGGTGGCCCATCTTGCGGCCCTTGCTGGCGCTGGCTTTGCCGTACAGGTGCAGGTGTGCGCCGGGCAGGGCCAGCACTTCGGCCCAAGGGGGCGTGGCCGCTTGCGCGGAGCGCAAAAACCACAGGTCGCCCAGCAGGTTCAGCATGATGGCCGGGCTGTGCTGGCGGGGCTGCACCAGCGGCAGGCCGGTGAGGGTGCGCACCTGCAGCTCAAATTGCGACACGTCGCAGCAGTCCATGCTGGCGTGGCCGCTGTTGTGCGGGCGCGGGGCGATCTCGTTGACCACCAGGCTGCCGTCTTGCAGCACAAAAAACTCCACGCACAGCACGCCCACGTACTGCAAACCGTTTGCTATGGATTTCGCAGCTTCTAGTGCAGATGCTACCTGGGCTGCAGGCATATTTTCTTCATAAAACTCGAGAACCTCGGTAACGGCCAGAATGCCGTCGCGGTGCAGGTTGCGCTGGATGGGCAGGTGCACCATCTGGCCGTCGGCGCCGCGCGCCACGATGACCGAGCATTCGGCTGCCAGGGGCAGCATTTTCTCCAGCACGCAGGGCACATTCTTCATGTCGGCCCAGGCCGCTGCCAGCGCGGCACGGTCGGCCACGCGGGCCTGGCCCTTGCCGTCGTAGCCCAGGCGGGTGGTCTTCAAGATGCCGGGCAGCAAGGCTTCGTCCACGGCGGCTAACTGTTCCGGCGTGTCGATCACCGCATAGGGCGCGCAGGGTACGCCGCAGCGCAAGAAGTGGGCTTTCTCGGCCGCGCGGTCCTGGGCGATGGCCACGGCCGACGCGGCAGGCGACACCGTGGTGTACACCGCCAGGCGGGCCAGGGCGGACGACGGCACGTTCTCGAACTCGGTGGTGATGGCGTCGCAGGTCTCGGCCAACTGGCCCAGGCCTGGCGCGTCCAGGTATTCGGCAACGATGTGGTGGTGGCTGACGCGCCCGGCCGGGCTGGCCGCGTCCGGGTCGAGTACGGCGGTGAAATAGCCCATGCGCTGGGCCGCGTGGATGAACATCCGGCCCAGTTGGCCGCCGCCCATCACGCCCAAGGTGGCTCCGGGAAGGATGGGGCCGCTCATAGCACGGGCGGTGCAGGCGGCACGGTCATGTTGCGGGCTACCTCGGTCTGCGCGGCGCGGAAGGCTTCCAACTGCGCGCGCAGGGCCGGGTTCTCATTCGCCAGCAGGGCCACGGCAAACAGGGCGGCGTTGGCCGCCCCCGCGTTGCCAATGGCAAACGTGGCTACTGGTATGCCCTTGGGCATTTGCACAATGCTGTGCAGCGAATCCACGCCGCTCAGGTGCTTGGTGCCCACCGGCACGCCCAGCACCGGCACCGTGGTTTTGGCGGCCAGCATGCCCGGCAGGTGGGCCGCGCCACCGGCTCCGGCGATGATGGCCTTGAGCCCGCGCCCGGCGGCGGCTTCGGCGTAGGCAAACATATCGTCGGGCATGCGGTGGGCCGATACGACCCGGGCTTCGTGGGCAATGCCAAACTGTTGGAGAATCTGCACCGCATGCTGCATGGTGTCCCAGTCGGAGCTGGAGCCCATCACCACACCAATTTGAATAGAGTTCATAGGACTTTGTTCTGATTAACCTTGAATTTTACTTTTTGCCTCTACGGCAACCCCAAAATGATCGACGTCACCTTTGCCAACTTTGAAACCGAGGTCATTGCCGCCTCCATGACCACCCCGGTGCTGGTCGATTTCTGGGCTCCGTGGTGCGAGCCCTGCAAGGTCATCGGCCCGCTGCTAGAGAAGGTCGAGGCGGATTACGCGGGCCGCTTCAAGCTGGTCAAGATCGACTCTGACCAAGAGCAGCAACTGGCCGAAGCCTTCGGCATCCGCAGCATCCCCACCTGCATTCTGGTGGTCAACGGCCAGCCGGTGGACGGCTTCCAGGGCGCGCTGCCCGAGGGCAAGGTCAAGGAATTTCTGGACAAGCATGTGCCCGCAGGTGAGCCGCTGCAAGCCGAGCCTAGCGAGGCCGAACAAGCCCTGGCCCTGGCCGCAGAGGGCAACACCGATGCCGCCCTGTACAAGCTGCACGAAGCCCTGGCGCTGGACCCGGCCAACGACGACACCCGCTTTGACTACGTGCGCCTGCTGACCCAGGCCGGCCACCTGGAAGAAGCCGAAGCCGCGCTGCAACCCACGCTGAAGTACATCCCCTCGCAGCTGCGCTTTGAAGCCCTGTCGCAGTGGATTGATGCTCTCAATTTCGCAGCTAACAGCCTAGAAGATACCAACGCTATTGCCGAATTAGACGTAAAAATTGCCGCTAACAAACGTGACTTCGACGCCCGCTTCGCCAAAGGCCGCATCCTGATGGCCCAGGGCGAATGGACCGCCGCCATGGACGAGCTGCTGGAAATCATCATGCGCGACAAAAAGTGGAACGACGAAGCCCCGCGCAAGGTCTTCATTGCCATCCTGGAGCTGCTCACCCCGCCCAAGCCCAAGGCCAGCGCCGACGCAGGCAACAAGACGGCAGGCGGCATCGAAATCTCCGGCAAGTCGGTGACCGAGCAAGACCCGCAGGCGCTGCTGGTGGCAACCTACCGTCGGCGCTTGAGCATGATGCTGAATTAATCGGCATTGTAGTAACATCACATCATTGTTATTTTGAGGTGTTGCCATGACTGTTACCACCCTCACCAGCCGCGAATTCAACCAGGATGCTAGCCGCGCCAAGAAATGCACCCGTACCGGCCCGGTGTTCATCACCGACCGGGGGCGGCCCGCGCATGTGCTGCTGAGCATGGAGGACTACCGCCGGTTGACGGGCGCGCAGGTCACCCTGGCCGAGGCGCTGGCCCAGCCACCGTCTACGGTGCCTGACTTCGACTTTGAGCCGCCCCGGGCCGGTGGCCTGTACCGCGCCGCGGACCTGTCCTGATGTTTGTGCTGGACACCAACGTCGTCTCGGAACTGCGCCGCCCCGACAAAGCCAACCCGCAGGTACTGGCATGGGCGGTGGCCACTCCGCTGGCACACTTTTATTTGTCTGCGATCACGGTGCTGGAATTGGAGCTGGGCGTTTTGTTGATGGAGCGCCGCGATGCCGCCCAGGGCGCGGTCTTGCGCGCTTGGCTAGTGGATGCGGTACTACCCCGGTTTGAAGGCCGTATCTTCACGGTAGACACCCCGGTGGCGTTACGCTGCGCCGGTCTGCACGTGCCCGATCCGCGCGCCGAGCGCGATGCATTGATCGCGGCCACGGCCCTGGTCCACGGTATGGCGGTGGCCACCCGCAATGTGGCCGACTTTGCGCCTACGGGGGTACGGGTTTTCAACCCCTGGAGCCATGCTTAGGCCCCCCGCTTACACCACGCGTAGTACCCCGCCCGCGTCACCTGGTAGTACTGGCACATCAGTTGCACAGAATGGGTGTCCCGGTTTGCTCCGATAAAGCGAAAGACTTCGGCTTTGGATCGAAAGCAAACCGGATGGCTTTTTTTAGCAGTTCGTGCTCCTGTTGCAGGCGCTTGAATTGCTGCTCCATGGCGCACAGGCGCTGCAGCTCCACCACCGCCTGCGTATCCACCGGCGCGGGCAGACCGACCAGCTCGCCGTCGCGCACCTGCTTGCGCCATTTGGACAGCATGAACGGGTGGATCGCCAGCGTGGCTGCCACGTCCTTGATGCGCACGCCGCTTTGTTGGCTCATCTGCACCGCCTGCAGCTTGAAGGCGCTGCCGTAACGGTGGATTTTTTGGGGGCCGGGGGTGGCCATTACACGGCTCCGGGGACGGGCCGGGTGACCTGGAAGCTGGCATCCACTGCCTGGCGCTGCAGGGCGGGCAGAATCTCGGCCCAGGCGGCCCACACGCTGGGATAAACCGGCGGGCACTGGGTCTTGATGGCCTCGTGCAGCTTCGGCAACTGGTGCCAGGGCACCATGGGCAGGCTGTGGTGCTCGATGTGGAAGTTCATATTGCAGTACAGCCACTGGAACACCGGGTTGGTCACAAAGGTGCGGGTGTTCAGGCGGTGGTCGTACACGTCTTCGGCCAGGCCGGTGTGCTGGGTGGCGTTGAAAAACTGGGCAAAGAAGCCACCGTAAAAGCGCGGCAGCACGATGTACATCGCGGGCAGGATGCTGTGGGTGGCAAAGCACGCGGCGATCACCGCGGCAAACACCAGTAGAAAGATGCGCGCCGAGCGGATGACCTTGCTGCGTTCGCTGGTGGGGATGAAATGCTCACCGTCGGGGCTGATACGGCCCACCGCCTGCAAGGCAATGTCACGCAGCAGCACCACGCCGGACTTCAAAAAGAAGAAATCCAGCAGCGCGTAGAGCCGGTTGGCCGGGCGCGGGAAGGCGATTTCCGGGTCTTTGCCGACGATGATGGTGTGCGTGTGGTGGCGCGTGTGGCTCCAGCGCCAGTAGTGGCCTTCGTGCAGGGTCATGAAGGCGTTCAGGTGGTACAGCGCCTCGTTCAGCCAGCGGGTTTTGAACGGTGTGCCGTGCGACAGCTCGTGCGCCCGGTGGTCGCTGGTGGAATACAGCACGCCATACACCAAGAAGCAGGGCACGGCCCACCACGTCCCCCAGGTGACGAAGCCGGTCACGCCGCTGGCCACCAGCAGGGCTATCCACAGGCCGTAGTTCCACACCGACTCTGTGTCAGAGCGTTTCATAAGCTGTTTCAAGAGCTTGCGGTCGATCTGCGGGGTGAACCAGCGGGCGCTGACTTCGGATTCGAATTCCTCCCGGCGCAAATCGCCGGTAGGCGCTTGGTCGTCTCGCAAGGCATAGCGCGAATAAGGTGTGGTGGGCATGTTTTTGTCTCCGTTTTGGCGTGGGTGGATGCTACGGGCGGCGGCCTTTTTTGGGTACTGCCAGCGCTGTTTCTGCCCCATAATGTGTCAAACTAAAACCTATTTTTGACACAAACATGTCAAGCAAAATCCCCTCTTCCCCGTCCCGCCGCCCCACCATGGACGATGTCGCCCGCCACTGCGGGCACAGCCGCTCCACTGTCGACCGGGTGCTGAATGGCCGCAGCAATGTGCGCGAAGACACGGCCCAGCGCATCCGCGCATCCGCCGAAGCCCTGGGCTTTTATGCGGCGGGGGTGATTACCGAGCGCCTGCGCGATGTGCGCCCGCGCCTGACGCTGGGGTTTTTGCTGCAACTGCCCAACGCGGTGTTCTACCGGGGCCTGGCCGCCGCGCTGGCCCAGGCCACGCAAGACTGCCCCACGCTGCGGGGCCGCGCCGTGGTGGAGTACCTGAAGGACCAAACCCCCGAATGCGTGGCCGAGCACCTGGCCGACCTGGGCCAGCGGGTGGATGCGATCGCGGTGGTCACGGCAGACCACGCGCTGGTCAACAACGCTATCGAGGCCCTGCACCAGCGCCAGGTGCCGGTGTTCGGGCTGATCTCGGACCTGAGTTCGCCCTTGCGCGCCGGTTATGCCGGGCTGGACAACCGCCGGGTCGGGCGCACGGCGGCCTGGCTGATTTCCGAGCTGGCCCACGCCCCCGGCCCGGTAGCGATTTTTGTCGGCAGCCACCGCTTCCAGTGCCAGGAGCTGAGCGAGATCAGCCTGCGCTCGTACATGCGCGAGCATGCGCCGGACTTCGATCTGCTGGAAACCATTTCCACGCTGGAAAGCGATGCCTACGGCGAAGAGCGCACCCACGAGCTGCTGGACAGCCACCCCGACCTGGTGGGTTTCTACATGGGTGGCAGCGGCATTGAAGGCGTGCTCAAGGCGCTGGAACAGCGCCGCCAGCGCAACCGGGGCGCCCAGCGCGTCGTGGGCATCGGCACCGAGCTCACGCCCGTGACCCGCGCGGGGCTGATCCACCGGCACTTTGCGGCGGTGTTATCGCACCCGCTGCCCCAGCTATGCCGCGAACTGGTAGCCCAGATGGCCGAGGCGGTGGTGCAACCCACGGCGGGCGTGCGGCAGGTGCTGGTGCCCATGGACATCCACCTGCCCGAGAGCGTGTGAGCCCAGGGCCTTGCTATCGTATTTAATGCAGCTTTTAATAGCTACTCGCGTAGGTAGTGATTACGCTAGAAGCCTATTTAATGCTCAAAAAATGGCCTGAAAACTCCGATTCAGGCCACTTCTTCCACCAGCCAGGCCACCACCGCTTCCAGCAGCTCCGAGCCGCGTGCGGGGTCGAAGTCGCGCGGGTCCGGGCCTACCACGCCCCACAGCGGGTGGCCTTGCACGTGGCGCTGCGGGCCCCAGCCGTCTTCTTCGATGTTGCCGGTGCGCACGGGTTTGGGCGGCAGCTGGGCTATGTCCACGCGCTCGGGCCACAGGGCGTGCAGCAGCGTGGTCTCGAACGGGCCGGCGTGGTCGGGGGCGATGGGCGGGTGGGGCAGCATGTTGATGGACAGCGCCTGCACCTGCAGCGCGTGGCCTTCGGTCTGCCAGTCCTGGGCGAGCTGGCGCACCATGGCAATTTGCTCGTCGGCAAAGTGGCCGGTGAACAGCACCGCCTGGGCCACGCCAAAGACTTCCAGCCGGGCCAGGGTTTTGCGCAGCTGGGCGACGATCTCCGAGCCGGTTTCCATCATCACCGTCCAGGGGTAGATGCCGTGGCCGCCGCCGGTGCCGTAGTGCAGCGTGGGGTAGACCACACCGCCGCTGCGCTGGGCGGCACGCAGGCACACGCCGTGGGCGGTGAGTGCGTCCAGCCCCACAGGCAAATGCTCGCAGTGCCATTCGATGGTGCCCAGCGGCAGGTAGACGCGGGAGGCGCGGGCCAGCTCGGCGCGGATTTCGTGCGGCCGCAAAAGCTCTAATTGGTGCATGCTCATTGGTAGTAGTTTCGAATCCACAGGTGCTCACGCAATTGGGCCAGCAGCTCCGGGGGGAAGGCCTGGCCGTCGGAATACACCAGGTTCATGTCCACCTCGGCGCGGGTTTGCATACCGGGGATCAGCGTGGACACCTGCTTGGAATCCAGCACGTAGCGCATCGCCGCCTCGGCCAGTGTGGGGTAGTAGGGCGCGCAGAGCTTTTTGAGCTGGTTGACCCGCGCCAGGGTCTCGGCAAACCGGCCCTCGCGGAACATGGTGTGCGGTACCGAGCCGGGGGCCCAGCCCGCGTAGGTGTCGGCGGCCCAGTGGCCCACCAGCGCGCCAGAGTCCAGCGGCACCCGGGCGATGAAGGCGGTGGCGGTCTGCTCGCCTGCCGCAAACAGGCCGTGGCGCGGGCGCTGCTCAAACAGGTTGTAGACCACCTGGATGGCATCCACCAGGCCGAAGCGGGCCAGGTCTATGCCCTCGTCGGGCCGGAAGTCGCGCAGGGACACGCCGATTTTGTCGATCTTGCCCTCGGCGCGCAGGCGGTTCAGGCTCTCCAGCCAGTCCAGCGCGTAGAGGCCGTCGCCCATCCAGCTGTGCAGTTGCAGCAGGTCCAGCCGCTCCACGCCCAGGCGCTTCAGCGACTTTTCTACGCTGTCGCGCAGATACCAGTCGGGGTAGCGGCCGCGCATGGCCGGGTGGTCGTCGTCCGGGCGCGGCCACTGGATGGGTTGCACCTTGGTGGCGACATAGATTTTGTTGCCCTGCCAGGCCAGCAGCGCCCGGCCAATGACTTCCTCGCTGTGGCCCTTGCCGTACAGCTCGGCGGTATCGACAAAGTTGATGCCTTTTTCAAAGGCGTACAGCAGGGTGTCGATGGAACGCATGTCGTCTACCGCGCCCCAGTCGCCACCGATCTGCCAAGCCCCAAAGGCCACCTCACTCACCTTCCAGCCGGTGCGGCCAAAGTCGCGGTAGCGCATCGTGGGTGTGCCTTACTTCGCGTATTTGGCCAGGTTGGCGGGCGTAACCAGCTCAAACGGGATGTTCACAAAGCGGTCCACTGGCTGCTTTTTGATCAGCTTGAGGGCTGCATCCAGCGAGCCCCGGCCCTGACCACCGGCGTTCTGGAACACGGAGACCTTCAGGTCGCCCGCTTTCATGGAGGCCAGGGCATCGGGCGTGGCATCGATACCGGCGACCATGTAATCGGGTGTCCAGCGCTTGCTGGATTTCAGGGCCTGGATCGCGCCAATGGCCATTTCGTCGTTGTTGGCGATGATGGCGTCAAACTTCAGCCCGGCGGTGATCCAGTTCGAGACGATGTCCGTGGCGTTGGTGCGCAGCCAGGTGGCTTCGCGCTTGTCCAGGATCTTGATACCCGAACACTCCTTGGTGGCCAGCACCTCCTCGATGTCCTTGGTGCGGGTGCGGGCGGCTTCGTTCGACAACTCGCCCATCAGCACCACGATATTGCCCTTGCCCTTCATCACACGGCAGACTTCCTGGGTTTGCAGGGTGCCCGAGACTTTTTCGTCCGACGCCACAAAGGCCACGTTCTTCGGCAGTTTGTCAAAGTCCACCGGCTTGCGGTTCACATAGACCAGGGGGATGCCGGCATCGGTCACCATCTTGGTCATTTTGGTGGTGGCATCGGTATCCACCGGATTGACGATGATGGCATCTACCTTTTGGGTGATGAAGTTCTGGATCTGGTTGAGCTGTTTGCTGATGTCGTTGTCGGCGGATTCCATTTGCACGCTGGCCCCGACGGTTTTGGCTTGGGCCAGTAGCGCATCGGACATGTAGGCCAGAAAGGTTTCCTGGTTGGCCATGGCCAGACCGATCTTTTGGGCCTGGGCGGCGAAGGGGGTCAGTACAGCGGCGGTAACGGCGGCGGCGAGGATGAGTTTTTTCATTTTAAAAATTTCCTGGTGGTGGCTGGGGGGTTTATCAACACGCCGCTACTTTAAACACCAAGTTGAATAAATTTTCTAAGTAGTTAATCTGAGAGAAATAAATTTCTTTTATTAATTTTGGGCGGAAAAAATCTGTGGGAGTTAGTTTTTTCAAGGCCTGCCGGATCGGCTTTTCCACTGGGCCGTTAGGCTTGCGGGGCGGGGCATTGGGGTAGGTCGGTCGTTATGCAAAGGGCATTATCCGGGCGAGGAAAATATAATCCTATTTATCGCACAGTTAGTTAGTTGACATATTCGCCTAACTGCCTGGGGTTAATCCATCTGGCGATTAACCCGCCGAATAGACATTCCCGCCTAGCGCATCAAGACCCAGCGCACGCCGCTGCTCAACCCGTCCACCAGCGCCACCAGCACCAGCATGGCCACCAGCACCGCGCTGGTCTCGGGCATCTGGAACAGGCCCATGTGGAAGGCCAGCATCTGGCCCAGGCCGCCCGCGCCCACCACGCCCAGCACGGCGGCGGCGCGGATATTGTTTTCCCAGCGGTACAGGGTGTAGCTGACCAACTGCGGCAGCACCTGGGGCAGGCTGGCGTAGAGCAGCACTGGTATTGCGCCCACGCCGCGTGCCCGCACGGCCTGGGCCGGGCCGTCGGGGGCGTTCTCCAGGCTTTCGGCAAACAAACGGCCCAGCACGCCGGTGGTGTGCAGCGCCAGCGCCAGCGTCCCGGCGAACGGCCCCAGCCCGGCGGAGACCAGTAGCAGCGTGGCCCAGACCAGCTCGGGGATGCTGCGCAGCGCGTTCAGCAGCGCCCGCGTGGGGCCGCGCCACAGGGCGTGGTCATCCGCATGGGTTTTGCTGGCGGGCAGGGCCAGCGCCAGACCGCAGACCACCGCCAGCAGCGTACCCAGGGCCGACATGGCCAGGGTCTCCAGCGTGGCAGTCAGTAGCTTGCGCAGAAAGGCGGGTGCGGTGTTGGGCACCAGCAGCTCGGCCACAAAGCGGCCCATGCGGCGCAGTGCGTCAGCAGACAAAAATTTCGCCCACTGCAAGTCCAGCGTGGCAAAGCTGGCCCCCACCAGCGCCACCACGGCGATGGCGAACCACAGGGCCTTGGAACGGGAGTGGAACAGCGCGGGCGGCAGCTTGTAGGTTTCGTTCGCCGCCGTCTTCATGCGAGCCCCTTCCGCAACCACGCACTGGTGCAATCCGCCAGCCACACCAGGCCCATGAACACCAGCAGCATGGTGCTGACCTCGGAGCCGTTGAACATCTTCATCGATGCGTCCATGTGCTGGCCCAGCCCGCCCGCGCCCACAAAGCCCAGCACGGCCGACGAGCGGATGGCGCATTCCCAGCGGTAGACGGTGTAGCTGGTCAGCTCGCCCGCGTTCTGCGGCAGCAGGCCGTAGAAAAAGGCCTGCAGCCGCCCAGTGCCATGGCGCAGCAGGGCCTGGGTGGCGGCGGGCTCACCGGATTCCAGAATCTCGGCGTAGACCTTGCCCAGCATGCCTGCGTAGGTGAGCGCAATCGCCAGTACGCCCGAGGTGGGGCCCAGGCCCACCACGCGCACAAACACCAGCGCCCAGACCAGTTCGGGCACGCTGCGTAGCAGCACCAGCAGCCAGCGCACCGCCAGCCGTACAGCCGCGCCCCATGGAGCCATGCGTCCGGTCAGCGCCGAAATCGAGAGCACCCGCACCGACAGCAGCGTCAGCGGCACGGCCAGCAGTAGCGCCAGGGTGATGCCCGCCGTCGCCATCGCCACGGTGCGCCAGGTTTCCAGGGCCACGGTCCACAGAAACGCGGGCTCCAGCTTGGGCGGAAAGAAGTCGCCCACGAAGCGCAGCGTGGGCCGCAGGCTGTCGGGCTGCAGCAGCACCCAGGGCTGGAACTCGGTGAGCACCAGCAGCGGCCAGAGCAGCACGGCGGCGGCCAGCAGCCAGCAGAGGCGGCTGTGCCAGGCCGGGTCGCGCAGGGTTGGATTCAGCGGCAATGCATCACCACCGGAGCAGTAACCAGCGGCAGCGATGGCTCCGGCGCAGGCCCGGTCAGCTCGTCCAGGTGCTGGGCGTACAGGCTGTGCAGGCGTTCGCGGCTGACCTGTGCGGCGGGCAGGTCGAACACGATGGCCCCCGCGCGCAGGCCCAGGATGCGCGGGAAATGCGCCAGCGCCATGTCCACGTGGTGCAGGCTGGCCACCAGCGTGGTGCCACGCGCCTGGGCGGCTTGCGTCAACGCCAGCATGGCTTGCTCGGCGCGGGCCGGGTCCAGGGCCGACAGGGGCTCGTCCACCAGCCAGAGCCGGGCATCGGCCACCAGCGCCCGCGCCAGGCCGACGCGCTGGCGTTCGCCGCCCGACAGGCGGTCCACCCGCTCAAACAGCTTGTCGGCCAGGTCGAACTGCGCCAGCGCCGCCTCGGCCGCCGGAATGTCCACCGGGTAGAACAGGCTGCGCACGCTGCGCCACAGCCCCATGGATGGCAGCTGCCCGGCCAGCACGGCAGTGACGACCCGCTGGCGTGGCGGCAGCGGTGGCACCTGCGGGGCGATGAACAGCTGGCGGCGCAGGCCTTGCAGCTGGGCGCGCGGCAGCGCCCAGGGGTCGCGCCCGTCCAGCAGCACCTGCCCTTGGCTGAGCCGCAGCGCGCAGCCCAGCAGGTGCAGCAGCGTGGTCTTGCCCGCGCCCGACGGCCCGATCACCGCCACCTGGTCCCCGGCGGCCAGCGCCAGCTTGACACCGCGCAGGGCGGCAGGGGCGTGCGCAGCAGCTGCAGGGTGGCGGGCCGAGGCAGCCAGAAGTTGAAGTTGCATATAAAAAGTGCCTCTAGCGTATATGCTACCTACGCAAGAAGCTATTTATTTGATAGTGCAGCTTATTTCAGCAAACCAGCGCTGCGGGCGGCCGCTTCGATGCCCTTGTAGTTGGCGGGCTGGGTGGGGAGGAAGCGGGTGGCGCGTTGCAGCTCCAGCACTTCTTTGCCTTCGGGGGTGTTGCTGTTCAGATCCAGAAAGGCCTTGGCCAGCTTTTCGCGCAGGGCGACCGGCATGTCGGCGTGCACGCTCCAGTTGTAGTCGAAGTACGGCGGGGTGGTGTAGAACACGTGGACCTTGGCGGTATCGACCTTTTTGTCGGCCACGAACTTGTCCCACACCGAGATGTTGAGCGCGCCCGCGTCCACCTTGCCCGCGGCCACTGCGGCGATGGTGGCATCGTGCGCACCCGAGAAGGCCACGCGTTTCAGGTCTTTGTCGGGGTCCACCTTGGCATCGAGCAAAAAGCTGCGCGGCATTAGATGGCCGGAGGTGCTGGACGGTGCGCCGAAGCTCAGCGTGTGGCCTTTCAGGTCGGCCAGAGATTTGATGGCGGGGTCGGCAGTGATGAAGACCGAGCGGAATTTCTCGTCTTCCTCGCGCTGTACCAGCGGGATGATCTTGCCACCCGAGCGCACATTCGCCTGCACAAAGGTAAAGCCGCCAAACCAGGCCACGTCCACCTGCTTGTTGACCAGCGCCTCGACCGCCGCCGCGTAGTCGCTCACCGGGGTGAACTCGACCTTCATGGCCAGCTTGCCTTCCAGGTACTTGACCAGCGGCGCGGCCTTGCGGGCCAGCTCGGTGGGGGCTTCGTCGGGAATGGCGGTCATGCGCAGCACCTGCTGGGCGCTGGACAGACCGGCAAAGCATAGAGCGGCAACGGTCAGGGCGGTCTTGAAGGAGAAGCGGATCATGGCAGATACGGGTTGGTGAAAACCCCGTATTAGACCGCAGCGCTCCCGCCGCCCGGGCTTCAGGCCGCGTGCGCCAACAGGCTGCGGTGCCCTTCGGTGGCCAGCACCTGTTGGGCATTCAGGCTGCGGATGGAGATGCTGGCATCTTGCGGAATGCCGCCAGACAGCTGCAAGGCCAGGTAGCGGCCGCAGCTGACGCGCAGAAAGGAGGCAAAGTTATCCACCTCGCCACGCTGCGCCACCAGCTCGTCGTACAGCTTGGCGCACAGTTGCGGCACGCCCATGCCGTCGCGCTGGGCGATCTCGGCCAGCACCTGCCAGAACAGGTTTTCCAGCTTGATGCTGGTGGCCACGCCGTGCAGCCGCACCGAGCGGGCGCGGCTGTCATAGAGGTGGGGGTCGGCGCTTATAAATACTTGGCACATGGCAATTCCCCTTGATGCAGCCCCACATCATCCGAGGCTGCACCGGCAACGTCAATGGCGGATTACAAGGTGATACGCGTGCCCAGCAGGGTCAGGAACTGCGCAATCCAGGCCGGGTGGGCGGGCCAGGCGGGGGCGCTGACCAGGTTGCCCTCGGTGATGGCTGCGTCGATGGCGATCTCGGCGTAGGTGCCACCCGCAATCTCCACTTCCATGCGGCAGGCCGGGTAGGCGGAGCAGGTGCGGCCCTTGAGGACACCGGCCCCGGCCAGCAGCTGGGCACCGTGGCAGACGGCGGCCACGGGCTTGTTGGTTTCAAAGAAATGCTTCACCGCCGACACCACCGCCGGGTAGGTGCGCAGGTACTCGGGGCCACGGCCACCGGGGATGACGAGAGCGTCGTAGCTGCTGACATCCAGGCTCGCGAAGGTGGCGTTCAGGGTGAAGTTGTGGCCGGGCTTTTCGCTGTAGGTCTGCGCGCCTTCGAAGTCGTGGATGGCAGTCTTGATATGGTCCCCGGCCTTTTTGTCGGGGCACACGGCGTGGACGGTGTGGCCCACGGCCAGCAGCGCCTGGAACGGCACCATGGTCTCGTAGTCTTCGCAGTAGTCGCCGCAAATCATCAGAATCTTTTTCGCTGCCATGCTGGTCTCCTCAAGGGTGGTTGGTAAACCATTGTGGGCAGCGAAAAGAGGCGGTGGGTGTTAGCCGGTTACTACATCCAAGGCGGTCAGCCCCCGATACGCGGGGTTGTCGGCCCACTGCGGTGACCCATCGGCCAGGCGCAGATGCGGCCAGCGCTGCAGCACCTGGCGGAAGGTGATTTCGGCCTCGATGCGGGTCAGCAGGGCCCCGATGCAGACGTGGGCACCGCTGCCGAAGGAGATGGACGCGCCGTCGCGCCCCGCCACATCCAGCCGGTCCGGGTCGGGGTGGCGGGCCGGGTCGCGGTTGGCGGCACCGATCAGCGGCACCACCAGGTCGCCCCGGCGCAGGGTCTGGCCGTGGAGTTGCAGTTCGGTGGCCACGCGGCGGCCGGTGTACTGCACCGGGCTGTCGAAGCGCAACAGCTCGCGCACGGCGCTGGGGACCAGGCGGGGGTCTTGTTGCAGGCGCTGCCACTGGTCGGGGTGGGCCAGCAGGGATTGCAGGCCGTTGCCAGCAGGTTGCGGGTGGTTTCGTGGCCCGCAAACAAGAGCATGGCGCACTGGGCCAGCAGCTCGGCGTGGTTGTGCAGCGCACCATCGACCTCGGCTTGCAGCAGGCGGCTGACCAAATCGTCACCGGGATTCTGGCGGCGTTCGGCGATTAATTTCTCGAAATACCGGCCCATCGCCAGCAAACTGGCCTGGGCGCGGCGGGCCTGCTGGTGGGTGGCCAGCGGCGCGCCGATAAACACCGCCAGGTCGTCGGACCAGACCGCGAAGTCGGCGTTGGCGGCCTCTTCGATGCCCATCATCTTGGCGATGACGCGGGTGGGTAACTGGCGGGCCACCGCCTGCATGAAGTCGAAACGGGGCGCATCGCCCACTGCGTCCAGCAGCTCGGCCACGGTCTGGGCTATGAACGGCTCCAGCGCCTGGATCTGTGCGGGTTTAAAGCCTGCGTTGAGCACCTTGCGGATGCGGGTGTGGTCGGGCGCATCGAGGAACAGCATGGCGCGGGCAAACAGCTGCTGGAAACCGGCCAGCTCGCCCTTGGTTTCCTCCCGGTTCGTAACCCACCCGCCCGTACGCTGGGCCGAGAAACGCGGGTCGCGCAACACCTGCTCCACGTCGGCATGGCGGGTCAGCAGCCAGGCACCGCCGAAGAATTCGGTGCTCCAGTGCAGCGGCCCCGCCTCGCGCAAGGCCTGGTAAGCCGGGTAGGGGTTGGCCAGAAAGGCGGCATCGACGAAAGGTGCGGTGGCATTCATGCGGAAAAAATCTCGTGCAGGGCCACAAAATCCAGATAGGCTGCGGCGGCCCTCGGGCTGGCATCGGCCAGGCGCGGCACCACGCCCAGGCAGGGTGCGTGGTGGCGGCGTTGGAACTCAACGCGCAGGGTGTCGATATTGGCTTGCAGATGGGCCATCTGCGGGTCGACCGTGTTGGCGATCCAGCCCAGCAGCGGCAGGCCGCGGGCGCGGATGGCCTCTGCGGTAAGCAGGGCGTGGCTGATGCAGCCCAGGCGCAGGCCGACCACCAGAATGACGGGGTAGCCCAACGCCACGGCCAGATCGGCGGTGTCCACGTCAGGCCCTAACGGGACGCAGAACCCGCCCACGCCTTCCACCACCAGCACATCGGCGCGCTCGGCCAGGGCTTGGGCTTGCTGCACCAACGTGGCCATGTCAATCACTTGCCCTTCGAGCGCCGCCGCAATATGCGGGGCGCAGGCGGCCTGGAATTGCAGCGGGCCGACTTCCGCGCTCGTGAGAGGCAGTGAACCGGCGGCGCGCAGCATCTGCACGTCTTCGTTCACGCCGTCTGCGTCCAGCCCGGCCGCTACCGGCTTGAAGCCCGCGCTGCGCCAGCCTTGTTGGGCGCACCAGTGCAGCAGGGCCGCGCTGCAGCGGGTTTTGCCGACTTCGGTGTCGGTGCCGGTGATGAACACGCTACGCATGCAATTCTTTCGCGGCCACAGCCAGTCCATCGACCAGCCGCTGCACGTCCTGCGCGCTGTGGGCGGCGCTGAGCGTGATGCGCAGCCGTGCCGTGCCCACGGGCACGGTGGGGGGGCGGATGGCGGGCACCCACAGGCCTTGCGCATCCAACGCGGCAGACAATGCCAGGGCGGCGGCGTTGCTGCCCACGATGAGCGGCTGGATGGCAGTGGCCGAATCGGCCAGGCTCCAGCCCAGATGGGCGTGGGCAGCTATCAATTTGGATAACTCGCCGCGCAACTGGTGGATCAGCGCTTGCAGGTGGGCGCGGCGCTGTTCGCCCTCGGGCCCGGCGATCAGTTGCAGGCTGGCGCTGAGCGCGTGGGCGATGGCGGGCGGGGCGGCGGTGGTGTAGATGTAGGGCCGGGCGGTTTGCACCAGCCATTCAATGATGGTGGGGTGCGCGGCCACAAAGGCCCCACCCACGCCCGCGGCCTTGCCCAGCGTGCCCATGTAAATCAGCCGTTCGCTGCGCAGGCCGAAGTGCGCCAGGCTGCCCCGGCCCTGGGTGCCGAGCACGCCGAAGCCGTGCGCGTCGTCCACCACCAGCCAGGCATCGAAGCGCTCGGCCAGCGCCAGCAGGGCGGGCAGGTCGGCCAGATCGCCGTCCATGCTGAAGACCGCGTCGGTGACGATGAACTTGAGGGGGGCATCGCTTTGCATGAGTTGCCGCTCCAGCACCGCCAGGTTGCGGTGGGCGTAGCGGTGCAGTTTGGCCTTGGACATCAGCGCGCCATCGACCAGCGAGGCGTGGTTCAGCTTGTCTGCAAAAATAATAGCGTCATGCGCATATAGCGCCTGCGCTATGGCTATGTTTGCCATATAACCCGTACAAAAGTACAGCGCCCGGGCATCCGGGATACAGGGGGCCATCCAGGTGGCCAGCTCTGCTTCCAGCGTGGCGTGCGCTAGCGAGTGGCCGCTGACCAGATGCGATGCGCCGCTGCCCGCGCCAAAGCGGCGTGCGCCCTCGGCCAGGGCCTCCACCAGCGCGGGGTGGTGGGCCAGGCCCAGGTAGTCGTTGCTGCAAAACGCCAGCAGGTCGCGGCTGGGCTGGTTGCCTATGGCGACGCGCTGCTGCGGCGCGCAGGGCGACTCGGCGGTGCGGCGCGTACGCGTCAGGGCCTGGTCGGCGCGCTCACGCAGTTGGCGGTTCAGGTGGTCGATCAGCATCGGTGGGGGTTTGGTTCAGGGTGTCGTCCAGTGTGGCCAGGACCTGGCGGGCCAGCCAGGGCGACAGATCGTCGTCCAGCAAGTACGGCGGCAGCAGGTAGACGGTGCGGCCAATCGGGCGGATCAGCAGTTCGCGCGAGCGGCCTGCGAGGTGGAAGCGCTCGGCAAAGCGCGGCCCGGCAACGGATTCCCGCACGTCAAAGGCCCAAATCATGCCGATGTGGCGGAAGTTCTCTACCCGTGGGTCTGTTTGCAGAGGTGCGAGTGCGGCACTGAGGGTGGCCGCTTGCAGGCGGTTGTGGGCCAGGACACCATCTTGGTCAAACCGGTCCAGCACCGCCAGCGCGGCGCGGCAGGCCAGCGCGTTGCCGGTGTAGGAGTGCGAATGCAAAAAGCCCCGCGCCACGTTGTCGTCCAGAAAGGCCTCATAGACACTGTCACGCGACAGCACCAGTGACAAAGGCAGGTAGCCGCCGCTGATGCCCTTGGACAGGCACAGCAGGTCCGGCCAGATGCCTGCCTGCTCGACCGCAAAGAAGGTGCCGGTACGGCCACATCCCACGGCGATCTCGTCGGCGATCAGCAGCACCTGGTACCGATCGCACAGCGCCCGCACGGCGCGCAGATAGGCCGGGTCGTGCATGGCCATGCCGCACGCGCCCTGCACCAGCGGCTCCAGGATGATGGCGGCGATCTGGCCGTGGCGAGCCTCTAGCAAAGCCTGTAGCTCGGCGGCGGCGCGCTGGGCCACGTCAGTGGCGGATTCGCCGGGCAGGGCCTGGCGCGCGTCGGGCGACATCACCTGGTGCGAGCGCATCAGTAGCGGATCGTAGGCATCGCGGAAGATTTGCACGTCGGTCACGGCCAGCGCGCCCAGGGTTTCGCCGTGGTAGCCCTGGCGCAGGCAGACGAATTCACGCTTGTCGGTGAAACCGCGGTTGCGCCAGTGGTGGAAGGCCATCTTCAGCGCAATCTCCACGGCCGAAGCGCCGTCGCTGGCAAAAAAGCAGTGGCCCAGCACCCCGCCCGTGCGGGCAGAGAGGCGCTCGGCCAGCTCCACCGCCGGGGCGTGGGTGCAGCCCGCCAGCATCACGTGCGGCAAGGTGTCGAGCTGGTCCTTGATGGCGGCGTTGATGCGCGCATCCGCATGGCCAAACAAATTGACCCACCAGGAGCTGATGGCATCGAAGTAGCGCTGGCCGTCCTCGTCATACAGCCACACCCCTTGGCCGCGCACGATGGGCAGCGGCGGCACCTCGGCGGCGCGCTGCATTTGGGTGCAGGGGTGCCAGATGTGGGCCAGGCTGCGGGTGACGAGAGAGGAAGTCATCGCTACAGGCTTACGCCGTCAACCGCTCCAGCGCTTCCTGGTATTTGGCGGCGGTCTTGGCGATCACGTCGGCTGGCACGCGGGGGGCGGGAGGGGTTTTGTTCCAGGGCTTGCCGTCGATCTGCACTTGCTCCAGCCAGTCGCGCACGAACTGTTTGTCGTAGCTGGGGGGATTGCTGCCTTCGACATAGCCTTCCACCGGCCAGAAGCGCGAGGAATCGGGGGTCAGCACCTCGTCCATCAGCACCAGGGTGCCATCGGTGTCCAGGCCGAACTCGAACTTGGTGTCGGCAATGATCACGCCCTTGGTCAGGGCGAAGGCGGCGGCCTCCGAATAGATCTGGATGCTCAAGTCGCGGATGCGCCCGGCCAGGTCGGCCCCGATGGCCGCCACGCTTTGTTCAAAAGTGATGTTTTCGTCGTGGTCGCCCACGGCCGCCTTGGCCGCCGGGGTGTAGATGGGGGCGGCCAATTTGGAGGCGTTGCGCAGGTCCGCAGGCAGCGGCACGCCGCAGACCGATTGGCTGTCCTGGTATTCCTTCCAGCCGCTTCCGGCCAGGTAGCCGCGCACCACGGCTTCGATGGGCAGGGGCTTGAGGCGCTTGACCAGCATGGAGCGGCCGGTGACCTGGGGCACTTCTTCGGCGGTAACGGCGCTCTCGGGGGCTTCGCCCGTCAGGTGGTTCGGGCAGATGTGGCCCAGCTTGGCAAACCAGAACAGCGCCATTTGCGTCAGCAAAATGCCTTTGCCGGGAATCGGCTCGCCCAGGATCACGTCGAAAGCGCTCAGGCGGTCGCTGGCCACCATCAGAATGCGGTCGGTCCCCACGGCATAGTTGTCGCGAACCTTGCCGCGCGCCAGCAGGGGCAGGCTGTGGATGGAGGAAGTGTGGACTGTGGTCATGGGGAAATTCTCAATAGGAAATTAGGCCGGGCAACCCCAAAGTGTAAAACGCCACGTCAAACCGCGTTCCAACCCTGCACCGCCGTCCATACGGCCCCCAGTACCAGCACCCCGCCCACGCCCCGGGCCATGGCGTTTGCCGTACGCGGGCGGGACTCCAACCAGGCCCGTGAACTGCCCGCCGCCAGCGCCCACAGGCCGTACACCGCAGTTTGCGTCAGCGCGATGATGCCGCCCAACACCACCGCCTGCACCCACACCGACCCGTACTCCACGCGCAAAAACTGCGGAAAGATCGCCAGCATGAACAAATACGCCTTGGGGTTCATCAGGCAGGTCAGCATGGCCCGGCGGAAAATCACCCCCGGCGGTGGTGTGCCGACGGCAGGCAAGGGCCCCATGGCCGACTGGCTGCGCAGTACCGCCACGCCAATCCAGGCGATGTAAGCTGCCCCGGCCAGCAACAAGATGTTCAGCAGGCCCGGCACCCAGCGCAGCACCAGTCCCAAGCCCAGGACCCCGGCCACCACATGGCATACCCCACCGGCCACGATGCCCGCCACCGCATACAGGCCGGAGCGCCGCCCACCGACGAGGGCGTTGGACAGTACAAAGGCCATGTCCATACCGGGCAGGGCAATGATGCCGAACACCATCAAGAAGAAGAGCCAAAGGTGGGCGTAGTGGGTCATGGTGCAGGGTCTCGGTGGGTGGTAATACCCCACTCTAAAACCGTATCCGGGCGGTATTGGCCCTGATTAAACTGCTGCCATGTATTCACCCACCACCCGCGTCTTGACCGTGCTGGAGTTCCTGCAGGCCCATGGCCGCCTGAGCGGCCCCGACCTGGCCCAGCGCCTGGCGGTGGACGGGCGCACGCTGCGGCGCTACATCCGCCGGCTGGAAGAACTGGGCATTCCCGTGCTGTCGGAGCGCGGGCGCTACGGCTGCTACAGCCTGATGCCCGGGTTCAAGCTGCCGCCGATGGTGTTTACCGACGACGAAGCGCTGGCCATCGCCTTGGGCCTGGTGGCAGCCCGTGGGCTGGCGGTAGCGGGCGCGGCGGTGGAAAGCGCGCAGGCCAAGCTGGAGCGGGTCATGCCCGGCCCGCTGAAGCAGCGCGTGCGGGCTTTGGGTGAAACCGTGGCACTGGACCGCCAGCCATCCGCTATGGCACAAGACAGCCAGACGCTGATGGCCTTCAGCCTGGCCTGCTACCAGTGCCAGCAAGTGCATGTGCGCTACGGCTCGGCGCACCTGGAGACCACGCAGCGCGACTTCGACCCCTACGGCCTGGCCTACCGGGGGCACCGGTGGTACGTGGTGGGTTACTGCCATCTGCGCGATGCGTTGCGCTCTTTGCGGCTGGACCGGGTGCTGGCCGTGGAGTCGCGTGCGCACCGCTTTGTGGCCCCGGCCAACTTTGACGCGGTGCGCCATCTGGCGCTAGGTGTGGCCAGCATCCCCCGGGCGGTCCAGATTGAGGTCTTGCTGTACACCGATATGGAGACGGCGCGCAAGGCGCTGTTTGACAGCATCGGCCTGCTCCACCCAGCCGACGGCGGCATCATGCTGCACAGCCAGGCCGACGACGTTGACTGGTTTGCCCGCGAACTGGCGCGCCTGCCGTTTAGCTTCGAGATCCGCCAGCCAGCGGGCTTGCGTGCGGCCTTGTCGGCGTTGGCGCAGCGCCTGCAGCAGCTGGCGGCGGTGGTTCCGTAAAGGGGGCAAGACTAGCGCTGTGCTATGATTTTTGGTATCAAAATAAATAGCTGTTTATGCATGTTCCATATGCACAAGTGGCAATTTTCATGTTGAAAAAATGCCCTTGCCGGGCCGAAGGCTCACCCGCGCTGGAACTTGAACACCGCCGTGCCCGCCATGGCGTTGGGCAAGAAACGCACTTCGCGGCCCTCTTGCAGGCCGAAGGCATCCAGGATGTGCAGGTCGTTCTTGCCGGCCAGCACCTCGAAGTCCTTGAAAGTGCCGACGCGGATGTTGGGCGTGTCGTACCACTGGTAGGGCAGGCGCTTGGTGACCGGCATGCGGCCGCGCAGGATGCTCAGGCGGTTGGGCCAGTGGGCGAAGTTGGGGAAGGCCAGCACGCCCATGCGGCCCACGCGGGCGGTCTCGCGCAGCATGACTTCGGCGTTACGCAGGTGCTGCAGGGTGTCGATTTGCAGCACTACGTCGAAGGACGCGTCTTCGAACAGGGCCAGGCCCTCGTCCAGGTTCAGCTGCACCACGTTCACGCCGCGCTGCACGCACTTGAGCAGCTTGGCGTCGTCGATTTCCACCCCGTAGCCGGTGCAGCCGCGGGTGGCCTGCAAATGGGCTAGCAGTGCGCCGTCGCCGCAGCCCAGGTCGAGCACACGCGAGCCCACGGGCACCAGACGGGCGATGGATTCCATGTTGCTTTGTGCGCTCATGCCATTACCTCCCCCGCAGTCTCCGCCGCAATCCGGTCAAAGTAGGCGCGTACAGCAGCCATGTAGCGGGCATCGTCCAGCAAAAATGCGTCGTGGCCGTGCGGTGCATCGATTTCGGCGTAGCTCACGGTGTGGTGGTGGTCGAGCAAGGCTTTAACAATTTCGCGGCTACGCTGGGGCGAGAAGCGCCAGTCGGTGGTGAAGCTGACCAGCAAAAACTTGGCTTTGACCTGGGCAAACGCGGCACTCAGGCTGCCGCCAAAATGCCGCGCCGGGTCAAAGTAGTCCAGCGCGCGGGTGATCAGCAGGTAGGTGTTGGCATCAAAGTATTCGCTGAACTTGTCGCCCTGGTAGCGCAGATAGCTCTCAATCTGGAACTCGGCATCCTGTGTGGTGTAGCGGTAACTCTCACCAATCAACTGGCGGCCGAACTTGGTGTTCATCACGTCGTCGCTCAGGTAGGTGATGTGGCCAATCATGCGGGCGATGCGCAGGCCGCGCTGGGGCACCACGCCGTGCCGGTAGAAGTGACCGCCGTGGAAGTCGGGGTCGGTGACGATGGCGCGGCGCGCGACTTCGTTGAAGGCGATGTTTTCGGCCGTGAGGTTGGGCGCGCTGGCAATCACCACCGCGTGCCGCACCCGGTCGGGGAACTGTAGCGTCCAACCCAGGGCCTGCATGCCGCCCAGGCTGCCGCCCATCACGGCGGCCAGGGTCTGGATGCCCAGGTGGTCAAGCAGGCGGGCCTGGGCGTTGACCCAGTCTTCCACGGTGACGACTGGAAAATCCGCGCCGTAAACCTGGCCGGTGTCGGGGTGGATGTGCATCGGCCCGGTGGAGCCAAAGCAGGAGCCCAGGTTGTTCACCCCGATCACAAAGAAGCGATTCGTGTCCAGCGGCTTGCCGGGGCCGACCATGTTGTCCCACCAGCCCGCCGACTTGGCCTGGCCTTCGTAGGTGCCTGCCACATGGTGCGAGGCATTCAGCGCGTGGCAGACCAGTACGGCGTTGGACTTGTCGGCATTCAGCCGGCCATAGGTCTCGTAGGCCAGGTCGTAGGCGCGGATGGAACCGCCGCCTTGCAGGGGCAGCGGGTCGGCGAAGTGCTGGAACTGTGGTGTGGCGATCAAGGGCTTACCCACGCCCTAAACTGGCTTTGTATCTATAAAGCTCTGGCGCTGCATGAGTTTGTCTTGCAGCTTGGCGAGGTTGGGGTGGCGGCTGCGCCAGGGCAGATCGGGGAAGCGGAAGTCCAGCCAGCCTAAAGCGCAGCCCACCGAAATGTCCGACAGGCTGAGGTGGATGCCGCTGCAATACGGCTTTTCGGCCAGGCCGCGGGCCATGGCTTTCAGGCTGGCATCGACCTTGCCCATCTGGCGGTCGATCCAGGCCTGGCTGCGTTGCTCAACAAAGCGTTCGACCCACACCGATTCCATGCGCGCCAGGATGCCTGCGTCGGACATACCGTCGGCCAGGGCTTCCCAGGTTTTGACCTCGACCCGCTCGCGGCTTTGCGACGGGATGAGCTTGCCCACCGGCGATAAGGTGTCCAGATACTCCACGATCACCCGCGAATCGAAGATGGCCTCGCCCGCTTCCATCACCAGGCAGGGCACTTTGCCCAGCGGGTTGGATTCGGCGATCACGGTGCCGGGAGCCCACACGTCGTCCAGCACAAACTGGTAGTCGAGCTTTTTTTCGGCCATCACGACGCGCACTTTACGTACGTAGGGGCTGGTGAGAGATCCGATAAGTTTCATGGGCACGGTGGTTCTGGGACAAGGATCTGGGGAGGCTTCCATTCTAGCGATTCACCTCTGCCAGGAAGCCCCGGTTTGCCAACGGTGGCGCGCATCCTACAATTCGCAACATGAATCTCTCTACGATCTCGGCCCTGTCGCCACTGGATGGCCGCTACGCCGCCAAACTCGCCTCCCTGCGCCCTTTGATGAGCGAACTGGGCTATATGCAACGCCGCGTCCAGGTCGAAGTGGCCTGGTTCATCGCTCTGAGCGATGCCGGGTTTGCCGAATTCAAGCCGCTCACGCCTGGCGCGCGCACCTATTTGCTCAACCTGGTCACCAAGTTCAGCGAAGCCGATGGCCGCGCCATCAAAGACATTGAAAAAGTCACCAACCACGACGTAAAAGCGGTCGAATACTGGATCAAATCCAAGTTCGAAGCCCGCCCCGAGCTGGAGCACGCCAGCGAATTCGTCCACTTTGCCTGCACCAGCGAAGATATCAACAACACCAGCCACGCGCTGCAGCTCAAGGGCGCACGCAACCAGGTCATCCTGCCCGGGCTGGACGCACTGATCACCAAGTTGCGCGAAATGGCCCACGCCTTTGCCGACGTGCCCATGCTCAGCCGCACCCACGGCCAGACCGCCAGCCCCACCACCGTGGGCAAGGAAGTCGCCAACGTGCTGGTGCGCGTGGTCGCCGCCCGCGACAAGATCGCCAACATCCCGCTGATGGCCAAGATGAACGGTGCCGTGGGTAACTACAACGCCCACCTGTCCGCCTGGCCCGACTTCGACTGGGAGGCCTTCAGCCGCAAGGTCATCGAAACCCCCGAGCACGGCCCGGATACCGGTATCAATCCCTGGGGCCTGGGTCTGACCTTCCAGCCCTACAGCATCCAAATCGAGCCGCACGACTACATGGCCGAGTTGTTTGATGCGATTGCCCGCACCAACACCATCCTGATCGACTGGTCGCGCGACGTGTGGGGCTATGTGAGCCTGGGCTACTTCAAGCAGCGCCTGAAAGACGGTGAAATCGGCTCCAGCACCATGCCGCACAAGGTCAACCCCATCGACTTTGAAAACGCCGAAGGCAACCTCGGCCTGGCCAACGCCGTGCTGCGCCACCTGAGCGAAAAGCTGCCCATCAGCCGCTGGCAGCGCGACCTGACCGACTCTACCGTGCTGCGCAACATGGGCGTGGCCGTGGGCTACGCCGCGCTGGCCTACCAGTCGCTGCTGACCGGGATGAACAAGCTGGAACTGAACGAAGAAGCCCTGGCCGCCGACCTGGACAGCTCGTGGGAAGTGCTGGCCGAGCCGATCCAGACGGTGATGCGCCGCTTTGGCGTGCAAGGTGCCTACGAGCAGCTGAAGGAAGTCACCCGCGGCAAGACCGTCACCGCTGAAGCCCTGCACGGCCTGATCAACTCGCTGGCGATTCCCGATGCCGAGAAACAGCGTCTGCTGGCCATGACACCGGGCAGCTACACCGGCATCGCCGCGGAACTGGCCCGTCGGGCCTAGCACCCCCCCAGGCTGCACACTTCGTGTTTTCGCCAACCCCCTTGCAGGGGGCAACACCAGCAGCCTGGCAAAGCCAGTTCTGCGGTGTTTCTGGAAAGTGCGTGCTTGCCTTAACCTGGGCAGGTGACTTTTAAACAAAATGAGCTGCCTGTGCTTATCTAATAAGCGTAAGCAGCTATAAAAACAATAGTAATTTGCATGGCTCTCAAATCCACCATTTTCAAAGCCAACCTGCAAATTGCAGACATTGACCACGGCTACTACGCCGACCACGCCCTGACCCTGGCGCGCCACCCCAGCGAGACCGACGAACGCATGATGGTGCGCCTGGTCGCTCTGGCGCTGAACGCCCACAAACTGCAGAGCGTGCTGGGTGGCGACGGCGTGCTGGCCTTCGGCGCAGGTTTGAGCAACCCCGACGATCCCGACCTCAGCCTGCGCGACTACACCGGTCGCACCCGGCTGTGGGTCGAAGTGGGCCAGCCCGAAGACAAACCGCTGATCAAAGCCTGCGGCAAGGCCGACCTGGTGGTGCTGTACGCGTTCAGCTCTTCGGCGGACGTGTGGTGGCGCACCATGGAGGCCAAGCTGGCCCGCCCGCAAAACCTGCAGGTCTGGCGCGTCCCCACCGACGCATCGCAGGCCCTGGCGGCCCTGGCCGAACGCAGCATGCAGCTGCAGGCCACGGTGCAAGAGGGTAATTTGACGTTGAGCAGCGAAAAAGGCAGCGTGGATGTCGAGTGCATCCGCTGGAAATAGGGCTCACCCCCAGGCTGCAGCGCAAGCGCTTTTCGCCAACCCCCTTGCAGGGGGCGATACCAGTGGCCCGGCAAAGCCGGTTCCACGGTATCTCTGGAAGGGGTGTCAATCTGTTGAATTAATGGCCTTTTAGGCCGTTAGCCCATATTCCACCTGCGCAAAAAGCTATCTAATCGATAGCATTCATCTTACCTTCGGCGGCGCGCTCGGCGTAGCGGTTGAAGCGCCAGGAATTGCCTTCCAGCGTGATGCGCCGCCAGGTGGCGCGCTTGTCGGCCGGGCCCATGGCGGGCCAGAGCTGGACTTCTTCGAATGTGCGGCCACAGCCTTTGCAGATCGCATCGCCCTGGAAGGTAGAGCAGATGGCGATGCACGGGGTGTCGGGAGTTGTCTCGTACCACACCAGCCAGGCCGCGCGGGCTTTGGGCGGCATGGAGACGTCGTCCACCGTGTCCTCATGGTGGTAGACCATCAGCGCGTACACCTCGGCCAGGGCGCGCAATTCGGCGCACAGGGTAAAGCCGTCGGGCGAGGGCTTTTGGGCGCGCCAGTAGTTGATGGCGGCTTCGATGTCGGTAATGTGGAGTCCGGCCATAAGGGGAGGTAAGCAAAGGAAGGGTGATTGTGCTCTAATCACAGCTTGAAGGGGAGTAGCTCCCGCCCGCCGTCCCAGCGGGCATCCACTGGTCGTCAATACGTTGCCCCGCGCGGGCTTCCGGACAGTGGGGCACTGTTGAACATGCTTCACCATGCCGAGCAAGACCTTCGATATCCACCTGCAGAGGTGGGTTTCGAAGCGTGCTTGCTGGCCTCCGCGCCTCCTGCATCTCGATTCCCACCTTTGCTTTTTTCAACTGCAATGGAGTGTTTCTATGGAATTTTTATCGGCCCCCTGGTGGTCTGCCCTGCTGGCGATCATTTTGATTGACCTGGTGCTGGCAGGCGACAACGCCATCGTCATCGCCCTGGCGGCGCGCAGCCTGCCGCCACACCTGCAAAAGAAAGCCATCCTGTGGGGCACCGTCGGCGCCATCGCCGTGCGCTCGGTCATGACCATTGGTGTGGTCTGGTTGTTGAAGATCCCCGGCCTGATGCTGGTCGGTGGCCTGGGTCTGCTCTGGATCGCTTACAAGCTGCTGGCCGACCAGGGCAACGACGGCGAACACGACGGCCCGGCCGTCACCACCTTCTGGGGTGCCATGAAAACTATTTTGGTGGCCGACGCGCTGATGGGCGTGGACAACGTGCTGGGCGTGGCCGGTGCCGCACACGGCGCGTTCGACCTGGTCGTTATTGGCCTGCTGGTGAGCGTGCCGATCGTGGTGGTGGGCAGTACGGTGGTGCTGAAGTTGGTGGAGCGCTTTCCGGCCATCATCCAGATCGGTGCAGCCGTGCTGGCTTTTACCGCCGCCAAGATGATCGTGGGTGAGCCGGTGCTGGCTTCGGTGTTTGGCCCGGATGCCCCCTGGAGCACCGCTGCCCACTGGGGTCTGTATGCCGTGGCCGTGGCTGGTGTGCTGGCGACCGGTAGCTGGGCAGCACGCCGCAGCCAGGCCGTCAAGAGCGCTTGAATATCTGCAAACCAGTGAAGTTGTCGTCACTGGGCAAATGCGCAAACCGCTGGGCCAGGGTCTGGGCTCCGGCGGTGATGGCGAAATAGTCGTAGTCCACCACCTGCTGGCTGGCCATCAGGTACTGGAAGTGGATGCGGAACTTGTCGCGGCGCAAGGGCGCGTACTGGGCCGCATCGAACATCTGGGCAAAGCGGGGTGACAGCAGTTTGGGCCGGTCGGGCAGGCGCGCAGCCTCTGTGGCGGCATCCCCGGGAAGGGACTGGAGCGGGTCCACCAACGCAAAGCAGCAGGCATCGGGCGGGGCTGAAAAGTCCAGCCAGTCCAGCCCGGTGGCGGTGCCCAGGGTCTGCAGCTCGGCCCGAAAGCTGATGGCCTGTGGCAGGCATGCCAGCATGGGAATGCAGTGGCCCAGCGTGAGCAAGCTGAGCACCGGACCGTGCTGGCACAGCTGCGGGTCTAGCCGCAGCGCCCGTGCCACGATGCTGGCGGCCATGATGGCACCGGAACTGTGGCCCACCACTAAAATTTCGTAGGACTTACGCGGCATCCTTTGTGTCGCCCTTTGGGCGCACAGAGGGTCTTGCGTAAGTCCTGTTTCTTCTTCTGCGGCTTGCGCCACCCGCGCCACCAGAGTGCGGGCGTGCTGCTCCAGGCGTTCCTCCAGCTCGGGGGTTTGGCCCTGGGCCTGGCGGGCGGTAAAGGCGTAGCTGCGCATCAGCCAGTACATGCCAAAACGCTGCTCCAGCCAGCGCGCCACCCAGCCCGCAGCGGCCAGCCCCAGTACGGCACCGATGCCTGTGCCCCACGGCACGCCCAGCGCATGCCCCAGCAGCGCGCTGCCCCACACCGCGAGTGGGATGCCCAGCAGCATCGAGCACAGCCACAAAAACGGCCCAAACAAGGCCACCACCGGCGGCCATGACATGGCCAGCATGCGCCACAGCCCGCCGTGGCGCAAATTGAACAGCGTGGTGGCGGCAATATCGCGCCAGAGCTGGAAGTGGCCTTTGGGCCAGTTGTTGCGCACGATGTCGTCCCAGCGCAGGAACTCCACGCCGGTGTGCACCGCCGTGCCGTGTTCTACCGAGTCCACCGCCCAAACCGGGTTGCCGCTGGGGTTGCGCCCGCGCTTGCCCACGGCGATGGGCTGGCCCGTCAGGGCGGATTGCCGTGCGGCCTGCTCCCGGTACAGCGCGTGGTAGTGCGAAGCCCCTTTGGGGTCAAAGCCGCTGACGTAGAACAGATCGCGGCGGCTGACGCAGGCTTTATCGGACGGTTTGTTTTTCAAGACCTTTTTCCAGGACAAGATCGACCACCGGCTGCTCGCGCTTGTTGGCGCGGCGGCAGTGGTCTTGCTGAAAATGGTTGGTGGCCCAGATGATGAAGCGCGCCCAGCGCCGGTCCCGGGCGCGCCAGGCGTGGGACGAAACCGATTCCCAGGCGTAGCCGTTGAACAGCGTGGCGTTGACAAAGTGGTCCAGCGCCCGCACCCCTGCGCGGCCCCGCTCGTTGCGGCCGCACAGGCCTACCCACAGCAGCAGCAGATAGCCCAGCACGGCCATGGGCACCACCACGGTCATCAGCGCAAAGCCTGCTAGCCGTTCTTTCATGGCGCGGCCTTAGCGGGCTGTTCTGATGGAATACGGCGGTGCAGGGTCAGCTCCACGCCGTTGGCCGAGCGGATGGTGAGCCGCCCCACCGGCTGCGGCACGTGGCCGGGCACGGGCTCCAGGCGGTACTCGCGCACCAGGCTGGACAAAATCAGGGCCGCCTCTTGCAGGGCGAATGCCGCCCCCATGCAAACGCGGGGCCCCATGCCAAACGGCAGGTAGGCATTGCGCAGCGACTCGCGGGACTGGTCGTTGGCGTAGCGGTCGGGGTCGAACGCGTCGGGGTTGTCCCAAAGTTCGCGGTGGCGCTGGATGAGCCAGGGCGACACCACTACCGAAGCCCCGGCCTTCACAGTTTTATCGCGCATCGGGCAAGCC
Organism: Rhodoferax sp.; assembly: GCF_025354435.1. Taxonomy (GTDB): domain Bacteria; phylum Pseudomonadota; class Gammaproteobacteria; order Burkholderiales; family Burkholderiaceae_C; genus Rhodoferax_B. The sequence goes on from NZ_JANXMU010000019.1 coordinate 45,663, forward strand.
TGGGCAGATTCGCGGGCCATGAAGCCCACCGGGGGAAACAGCCGCAGGGTTTCGCGGAACACGTTCCAGGTCAACTCCATGGCTTTCATGTCCGAGGCTTCGGGCACCCGGTCGCCCAGCACGGTGACCACTTCCTGGTGCATACGTTCCTGGATGTCAGGGGCTTTGGCCAGCAGGTACAGCGCCCAGGTGAGGGCACTGGCCGAGGTTTCGTGGCCTGCCAAAAACAGCATCGCCACCTGGTCCACCAGCTCGTCGAAGCGGAACGGGGCGGGTGGGGTGCTGGTATCGGTGGCACTGAGAAACGAGGCCAGGATGTCGGTGGGGCCTGCGCCTTGCCCGGCCCGGTGGGCATCGAAGCGGGGGCGGATCAGCTTCTCCAATAAGCCGCGGATTTCGGTGGCGGCGCGGCGGCTGCGCCAGCGGTCCCAGGGCAGTACCAGCCAGCGCACGCCAAACAGGGCGGGCAGCATCAGGCGCGGTGCCAGGGCCTGGAAACGCGCAAAAGCGGCAAAAATCTGGTGCGCATCCGGCCCCTCCATGGGTACCGAGAAGATGCTGCGAAAGATGATGTCGGCGGTGACGTGGGTCATCTCCACCTCGACATCGTGCCCGGCGCCCGCGGGCAATTGTTGCAAACGCTCCAGCATGGCTGCCACCGCATCGCGCATCACCGGGAACGCCACCGTGGTGCGGGTCTGGGCAAAAGCCGGAGCCATCATGTCGCGCTGGCGCTGCCATTGCGCGCCATTGGTGGTGAAGATGCTGTCGCCCAGCAAGGGCCGCAGGGCATCGCCCAGCAGCTCGCTTTTAGGAAAGTCGGTGGCTTGGCCGACCAGCACCTGTTTGACCAGGTTGGGCTGGTTGACCATGTACAGGTCCAGCCCCGGCAGGTGCACTTCGCCCATCTGCATGCGGTAACTGCGTTCGTACAGGCCGTCCAGCCAAGAGCGGCGGGCGCTGAAGAACAGCAGCATGCGCGATGCCTTGCTTTGGCGCGGTGGAGGGTAGGCGGGGCAAAAATGGCTCATGGGGCAGCATAGCGGGCCGCAAGGGTCTGCGGGCCGGCGGTAATGGCAAAAAAATCGTACTCAGCTGGCCGCTCGCCCGCCATCAGGTATTGCATGTGCATGCGGCGTTTGTCCTGACGCAGTTCGGCGTACACCTCGGGGGCAAACTGGGTGTGAAAGCGGGGGGACAGCATCATCGGCTGGCCATTGGCCGGGGCAGGCAGCACCACGCCACAGGCGGTGATGGGGTTGATCAGGGCAAAGCTTCCCCAGTCACTGGGCGAAGAAAAATCCCGCCAGGTCAGCCGCACATCGGTGGCCAACTGGCCCAGTTCGGCCTGGTAGCGCCGGGTCTGGGGCAGCAAACCCAGCAGCGGGATGCAGTGGCCCAGCGTGAGCAGCGACACCGTGGGCGTAGGCTGACCGGGAGGTACCTGAGCCAGAGCACGCGCCATGGCACTCACCGATAAGATACTGCCTACGCTGAAGCCCACCACCAGCACCTCATCGACATCGTTGGCCTGGAGCTTGTGGGCGATAGCCTGGGCGATGGTGTCCAGCCGCGCCTCTAGCGTGGGCAAGCGCCCCAGCCCCAGCTTGCCCACAAAACCGAAAATACGGGCCAGCCAGGTGGTGTTGAGCCGGTCTTCCAGCTTGCGCATGCCCCACAGCCCCGCCCCAAAGACCAGTGCGCCTGCCACCCACCCGGCATGCCCTGGCACGGCCCAGGCTACTCCGGCTGCGAGCAGGCTGCTGACCAGCAGGCCCGCCAGCAAAAATGCCAGCGGGTAAAAAAACGACACCAACGTCTTGGGCACCATCGCCCACACCTTGGCGATGCCCACATGGCGCAGGTACAGCGGGTAGGCGGGCAGCACATCGGCCAGCAAGCGCCAGACGGTACGCGGCCAGTACTGGCGCACGATGTCGTCCCATTGGCTGTATGCGTACACCGTGTCGCAGCGGCCATCCACCGACAACTGCCACTGGTTTTGCCCGCCCGCCCCCCTGTGGCGCGGGCCGACATGGACGGTTTGGCCGGTCACCTGCGCCTGTTTGGCCGCCTCAGCCTGGTACAGCGCGTGGTAGTACGAGGCCCCCTTGGGGTCAAAGCCGCTGAGGTAGAACACATGGCGGCGGCGCACGGTGGTCATTGCGCAGCCTCGATAACTTGGTATACGGTAGCCATCGCACCGTTCTGTGCCATCCGCGCTGCAGCGCTGCGACAAGCTTGGGCCACTGCGGGTTTTCCCAGCAGCGCGACCAGCGGCGCAGCCATGCAGGTCGGGTTTTGGTGGGGGGGCTGCACCGTAGCGGCTACACCCAGCAATTCCAGCCGCAAGGCGTTGTCAAACTGGTCGTAGCCCACCGGCAGCACCAGTTGCGGAATGCCTGCGCGCAAGGCCTGGGCAGAACTGCCCACACCGCCGTGGTGCACCAGCGCAGCAGCTTGCGGCAACAGCTGACCAAACGGGGCGTAGCGCGCCTGTATGACCCCTGCGGGCAGCTCGGCGGGCATTTGGGCGGAGTCGTCGCTCAGCAATATGCCGCGCCGACCTAGCCGCACACAGGCATCCACCGCCGCCTGAAAAAACACCTGCCCGTGGCGCATGGCCGAACCGGGCATGAAAACAATGGGCGCAGCGCCAGCCGCCAAAAATCGGGCTATAGCCGGGTCTAGCTCCGCACCTGCATCGCCATCAAACAGCGGAAACCCTGCCTGTTGCACCTGCGGCGGCCAGTCCGGGGCCGCAGGGGCAAACCAAGAGGGAAACAACGTCACCCCGGCCACTGGTGAATGCATCCAGCCACCAAAAATGCTGCCCTGCATGGCAGGCAGACCCAGCCGGGTACGCCAACTGTCCAGGCTAGCCCGGCCCATCGGCTCCAGCTGGTAGCGGTCTAGCAAGCGCCAGGCCATACGGCGCAGCGCCAAAGGCAGCCAGCGGGGCACACGCCACTGCGCCATCGTCAAAGGGTTGTACACGCTGCGCAGCATGGTGGCAGCGGTATAGACGCTGACCAGTGGCACGCCCAGCTGCTCTTGCGCCAAACGGGCACCAAAGGCCGCCGGGGTGGCCACCACCACACACGGCCCTGCCGCATGCACAGCGGCAATGCGTTCCAGCACCGGGGCAATCGCCGGGCGCAGGATGCCGCGCCACATAACTCCAAGCCCTTTGATGGGATGCCACAGGCGGGGATTGCGCAGGGTGCTATTAAATTCGACTTCTGTGCCTACCGGGTAGAAGTCCAGGCCGTTGGCCCGCACCAGGGATTCAAACCGGGGATTGGTCAGCACCTCGACCCCATGGCCACGTTGGCGCAAGGCCGTGCCGATGGCTAACATGGGGTGCACATCGCCCGCGCTGCCCAAGGCCACCACCAGGATCTGCCGGCTCATGCCGCACGGGAGCGCTTGCGCGTTTTCGGCACAAAGTTGATGAGATTGCGCTGCGCACGCTCATCCCGGTCGGTCCAGGCCACCCCGGTGAAATGGGCCACTTCGGGCAACCGTTTATAAAAACTACCGTTGTGCTGGGTGCGGGCCACCAGGTAGTTTTTAAAGGCCTGGTAGAGCTTGGGGTTTGGTACTGCCAGGCGGGCCTGCCGCCAAAACTCGTCCAGTGGTCCCTGAAAGGTGAGTCCGCGCATGTGGTAGATCGCCTCGCCGCAGACTTTGACCGGCACGCCTTCTCCCACCGCGCTCAGGCCCACGGTGCTATTGACCACCACCACGCCGCGTGCATGCTTGAACAGGGTGGGCAGATGCTGGTCGTGAATGTAGTGGCAGCGGTAGCCAATGCGCTGCTCTGCCACGCAGCGGGCAATCAACGCGGTGTAATCGGTATAGCCCCGGTCCAGCGGGTGGTGCTTGATGACCAGATGCATGTTGGCGGGCGCATGCTGGCCAAACGAGGCGATGGTTTCCTCAATGAACTGCCCCACCGACTCGAACTTGGAGTGGATTTTGATCTGGGCATCGGCATTGGTTTGCAAGGCCACCAAGAAGAACTTGCCCGAATGCGCCCCGGTCAGCAGCGGCATGGCATGCTGTTCGGTCACGGCGTAGTGTTTTTTGCGGATGTACGAGCGTATCCAGTACAGGCCATCCAGCCAGCTTAACGAACGGTGGTGCCGGTAATGCCAGAACCAGGGTTTGAAGACGCTGCCTGCCGCGTTATGTACCATGCCCCACAGGGCCGCCATGCCAAACGTGCTGCCCACAGGGCGGGTGGGCGGCGCGGCATCGAACGGAGAATTCAAATAATAGGAAGGGTCGGTGGACAGCGACGAGTGGTTGTTGACACCATCGCGCTCCAGGGTGATGTAGTCGGGGCGCAAATAGCCCTCTTCAAACACCCCGACCTCCAGTTTTTGCGCATGCGCAATTTGGACCACTTGTGCATGGATAGGGCGGCAGTCGCCAAACAGCAGTACCGTGTCGATGTTCAGCCGGACCAGCAAATCTGCATAAAAATCAGGCCATTCGGCCATGCTGCCCCGGTAGTTGATCACCCCGGCGTATTCGCGAAACACCGAAAAAATCCAGTCACCGCCGTTGAAATTGACCTTGAAAACCAACGCACCCGCCCACGCCAGATCACTGGCCAGGCGCGCAAAAAATGGACCCACAGGCCCTTGCAACATCAGGATGCGCTTACCCCGGAATTCCTTGAGTCCTCTACTGATCACATCGCGTCCTGCTTGTTTTTGTTAGGTCTAGGCATTTATCCGGCCCCATTCTAAGAATGTCTAATCAAGGGGCGCAACCACCGGCGCCACCACGGCAGTGCGGGCTTGCTGCGGGCGCGCCACACCAACAGCTCCGCCATGGCCTGTTCTACAGTGCAGGGCTTGCCGGTGGCCAGACTGGCATAGCGGGGATACAGCACCAAGGCTCCGGCCACCAGCGCGTCCAGATCCAGGTGGCGGCCTCGGCGCGGCGTGGGTAAGGCGTCCGTGGTCAGGCCCCAGCCCGCGTAAAAAGGCAGGCCATGGCAGGTTACCGGCTTGCCACGCAACAAGGCTTCAAAGCCCGCCAGGGAGGTCATCACATGGACCTGGTCCACGGCTTCCAGCATGGGGCCCATGGGGGCATCCAGCACCACCTCGTCGCACCACTGTTCTGCTGCAGCTTCTCCGATGCCCTGGCCGCGCAGCCCGGCCACCACGTCCGGGTGCGGCTTGTAGACCAGCCACGCATCTGGATGGGCGGCACGGGCGGCTTGCAGCAGGCCCATGTTGGTGTGGATGCCCGGCGCGCCTTTGCGCAAGGACGCATCGGTCTCTACCTGCCCCGGCACCAGCACCACGGCCTGGCCGCGCTGGGCCACCGCATCGGGGCGCCGCCAGGGTTGCTGGCCCACGTTGTACTTGGTCAAACCGCTGCGCACTAGAGCCTGGCGCAAAGCATTCGCCCGGGCCTGTATCGGCACATCGAAGTCGGTGGTTTGCAGCAGATGCTCCAGGTCGCTCGGTCGTGTGGCATCGTAGTACATGCCACGGGTGTCTACCACCCAGGACAGAGGGCGTACCAAGTCAGCGCCGAGGCCGACCGAGCGCAAAAAACCGTCCTCCAGCCACAGCGGCGTGGCCTGCCACGCTGCCCAGTCCACATCGCGGTGCGGCCCGCTGGCCCACAACGCAACGGTGACCCCAATGGGTATCTGCTTGAGGCTGCGCACAAACAGCACCTGGCAGCCGGGCAAAAAGTTTCGCACCAAGGCACGCTTGCGCCATGAAAACCCTAGCCCGTACACCACACTCGGCACGGGTTCACGCATGGAGGCTGGCGGGCTGGGTCGCACTTAATTCAACCAAGAAATCATCCACCTGCCGGAAATGCTGCGTCCACGTGGGGGACTCGAAGCCTTGCAACCGTGCCAGCTGGGCCTGCCGATGGGGGCTGTTGTCTGCGGCATAGGCCTCGATGATGGCCGCCCAACCCATGGCATCCAGGGGGTCCAGGTAGTCGGGTATGCCATGGGCAAACTCGCGGTACACCGGTAAATCGGCGGCAATGACCGGCACGCCATCGGCCAGGGCTTCAATCACCGGCATGCCGTAGCCCTCGGCAAACGACGGAAACAGCATGGCCTGGGTGTGCCGCAAGTAGGTGGCCATTTCGGCATCGGGGCAGCGGCCCAGCTCCACCACGTAGCCCTTGAGCTCGTCCGAGCGCTCCAGCAGCGCCACGATATGGTCGTTATCCCAGCCACGTTGGCCGATCAGCACCAGCCGGGGGGCCTGTGGCCCCAGCTTTTGCACCAGGCGTTGCCACACTTGCAGCAGCATGTAATGGTTTTTGCGCGGCTCAATCGTGCTGACATACACAAAGTACGGCCCGGGCAGGGGCCGTGGACCCACCGCAGCCCCTGGCAGGTTGGGGGCCAAAAGCGCTGCCACGGTGGGGGGCATGCGCCAATCCAGGCGTTCGCACAGCGATGCCAGTGCTTCCTGGGTGTCTTGCGAGTTGCACACAATGCCACTGGCCAGCTCAATCGCATTGCGCATGCGCACCAGGTGGCGGGCTTGCTCGTCGGCCCGACAAAATTCCGGGTGCGTCAAGGGAATCAGGTCGTGCAGCACAAAAATCGGACGCACCCCTTGGGAGCGCAGCATGGCCGGGTAATGGGCTTGGTCGAGTCCGCTGTGGCCGGTGTTGAACAAGAAGTGCCCTGCCACCTGCTGCCGACCCACCCCGCTGAGCAGCCCCTTGAGAATCGTCGCCAGGGGGCTGCCTCCGCGGCCCAAATCCAGCAGCCAGCCAAACAGCCACGTCGATTCGGCCTCGCGGTAGACAAATTTGCCCCCTGCGTAGCGCAACACCGCCCGTGCACCGCGGCCATAGTGGGCGATGTAGGCCAGGCTGACCCGGTCTACCCCCGTGGGTAAGCGCTGTTTCAGAAAGCGGTCCACCAGCCGGGTGATATCGATCAGGATGGGGCGCATACCGGCCTGCGGGCTGTGGTTCAAATTAGCGCGTAGCGGCTCTCACGCCAATCACCGGGCCGAGAACGGAGCCCACGATGTTCAAGAACTTCTGCAGCTCCGCCGCTGGTGCGTTGGACACGTACAGCACGTCCTTGTTGTTCACGCTGAAACTCTGCGCCACAAAGAAACTGGCCGGGTCGTTCAAGTCCAGTTGGTAAATCACCGGCACTTTGCCATCGGGGGTGGTGGCGACAGGCTGCGGCCAATCCAGCGCGGTCGGCTCTTCCAGGCGGAAAATAAATACGCCACGCGCATCGGCCCGCTCGTCCTTCAGGCCACCGGCACGGGCCAGCGCTTGCGACAGCGAAATGCCCTGGGCTTCGAAGTTGATCTCTTCGTTTTTACCGGTGGCACCCAGCACCACATAGCTCAGCGGCTGGAACAGCGCCGTCACCACATCCCCCGGCTGCAACACAATATTTTGCTTGGGGTCGCGAATGATCGTTTCCAGAGGCAAGGCCTGCACCACATTGCCACGGGTCATTTGCAGGGTCATCTTGTTGACCGGCTGGCGGGTGCCACCGGCGGCGGCCAGCGCATCCAGCAAACGCTCGCCTTTGGCGGTAATCGGCATGCGCAGGCTGTTGGTGACCTCGCCCACCACCGTCACATTGGAGGTGGCGTTGCGAATCACCCGCACCAGTACCTGTGCCTGGTTGGCCTTGCCTTTGAGCAAGCGCGCAATGTCGGCTTCAATTTGCTGCGGGTTGCGCCCAGCCGCCCGTACCTGCCCCACAAACGGCATATTGACCATGCCATCGCTGTTGACCATTTGCTCAGGGAAGCTGGTGACCCGTGTGGTGGACGGGCCGACCCGCGCATCGGTAGCACCCGCGCCAAACAAGGTGGCAGGCGGTGCCTCCCAGACCGATATTTCGACCACATCGCCCGCACCCACCACATAACCCGGCTGGACCGCAGAGGCAAATACGCCCGAGAACAGGTTTTGCTTATGCGATTCGAGCAGCTTGCGCGCCACTGCGTCGTTCACCACTACCAACTGCATGCCATTGAGCTTGGCCGGTGCCGTGGCGGCTTGCACCTCTTTGACATTGGGGCCAGACCGCGACAACCAGTCGCTTTGGCTGGCGCATCCGCTCAGTACCAAGACACTGCAAACACCTACCGACAAACACCGTGTGACGACACGGGCCGTCTTACGCAAAGAAATCATCACTCAAACTCCAATTCATTTCGGCCCGGGGCAATGCTTGCATGCATTGCGGATCTTGACCGTTAGGGGCGGATTGTAGGTGGGCTTCACCGCTGGCCCTAGCCATCCAAGGACAGCAGCCAACCCGCATTATTTTTATAAAAAATAGGTCTTTAGCGCATATATAGTCTACGCTAGTAGCTATATAAATAGGAGTAAATTACACCAGCTTGCGATAAACATTAACCGTTTGCTGGGCACAGGTTTGCCAGCTGTAGCCCGCTGCCACTTGCAACCCACGGGCTACGGCAGCTTCGCGCCAAGCATTGTCGGTCAAGCTTTTGTCCAGCGCCTGGCACAGGGCATCGGTGTCGTCCGGGTGGACCAGGCACGCTGCACCATCGGCCACCTCGGGCAGGCACGACAGGCTGGATGTCAGCACCGGCACACCCGAAGCCATGGCCTCGGCTACCGGCAGGCCGAATCCTTCGTAAATGGAAGGGTAGGCAAACAAACGGGCTCCGGCATACAGCAGGGGCAAGTCTTCTTCGGGCACAAAACCCAGATAGCGCAACCATCCCGCCCGCTCTGCGGCATCCATTTGTGCATGCACCAGCGCGCTGTTCCAGCCTTTGCCGCCTACCAACACCAGCGGATACGCTGTGCGCAAGGCCATCGGGAGCAGGCCATACGCCGTAAGCAAAGCACCAATGCGTTTGCGCGGCTCGATAGTGGACACACACAGGCAGTATTGGCCCGGCACCAGGCCATGGCGCAGCAAGCCGGGCACCAGTTCTGTGGCCGTGCGGGGCCGGAAACCCGGCGACACTCCCAAATGCACTGCCGTCACCCGCTCGGGCTGCCAGCCAAAGAAGGCAATGACTTCTTGCCGCACCGCCTCGGTGTCGGTGATCAAGTGCGCTGCCAAGTCCAGGCTCTGGCGAAACGACTTGTCAAACTGGGCCAGTCGCTCGGCAGGGTGGGTTTCGGGAAACTTGAAGATCGACAGGTCGTGCACGGTGATCACACCGCGCTCAGCGTAGGGAGGTAAAAAATAATTGGGCCCGTGAAAAACTTGGCCCCTACACATATGCTGCCAATAGCCGTTTTTGACAAATTGCGGCCATTTGAAAGTGCGGGCCTTGGGCTTAAACAACGAACGGGTACCACCGTCAGGCGCCGGTACCAACAAACTGCCAGGCTCAGGAATCCAGCGCTGGTTGCGGTAAAAGCGCAGTTGCTCCACACCATTTACCGCGCCCAGCCTGCACGCTAGCTCCCAGGTGTAGCGACCGATACCCGTAAGCGCTGGCGCCAAGGCATCGACCGACAAAATAACCTTCAAACCGTCGCCTCCCATGTGCAGCGCAACTTCCAGTCCAACGTAATGCTTGATTCGAGCTTAGTTACATCCAAATCAATATTTCTAATTATTGTCAACATATAAAAATCTAACATGAAAATAAGTATCCCAAATCACGCGATTCCGATTGTAAATTCACCTAACTAAATTTCAAAACGAGGAACCAGCTGTATTACGCCGAATATCTGCATCCACCATCATCTGGCAGAGTTGCTCAAGCGTAGTTTTAGCTTCCCAGCCGAGCTCGCGCTTTGCCTTTTCAGCACTTCCGATTAAAAGTTCAACTTCTGCAGGACGATAAAATTTAGGGTTAACGCGCATTACAGTCTTTCCAGTGACCGCATCAACCGCCGTCTCATTTTCAGCCTCACCCCGGAATTCAACCGTAACACCCACTCCTTTAAATGCCATACTAACGAAATCACGCACAGTCTCCGTACGATTGGTTGCAAGTACAAAAGTGTCAGGTTGATCTGCTTGCAACATCCGCCACATACCCTCCACATATTCCTTTGCATATCCCCAATCGCGCTTGGCATCTATATTGCCAAGCTCCAATACATCTAGCATACCAAGCTTTATTTTGGCTACAGAGTCCGTGATTTTCCGTGTAACAAACTCACGCCCGCGAAAAGGGCTTTCGTGGTTAAATAAAATACCGCTAGTGCCAAAAATTCCATAGCTTTCGCGATAATTTACGGTCATCCAATGGGCATATAGTTTTGCAACACCATAGGGACTACGTGGATAGAAAGGAGTACTTTCAATTTGTGGAATAGCTTGGACTTTACCAAACATTTCAGACGTGCTAGCCTGATAAAAGCGAATCTTTTTATTCACTATGCGTATCGCTTCCAGCATATTCAAAGCACCAATACCCGTTATTTTTGCTGTAGTCGTGGGTTGATCAAATGAAACACCAACAAAACTTTGTGCAGCAAGATTATAAACTTCAGTCGCCTCGGTAGATTGCAATAGGCGAATGCATGTAGACAAATCGGTTAAATCGAATTCAACTAAATTCAAATTTGGATTAGTCAAAATACCAAGCTCTTCAATTCTCCATACATTTACCGAGCTAGTCCGGCGATAGGTACCGTATACGGTATATCCTTTAGATAGTAAAAGTTCTGCAAGATAAGCACCATCTTGCCCAGTAATTCCAGTAATAATAGCTACGGTCATATTTTCTTTTGGTTAAATAATTTACAAAAACGGCGATAAATTAAACTGCAAAATTCAAATGCGTTGGAATTTTAGGCAGTAGAGATGACTTTAGGTGCCAGCTTGAATCTTGACCTAGGATAAAGTTAGCCTTCTGATACAGGTCGCGGCAAGGGAAATTAGCATCTGTATGGGTTAAGAATGCATTAACGTCGCTACCGTTGCCGCTGATATTTAAAATATCAGTACATACTTTACAAAGTACGCCCAACTCCACATCCATGCCAAGCACCCTGCAACTCATGACAAACTGGATAATTCTACTTCCACTTATCAAAATAACACCGACAAGGCCATAGTTGGTGAAGCGATCGTCCACATGAAAAACGGCCATCTTAATGCCAGAATTGAAACTGTACGCCATCTCCTCCTCTGTCCAACGTTTTCCAGTCGTATTAAATTGATTAGTTTTATTAATGAGTTCGAATGCACGAGGGTACTTTTTATCATTTTTTGATAAAACGTAATCAAATTTAATTTTTATATTTTGCGAGAGTAAGAAATCAGGGCGCGACATCGCCACTTTTTGAATCTCTCTTTGTTCCTGCGCCTTCATCATCTCGCCACGACGACCAGACTCATCAGTCACGTAACGAACCTGAGTTTCCGACGCCCATAATAACGCTGTACGCGTTAGATACGGGTCATCACCAAGCACGCGTATACCTGGTATAGCAGCCATAACCGACTCACGCTCAACAGGATTATCATCGACAAAAACTACACTACTTGGCAAAATATTAGCTATTTTAATTAGCTCTAGAATATTTTCATATTTTGGCTTCCAGTTAATTCTGATAAATGAAAATTTGTCTAGATCTAATCGATTTTGATAGGCACCCAACCATAAATTTCGCACAACGCTTTCTTCATTCTTGCTAACAATAGCAAGAATAATTCCTCTCCGCTTAAGGTAAGTTAGCGCCTCTGCGACACCCAACGGCCAACCTTCAATTTGCATCATTGGATCAATTGATCCGCTTTCGCCTGCTATACCTCGCCACAACGTATCATCCAAATCCATCACTACCATTTTTACCGAATCAATATTCATTATTGTTCTATACATTGAGATCAGTTCATCCCAAACTGCACATACAAATCCATAATTATCAGCATTAAATTTACTAGTAATAGATTGACTTGGTTTCTCGATCCTCTGCTCATCAATATTCACGGCGTGGTCCACCAACGGTGATCCATGCACAATAATAGAAACAGAGTCGTCTTGGACATATCTCTTTCCAATGGTGGAAGAAATTTGATTTGTATCCAAAAGATGAATATTTGAAAAGCCTCCTAAAAATTTAGAGAGATGAACATTTAGCTGCTCAACAAAAAATATTGGATTTCTTAAATCATACCGAGGCAATAATTGACCCATCGGATTTTTTATTGGAGTAAAAAAATTACTCACAAAAGTAAGAATATTATTCTCAATATTATACTTCAACATTGATCTGACAATAAACTCCAGCCTATTACAAGATTCTTCAAAAATAGACTCGTATTTATCTAAATCAACATATTTCAAAGGCATATATTGCGATTCCGGCATTATTGAACGCAAAGGGGGAGCAATAACCTGAAAATCATATGATGCGGCACTCGTCAATTCGGGGAGCGCAACACCATTATTAAAAAGAATTCTCTCAATGTGATGATCCGAACTATATTCATTAATGTATGCAGGCCAATAATCCAAAAGGCATTGACCAATAATCATTACCCGGCAAGGCTTAGTTACATTTTTAACTAAAAATTTGGGAGAAAGAAAGTCGCCTGATCGTATCATTTTAATACTACTTAATTAAATTATCATTGAAGAAATTGAATTTCTAATATCTGGCAACACAGCCGGATTTCCAGTAATACTAACTAATTTTTCTACATCACCAACAAGCCGCCAAACTTCATTTTTTCGTATAAAGTCAGGTGATGATATTACATTCAATTGATGACCTGTTATTGATGTCAGCACCTCGATTAAACTTCGAACAGATGTGCCGTGGCCAGAGCAAAGATTTATTACCTCACCAAACGACGATTTGTTGGAAATAATTTTCTCTATTATATCGACAGCCGTTAAAACTGATATGTAATCACGCTCCGGCTCTATATTCCCCAGTTCGATTTGGGGTAATTTTTCCTTAAAATGACGAATTAGTTTTGGCAAAATGAAAGATTCATTTTGACCATTGCCAATTAAATTAAATAAACGTAATATTGTAAAATTTATTTTGTCTGCCTGCAACAAAACTAGATGTTCAGCCACCATTTTGCTAAAGCCGTAGTGATGAACAGGACTTGGTGTTAGTTTCTCGTGAAGAACATTAATTTTCTGGTTACCGTAGACACCTGCGGTGCTTAAAAATATTAATCGTTTTTTTTCCCTGAAACTAACTAGCGTCTTTAGAATATTATCTGTACCTATCACGTTTATTTTATAGTAATCAATAGGCAGGCCATTTGTGACAGATGCCAAGCCCGCCGAGTGAATTACTATATCTGGATTTATCTGATCAAAGACTTGCTTTACCTGCCCCTCTTCAGTAATATCGCATTTTATAAAATTGTTACTAGCGCTTGTCGTAAGTCCATGAACTTCATAGCCGCGATTTGTGCAAACATCATAAATATGCTTACCTACAAACCCAGATGCGCCAGTAATCAATAGTTTTTTCATAATTTAAGCTATTTGGAGTTTATTAAGTTTAAATTAGAATAATAGAAGTTAAGCAGCGCCTTTAGTAAGTCACCTGAAGACTCTAGCCAAGTTTTTGCCTGCCATTCGTTTTTTATGAAATCTTCTTTTTGCCTAACAATATCAGGGTTTTTATAATAATGAAGTATCCTGTCCCCCCATTCTTTAGTATCATAAGGATTTATATATTCAACTAAGTTACGGCCAACCTCTACTAATGGAGGGGTATCTGCAGTTAAACAAAACTTCCCGTACGACAAGCTTTCTGGCAAGGTAAGACTCCACCCCTCATACATAGAGGCCAAGACAGTAAATTTACATCGACGATATAAAACATCAAGGAATGTATCGTCAGGACTAATTATTTTAATATATTTCTGGATTCGACTGTCGGAGTTAAAAGTAGTTAAAAAATCATCAACTAACCAGCCCGGCTTTCCGACAAAAATAAATTGTGGTAAATCTGTTATGCCAGATTCGATTAAATATAAATATGCCTTGTAAAGCATTTCATGGTTTTTTCTTGGCTCTATAGTTCCCACAGTTAATATAAAATCTTCTTGGATATCATTTTCATTTAATATTTTATTTTCTTCTTCGAGTGATAGCTTGTATTTCCCATTCTGTATATCTGAACCAAACTCTACAAAGCTACACTTTGGTGAACTCCAACCTAATTTCTTCTGAATTACTTCTGAGTCCAACATTGCAGTTCTGCCACCATAAATAATATAATCAAATTCGTTTGATATATACTTAATAAAACCTTCATATCCAGCACAGGTTTCAACTTTATGGCATTGCGGTATAATAAACGGGGTAAAATCATAAACCAAATGCGAGAGAGTTATATTTTCTCCATTTTTTGATGCCTCTCGCGCTGCCAAGCAGCGCCTTGGTTCTCCCTCGGCATTTAAATCAAAATCTATTCCAGTGAAAATAATAATAGAATTATCTGGAAATTGTTCAATTGTCTGCTCGTGTGTACTTCTATTTGAGCCAGGGTAACGATAAGGGCTTCTAAAACCAGTATTGTTAGATTCATGTGAATCCCAATACTGTCTAAATGATTGATATGCTGTTGACAAATCACCCTCCTCAAATAACCACAGCAAATTAGCTGCAGGAATTTCAAATATTGAATTAGCATCCTGCGCAAAGAATTTTATTTGCTTATATATCTTTTTAAGATGTCGCGCGTAAGTCAGCTCTGCCCGAATTACACCGCTTATGCCTCCGCTCCATAATAAATAAGATAGCGACATATCGTACCAAATTGTTGGTGGTGATGGAACATATGGAAGTTTTTTTATCTCTTTATTTATAACTTCATTGATCCTATTTGCAGTATCTTTCCAGGATGTTTGAGGCCATTTTTCTCTAATATTTTTTTCGTAAGTCTTTAGTAATTCTTTATCGCGAGAGAGCCGTAATATACTTGTAGCCCAACTTTTCACATCATAAGGTTTTACATACTCAATCATGTTACGACCAATCTCCACAAGTGGCGGTGTATCGCATGCAAGACAAAATTTACCCTGCCCTAAGCTTTCAGGCAGAGTAAGGCTCCAGCCTTCATATAAGCTAGGTAATAAAGTAAAAGCACAATGGCGATAAAGTACGGAGAGCTCCTTATCAGTAGGCCGCAACAGAAGTATTTTTCCCTTTAGTTTGGGATTCCTTGTTAGATGATTCATTAGATCATCAACTCTTCCTGCGGGGTTTCCAACTATAACAAGCATAGGTGTGCTGAGGGCATCGATTTCTAGTGCCATAAGCATTGCTTTGTACAATGTCTCGTGATTTTTTCTCGGTTCAATAGAACCCACAGTCATTATAAATTCATAAGACTTAAGATTAAGTTTACTTAATATTTGAAAATCATCGCTGTCATCATAGTTTTTGACTATGTCGCTGCCAAAATGTACCGGTACACCTAAGGGACTTGCCCAGCCAAGTTTTTTTTGAAAGCTCTCTGTATCTTGTTTCGCGGTTTCTCCGCCATAAAATATTAAACTACAGCTATTAGAGATCCATTCTAAATAGTTACTAAATTTTACTGCATGAATTCTGTCGTAAAACTGGGTCGTATTTTCATTTATTAAAATCGTGTCATATACGAGATAGCTGATGTAAAGCTGCGGCAGCTCAAATTTTATTTTGTCGAAGAAAACTTCTTTTTGACTATCCATCCATCCCATACAGAAAACTATGTCATCTGGTTCATATGGGTGAAATAACTCAGAATTATTTTTAGCATCGATATTTAAATATTCATAAGTTCTTCTTGCTGGTTCATTTTGAGGCCCAATTCTCTTGAATTTTTCAATATATGCATCGGCGATGTTTTCTGCGTCAAAAAGCCAACCTAGTTTTTGATTATCAATTTCGATAAATCCATTCCCGAGTTGCATAGAAAAGCGAATCCCTGGGCGAATTTTTTTGAGGGCAGACGCAACTTCAAGTTCGGCTCGGATAATTCCAACCACACCACCCGTCCACTCCATGGTAGTAGTCAAATCCATCCATAAACATGCACCATTTATTCTTTTTTTATATTCACGTTTTTTGATTTTTCTTGCGGGTTTCTTCTGTTCAGGCAGCAGCACTTGCTCCATTATGTTGGAGGTATATTTATTCTTATTTAGCTTTTCAAGCTCAAGCCTTTTATGTTTTAGCGACTGCTTTGCATCCAACACGAATTTATTCTCAATATAGATCCCAATAACGGGGAGCTTTACTACTTTATAAAGAGACACAATTGTTTGAGTTAAATCTTTATCTCTCCCTGTAGCTATTGCTTCCGGTGAGTAAATCATTTTATAAAGATACTTTAGCTTGCTACCACCTTCGTTAAGATACAAGAGGGCGCTCTGCAACCCTGTTGGATCAGGCTTCCTATGTAAGACGAGTTCATAAGCATTATTAATGAACTCGACTGGCTCAAGACCTAATATTTCCTTGATATGCTTTTTATTTAACTGTTCTTTGTTATTTAGCGTAGTCATATTTATGATTCAATTCTTGTGTAAATATTTTCTTAACAACTTGGATTATATTTTTAAATAATTTGCTTGGTGTGAAACGTTGCTCTCATGTCATATATTAATATCTCTATTAATATTTTAAATTATTCCATCTTGGCCCCAACGCATACCAAATATATTATTCAAAGATCTAGGTGGATTTGATACTAATTGCGGTGCACTTGCTTTTCCTATGGCAAACTGCCAAAAATCTAAGTGCGCAATTTCGGGACCCGTATTAATCCAAGGCCTACACTTATAGCTATCGGGTGCTATTATTTTCGCCGAGGTTTTCATGAAGAAATAAGCTTTATCAATAACACTTGACGATATAGCAAGAAATTTCTTTGCAATGTCCGAACACAACAAGCGATATGTTTTTCACTCGTAAGTTTAATTGAAGAAATATCTTGAGATATTTTAAAAAATACCTCGCCTGATGTGTCATAAGGGTGTGGAGAGAAAAGAACTTCATCAACATCAGAAAAATAATCTTCAATCATATCTTTATGATCATTTATGGAGCAAATAGATCCATCTGCAACCAACGACAAATCGATAGGCATTTGACCAATAAAAATACTATATGTCTTTTGAGGTTCGCCAACTGTGCGAATACCACGCCAAGCCAATGCGGCGCTTAAACTGGCCGCCTCATTCCAAAAAAACTCGTCAAATATTTCAATAGATTCCAGTGCTTGGCGAATGCCGCGATGATTCGTCCTGGCGCTCCAAAATAAGTTCGTACCAAACCGAAGTGGGGAAACTTCAAAATCTAAAGAAGGGATGGCTTTTCTCTCGAGCAAGCTAATCATTGCAGGAGTGAGGCCAAATCCAAGCACCAGGTTTGCGGAGTTTATTTTCTCAAAATACTTGTCTAACTCTTGGGGTATCGCTGTAGATGTTGCCTTTGCCCATCCGTTAATACCATTCTGTATATCCAGCACTGCTATCAAACCTGCAGTATCGATATCTCCACCGTCCACATTTGTAAAACTTTCAATACATTGCCAGCCTAATCTTGAAAGAGTGGGCCGTAGCAAGTGCAGCATTAGCTTGCGATTACTTGTTGATGACCCCATCCCATTCAGAGCACAGCGATAAAAATCAGTTACAAATACTGCTTATCCACATACTAAAGGGATGTCAATAAGTGGATATTCACTAGTTTTAATAGTTTTTGCAGTTTGATATGTCACTTTTGTGCCTCAATATTTTATTATTTTATCATCTTGCTAGACAGGCCTAATTCTGTTAACAGTTGACTAGCCGCCCTCTCCCAAGTGGGTATTACATATTTTTTGTAAGATATTCCTTTTGGACTAGAGAGCCATTTCTCTATACTTAATGCCAATGCTTCAGCATTATCATTGACAAAGAAGCTGATGCCGGGCAAACCTATTTCGCGGAACACCGGTAGATTGCGTGCAAGAACGGGCTTGTGGTGTAACGCAGCCTCAATTAGGGGGAGTCCAAAGCCTTCACCCTTCGACGCCATTATCAGACCATTGCATCGCTTATATAGTCCTAATAAACCAATTTCACTAGGACTATCGACCCAATACATACGCCTATTTAACTCTGGATGGTTTTGAATACGGTCTATAAAACCATCGATTTTCCAACCTTTCTTACCAGCAATAACTAGTTGGGTAGAGTTGCCTTTGGCCCACAAGATTTCAAATGCATTGAGGACATCCTCATGACCTTTTCTTGGTTCGAGGGTGCCAACCATTAATACTACTTTGCCCGAGCCAAGTGATAATTTATTGAGACTCTCTTCTATACCTTGGGTTTCATTTTTAGAAGGTTCTACCGCATCAGCACCCAGTTTGATTATGTGACTAGCCATCGATGTTTTGCCAACACAGGAAACTCCCCATTTTTGGGTTGTCCAAGTATTTAAGTCCATTTGAACTGTCCGTGATATACAAACAACGTCATCTGCCAGCACAGCTATGGTCCGCAACCAACGGGCTAAATAGTAGGTATTACGCGGGTTAAACCAGTCCGGATGCAGTACAGGTAAAAGGTCATACACCATAAAAACGAGGCGCACTCCTTGTCGCTTCCAAGCTAGCAAGTCGGCTATGCGGCTATGCACTATGCGCGCAGCTAGGTCGAGACCAAAAAATATATCACCTTCTTTTACCTGTACGGTCGAAGCTAATGATTTTGCTTCAGTAAGTACAGTGTAGTTTTCTAAAAAATCAGACTGGATATATTGATAGCCTTGACTTTTGCTAGCTGCTATAGGTAATACTTGGTAGCCATTTGGGGGATTTAATAAAAGCTGCTTGTAAATATTGCGAACTACGCGCTGAATACCTGTACGCGCATCACTTAACACAATTACTGACACATCGACCAACAGCTGATGTGGGGAAGTTTTATCAAGTTTTGGTTGTAACTTTAAACCTGAAAACTGATTACGCCAATAATTTGGCGGTAATAGCTGGAGTGCTATACGCTGTAAAACCTGCGTCATGGTAGAAATGAGTTATTCTGCAGCATGCTCAGTATAGAAGGCAAAAGCTTCATCTACGTTTGTAAACGTTGTTAAGCTGCCTTTTACGAGTACTGCCGCATGCTGGCAGTGTTCTCGTACGTAGCCGGGATCGTGCGATACAAGAATCAGTGCACGGTCTTTGCGTTTTTCAAATAGCTCAATGCGACATTTTTCGTGAAACCGGGCATCACCTACTGCCACGATTTCATCAATTAAAAAACAATCAAACTCAATAACCATAGAGATGGCAAAAGCTAACCTGGCACGCATACCGGATGAATACGACTTCACTGGTTCGCGCAGGTAGCGGCCTAACTCTGAAAATTCTTCTACATAAGGAATTTTGTCTTCGGTGCTAGTATCGTAGACTCGGCATATAAACCGCAGATTATCTAGTCCGGTCAATGTGCCTTGAAATGCACCGCCAAACGCAATAGGCCAAGAGACACTCATTGTCCGGCTAACATGGCCAGAAGTCGGCCGCTCAGCACCACTGACCATACGAATTAACGTTGATTTTCCAGAACCATTGCGTCCTAAGATACCTACCTTCTCTCCACGAGCGACTTGTAAATTAATACCATTAAGTACTGTGGCCGGACCATGCCGCGTAGGATAACATTTAACTACGTTAGTAAGTTCAATCATTCAGGTGCTACCCGGCGGCTGATATAGCGCTCTTGTGCAAAACCAAAAAGTGTAAGAACCAGACAAATACTTGCCATGTAAGCTATGTCGTAATGGGCATGCACAGTAGAGCCAAAGTATCCTTCACGCAGCAACTCAACCCCATGTACCATTGGAAGAAGTAAAACCACTTCCTGCGCAATTGGCGGCAGCCAGTCCACCATAAATGCAGCTCCAGACAGAGGGAACAGAAGATACATAGCAGGATGCCAAAGTTTTTCGACTATTTCGGAGCGCTCACTTAATGACCCAACCAATATAGCGATCGAGCTGCCAAACCAAGCCAACATCAACCAGGCAAATAAAACCTGTAATATATTTTCTGGTGGTTTTATCCAGCCAATAGTGGTAAATACCAATCCTAGTACAACAAAAGAAATGCCTGCGCCCATCGCCTCAAGTACAAGACGCGATAGAAAAACATCAATAACTTTCACATTGCGGTGGTACATCAACGCCAAGTTGGGTGTAATTGCCCCAACTGTACGGCTCGGCATATTACGCCAGAGTAAAACTGAAGAGTAACCCGTTAATGCAAATGCCACGATTGGAATATTAGATCCGTGGGTTGCTTTTGCTGCTGTCCATAGTGCGGTAACACCTAACGTGAACATCATGGGTTCAACGAAGAGCCACAAAAAACCGATGTTGTGCCGACCATAGCGCGTTAAGACTTCGCGCATCAAGAGTGCGCCGATTACCCGAATTTGGATTGCGAATGAACGCCGTAAAGAAGTGCTAGTTGTCACTGTGCTTACCTTTAGTCTTGATGCTCACGCACACCTGCCAGCAGCATTGTCAGGATGGACCATGTAATCAGCCCTATTAGTAGAGTCGCCAAAATGCTGCGCACGCGGCGGGGTTCGGTGGCTACATCGGGCAGACTAGCTTGCACGATGCGCTCCAGGTAGAATTGTTTACGTTGGGCATCATTGCGGGCTTGTTCTAGCGAGGCCATGGCGGCACCTAGTTGCTTGTCGGCAAACAGGCGCTCCAGTGACAGGCGTTCGTAGTCCGCCGAGGTATTGGATAGAGACTGACCGCCGTCGCCCGCTACCTTGGCGGTCTCGCTATTGATTTCAGACTGCAGGGTGTCCACGCGTTTTTGCAGGCTGGGAATTTGGGGGTTGTCGGGAGTGAGCGCCCGGATCTGCACGAGTTGGGTTTTGGTGGAAATCAGCTCGTCTTGCAGTTTGGAAACCAATTGCAACTGCAGGGCCGATTGGCGTTCTGGGTCAAATACGCCTTTTTGGCCCCGAAACTTGGACACTGCCAGTGTGGCCGCTTTAGCTTTGGCCTCGGCAATGTCCACTTCCGCCGTAGCGAACTTGATCATGTCTTGCCGACCCCGTTCGTTGAGCTGGTTGACCAGCCTTTCGCTCAATTCAAGCAGCTTTTCGTTGATGCGGTGCGCATCTGCTGCGGTGTAGGCATAGGCCTTCAAGGTGGAGATGGAAGACGACGCATCGACTTCGACATTTATGTGCTTTTGGTAATAGTGGTGCAGGGCTTCGAAGTTTTCATCCGTGCCCAAGGGGGCAAAGCGGCTAAAAATATCGACGCTAGGGCTGCCGTAGATGTTGGTCAGGCCGAAGGATGCGTTGAGCTGCTTGAGCGCGTCACGCGATGTGATGTAGTCATGTACGGAATAGGTGTCGTCTGCAGAGCGGCTAAACCCAGCCCCTTGCAGTAGGGCACCAATGCCCGCCGAGGCTTGTTTTTGCGGGCTGCGCACCACAAAACGTGATTCAGAGATGTAGACGTCTGACGCAATAAGCCCAAAGTACAGCACGGCTAATGCGGTCGGGAGTAGTACGGTGGCCGCAAATAACTTGTTAATGCCTTTGATGCGTGCGACCAGGCTACGGGATGGTTGCTTGCCGGAGAGTGTGGGGGTGGATTCAGTCACTGAGGGGATTTGTTAGCTATAAGTAGATGCATAGTCTGCGCCGGGCACCATTTGGGCACTCATATTAACTTAGCTAGGTATATGCGCGTAGTTGTGTTTCCGCCCTGCGAAGGGTCTTTACCCTCTTTACCCAGGTGGCTGCCGCGGTGCAACCTTATCAAAACCCTGGCGAAGTAAAGTTCATTTTATTCGGTAGAAACATCTATACAAGTCCCGCATCTTAAGCGCACAAGTTGCTTGCGCAGCCCAATACGGTGCACTATCACAACGCCAGAAGTTGAAACTTCCTTCCTTTGTAGTAAGGACGCTAAACCTTGTGGGATGCAGGCCACTAAGCCTGCTAGCGAACAGACGGGCTGCTATTCTTCACTCCATGAAACTTATCTTTAAATGGCTGCTCAGCGCGGCCGCATTGCTTCTGGTGGCCCATCTCTACAGCGGGGTGCAGGTGCATAACTTCACTGCCGCACTGATCGCCTCGCTGGTGATTGGTCTGCTTAACACGGTGCTACGGCCGGTGCTGGTGGTGTTGACGCTACCGGTCACCATCCTCACGCTGGGGCTGTTCTTGTTTGTGGTGAACGCGCTGATGTTCTGGTCTGCCTCGGGCCTGCTGGCGGGCTTTCATGTGACCGGGTTTGCTGCGGCTTTGATTGGCTCGCTGCTGTATTCGGCCCTGGGCATCGTCATCGACTCAGTTGTTTGATTTGTCCAGTGCTTGCTCTATGAGCAGGGCCTGGATTTGCCGCGTGCGGGTGTCGATGATGGAGGCTTCGATGTCATCCATCGGCCCGCTGCCGGTTGGCGGCTTGCGCACATAGTCTTGCGCGGCGCGAAAGCGGTCCATCGCCCCGGCGTAGTCCAGCCGGGCTACCTGGGCTTCGGCTTCGGCGCGGATCGCCCGCAATGCCTGGCCTTGGGCTGTGTAGGCGGTGGCGAGTAGTTGCCAGGCCGTGCCATCGCGTGGGTGCAGTGCCACCCAAGGCTGCAAGCGGGCAATCGCGTCGGGTGCCTGGCCCATGCGGGTGCGCACTTGCGAGCCCAGCACCAGCTCAGGCCGACCCGGCGCTTGCAGGTTCAGCAAGGCGGCGGTTGCGGCCACATCGCCTGCGCCCCATTCAATCTCGGCGGCCAGCAGGCTGCTGATGCGCGCCAACGCGGGGTCGGTGGTGGTCAAGGCCTGCAGCCGGGCAACCAGGTTGCGGGCCATGGCAAAGTCGCGCTGGTGCAGGGCCGACAAGGCCCCGGCGTACAGCACGCCGACACTGCGCACGTCCACGGCCGGGCCGGTGGGGTGCACGGCCTTGGCTTCGGCCACCCAGGCGCGCAGCATGTCTACGCCGGGGTTGGCCAGCACGCGGGCGCGGGCGGCCATCATGGCGTGCAGGGCGCTGGGCGGGGCGTGCACGGGGCGTGCATCCAGGGCCTGGCGCGACTGCATGTCGGCAATCCGCTCGGTGGTCAGCGGGTGGGTGCGCAGGTAGGGCAGCGAGCCGTTGTCGCCGATGCGCGAAGCCTGCTGCAGCTTTTCGAACATGCTGACGAAACCGATGGGATCAAAACCTGCCTGGGTCATCACGCCGTAGCCGATGCGGTCAGCCTCGCGCTCCATGTCGCGCGAGAAGTTGAGCTGGTTTTGCATTGCCGCGGCCTGCCCGCCTATGACCACGGCATTGGCTGCATCCGGGCTTTTGCTGGCGGCCAGCACACCCAGAATCATGGCCCCGATCATCCACGGCATGGCTTTGCTTTGCGACTCCATCATCCGCGAAATATGCCGCTGGGTGACGTGGCTGAGCTCGTGCCCCAGCACCGAGGCCAGCTCGTCCGGGCTGGTGACCACGCCCACCAGGCCCAGGTGCAGACCTAGGTAGCCGCCGGGCAGGGCGAAGGCGTTGATGGTGCGGTCGGCACCCATCAGCACCTCCCAGGCGAAGCGCTGGTCGAGTTCTTCGGTGAGTTCGCCGCGCTGGCGGGCGGCTGTGAGCAGGGGTTGCCAGATGCTTTGCACGTATTCAACCAGCACCGGGTCGTCCACGTAGTCGGGGTCGCGGTAGATCTCGCGGGCGATGCGCTCACCCAGGCGGCGTTCGGCGCTGGTGGTCATGCTGCTGCCGTCGCCCAAGCTGGGCAGCTGGGCGGCGGGGGTAGCCCGCGCCTGTGCCATAGCCGTCTGCGGGCCCAGGGCCATGCTTGCTATTAATATAAGAGCTATAGGCGTATGAGTTACCTGCGCCAGAGCCTTATTTCTTATAAATTTAAATGTCAAGATGAGTTCCATGGGCGAGTGCTGCGGCCAACGGTCCATCCGTATGATGCAGCTCTGCCATAAACGTTCAGTAAATCCAGATTGTGATCCGCATGCCTACCCTGACCCATTTTGACGCACACGGCCAAGCCCACATGGTCGATGTGGCCGCCAAAGCCCACACCCACCGCACGGCAGTCGCCACCGGCCGCATCGAGATGCTGTCCGCCACGCTGGCCCTGATAGAGAGCGGCACGGCCAAAAAAGGCGATGTGCTGGGCATTGCACGCATTGCCGGCATCCAGGCGGCCAAGAAGACCAGTGATCTGGTGCCCTTGTGCCATCCTTTGGCGTTAACCCGGGTGGCGCTGGACTTTGCGTTGGTGCCGGAGCCCGCCGCCGTGGTGTGCACCGCCACCGTGGAAACCGTAGGCCCCACCGGCGTGGAGATGGAGGCCCTGTGCGCTGTACAAATCGCCCTGCTGACCATCTACGATATGTGCAAGGCGGTAGACCGCGGCATGGTCGTGCAGGGCGTGCGGGTGGTGGAAAAGCACGGCGGCAAGTCGGGTAGTTTTGTGGCGCAGTCGGCATCTACATAGCCGCTGCTGCTGGCGACACGGCCACCAAAGTGTCTGGTATTCTGTTACAAATTTCTACCGCCAGAGGCTCCCTGTGAAGCACGTCAACCGGCAAGAACTCATCGCGCGGCTCATGGCTATCTGTGAGCCCGCCAACCCCTTGGCCCTCTTGGGCGCCGAAGCTCGCCATCAGGCGATTGCCGAAGCCATTGACGACGCAACCCAGCACGCCACCGACAGCGAAACCCGCCGGGTGACGATTCTGTTGTCCGACCTGCGCGGTTTCACCGCGATTGCCGAAAAGTTTTCGGCCATGGACATGGTGGCCGCGCTAAACCGCTACCTGTCGCGCATGACTGAAATCATCCTGCGCCACGGCGGCAGCATCGACAAGTTTATGGGCGACGCGATCATGGTGCTGTTTGGTGCGCCCCATGCCCTGCCCAACGACATCGAGGCCGCGCTGGCCTGCGCCATTGAAATGCAAATGGCCATGGACGAGATCAACGCCGAAAACAAGCTGCACGACATGGCTGCGCTGTACATGGGCATCGGCATCAACACCGGCGACGTGGTGGTCGGCCATCTGGGCTCCCGGTTGCACAGCGAATACACGGTGATTGGCGACCAAGTGAACCTGGCCTCGCGCGTTGAGGCGCACAGCCTGCGCGGGCAGATTTTGCTCAGCGAAAGCACCTACCAGCAGGCCCGGGACTTCATCGACATTGGTGACATCAACGATGTCCAGGTCAAAGGCAAAAAAGGCAACGTGCGCATGGTCGAGCTGCTGGCCTTGCGTGGCCTGCACCCTCTCATCGCACCCAAACGCGAGGTGCGCAACAGCCCGCGTGTCGAGGTGGACATGCCGCTGGCCTACCAGATTTTGAAAGGCAAATCCGTCCTGCCCGAGGAGCACATCGGCCGGATTGCCGACTTGAGCTATGGGGGCATGTTCGTCATCAGCCCGGTGGCCCTGGCCCCGTTTGACGACATCAAGATCACCCTGTCGCTGTCCCTGATGGGCCGGGAGCTGACCGAAATTTACGCCAAGGTGCTACGGGTGACCGAGCTCCACGGCGAGTACAAATGCCCGGTGGAATTCACCTCGATCGAAACCAAGGCGGCGCAGACGATCAAAGAGTTTGTGGACAGCATTGTGGAATTCAACAAGCTCTAAAGCGCCTGGCCTGGCCTACAGTTTCGGCCTGCGGTCTGCCAGCCAGGCGGCATAGGCCTCGGGAAATGCCGCTTTGAAACGCTGCATGTGGAACACGGCAACATCGTCCAGCCCCAGCAGCATCGCGCTGTCGATCACCCGCTCAATCACCCGGTGCTCGGGTGAAAAATGCAGCAGCTTCAATGCCTGCTGGTACTGCACCCGCGCGTTGGCCTGGGTCAGGGGCGTGATGCTGAGCTCGGCAAACTGCACCTGGTTTTGGAACAGCCAGGTGTTGCGCGCTTGCGCCAGCGGGTCTTCTCGGTAGGCCGGCTCGCGGGATGCGGGCGGCAGGTAGATCTGGCTGGCACGGCGGTAGTCCCAGGCTGTGTACATGCATATTGCTATTAAAAATATAGCTAATAGTGCAGGCAGAATATGCGCTAGAGCCCTATTTTTTATAAAAATAACATTCTGCCTGCGCCACAGCAAAATCACGCACATGCCCACTGCGATCTGGAACGGGCCGTACCACAGCGGGTACTCCAGCAAACTGTGCAAGCCCACCACCGCCAGCACCGTCCAGGCCATGCGTCGGGAGGCATCTGTTTCGGCCCAGGGTTTTGCGCGCATCACCCACCACAGCAGCAGGCCGCAGACCAGCACAGCCACCGGCACACCCAGCTCTACGGCCAGATGCAGCGGCAGGTTGTGCGCGTTGTCCAAAATATCGCAAAACCGCGGGCTGTCGTACAGATGGATGTAGTGTGCGTAGTCCAACTCGCCCCAGCCCCAGCCCAGCCAGGGATGCTGGGCAATCAGCGTCAGCACGTTGTGCCACAGCGTCAGGCGGCTGGAGCACAGCGCATCGCCTTCCCGCAGCCGCGCCCAGGCACCCGTATCCAGCCCCACCAGCGTCGGCAGCACCAGCAGGCCCAGCCCGTAGGCCAGCACAAACGCTAGCAGCACCCGGCGTACTGCGGGTTGGTGCAAACCGCCCCAGCCCACTGCCATCGCCACGACCAGCACAGTCTGCAGCAAGCCGGTGCGGGAGGACGACACAGCATTGCCTATCCCCAGCAGGATAGCCAACGCCAACGCCAGATTCCGTGCTGCGGGCTGGACCGCCTTGGGCCGCACTTGCACTACCCACCACAGCAAGGCGGCCAACGCGATATGGGTCAGACTGGCAAATTGGTTGCGCTGGCGTAAATTGCCAAACGCCTCGCCCAGCAGCGTAGTGTTGACCCACGGTGCCAGCGGCGCGCTCAGGCCAAAGTATTGGACCGTGCCGATGGCACCGCTCAACGCCCCCGCCCACAGCCAGCCAAGGGCGGCGGCATCGGCCCAGCCGGAGGTCCCCGCCGGTAGCCGGGCAGGCCGCCAAACCGCCTGCACCCCCATAAGCCCCGCCACCGAACCCAGCGCCACCAGCCACGGCACCATAGATGCCATCGGTCCAGGGCCGAAAGGGTTGAGCCAGGGGAGGGCTAGGAGGAGGGTGGCGAGGAATGCCCAGGGACGGGGGGTGATAGTTGGAGGCATTAAAGGAGTGCGGAGGGCCTAAACGTCAATAATGATTTATTTGTTTATTTTTGACCGGGTTTGGATGCTGCTTCGACACTAGGGAGGGGCGCTTCTTTTTCTAATGGCGGCCATTTCACCGCAGCCATGGCTGGTTGCGTGCGGGCTTGCGATTCCCAGGCGGCCCGGAGGTCACGGTCAAACTCTTGAGGCTGGACCTTTTGGGTTTTTTCTATCCATACTGTGGCTTCTTCCGGCTTGTGAAGATAGGCCAGTGCTTTGGCAAAATTAAACAAATTGGACGGTGTAGGAAAACTCAAGGCAACGTCATGCAGTTTTTCCGCGTCAGCAACGCTAATGTCCGGCTCTACGCCTTTGCGCGCATAGAGGATAAATTCACGCATATCGTTTAACAACCATACATTGGGCGGTTTGCCTGGAGGTAATCGACCGATTCGTGCAGCTTCCATGCGAAAGGTTCTAAAGCTTTCGTCCACGTGCAGATAGTCTCTCATGATGGCTAACAGTAAAAGCGTAGTCCCTAGCAGCAGTGTCAGCACAGTCCATCGACTGGATGCATACACGACAGGGTTGCGCTGGCGTTCATTCAACATACCCATCACCAACCCTGTTGGTAAAAGTAAATAGGCGTGGTGCAAAGGCAGCTCCACCATAGCGTGCAATCCGACTGCCACTAAAAACAGCATCAATATGGCATCTTCGGCGTTGGCTACACGCCGGAGTCCACGCAGCAACCATCCTAAAAGTGCCAGCGAGGCCAGGCCTCCAATAGGAATTCCACACCACAGCACCAAGTCCAGAAACAAATTGTGCGAATGTATAAAGAAGGACGTTAAGGTGGGATGGTTTTGTGCCACCGAAAGCTGCGCTACCGCCAATTGATTCCAGCCATAACCCCACCAAGGGTGCTGCCACGCGGCATCTAAAAACAAGCTGTAGGCTTTGAGCCTTAGTTGCGTTGAAGCACCACCTAACGAAACTGAGCGAATCTGCAAATCCAGACCCAGTAAGTCACTCAAGCTCTGCAAAGATAGAGTGCAAACTGCAAAATATAACAACAGTAAGGTGACGACCAACGGGCTGCGGGCAGGCAGAAAGCGACGCCAAATCCACGCGGCTAGGCATATCGCGAGTAGCGCTATGAAGGCTATGCGTGACTGGGTCAGCACAATGCCAAACAAGATGAACATCGCCATCAACACGGCACTGAAGGGCTTTATTTTTCCTCTTACTAAACCCCAGGCGCTGGCCAGCAAACCCCAAAGCAATAAAGTGGCTAATTGATTTGGTTGCCCCAAATTAGCGGAAGGGCGGCCAGGTGAGAACTCAGCCATCCAAACCTGCATTGAATCGACCTCGAATTCGAGACCCAGCCACTGTCGTAATTGCAGTCCGACCGATACCAACGATGCGATCCCCACTGCGAGAAACAAGCCATCAGCTGCTCGTCCAGGGGTTGCGGCTTCCCACCGTGCTCCCATCAGCATCGTTAACAGCAATCCTAAAATGTAGGCTGTACACACCCATGCTTGGCCGCTAAAAGGCAGCATGCCCAGCCCGAACTGTATAAACGGTACCGTTGCCAATAAGGCAATCACAATGGGTAAGCTGTGCCATTGCACCTTGTTAGAGCACCATCCGATTACGGGGATCGCGGCAATGGCAAACATCACGGCTAACCACGCGTCGCTGTGAAATGTCGCCCAAGGGTAGTAGTGGTTAGGGAGTAGCCACGCCATTGCCAGGAGCAGCACCCATAAACCTAACCAGAGGGGAGGGAGCGGTTCTCTAGAAGTCAAAGTGATTCAGAGCTAAAGTTTGATGGGAGCGCGTTGCGCGTAAAGCGAATGCTCATAAAAAAAGCCCCCCGAGGGAGGCTCTGATGTACCGAGTCTTATTAGCCTTGGCAGCTAGCAGGACGGTATTTTGATGCAATCGAACCAGAGCATGTCCAAATAATTTGATTGGTCGTTGGCTCGATATTACCCGTCAAAATAATGTTGGAGCCAGTGATCTTGGCTTCGCCTTGGGCAGATGCAATGACGATACCAGAGGTAGAAACTGTCGAGATGTAAGAGACCGAACTCACATATTTAGAGGATTGGGTCGCTACTGCGACGCTTGCTGTCAAAGGCATCCCGCCGTTCACTTGCGTGGCTTCCGAAATCACAGTTTTTGCGGATGATGCAGCCAAAATCACTTCCGTTACCTTGGCGCGCACGGTGTAGTCTTGGTACGCTGGCAGAGCCACTGCAGCCAAAATACCGATGATCGCCACGACGATCATCAGTTCGATCAAGGTAAAACCTTGTTGCATAGAACGCTTCATGAATGCTCCTAGAGTAAATGTTGATACGTAGTAGTTAAGCATATACCGTGCCAATCTATTTTGTGTTCCTAGCTGCCCTGATTGGCTAAAATTCTCAGCTATTGCCCATGGTTTCTGGGTTTTTTTGTAGGGCACCAAAGACATTTTTGTCACCCGGGTGGTGGTTCTATAAACATAGGAGACATTTTTGGCACGTGAGTTCGGCTCACACCTCAAACGCCTGTCCCGCCTTCAACCACCGAATGTCATGCGGTACATGCCGCCCCGCAGGCAGTGCGCCGTCAAACTCGGCGATCTCGTCCATGATCAGTTCTGTCTCAAAGGGTTTGGTATGGGTGATGAAGATGGGGAATTGTTTGTGCGGATTAATGCCTTCTAGCTCTTCGGCCAGCGCAACGGGCGACAGGTGCAGGCTGCGGCGGGCCAGGTCTTTTTCGCGGTTGCTGAAAGCGGTTTCTATTACCAGCATGGCTACGTCGAGCTGCTCCAGTCGCTGCCAGAACGCAGGGTTGCGCTCGGTATCGCCGGTAAACACCCAGCATGGCCCGCCCGCTGAAACGGCGTAGCCCACGGCGGGCACGGTGTGCACGGCGGGCAGGGCTTCGACGGTTTTGCCCGTAATCAAGGTGGTTTCACCGACGGTGATTTCATGGAAGCTGATGAACGGCGCGGCAACGGTGGGGATCACGCTGAAGTCGGGCCAGATCACGTTGTTGAAAATATGCGCTTTCAGCGCAGCGATGGTGCCGGCCAGTGCGTAGATCTTGAGGGGAGCGGTGCGTTGGGAGGCGACGGCATCGACCATCAACGGCAGCGCAGCGACATGGTCGAGGTGGGAGTGGGTCAGAAAGACGTGGTTGATGGCGCACATCTCGGTCAGAGTGAGATCACCAACACCCGTGCCTGCATCGATGAGTACATCGGCATCCACCAGGAACGACGTGGTTTTGCAGTCTTTAGCGATGGCACCAGAGCATCCCAGCACGCGGACTTTCATGACGACACCCTTTATTTGGTTTCAAAATTTGTAGCGCCATCCCATGCGGGATCTGGCGGCAACACGCGCATGGAGGCAACCCGTTCAGCATAAAGGCGATAAAGGTATTTTGTCGCATCCATGCCCTGTAATTTCATTATTTGCAGCTCGAAAATGGCCCAATTTTGTATGCGGTAGTAGCCCAGGAAGCTATTCCACAGGTGGAGTTCGTCCGCCAGCGAGGGTGCGATGGGATCCATTACAGCCAACGGGGTGTAGATGGCGACGGCCTGCTCTTTGCCTTTGACGCGGACTTTATCCAGTTCTTGCCAAACACATTTGGGCGCTTGTGCCCGGGTGGATGCGCTGACGACGATGGCGACTCCGTAGATTTTGCTTAAACCTTCCAGCCGGGCACCTAGGTTGACGGCATCACCGATCACGGTGTAACTGCGCCGGATGTTGGAGCCCATGTCGCCGACACACATGCTGCCGGTGTTCAGGCCAATGCCGATACTGATTTCTGGGATGTCGCGGCTGCGGTGCTCGCTGTTCAATTGCTGCACGGCCTGCGCCATATCCAGTGCCGCCTGGACCGACAGGTGGGCATGGTCAGCGGTGGCAACCGGTGCCCCCCAGAAGGCCATGACACAGTCGCCCATGTATTTGTCGATGGTGCCGCGGTGGGTGCGGATCTGCGTGGTGAGGCGACTGAATACGCCGTTGAGCACCGCCTGCAACTGCAGCGGCTCCATGTTCTTGGACATCTGTGTAAAGCCCCGGATGTCGCAAAACATCACCGTCAGCTCCTGGTTGCTGGCGCGCATGGTGTAGCTATCGGGGTGTTTGAGCATTTCGTCCACCAGCTCTGGCGGTACGTACGTGCCAAACAAGTGGGCGAGTTCGCGTTTGGAGCGGCTTTCGACAAAGTAGCCATACGCCATGTTCAGCACCGATGCGGTTACCACCATCCATAACGCGGCGGCCAGCGGCAGCACCAGGCCGTGGCCGAGGTACAGCGCCCCATTCAGGCCAACCACCAGTACCAGTACGCCCATACTGAGAGCGACGGCTCTGAGAGCGGACAGACGCGGCAGCGCCCAGGCCAGGGTTAGTCCGGCCAGCAGGAGCACCAGGATGTCGTAGCCTACGGCGTAGTCGGGCTTGACGGCGATATTGCCGTCCATCAGGCCAGACAAGACATTTGCGTGGATTTCTACGCCGGGGTAGGTTTCGCCCACGGGGGTTACTCGCAAATCCAGCAGACCGGGTACCGTGGTGCCTACCAGCACAATTTTGTCTCGCAAACTGCCGTCGGGTAAGCGGTGGGCCAGGACATCGGCGGCCGATACGTAGCGGTACGAGCCGCCACGCGTCCGGTCCGGGCCACCGGTACCTCGAAAAGGCACCAATACCGCACCGCGTGCATCCATGGGAATGGCCTGCTGCTGGCTGCCGTGTTGGAGAAGGAGGTTTTCTAGCTGGGCTACCCCCAAACTGTCGTGGGAAAAACCAGGTGTCACGCTGGGCAGACCCGTCAACAGGCGAAACATACCCAATGACAAGGACTCGTAGTAGCGCCCTTGGTGCTCAGCCAACAGAGGCAGGGAGCGGACCACGCCATCTGCATCGGTAATGGCGTTGAAGAATCCGGCGTTGGGGGCCGCTGCTGCAATGGTGTCGATATTGGCGTTGTAGCCGCTCCAGAACGTCAGCCCCATGTGCCGGCCCTGCAGCGCCGCCGCATCTACCACCGGGGCCGGCAAGACACCCGAGGTCCGCCCATCGCGGTCGCTGCTGAAGTAGTAGCCCAGCACTACAGGGCGATTGCGCAGCGATCGGGCAAAAGCGGCATCAAAGTCCAGTGTGCCGCGCAGTTGCTGTACGGCCTCGGCAAAACCGGGTTGGTCGCGCAACTGGTGGCGTGCCAGTTGTTGTAACTGTGCCAGGCCCGAACTTTCGTCTGTTTCGGCAAACACTACGTCAAAACCCAGGAGGCGAATTTTTTGGCGTTCAAACAGGGCGTTGACTAGTGCGGCCAGCTTGTTGCGGCTCCAGGGCCAGCCCAGTTCGGTCAGGCTTTTTTCATCCAGGTCCACGATGACAATGCGCTCGTCCAGGGTGCGGGGCATGGTGGCCCGCAGGCGCGCATCAAAAATGATGTTGTCCAGGTGCTGCAGAACCCCTAGCTGCAAGGTTCCCACTGCATGCAACAAGGCGAATATCACGGGAATCAGGGTCACGAGAACCCGGGGCCAGTGTTGCAGCAGCGCGCGCATTAGCCGCCCCATCCGCTGCGGCGCAGCCCGGTCACGGCTGGATAAATTGCATCTGTGTGCCCGCCAGTTGCAAAACGTCACCATGCTTGAGGGCCACAGGCGTTGCTCCGATCGGGGTGGCATTCAGGGTGGGCAGTTCTGCGCCTTCCACATGCCCCACCACATACCCGTGGGGGCGGCGGGTGATGGCGGCGACTGCCACGCCTGGTTTGCCCAGTGTGGTGACCACCTTGGTCAGCGTAACTTCGCGTCCGGCAGCGGCACCGGTCAGTACCTTGATGGCGGCGTGGCTCAGTGTGATGGTTTCTGTGCCTGCCAAAGGCATGGCGGCCGAGTGGTCGGTGGCACGCCGGTTCAGGTTGCCCGAGCCGGATGGCACGTGTGGCGTGCCCAGCATGCCAGGCCGTGCCATGGTGGTTTTCTCAAAGCCGGTTTCGGTGGCCTCGTTGATGAACTTAAGCTTGTACTTGCCCACTTCCACCAGGTCGTTGTTTTGCAAAATCTGTTTGCGTGCAGCTTTGCCGTTGATGTAGGTGCCGTTGGTGCTATTGAGGTCTTCAAGGTGCACTTCATGCCCGACCATCAACACCACTGCATGCTCGCCGCTGACCGCTAAATTGTCGATAACGATGTCGTTATAAGGCCGCCGACCCAAAGTCGTTCTGTCTTTGGTCAACTGCACTTCTTTGATGACCACACCGTCGATCGACACGATCAGTTTCGGCATGCTCGGCTCCTGTGGCGGTTCATAGACTTGGCAATCGTAATAAGAGGGGCTAATTGCCCAACAGCCGGGACATTAAACCCCGTTTGGGAATTCCTGCAACGGCATGGGCCAACAACACTGTAATGTTATCCCGTCCGCCGTGCGCATTGGCAATACTGATGAGCTGGCGGGCTTTTTGTTCCAGCGGCGCGTCGGTTTCCATAATACGGGCGATCGGCACATCGTCCACCATGTCGGACAGTCCGTCCGAGCACATTAAATAGACATCGCCTTCTTCGACCGTGTGCTCGTGCACTTCAAGCATCACTGCATCTTCGATGCCCAGCGCGCGGGTCACCAAATTTTTGTTCGTTGATACCGCCGCCTGTGCAGGGGTGATCAGGCCGGCGTCTAACTGCTCCTGCAGCAAAGAATGGTCTTTGGTGATTTGCACCAGGGTGTTGTCCCGGAAGCGATAGCAGCGCGAATCGCCAATATGGCCTACCAGCAAGCGGGAATCCTGGAACACCCCAACCACCAGCGTGGTTCCCATACCCACGTATTCTTCATGCGTGTTGGCCGCAGTAAACACGGCTAGGTTGGCGTTGTGCACACAAATATCCATGGCGCGCCGCACTTCTTTGCCATTGGCTTGCAGGCCTGCGTCCAGCAACCAGCGGCCTAGCTCAGTCTGGATAAAGGCGGTAGCCATGCTGCTGGCTACTTCGCCTGCGTTGTAACCGCCCATGCCATCGGCCAAAACAGCCACTCCACTGGCCACATCAAAAGCCACGGCATCTTCATTATTTTCACGCAATAAACCGGCGTGGGTTTGCGTGCAGAACTCGTACATCATCTTTGAGCGGGTTAACTTTGTTGAAAAAAGTGGCGGTAGGGGCGGGATTTCATCTTCGTCAGGCGTGTTTGCCTGAGGTATTTGCGTGGCTGAATAGCGCCACTACGAAGTTTCTAACCGTAACAGAGGGGTATACCCGTAGCAAGAGACTTTCGCACACTTGTGATGTATTTTGTTACAACTTGGCCGAAAAAATAGCCTCATAGAGGCCATTTTTAAATGTAAATAAATGCGAACTGTATCAAACAGCTTTGCGGGCCGATGTGCGCTGCATCCATTTTCCCAATGCCAACACCAGCAGTGCCCCGGTGATGCCAAAGGCATAAGCTGCATTATTATCCTGTGGCAGGTAAGCCGCCAGCGCTGGATCCGAGTACGCCATGGTGCCTGCAATCCACCCCAATAGCATGCCGCCCAGGGTGATGGTCAGCGGGAAGCGGTCCATCAGCTTGAGAACAAGCTGGCTGCCACCGATGATGATAGGAATACTCACCAGCAAGCCAAAGATCACCAGCGGCAACTGGTGCGTCTCTCCGGCGCCCTGCGCTGCACCGGCGATGGCAATCACATTGTCGACGCTCATCACCAGATCCGCCACGATCACCGTCTTGACTGCACTCCACAGCTTGTCACTGGCCTGGATGTTGTCGTGTCCGCCATCCTCTTCGGGCACCAAGAGCTTGATGCCGATCCACAGCAGCAAAATGGCCCCCACCAGCTTGAGATAAGGCACTTGCAACAGCGACAACGCGAATGCAATCAGCACCACGCGCAAGACTATCGCCCCTACAGTGCCCCACAAAATGCCTTTGGTGCGCTGTTGTGCAGGGAGCCCACGGCAGGCCAGGGCGATAACCACTGCGTTGTCGCTCCCCAGCAGGATGTCGATCATGATGATCTGGCCTACGGCCAGCCAAAAATGGGCGGTGAGAAATTCTTCCATGGATTTCTTTAGACATTAGACAGACGGGGTCGCTTCAGTGCGCCGCGTCTACACACAAGGGGAGGGGCCCCAAAACAACAACGGCCTGGTGCTGCGAATTACCGCAGGACCAAGCCTGAGGGGTGGTCTGGCACACCCGAAGGCGCTACCAAACCATAGCGCAAAACTGCTTTACTTCAGCAAAGCCTTCAACAGCTTGGCCATTTCGGACGGATTACGCGTGACGGTAAAACCACACTCTTCCATCACTGCCAGCTTGGCATCGGCTGTATCCGCACCGCCAGAGATCAGCGCACCGGCGTGGCCCATGCGTTTGCCGGGGGGCGCGGTTACGCCTGCGATGAAGCCGACGATAGGCTTCTTCATGTTCAGCTTGCACCAGCGTGCCGCTTCGGCTTCGTCCGGACCACCGATTTCGCCAATCATGATGACCGCGTCGGTATCAGGATCGTCGTTGAAAGCCTTCATCACGTCGATGTGCTTCAAACCGTTGATCGGGTCGCCACCGATGCCGACGGCGCTGGACTGGCCCAGGCCGATTTCGGTCAGTTGTGACACCGCTTCGTAGGTCAGCGTGCCGGAGCGCGAAACCACGCCAATCCGACCCTTGCGGTGGATGTGGCCGGGCATGATGCCGATCTTGATTTCTTCTGGCGTGATCAAACCGGGGCAGTTAGGGCCCAGCAGCAGGGTCTTCTTGCCGCCAGCGGCTTCCTTGGCCTTCATGCGGTTGCGAAGTTCCAGCATGTCCTTGACCGGGATGCCTTCGGTGATGCAGATCGCCAGATCCAGGTCGGCCTCAACGGCTTCCCAGATGGCGGCAGCGGCGCCGGCGGGTGGCACGTAGATCACCGACACGGTGGCACCGGTATCGGTGGCGGCTTCCTGGACGGAGGCGAAGATGGGGATGCCGAAAATCGACTCGCCCGCCTTCTTGGGGTTCACGCCTGCGACGAAGCAGTTTTTACCGTTGGCGTATTCCTGGCACTTTTCGGTGTGGAACTGGCCGGTCTTGCCGGTAATACCTTGGGTGATGACCTTGGTGTCTTTGTTGATGTAGATAGACATAAAGGTTCCTTACGCAGCAGCTTTAACAGCAGCCACCACTTTTTGGGCCGCATCGGCCATGGTGTCTGCACTGATGATGGGCAAACCGGACTCGGCCAGCATCTTCTTGCCCAGGTCTTCGTTGGTACCCTTCATGCGCACCACCAGTGGCACGGACAGGTTCACGGCCTTGCAGGCGGTGATCACGCCGGTGGCGATGGTGTCGCACTTCATGATGCCGCCGAAGATGTTGACCATGATGGCCTCGACCTTGGGGTTCTTCAGCATGATCTTGAAGGCTTCGGTGACCTTCTCGGGGGTGGCACCGCCGCCCACGTCCAGGAAGTTGGCTGGCTCAGCGCCGTACAGCTTGATGGTGTCCATGGTGGCCATAGCCAGGCCCGCGCCATTCACCAGGCAGCCGATGTTGCCGTCCAGGCTGATGTAGGCCAGGTCGAACTTCGAAGCTTCGACTTCGGCTGCGTCTTCTTCGTCCAGATCGCGGTAGGCCACGATTTCGGGGTGGCGGAACAGTGCGTTCGGGTCAAAGTTGAACTTCGCGTCCAGTGCCTTGATGTTGCCGTTGCCTTCGAGGATCAGTGGGTTGATCTCGACCAGGGACGCATCGGTGTCCATGTAGATCTTGTACAGTTTTTGCAGCACGTCCACGGCCTGGGCGGTGGAACCGGCGGGCACGCCAATCGCGTCAGCCAACTTCTTGCCCAGTTCTTCCGTCATGCCCACAGCGGGATCGACGAAATCGGTGGTGATTTTCTCGGGGCTGGAATGGGCCACTTCTTCAATGTCCATGCCGCCTTCGCTGGACACGATGAAGGCGACCTTTTGGGTCGCACGGTCGGTCACGGCGGAAACGTAATATTCTTTTTTGATGTCAGCGCCGTCTTCGATCAGCAGGCGACGGACCTTTTGGCCTTCGGGGCCGGTCTGGTGCGTGATCAGCTGCATGCCGAGGATTTCGGTAGCAAGTTGCTTGACTTCTTCGATCGAGCGGGCCAGCTTCACGCCGCCACCCTTGCCGCGTCCACCGGCGTGGATTTGGGCCTTGACCACCCACACAGGGCCGCCGAGTTTCTGGGCGGCTTCCACCGCTTCTTGCACGGTGAATGCCGGAATGCCCCTGGGCACCGGGACACCAAAATTGCGCAAGATTTCCTTGCCTTGGTATTCGTGAATCTTCATGAGGGCTCTCTCAGGAATGGATGGATTTTTGCCCGTCTGTACAGGTAAAACTGCACAAAAGGGCACCGTTCTGTCAGCCTAGGAATGTATCATGTTGCAGTGCAACGAACTGACCCGCCGCTGACGGCGCAGGCCTGCCTCTCCACCTACCTACTGCCTTTTTATGCCTAAAGTCTTTATCGACGGTGAAGCCGGAACCACCGGTTTGCAAATCCGTGAACGCCTGCAAACCATGCCGCAGATCGAGGTGGTCAGCATCGCCCCCGCGTTGCGCAAAGACCCCGAAGCCAAGCGCGCGCTGATGGCCGAGGTCGATCTGGTCATCCTCTGCCTGCACGACGATGCGGCCATCGCATCGGTGGCCATGATCGACAGTCTGCCGGGCAAAAAGCCCAAGATCATCGACGCATCCACCGCCCACCGCACCGCACCAGGCTGGGTCTATGGCTTCCCTGAACTGGCCGCGGGCCAGCAAGAAGCCGTGGCCAAAGCCGACCGCGTGGGCAATCCCGGCTGCTACGCCACCGGTGCCATTGCGCTGATCCGCCCTCTGGTGGATGCCGGTTTCATTGCCCCAGACAGCGCCTTGGCACTGCCTTCGGTCAGCGGCTATTCTGGCGGCGGGCGCAGCATGATGGAGGCCTATGAAAAGGGCGAAGCACCGCTGTTCGAAACCTACGCGCTGGGCCTATCGCACAAGCATTTGCCCGAAATCATGCGTTACACCGGCCTGACCCGGCGGCCGATTTTTGTGCCCTCGGTGGGCAACTTCGCGCAGGGCATGCTGGTGCAATTGCCCCTGCACCTGGACCTGCTGCCCGGCCAGCCCAGCGCGCAAGATCTGCACGATGCCCTGGCGAAACACTACGCCGGTAGCACCTGGGTCACGGTGGAGGCCCCGGGCGACAGCGGCAAGCTCGATGCCACGGCTTTGGTCAACACCAACAAGATGGAGTTGCGCGTGTTCGGCAACGCCGCCCACCACCACGCCGTGCTGATCGCCCGGCTGGACAATCTGGGCAAAGGTGCCAGCGGTGCGGCGGTGCAGAACCTGGAATTGATGCTGGGTCTGTAAAAATAGAATGCTATTTATTTTATAGCTAATAGCGTAGGTGGAATATACGTTAAAAGCCTAAAAGACTACATAACTGCGCCTACCTGCCATGGCACGAACTCGTTCTGCCCGTAGCCGTGCTGCTCGCTCTTGCTGTGCGTGCCGGAGGCGGTGGCCAAAATCAGCGCAAAAATCTGCTCGCCCATGGCCTGCACCGTGCTGCTGCCGTCGATGATCTCGCCGCAGTTGATGTCCATGTCTTCCTCCTGCTTCTTCCACAGCGCGGTGTTGGTCGCCAGCTTCAGCGACGGCGTGGGCGCGCAGCCGTAGGCGCTGCCGCGGCCGGTGGTGAAGCAGATCAGATTCGCCCCCCCCGCCACCTGGCCGGTGGCGCTGACCGGGTCGTAGCCGGGGGTGTCCATGAACACAAAGCCGTGCGCTGTCACCGGCTCGGCGTACTCGAACACGCCTTCCAGGTTGGTGGTGCCGCCCTTGGCCACCGCGCCCAGCGATTTCTCCAGGATGGTGGTCAGCCCACCGGCCTTGTTGCCGGGGGAGGGGTTGTTGTTCATCTCGCCGCCGTTGATCTTGGTGTAGTGCTCCCACCAGCGGATGCGCGCAATCAGCTTTTCGGCAATGGCCGGGGCCACGGCGCGGCGCGTCAGCAGGTGCTCGGCTCCGTAGACCTCGGGGGTTTCGCTGAGGATGGCGGTGCCGCCATGGGCCACCAGCAAATCTACCGCTGCGCCCAGGGCTGGGTTGGCGCTGATGCCCGAGTAGCCGTCAGACCCGCCGCACTGCAGGCCGATGGTGATGTGCGAGGCGCTGCAGGGCTCGCGGGTGACGGCGTTGGCGCTGGCCAGCATGCCGGTGACCAGGGCAATACCTTTGTCCACCGACTGCCGGGTGCCGCCGGTGTCCTGGATGTTGAAGGTGCGCAGGGTATCGCCCTCGCGCAGGCTGCTGTGGGCCAGCCAGGCGCTGATCTGGTTGGCCTCGCAGCCCAGGCCCACGACTACCACCGCGCCGAAGTTGGCGTGGCGGGCGTAGCCCGCCAGTGTGCGCTCCAGCAGCTGCAGGCCCAGGCCTTCGCCGTCCATGCCGCAGCCGGTGCCGTGGGTCAGGGCGACCACGCCGTCGATGTGGGGAAAGTCGGCCAGCGCCGCCGGATTCGTCTGGCGCGAAAAGTGTGCGGCAATGGCGCGGGCCACGGTGGCCGAGCAGTTGACGCTGCTCAAAATGCCGATGTAGTTGCGCGTGGCGACCCGGCCATCGGCCCGGCGTATGCCCATGAACGAGGCTTCTTGCCGGGGCGCGGCGGGTTTCACATCGGCGCCAAAGGCGTAGTCGCGCGCAAAGTCACCCTTGTCGGGCCCCATGTCCAGGTTGTGGGTGTGCACATGCTCGCCGGGGCCAATGGCGCGGCTGGCAAAGCCGATCACCTGGTTGTAGCGCCGCACTGGCGCGCCCGGGGCGATGGCGTGGGTGGCAATTTTGTGGCCGGGCGGCACCATGCCTCTGACGGCGATGCCCTCCACGGTGGCCCCGCTGAGCAACTGGCTGCGGGCGATGAGCACGTCGTCGGCGGGGTGGAGGCGGATGAAGGGGGCAGTGGTCATGGTGGGGTGTTTTTATCAGCTGGGGTTGGCTCGCTGCCAACTGGCGTTGAGGCGGTGGTGGGATTTGTCCATGTGGGCGTGCATGGCGGCACGGGCAGCGGCGGGGTCCTGGGCGCGGATGGCGGCCAGGATGGTCTGGTGTTCTTTCAGCGCGGTGCGCCAGGAGCGTGGGGTTTCAAAGTAGCCGCCCAATCGCGTGAACAGTGGGCCGCGCCGCGCATCCCAGAAGCTGTGCACCGTCTCCACCAGCACCGCGTTGCCGCAGGCCTGCACGATGGCCGAGTGGAAGGCCCGGTCGCCCTCCAGCGGGGGCTGGCCCAGGGCGGCCTCTTCGCGCATGGTCTGCAGGGACTGCTCCATCGCGGCTAGATGCTCGGGCTGCGCCAGCGTGGCGGCCAGGGCCGCCGTTTCGCCCTCCACCACGCGGCGTGCGCGGATCAGCTCCAGCGGGCCCCATTCGGCGGCGGCCACGGGCGTGCCTTTGCTGTCCTGGCCACTCTGGTTGCGCGCCAGTACGTAGATGCCCGAGCCGGTGCGTACCTCGACCCAGCCCTCGACCTCCAGCGCAATCAGCGCTTCGCGCACCGACGGGCGGCTCACGCCCAACTGCACCGCCAGCTCGCGCTCGGCGGGCAGTCGGCTGCCCACGGCATATTCGCCCGACAGCATGCCGGCGCGCAGTTGGTCGGCAATCTGGCGGTACAGGCGCTGGGGTTCCAGGGGTTGCAGTGGCATGGAGGCTCAAAAGATTAAGGGTTAGCCTTAATTGGTAAAGTGGTAAGGCCAATTCATAATCCCACATATTGCCACACCGCCCATCGGGCAAAACCCCAACTCTTTGGAGCTACACATGCGACTTTCAGGAAAAACCGCGCTGGTCACCGCCGCCGGGCAAGGCATCGGCCGGGCGGCCGTGCTGGCCATGGTGGCCGAGGGTGCCCAGGTGTGGGCCACCGACGTGAACCCGGCGCTGCTGGCCAGCTACGAGGGCGTGGCCAACGTGACCGCGCTGACACTGGACGTGCGCGACCAGGCCGCCATCCAGGCCCTGGTCGCCAGCATGCCGCGCATCGACGTGCTGTTCAACTGCGCAGGCGTGGTGCACACCGGCACCGTGCTGGAGGTGCAAAACAGCGAGTTGGAATTTGCCTTTTTGCTCAATGTGCAGGCGCAGATGTGGGCCATCCAGGCCGCTTTGCCGCGCATGCTGGCGCAAGGCGCGGGCAGCATCATCAATATGGCCAGCGTGTGCAGCAGCATCAAGGGCCTGGTGAGCCGCTGCGTCTACGGCACCACCAAGGCAGCGGTGATCGGCCTGACCAAGAGCGTGGCCGCCGATTACGTGGCCAAAGGCATTCGCTGCAACGCCATTGCGCCCGGCACCGTGGACACCCCGTCGCTGACCCAGCGCATCAACGCCTTCCCCGACCCCGTGGCCGCCCGCCAGTCGTTTGTAGACCGCCAGCCCATGGGGCGACTGGCGCAAGCGCATGAGATCGTGCCCATCGTGGTATTTTTGGCCAGCGATGAATCCGTTTTCTCTACCGGGCAGACGTATTCTGTCGACGGTGGCATGACCATTTGATTTGGCACACCCCCAGGCTGCAGTGCTTCGCATCTTTCGCCAACCCCCTTGCAGGGGGCAACACCAGCAGCCTGGCAAAGCCAGTTCTGCGGTGTTTCTGGTGGGCGTGCGTTCTTGCTGAAGCAGGGGCGGTGATTTTTCTCATTTTTCAACGGAAATAAAGTATGAAACTCGTTCGTTACGGCAAACCCGGCAAAGAAA
Source organism: Rhodoferax sp. (assembly GCF_025354435.1). GTDB lineage: Bacteria > Pseudomonadota > Gammaproteobacteria > Burkholderiales > Burkholderiaceae_C > Rhodoferax_B. Next base: position 87,570 of record NZ_JANXMU010000019.1, read on the forward strand.
AGCCCGGCCTCATCGATGCCGAAGGCAAGCTGCGCGACCTGAGCAAAGAGCTCAAAGACATCGGCCCGGCCCAACTCGGCGATGCCGCGTTGGCCAAGATCGCCAAGCTGAATCCGGCCAAGCTGCCGCTGGTTAAAGGCAAGCCGCGCATGGGCAGCCCGGTGGCCAACGTGCGCAAGTTCATCGCCATTGGCCTGAACTACGCCGACCACGCCGCCGAATCCGGCCTGCCGATTCCCCCCGAGCCGGTGGTGTTCATGAAGGCCACCAGCTGCATCCAGGGCCCCAACGATCCGATCATGCTGCCCAAGGGCTCCAAAAAGACCGACTGGGAGGTCGAGCTGGGCGTGGTCATCGGCACCCAGGCACGCTACGTGTCGCAAAAAGATGCGCTCAACTATGTGGCGGGCTACTGCACCATCAACGACATCAGCGAGCGCGAATACCAACTGGAGCGCGCCGGCACCTGGGACAAGGGCAAAGGCTGCGACACCTTCGGCCCGCTCGGCCCCTGGCTGGTGACGCGCGACGAAGTGCCCAATCCGCAAAAACTCGGCATGTGGCTGGACGTGAACGGCCAGCGCGTGCAGACCGGCAACACCAAAACCATGGTCTTCACTGTGGCCAAGATCGTCAGCTACGTCAGCCAGTTCATGACCCTGATGCCCGGCGACGTGATCACCACCGGCACCCCGCCGGGCGTGGGTATGGGTATGAAGCCGCCGAAGTTCCTGAAGAAGGGCGACACCATTGCTTTGGGAATCGACGGTCTGGGCGAGCAGCACCAGGAAGTGGTGGCCTTCAAGCTATAGCAGCCGAGCGTTAGTTTTATGCTTTTTAGGTCTCTAGCGCATGTATAACCTACGCTAGTAGCTATTAAATATGTAGCATTTGAATTTTTGCCTTAGAAAAGACCGCTGCTTTGCCGCGGTCTTTTTCGTTGTGGGGCCATGGGTTTACCCTGTCGCTCAGGCGCAAAAAATGCGGTCCCATCGGTAGACTTTTGGAATTAAGTCTGGTTAAATTCAGAAAAATAGCACGACCGTTCGTATTTTTCAATTTAAACCCATGGCCCTCACCGAACACCCCGCAAAAGTCGCCCGCGATGCCCCTCAGGATGGCCGCGCTTTGCTCAAGGGCCGCCAGACCAAGGCCTCGATCATCGAGGCCGCTTTGGGCTTGGCCAGCCACATTGGGCTCGAAGGCTTGAGCATCGGCGCACTGGCCGAAGTCACTCAAATGAGCAAGTCTGGCGTGTTTGCCCATTTCGGCTCGCGCGAAGAGCTGCAGATCTCCGTCATCCGCGAGTATTTCCGCCAGTTTGAGGCCGAGGTGTTCTACCCCGCCATGCAGGCCCGGCGCGGCTTGCCGCGGCTGCAAGCACTGTTTGCCAACTGGATGCAACGCGTGGCCATCGAACTGCAATCGGGCTGCATCTTCATCAGCGGCGCGGTCGAATTCGACGACCGGCCCGGCCCGGTGCGCGATGCGCTGGCCAACTCGGTACAAGCCTGGCTGGCCGCCTTTTGCCGCGCCGTGGTGCAGGCCAAAGAGGTCGGCGACCTGCGCGCCGATGCCGACGAGCGCCAAGTCGCCTTCGAGATACACGGATTGATTTTGTCGTTGCACTATGAGCACCGATTTTTGAAAAATCCCGGCGCGGTAGACCGCGCCAATACCGGTTTTGCCAACCTCCTGGCGCGCTACGGACAGCCTCCTGCGCCATAAAGCCCTCTGAAAACAGCCTCTTAAAAATCCAAGGAGTCACCATGCCCACTTACACCCCCCCATTGCGCGACATGCAATTTGTGATGCACGAAGTGCTCAAGGTCACCGACGACCTGAAGCTGATGCCCCAGCACGTGGATACCGATGCCGACACCATCAGTGCCATCCTGGAAGAGGGTGGCAAGTTCGCCTCCGAGGTGGCTTTTCCGCTGAACATCAGCGGCGATGCCGAGGGTTGCACGCTGGACAAGACGACCCACGAAGTCACCGCCCCCAAGGGCTTCAAGGAGGCCTACGCCCAGTACGTGCAAGGCGGCTGGGCGGCACTGAGCTGCGACCCGGCCTACGGCGGCCAGGGCCTGCCCTTTGTGGTCAACCAGTGCTTCTACGAAATGCTGAACTCGGCCAACCAGGCCTGGACCATGTACCCCGGCCTGTCGCACGGTGCCTACGAGGCCCTGCACGCCCACGGCACCGACGCGCAAAAAGCCCTGTACCTGCCCAAACTGACCAGTGGCGAGTGGACTGGCAGCATGTGCCTGACCGAGCCGCATTGCGGCACCGACCTGGGCCTGCTGCGCACCAAGGCCGAGCCTCTGGCGGACGGCAGCTACGCCATCACCGGCAACAAGATATTCATCAGCGCCGGTGAGCACGACCTGGCCGCCAACATCGTCCACCTGGTGCTGGCCCGCCTGCCGGACGCGCCCGTGGGCAGCAAGGGCATCAGCCTGTTCGCCGTGCCCAAGTTCCATGCGGCTGCCGATGGCACGCTGGGCAAGCGCAACGGTATCTACTGCGGTGGTATCGAGCACAAGATGGGCATCCACGGCAACTCCACCTGCCAGATGGTGCTGGAAGGTGCCATCGGCACCCTGGTGGGCCAGCTCAACAAGGGCTTGGCGGCCATGTTCGTGATGATGAACGCCGCCCGCCTGGGTGTGGGTAACCAGTCGCTGGGTCTGACCGAGGTGGCCTACCAAAACGCCCTGGCCTACGCCAAAGACCGCATCCAGATGCGTTCGCTGTCGGGCACCAAGGCCAAAGACAAACCGGCCGACCCCATCATCGTGCACCCCGACGTGCGCAAGATGTTGCTCACCGCCAAAGCCTACGCAGAAGGGGGCCGTGCCCTGGGCATCTTCTGCGGAGTGCTGCTGGACAAAGAGCACAGCCACCCGGATGAGAAAGTGCGTACCGATGCCGGTGAAATGCTGGCCCTGCTGACCCCCATCGTCAAAGCCTTCATCACCGACAACGGCCATATCGCCACCAACGCCTGCATGCAGGTCTTCGGCGGTCACGGCTTCATCAAGGAATGGGGCATGGAGCAGTACGTGCGCGACAACCGCATCAACATGATCTACGAAGGCACCAACACCATCCAGAGCCTGGATTTGCTGGGCCGCAAGGTGCTGGGTAACAACGGTGCCACGTTGAAGAAGTTTGGCCGCATGGTCGCCGCGCTGGTGGAGGAAGAAGGCGTGAACGAGAAGATGGGCGAGTTCATCACCCCCATCGCCATCCTGGGCGACCAGGTCACCAAGCTCACCACCGAGCTGGGCTTCAAGGGCTTCCAGAACGCCGACGAAGTGGGCGCTGCAGCGGTGGACTACCTGCGCGTGGTGGGTCACCTGGTGTTTGGCTACTTCTGGGCCCGCATGGCCCAAGTGGCTCTGCGCGAGATCGCCGCCGGTAACACCGATGCCTTCTACCTGGCCAAAGTGCAGACCGCACGCTTCTACTTTGCCAAGCTGTTCCCGGAAACCGCCACGCTGATGCGCACTATCCGCACCGGCAGCAAAGCCTTGATGGATACCGACGCCGCCCTGGCCTGATTTCCCATTCTGGAGACAAGTATGAAAAAAATAATAGCGCTCACTGCAGGACTGATATGCGCTAGCTGCGTATTTTCCCAAATGACCCCCGAGGGCCTGTGGCGCAGCATTGACGACAAGTCCGGCCAGCCCAAGGCGGAAATCCGCATCACCGTCAATGGTGGCGTGCTGTCCGGCGTGGTCGAAAAAGCATTGATGCCCAGCCCCGAGCCGCTGTGCGTGCAGTGCAGCGACGACCGCAAGGACAAGCCCAAGCTGGGCATGGAAATCATCCGTGGTGCCAAGAAGGCCGAGGGCAAGGACGTGTGGGAAGACGGCAAGATTCTCGACCCCGATAACGGCAAAAACTACACCCTGCGGATGGAGCCGCTGGAAGACGGCAAGAAGCTCCAGGTGCGCGGCTATATCGGCCCCTTCTACCGCACCCAAATCTGGCTGCGCGTGCAATAAACCCGAAAGAATGTATGTCCCGATTTCCGATTAAAAAAGTCGCCGTCCTCGGCGCAGGCGTGATGGGCGCGCAGATTGCTGCGCACTTGGTCAACGTCAAGGTGCAGGTCGTGCTGTTCGACCTGAAGGCCAAAGAGGGCCCGGCCAACGGTATCACCGCCAAGGCCATCGCTAACCTGAAGAAGCTCAAGCCCGCGCCGCTGGGCGTGGCCGAAGATGCGGACCTGATCCAGCAGGCGAACTACGACGACCACCTGGACCAGCTCAAAGACTGCGACTTGATCATCGAGGCCATCGCCGAGCGCATGGACTGGAAGCTCGATCTGTACAAAAAGATCGCGCCCTTTGTGGCCCCGCATGCGCTGGTGGCCTCCAACACCTCGGGCCTGTCGATCACCAAATTGAGCGAAGCTCTGCCCGAGGAGATCAAACCGCGTTTCTGCGGCATCCATTTCTTCAACCCACCGCGCTACATGTACCTGGTGGAGCTGATCAATACGCCCACCACCCAGCCCGAAGCGCTGGACCAGCTCGAAGCCTTCGTCACCACCAGCCTGGGCAAGGGTGTGGTACGCGCCAAGGACACGCCCAACTTCATCGCCAACCGCGTCGGCATTGCCGGCATGCTGGGCATCATCGGCGAGACCGCCAAGTTTGGCCTGACCTATGACGTAGTCGATGACCTGACCGGCAAGCGCCTGGGCCGCGCCAGCTCGGGCACCTTCCGTACCGCCGACGTGGTGGGTCTGGACACGATGGCCCACGTGGTCAAGACGCTGCAGGACAACCTCAGCCTGGAAACCGACCCGTTCTACGGCAGCTATGGCACGCCGCCGGTGCTGGCCCAACTGCTGGAAATGAAGAACCTGGGCCAAAAGACCAAGGCCGGTTTCTTCAAGAAAGTGGGCCGCGACGTGCTGCGTTTCGACGCGGCCAGCGCCAGCTACGTGCCCGGTGGCGAAAAGGCCGACGAGGTCTATGGGCGCATGCTCAAGAAGCCTGCCGCCGAGCGTCTGGCCCTGCTGCGCAGCAGCGAAGGCCCGCAAGGCCAGTTTCTGTGGGCGATTTTGCGCAACAGCTTCCACTACGCTGCCGTGCACCTGCAAACCATAGCTGATACCGCCCGCGACGTGGATCTGGCCATGCGCTGGGGCTTCGGCATGCAACAAGGCCCGTTCGAGCTATGGCAAGAAGCCGGTTGGCTGACGGTGGCCAACTGGATCAAGGAGGACATAGAGGCTGGCAAAGCCCTGTGCAACGCGCCCCTGCCCGAATGGGTGTTCAAGGGACCGGTGGCGGAGTCGCAAGGCGTGCACACGGCCGAAGGTTCGTGGAACCCGTCTACTTCAAAATTCGTAGCGCGTCACGCCCTTCCTGTCTACACAAGGCAGCTATTTCCTGAAAAAATATCCGGCCATACCCAAGGCCTGGGCCTGGGTGGCGGTTTCGAGACGGCGGGCACGACCTTGTTCGAAGATAAGGCCATCCGCCTGTGGACGCTCGATGACCAGGTCGTCATCGCCAGCATCAAAACCAAGATGCACGCCATCAGCCCCGAAGTCTCTGAGGGCCTGGCCCGCGCGGTCGAGCTGGCCGAGAGGGATTACGCCGCCGTGGTGGTCTGGTCGGGCGACGAGCCTTTCAGCGCCGGTGCCGACCTGCAGGCCATGCTGCCCGGCTTCATGATGGGCGGCGCGGCAGCGATCAATATTGCAGAGAAGGCCCTGCAAAGCGTGATGCTCAAAATCCGTTACGCCAACGTGCCGGTGGTGTCCGCCATCCGGGGGCTGGCGCTGGGTGGCGGCTGCGAGCTGGCGGTGCACTCCGCCCGCCGCGTGGTGGCGATGGAGAGCTATATCGGCCTGGTCGAAGTCGGTGTCGGCCTGGTGCCCGGCGCGGGCGGCCTGACCTACATCGCCCGCCGGGCGGCTGAGAACGCCGCCCTGTCGGTGCACAAAGACCTTCTGCCCTTCCTCACCGAAGGCTTTACCGCCGCGGCCATGGCCAAGGTAGGCACCAGCGCGCTGGAGTCGCGCAAGCTGGGTTACCTGCTGGACAGTGACGTCATCGTGCCGAACAAGGACGAGCTGCTGTTTGTCGCCCTGAACGAAGCCAAGGCCATGGCCGCCAGCGGTTACCGCGCCCCGCACAAACGCCTGTTTCCCGTGGCAGGCCGCAACGGAAAAGCCACCATCCAGGGCCAACTGGTCAACATGCGCGACGGCGGCTTCATCAGCCAGCACGACTTCCACATCGCCAGCCTGATCGCCGGTGTGGTGACGGGCGGCGACGTGGACAACGGCACCCTGGTCACCGAGGAATACCTGATGACCCTGGAGCGCAAAGCCTTCTGCAGCCTGCTGGAAAACGCCAAAACACAGGAGCGCATCATGGGCATGCTGTCCACCGGCAAGCCCGTGCGCAACTAAGGAACGAATATGAGCAAGCAAATCCAAGATGCCTACATCGTCGCCGCCACCCGCACGCCCATCGGCCGTTCGCACAAGGGTTATCTGCGCAACACCCGGCCTGATGAGCTGCTGGCCACCACCCTGCGTGCCGCCCTGGCCCAGGTGCCGGGCCTCGACCCGGCAACCATCGAAGACGTGATCTGCGGCTGCGCGATCCCGGAAGCCCAGCAGGGCCTGAACGTGGCGCGCATCGGCGCGGTGCTGGCGGGACTGCCGAATTCGGTAGGCGGCATCACCGTCAACCGCTTCTGCGCCTCCGGCATCAGCGCAGTGCAGATGGCCGCCGACCGCATCCGCGTGGGCGAGGCCGACGTGATGTTTGCCGCTGGCGTGGAAAGCATGAGCATGGTGCCGATGATGGGCAACGGGCCCAGCCTGTCGCCCAACATCTTCAGCAACACCGATGACGTGGACAACTACGGCATCGCCTACGGCATGGGCCTGACGGCCGAGAAGGTGGCGCAGCAGTGGAAGATCAGCCGCAATGCGCAAGATGAGTTTGCCTACGCCTCGCACATGAAGGCGTTGGCGGCCATGAAGGCGGGTTATTTCAGCGACGAGATCACCCCGATCACGGTGGACGACCGCAGCGTCGATCTGGCCACTGGCAAGGTCAGTATCGACCAGCGCACCATCAGCCTGGACGAAGGCGTACGCCCAGAAACCACGGTGGAAGGACTCGGCAAGTTGAAGACGGTTTTCTCGGCGCGTGGCTCAGTCACGGCAGGCAACAGCTCGCAAACCTCGGACGGCGCTGGCGCGCTGATCCTGGCCAGCGAATCGGCAGTGAAGCGCTTCGGCCTGACCCCGCTGGCCCGCTTTGTCAGCTTCGCCAGCAAGGGCGTGCCGCCGCACATCATGGGCATCGGCCCTATCGAGGCGATTCCCGCTGCGCTACGCTACGCCGGTTTGAAACACCAGGATATCGACTGGTTCGAGCTGAACGAAGCCTTCGCCGCCCAGTCGCTGGCCGTGATGAATACGCTAGGCCTGGACCCGTCCAAGGTCAATCCCATGGGCGGCGCAATCGCCCTGGGCCACCCGTTGGGTGCCACCGGTGCCATACGCGCCGCCACCGTGATCCACGCGCTGCGCCGCAACAACCTGAAGTACGGCATGGTGACCATGTGCGTAGGTATGGGCCAAGGGGCCGCAGGCATTTTTGAACGGGTTTAACACCATGAGCGACATCCTTACCCACACCGAAGACGGCATTCTGACCATCACGCTGAACCGCGTGCCCAAGAAGAATTCCCTTACTGCCGCCATGTACACCGCGATCTCCAACGCGCTGGAGGCGGCGCAGGCCGACCCGGCGGTGCGGGTGGCGGTGATCCAGGGGCATGAGACGATTTTTTCGGCGGGCAACGACATTGGCGACTTTTTGAAAGTACCGCCCAGCGCCGACTCGCCGGTGGTCCGCTTTCTGCGCGTCATCAGCAGCTTCCCCAAGCCGCTGATCGGCGCAGTGTGCGGAGTGGCGGTAGGCGTGGGCACCACGCTGCTGTTGCACTGCGACCTGGTCTATGCGGGCGACAACGCGGCGTTCTCGCTGCCGTTCGTCAACCTGGGCCTGTGCCCCGAAGCCGGTTCCAGCTACTTGCTGCCGCGCCTGATGGGCCACCAGCGCGCGGCAGAAGCGTTGCTGCTGGGCGACCCTTTCACCGCAGAAACGGCGCTGGAAGTGGGCCTGATCAACCGCATCGTGCCGCCCGCCGAAGTGCACGCCCTGGCGCACCGCCAGGCCCAGCGCCTAGCGGCCAAACCGCTGGCCTCGCTGGTGGCCAGCAAGCGGCTGATGAAGCAGGAGCAGGCCGCCCCGGTGGCCGCGCGCATCGAAGAAGAAATCGCCATCTTCGGCCGCATGCTGCGCGAGCCCGCTGCCAAAGAGGCGCTGACCGCTTTCATGGAAAACCGCCGCCCGGATTTTTCGGCCTTGTGACCTGCGTGGTTAAACCGTATTTGCTGCGTTAATAGTAGCTGTATGTGTAGGTTATATATGCGCTAGAGGCTGTTTTTATGCCTAACTTTTCGCAATAGAAAAACTGCGGTTATGCCTCGGCGGACGACGGCAGGGTGGCCATGGAGGCCAGCAGGTCACCAAAGCGTTCGCCTTGCACCAAGACATGTTTGCGCAAGGCTTCGGTAGCGGCTTCCGCATCGCCCGCCGTGATACAGCGCACGATGGCTTCGTGCTCCTCGAACGAGGTGTCCATGCGGTTTCGAACGCGCAATTGCAGGCGCCGGTAAGGCCGTAAACGGCGCTGCAACTGGGCCGCCTGGTCGTTCAAAAACCGGTTGTGGCTGCCGGTATAAATTGCGGTGTGGAAGCGTTCATTGCAATAAAAGTAGGCATCTGTATCGCGTTCGGAGAGCGCTTTTTTGCAGCCTTCGTGGGCGGCTACCAGTTCCAGGCGTTCGCTGTCTGTCATGCGGCGGGCCGCCAGCCGCCCGCAAAGGGCCTCCAGCTCACCCATCACCTCGAACATCTCCAGCAGCCGGGTCGGGCTAATGCTGGTGACGACCGCGCCGTGCCGGGGGCGCATTTCGATAAGACCCTCTGCGGCCAACTGGATCAGCGCTTCGCGCACAGGGGTGCGTGAAACACCATACAGTTGCGCCAGGCTGGCTTCGTCCAGCGCGCTGCCGGGCAGCAGCGCGCCTGTGGCGATCCTCTCCTCAATTTTTTCGCGCAATTGGTCCGAGATTTTCATGCCGAGATTCTGCACCCGCGCCTTCGGAAAAAATACATAACTGCACTCAGGGTATTCACTAAAAAACTTTACAAATACGTGGATTACATTCATGTGTGCATAAATGTGGATGGCCCCCAAAGCTGCTTTGGCCAGAGCCCCACTGGATGTGAAAACGCCTAGAAGCCCCCAGCCAGGGCGAACTGAAAAATTGCGTTGAGACTTGCGTTGCTTTGATTAAAAACAGGAGAGACACCATGCGTTTTCGTTTTGCCAAATTAGCCACCCACGTGGTATTTGCCTCCGCCATCGCGGGCCTTGCTGGCGCTGCCACGGCCGCCGAACCCATCAAGATCGGTGTGACCGGTCCGTTCACCGGGGGCTCGTCTTCCATGGGTGTGAGCATGCGCGACGGCGTGAAACTGGCGGTGGAAGAAATCAACAAGGCCGGTGGCGTGTTGGGTCGGCCACTGCAAACCGTGGAGCGTGATGACGAGGCCAAGAATGAGCGCGGTGTGCAGATCGCCCAGGAATTGATCAACAAGGAAAAGGTCACGGCCACGGTGGGTTTTATCAACACCGGCGTGGCGCTGGCTTCGCAACGCTTCTACCAGGAAGCCAAGATTCCGGTGATGAACAACGTGGCCACCGGCTCGGTGATCACGCACCAGTTTGACGACCAGCCCGCCAACTACATCTTCCGCAATGCGGCGCACGACAGCATCCAGGCGCCCATGATCGTGGAAGAAGCGATTGCGCATCGCGGCTACAAGAAGATCGCCATCCTGGCCGACTCCACCAATTACGGACAGTTGGGCCGCGAAGATCTGGAAAAAGCGCTGGCACTGAAAAACATCAAAGCCGTGGCGGTGGAAAAGTTCAACATCAAGGATGTGGACATGACGGCGCAGTTGCTTAAGGCCAAAGAGGCCGGTGCCGAAGCCGTGCTGACCTACGGCATTGGCCCCGAGCTGGCCCAGATCGCCAACGGCATGACCAAGCTGGGCTGGAAGGTGCCGATTATCGGCAGCTGGACCCTGTCGATGGCCAACTTCATTGACAACGCAGGCCCGGGCGGTGACGGCGCGCGCATGCCGCAAACCTTCATCCAGGAGCCGACCACGCCCAAGCGCCAGTCCTTCATCATCAGCTACCTGAAAACCTTCAACCCGAAGAACGCCCGCATCGACTCGCCGGTGTCCGCCGCCCAGGGCTATGACTCGATCTACCTGCTGGCCGCGGCCATCACCCAGGCTAACTCCACCGAAGGCCCCAAGATCAAGGCCGCGCTGGAAGATTTGAAAACCCCGGTGTCCGGCGTGGTTACCACCTACAACAAGCCCTTTACCGCTAAGGACCACGAGGCCATCACGGCCAATATCCCGGTGTTTGGCGAGGTCAAGGGCCAGCGCGTGATTTACGCCTATCCCGACGACTTCAAGAAAGCCTCGGAAGTGCGCGTCAAGGAAGCCAAGAAGTAAGCGAATTCTGATTCGCACAGGGTCATCACACCGCTCTGGCCGTCTCGGCTGGTGCGGTATTTTTTTGCACATTGCACGGAGCTCACACTATGGCCATCCTGCTTCAACTCATTTACAGCGGTATCGCGCTGGGCATGATCTATGCCGTCATTGCGTTCGGCTACCAGCTGACGTTTCAGACCTCGGATACGCTCAATTTCGGGCAAGGGGATGCGCTCATGCTGGGGGCCATGGTGGGCCTCACCCTGGTCACCATGGGCGTGAATTTTTGGCTCATGTTGCCCTTGGTCATGGTGTTTGGCCTGTTCCAGGGGGCGTTGGTAGAGCGCATCGGGGTGCGCCCGGCGATCAAGATCAAGAGCGAATTTGGCTGGATCATGTCCACCATCGCGCTGGGCATCATTTTCAAAAATGTGGCGGAAAACGTGTGGGGCCGTGACGACATGAAGTTTCCGTCGCCCTTGCCCGAATCACCGCTCAAGTTTCTCGGTGCCAATGTGCTGCCCATGGAGATTTTGGTGGTGGTCGGGGCGGTGCTGATGATGCTGGCGGTCGAGTTTTTCAACCGCAAAACCATTTACGGCAAGGCCGTGGTAGCCACCTTCAACGACCGGGATGCGGCCAAGCTGATGGGCATCAATACCGGTTTGGTGATTACGTTTTCGTACGCACTGTCTTCGGCTACGGCGGCGTTTGCCGGGGCGCTGATTGCACCGCTGACGCTCACCGGGGCCACCATGGGCTCGGTGCTGGGGCTGAAGGCGTTTGCGGTGGCCATCATTGGCGGGCTGACCAGCGGCATGGGCATTATTGTGGGCGGCATCATCCTGGGTGTGGCCGAAACCACCACCGGCTTCTACCTCTCCACCGGCTACAAGGATGTGCCCGGTCTGGTGCTGCTGCTGCTGGTGCTGGCGCTCAAGCCCGCGGGTTTGTTCGGTAAAACTGCCATCAAGAAAGTCTGACGATGAACCGCAAGTCTTTGATCGCGGCCGTGCTCGGGCTGGCTCTGCTGGCGGCGGCACCGCTGTTTACCAGTAATCCGTACTACATCCACATGGTCGGCACGATCATGATTTACGCGATTTTGCTGTTTGGCCTGGATATCGTGGTGGGCTACACCGGCCAGGTGTCGCTGGGCCATGCCGGGCTTTTTGGCGTGGGTTCCTACACCGCCGGGGTGTTCTTTCTGAAGCTGGGTGCGCCTCTGTGGCTGGTCATTCCGGCCAGTATTGGCGTGACCGCCGGGTTTGGTGCCTTGCTGGCCTTGCCTGCCTTGCGGGTCACCGGGCCTTACCTGGCCATGGTGACGCTGGCGTTTGGCACCATCATCCAGATACTGATCAACGAGATGACCTTTCTGACCGAAGGCCCGATGGGCATCAAGCTGACCAAGCCCTCCATTGCCGGTTACCAGCTCAATGAAAACGGGTTTTATTGGCTGGTGTTTGTGCTCATGGTGGTGTCGCTGGTGGTGGTGGACCGCATCCTCAAATCCCAGTTGGGCCGTGCGTTCGAGGCCTTGCGAGGCAGCCCGGTGGCATCGGACTGCATGGGCGTGTCGGTCTACCGCTACAAGGTCTATGCGTTTGTGATCAGCGCGGGTTTTGCGGGCCTGGCTGGGTGCTTGTATGCGTACTCAGAGCAGTACATTTCGCCCAACACCTACAACTTCGAGCTGACGGTGTTGTTCTTGCTGGCGGTGATCATGGGCGGCCGCAAGTCCCGCGTGGGCGCACTGCTGGGGGCCGCCATTATTGTGATTCTGCCCAAGCTGCTGGACGACCTGGAGCTGTTCCGTATCGTCGCCTCGGCGCTGGCGGTGTTGATCACGGTCGGTGCCATCGTGGGCCTCATCAAGAAAGTCACCAGCCCCAAAGCGGTGGCCATTCCGGTCCTGGGGTCGATCGCGCTGGTGGTCTTTTCGTTCTGGCTGCAATCCATCACCGACTGGCGGTTGAGCATCTTTGGTCTGATGATTTTGTTTGTGGTGTATTACCTGCAAGACGGCATTGTGGGCTTTGTCCACGCCCTGTTTTTCCGCAAACCCAAGGCGGCCGCGGGTGTGCTGGAAGGCACTGGCAACGCGGGGCCGGATGCGGTCATGGTGGCCGCCAATGGGGAGCACAGTGCCGTGGGGTCGGACCTGCTGGTGGCCCAGGGGGTGCTGATGCAGTTTGGCGGCTTAAAGGCCATCAACAACGTCGACCTGCGGGTCAAGCGCGGCACCATCCACGGGCTGATTGGCCCGAACGGTTCTGGCAAAAGCACCATGATGAATGTGCTTACCGGCATCTACGTGCCCACAGCGGGCAGCATTGAGTTTGCGGGCCGGGCGGTGGTGGGGCGCACCTCGGCCGACATCGCCTTGTCGGGCATTGCGCGTACCTTCCAGAACGTGCAGCTGTTTGGCGAAATGACCGCCTTGCAAAATGTGCAAGTGGGTTTGCACCACACCTTCAGAAGCAATATTGCGGATGTGGCCTTGCACACCGGGCGCTACCGGCGCGAAGAAAAGGCTGCCCATGCGCGGGGCATGGGGCTGTTGCATTTTGTGGGTCTGGGCGCGCTGGCCACCGAGGAGGCGCGCAACCTGCCGTATGGCAAGCAGCGCTTGCTGGAGATTGCCCGGGCGCTGGCGCTGGACCCGCAACTGCTGCTGCTCGACGAACCCGCTGCAGGCCTGACCGCTCCCGACATCAAGGAGCTAGTGGCGATCGTGCGCAAAATCCGCGACCACGGCATCACCGTGATCCTGATTGAGCACCACATGGATGTGGTGATGGGCATGTGCGACGCGGTGTCGGTGCTGGACTTCGGCCAGAAGATTGCCGAAGGCAAGCCTGCGGACGTGCAGGCCGACGAAAAAGTCATCACAGCCTATCTCGGCGGTACGGCGGCATAAGCACAAGGATTCCCTATGTTGAGTATCAAAAATCTGGAAGCCGGTTACGGCAAAGTGCAGGTCTTGCATGGCATTTCCATGGAAGTCCCGAAGGGCAAGGTGGTCACCCTGATTGGCTCCAACGGGGCGGGCAAAACCACCACCATGCGGGCGGTGTCGGGCATGATCAAACCCACTGCGGGCCAGATCAGCCTGCACGGCAAGCGTATTGATGGCTTGGAGTCGTACACCATCGCCAAACAAGGTCTGGCCCACTCGCCGGAGGGGCGGCGGGTATTCGCCACGATGTCGGTCAGCGACAACTTGACGCTGGGGGCTTTTCCCCGGCTGACCGGCAGCCGCCCCAAGGGCGATGTGGCGGGCGACCTGGAGCGCGCCATGGAGCTGTTTCCCCGCCTCAAGGAGCGCCGCAACCAGCTGGCGGGCACTTTGTCGGGGGGCGAACAGCAAATGCTGGCCATGGCCCGCGCGGTGATGCTCAACCCCGAGATCATCTTGCTGGACGAACCCTCCATGGGCCTCGCCCCGATTTTGGTGGAAGAGGTGTTTCGCATCATTGCCGACCTGAAGTCACGCGGCGTCACCATGCTGCTGGTAGAGCAGTTTGCCGCTGCCGCGTTGAAAGTGGCCGACTACGGCTACGTGCTGGAAAACGGCCGCATCTCGGTGCATGGCGATGCCGCCAAGCTGCGCGACGACCCGGCGGTCAAAGCGGCTTACCTGGGCGGCGTGCATTGACCCCGCCATGGCAGCTTCCTCTCCCACCGCGCATCCTGGCCAGGCCGCGTTTGTACTGACGCTGCTGGCGGCCACGTTTTTGATGGGGTCGAGCTTTATTGCCGGGAAGATACTGCTGCAAGGAGGCTTTTCACCGATGGTGCTGGTGGGCTGGCGTTTTTTGGTGGCGGCGGCGGCCACGCTGCCGCTGGTCCTGCTGGATGCAGGCCCCTTGGGCCAGGCTTTGTTGCCCAGTGCCATGACGCTGCGCGATGCCCTGGTGGTGGTACTCATCGGGTTACTGCAAACCGCGGCCGTCATGGGTTTGCTGTTTGTGGCGATGCGCACCATTGCGGCCTCTACCGCCGCTATCTTGCTGTTTACCAACCCGATCTGGGTGGCCGTGCTGGGCCGGATATTCCTGGGTGAATCGTTGCACCGCACCCGGCTACTGGGCCTGCTGCTGGGCATTGTGGGGGTGTCGCTGGCCATAGGCGCGGGCTTGGGTAGCCTGCCGGGTACCGACGCGCTAACCGGGCAAGTCATCGGCCTGGGCTCCGCCTGGTGCTGGGCTGCCGCCACCATCATCAACAAGCGCGCCAAACTGCCCATGGGCAGCTGGGCCCTGAGCTTTTGGCAAATGCTGGTAGGCGCATTGGCGGTGTTGGCCATAGCCTACGGTTCGGGCGAGCACTGGCCGCAGGTGACGACGCATGCGCAATGGGGCTGGTTTATTTGGCTGGCCATTCCGGCCTCGACCGGGTCGTTTGGTCTGTGGTTTGTGGCGCTGAAAAAAGGTGGTGCCACCCGCACCAGCGGCTACCTGTTTTTGGCCCCTTTGTTCACCGTGCTGCTGTCGTTCCTGGTGTTGGGTAACACCCTGGTGTGGGCGCAGGGGCTGGGCGGCGTGCTGATCGGGCTGTCGTTGTGGCTGGTCAACCGGCAGCCTGCTGCGTACCGGTCCTGAGCACCTTCTAAATCCCGGCCAACGAATCCAGCAGCCCGTCGGCATCCACGCCTGAGACGGGTTCACCGTGGTTGTAGCCGTAGGTCACCAGCAGCACCGGGCAGCCCGCGGCCCGTGCGGCCTGGGCATCGTTGCTGGAGTCGCCCACCACCAAGGTGTGGGCGGGCAGGGTGCCCAGGGCTTCGCAGGCTTTGAACAGCGGCAGCGGGTCGGGCTTTTTGCGTTCAAACGAATCGCCACCAAACACCTGGCTGAAGAAGCCGCCCAGGCCCTTGGCCTGCAGCAGCGGCAGGGCCAGGGCGATGGGCTTGTTGGTCACACAGGCCAGTTTCCAGCCGCGCTGCTGCATCGCCAGCAAGCCCTCCACCACGCCGGGGTACACCGCGGAGAATTGGCCGTTGATGGCCCCGTAGTGGTGCTGGTAGCGGTCCATCGCGCGGTCAAATAATGCTGCGCTATTGATAGCTACTTGCGTAGGTGGAATATGCGCTAGAGCATGTTTTAGTACTAAATTTATGAGATTCTCAGACCCCTTGCCCACCATGGGCCGGATGGCGCTGGGCGCAATGGCCTGCAGCGCCAAATCGGCCAGCATGCCGTTCAAGGCGGCAGCAAAGTCGCCCAGGGTATCGACCATGGTGCCATCGAGGTCGACGATGGCGGCCTGGATCGCGGCGGGATTAATACAGCACCCGTCGAAACATCCCGATCGCCATCTGGTAGCCGAGCAACGCCAGTTCCGCGTCATACCGCTCGCCCTCGTCGCGCATGAAGGCGTGGACACCATTGAACTCGTGCCAGGTGAAGTTCACGCCCTCATCGCTTAGCTTTTTGTAAACCAAAGCCCGGCCCTCTGCGGGGATGTGCGGATCTTGCTTGCCCCAGACCATTTGCAGTTCGCCTTTGATTTCGCCGGTGCGTGCCAGGCTATCGTTGCCGGGCTGGGACGGGACCATGCCGGAATGGATGTCGGTGGCGTAAAAGCAGGAGGTGGCGGCAATCGCCGGGTTCAGGGCGGCACGGTAGGCCAGTCCACCGCCCAGGCAGAAGCCCATGGCCCCGACTTTCGCGGAGTAGAAGTCCAGCGTGCCTAGGTAATCGATGATGGCTTGCGCATCGCTATCGTGGGCTTCCAGTGTCTTGGCCACCTTGTCAGCGTTGCCCTTGTCGCGGCCCGCATCGTCGTAGCCGAGCACGGTGCCAATAGGGTTGAGCTCATGGAACACTTCTGGCACCACGACGATAAAGCCATGGCCCGCCATGGTTTGCGCGCTGCGGCGGATGGGTGAAGTCTGCTGAAAAATCTCGGAGTACAGAATCAGCGCCGGATACTTTTTAGGGGCAGCCCCCGGCTCGGTTTTCGGTCGGTACACATAGCAGCGCATAGTGCCAGTGGGGGTGGGTAGATCGACTTCGCTGGCTTGGATTTGCATGGTGTTTCCTGTTTCTAAGGAGTGTAGCCACCCAAAATCGGCCGATACCGCTTCAGCGCCGGGCACCATTCAGGGCTACACCCTGCGCCCGATGCCCGCGGCCGAGGGCTACCGCAACCGTGCCGCCGAGGTGCTGCAAGCGCTGCGCGGCCACCCAATGTGTTTGGCCTGCACACCACCAATGGCCGCTGGGACATGGTGGCCGAGTTGCGGGCCGATACGCTGGAAGCGTTTGACAAAGTGCTCAACGCCATCCGCCGCACCAGCGGCATTGCGACTACCGAGACCAGTATCCTGCTATCCACCCACAAGCTGTGATGCAGGCCTAATTCCTGGCGATAACGGCACAGGCCAGCCGCGCGCCAGAATTGCCGGTGGGCTGGGTGGTGAAGTCGTCTGCGTCCTTGTGCACGATCAGGCCACGGCCCACCACGTCGTGCGGGCCGCTGCCCACGGCCAGGTCGGCGGTTTCAAAATTGATTTTCGCGCTGCCCGATGCATCGGCCTGCAGGCTGGGCAAGTCGCCCGCGTGGTGCATGGTTTCGGTGGCGGCCCCGTGGGCGTGGCCATCGGGGTTGAAATGGCCACCGGCAGACATGCCGTCGCCACTGGAGCAGTCGCCCTTTTCATGGATGTGGAAGCCGTGCACGGTGTTGGGCAGCAGGCCATGCACTTCGCCGCGTACCAGCACTTTGCCGGGGAGTTGGATGAACTGGATGCTGCCGGTGGCGGTGTTGCCCGTGGTGGCAGCCAGCGGGGCGGTGGCCATGGGCCCCGTGGGCGGCGTGGCGCAGGCAGTGAGCAGGGTGGACAAGACCAGAGGCGTAAGGACGTGGAGGGCGCGCATGGGATTCCTTCAGTTGATACAGCGTTGCCACCCACAACGGGTGCAGCATGGCTGCCAAGATACCCCAATTACCGGTTGCGCCGCCACCATTCCAGCATGCGTTCACGGTTGTTGTTGTCGTCCTGGTGGGTTTGCAATGGTTTGAGCAGGTCGCTGCGGCTGACGATGCCCACCAGTTGGTGCGAACCGTCAGCGGCCAGTACGGGCAAGCGTTCGAGCTGGTGGGCCGCCATGCGTTGGGCCACGGCCCGGCAGGTTTCGCCCGGCAAGGCCGAGACGGTGCTGGTACCCGTGAACAGGTCGCCAGCAACCTGGGCACCGTGCGCAGGCTGGTGCAGCCGCTGCACATCCAGCATACCGACGTAGGTGCCATCTTCTTCGACCACCGCAAACGCCCGGTGCTGCTGGCCCACGCCAAACCAGTGTGCGTGCACCTGGGCCAGCGGCGTGTGGGCAGGAATGGTCTGCACAGTGCGGGTCATGGCTTCGTCGACGCGGGTGTGTTCCAGCGGGTCCACGCTGTATTCGCGCTGTACATGCCGCCCCCGGCGGTCCAGGCGCTCGGTCATGATCGAGCGCCGCATCATCAGCACACTCAGGCCGTGCGCCACCGTGCAGGTCAGCAGCAGGGGCAGCAAGGCGTTGTTGTCACCCGTCAGGCCCACGGCAAACACCGTGGCCGTCAAAGGCGCACCGAGCGCGCTAGCCAGCATGGCGGCCATGCCCACCAAGGGCCATAGCGCGGCATCCCCACCGGGCAGCAGCGGGGCCAGCACGGCGCCCAGGCCTGCGCCGATCATCAGCAAGGGTGCAAGCACACCGCCCGAGGTGCCGGAGCCCAGCGCGATCACCCACATGGTGGCCTTCACCGCCAGCAGGGCCAGCGTGGCACCCAGCAGCAAACGTTGGTTCAGCAGGTCCCCGATCACGTCGTAGCCCACCCCCAAGGCCCGCGGCTGCAACCAGCCACCGATGCCCACCGCTACACCGCCGAGGGCCGGCCACCACATCCAGTGCAAGGGCAAGCGGTGGAACAGATCTTCCACCGCATACAGCGCGCTGGAAAGCGCTGCGGCCAGCAGCGCAGCCAGCACACCCACGGCGATGCAGGAGAAAAATGCCAGCCCATGGGCCATCTCGGTGTGCAGGGGAAACAGCGGCCCCGCGTCCAGCAGCAGCGGCCGGGCAAACCCCGCCACCGCACAGGCCATGGCGACTGCCAGCAGGCTGCGGGCGCGCAATTCAAACAGCAGCAGTTCCACCCCCAGCAGCACGGCGGCCACGGGCGTGCCAAACACAGCCGTCATGCCCGCGGTGGCACCAGCCACCAGCAGGGTTTTGCGCTCCGATGCCGACAGGTGGAAGTGCTGGGCCAGCAACGAGCCCAGGGCCCCGCCGGTCATGATGATGGGGCCCTCTGCACCGAAAGGACCGCCCGAGCCGATCACCAATCCGGACGACAGCGGCTTGAGCACCGCTACTTTGGCCGACATACGGCTCTGGGCAAACAAGATCACCTCGATGGCCTCCGGGATGCCGTGGCCGCGGATCTTCTCGGAGCCGAAGCGCGCCATCAAGCCCACCAGCAGCCCACCGACCACCGGCACCAGAATGCTCCACAGCCCCAGGTGGTTCAAGGCGGGCGATTGGTCGGCGGTCGAGAAGGTCTGGAAGAAAAACAGGTTGGTGCACAGGTGGATCAGTGTCAGCAGCAGCCAGGCGGCCAGAGTGCCCAGGATGCCGACCGGGATGGCCAGGCCTGCGATGAGCAGCATGCGCCTGTCAACGGCGTAGTCGCGGTTGGGGTGTGCGGGGATATGCATGGGTGTATCAGGTGGAGGGCGTTGTGGGGGCTGGGCCCAAATGGGCCAGGCTGGTTTCATACAGGGTGGCCATCAGGTCGGTCTGCGTGACCATGCCGACCAGCCGCCGCTCGGCATCGACCACGGGCACATGGTGCATACCCGCATCGACCATCCAGGGCACCAGCTCCACCAGCGGGGTGGTTTCAAAAGCCGTTTTGACGGGCGAGGCCATGATTTGGCCGACCACTTCGGCTTTGCTGGAGTGGCTGTGCGGTGTGCGGTGCAACAGAGCGCGCAGCCGTGCGCCCAGCGTGCCCAACGAGCGATGGCCGTCGGCATCCACCTGGTTCAAAAAGTGCGAGCGCGTGACGATGCCAATCACCCGCCGTGCCCGGTCGATGACGGGCAATGCCTGTACGCGGTGCGTGTGCATCAGCTGCCAGGCCTCGTCCAGTTCGGTGGCGAATTCGACCGCCCGCACGTCGCGAGACATGGTGTCGCCGCACTGTGTGGCACCAAAGCGGCGGCGAAAGGCCTGGGTTTCCGTGCGGCGGAACAGCAGTTCCAGGTCGTCAAAGCTGATGTCCAGCACCTGGTTATAGTCCTTCAGCACCGCCTGCAGGTCCTCGGTGGTGAAGCCTAGCCGTGTCGTAGGTGTTGGGTCGTTGGTCAGGTGCGGATGCGGCGTTTCAGCCCGCTGGGCGTGCGGGTAGCGGCGGCCGGTGGCGTTGTTGTACAGCAGCGCGGCCAACAGCAGCACGGCGGTATTCAAGGCCACCGGTGTGGCCATAAAACCATAGCCCGCCGCGTGGATCTGCGGACCTCCCAGCACGGCGGTCAGGGCCACCGCACCGCTGGGCGGATGCAGGCAACGCAACCAGAACATGGCCCCGATAGAGAAAAAGATGGCTGCGGCCGCTGCGGGCACCGGTGCCGCCAGCAGCTTGGCGCAGCTGACACCGATGAAAGCCGCCACCAGGTTGCCGCCCACAATCGACCAGGGCTGGGCCAGTGGACTGGCGGGCTGCGCGAACAACAGCACCGCCGATGCGCCCATGGGAGCCATCAACCACACGGTCGCCAGCGTCAGGCCCATCACCTGTGCGCTGAGCCAGCCGGTCACTGCAATGCCCAGCAACGCCCCCAGGCAGGACCGCAGCCGTTCCGCGCGGTTGACCGAGGTGCTCGGCGGGTACAGGTTCAGCAGCCAGAATGGAGGGGATAGTTTCATGCGATTGATAGAGCACACACAGACCCTAATTACATCATATTGTGATGTAATTAAATGAAGACGACCTTTCCCCCATGCCCACCAGCCCCACCACACTCGCCAAAGCCGACTATGAGGCCTTGTCGGAATTCCGTTACCAGCTGCGCCGGTTCCTGCGCTTCAGCGAAGATGCCGCCCAATCCGAAGGCCTGACCCCGCTGCAGTACCAGTTGCTGCTGCACATCAAGGGCTACCCCGGCCGGGACTGGGCCACGGTGGGCGAATTGGCGCAGCGCCTGCAGACGCAGCAGCACGGCGTGGTGGCGCTGGTGTCGCGCTGCGAAGCCGCCGGGTTGGTAACCCGCGCGGCCAGTGCCGTGGACCGGCGCCAGGTGGAGGTGCGGTTGACCGCGGCGGGCGACACCTGCCTGCAGCGCTTGGCCGGGCTGCACCACACCGAGCTGCGTTCGCTCACCGGGGGCTTCCAGGTGGCGAACATTTCGGCCTTCAACGACCGGGCGGGTTGACCTCGGAAAGTGCTCAGTCCGCCAGCAACTGCCGCAGCACAAACGGCAAGATACCGCCGTGCTGGTAGTAATCCACCTCGATCGGCGTGTCGATGCGCAGGCGCACCGTTACCTCTTGCTGGCGGCCGTCGGTGCGGTGAATGACCAGTGCTACGTCCATCTGCGGCTGCAGGGCCGCGCGGACCACCACATCGATGGTTTCATCGCCGCGCAAGCCTAAAGTTTGCCAGCTATCCGTGCCCAGGAACTGCAGCGGCAGCACGCCCATGCCCACCAGATTGGCCCGGTGGATGCGCTCGAAGCTGCGCGCCACCACCGCCTTGATGCCCAGCAGCTGCGTGCCCTTGGCCGCCCAGTCGCGCGACGAGCCGGTGCCGTACTCCTCGCCGCCAAACACCACCGTAGGCACACCGGCCGCCAGGTACTTTTGTGCGGCCTCAAAAATAGACATCTTCTCGGGCACGCCCTGTGCCGGGTGGTACAGCGTCACGCCGCCTTCTTCCTGCGAGCCGTGGGCATCTAGCGGCAGCATCAAATTCTTGATGCGCACATTGGCGAAGGTGCCGCGCACCATCACGTCGTGGTTGCCGCGGCGCGAGCCATAGCTGTTGAAGTCGGCGCGGGGCACGCCGTGGGCCAGCAGCCATTGCCCAGCGGGGGATTTTTCGGCGATGGAGCCTGCGGGCGAGATGTGGTCGGTGGTGATGGAGTCGCCAAACAGCGCCATGGTCCGCGCGCCGGTAAAGCCAGCCGCCGACAGGTGGGGGACCAGGCTGAAGCCGCCAAAAAACGGCGGCTCGGCAATGTAGGTGGACTGCGGCCAGTCGTAGATCTGGCCGGTGGTGCCCTTGATGCTGCTCCACAGCGCGCCGGGGTCGGACTTGATCTTGTCGTAGTTGGCGCGATAGGCCTGTGCGTCGGTGGCAAAGCGCAGGTTCGCGTCGATCTCGTCCATGCTGGGCCAGATGTCGGCCAGAAACACCGGCTTGCCGCCCGTGCCCAGGCCCACCGGCTGGGTAGCCAGGTCGGTCATGACATTGCCTGCAATCGCATAGGCCACCACCAGCGGCGGCGAGGCCAAAAAGTTGGCCTTCAGGTTGGGGTGGATGCGCGCCTCAAAGTTGCGGTTGCCCGACAGCACCGCCGCGCAGACCAACTCGTGGGTGCCGATGGCCGCATTGATTTCGGGCGACAAATCCCCTGCATTGCCGATGCAGGTGGTGCAGCCATAGCCCGCCAGGTAAAAACCCAGCTTTTCCAGGTAGGGCAGCAGCCCGGCTTTTTGCAAATACTCGGTGACGATGCGCGAGCCGGGGGCCAGCGAGGTTTTGATGTGCGGCAGCACCGTCAGGCCCGCCTCCACCGCCCTCTTGGCCAGCAGGCCCGCCGCCAGCATCACGCTGGGGTTGGAGGTGTTGGTGCAAGAGGTGATGGCCGCGATCAGCACGTCGCCATTGCCGATGGTGGTGTCGTTGGACGGCAGCGGATAGCGCAGCGCTAACGTATTGGCGGGGCGGTTGAAGCCGTTGGCTTCGTTGGGCTGGTTGTATAGCGTGGCGAAAGTGCTGGCTAGTTGGTCCAGGGCGATGCGGTCTTGCGGGCGCTTGGGGCCGGCCACGCTGGGCACCACGGTGCCCAGGTCTAGGCGCACGATCTTGGTGTAGTCGATGTCGCCAGGGTTGGGCATGCCGAACAGCCCTTGGGCTTTGTAGTAGGCCTCGAAACGCTCGATCTCGTCGGCGGTGCGGCCGGTGTTTTGGAAGTAGGCAATCGTCTTGTCATCCACCGGGAAGAAGCCCATGGTCGCGCCGTATTCGGGGGCCATGTTGCCGATGGTGGCGCGGTCGGGCACGGGGATGGACGCGGCACCGGGGCCAAAGAACTCCACAAACTTGCCCACCACCTTCTCGGCGCGCAGGATGTTGGTCACAAACAGCACCAGGTCGGTGGCGGTGACACCCTCGCGCAGCGTGCCCGACAGCTCGAAGCCCACCACGTCCGGGGTCAGCATGTACACCGGCTGGCCCAGCATGGCCGCCTCGGCCTCGATGCCGCCCACACCCCAGCCGACCACACCAATGCCGTTGACCATGGTGGTGTGGCTGTCGGTGCCGACCAGCGAATCCGGGTAGTACACCGGCACGGGCCCCGTGTCTTGCGGGCTCTTGTACACGCCGCGGGCAAAGTACTCCAGATTGACCTGGTGCACGATGCCAAAGCCCGGTGGCACCACGCGGAAGGTGTCAAACGCCTGCATGCCCCACTGCATGAACTGGTAGCGTTCGTGGTTGCGCTGGAATTCCAGCTGCATGTTCAGGTCCAGCGCCTGGGGCGTGCCGTAGTAATCGACCATCACCGAGTGGTCCACCACCAGGTCCACCGGCACCAGCGGCTCGATGGTCTTGGGGCTTTTGCCCAGGGACGCAGCCACCGTGCGCATCGCCGCCAGGTCAGCCAGCAGCGGGATGCCGGTGAAGTCCTGTAGCACCACGCGGGTCACAATGAAGGGGATTTCCTCGGTGCGCTCGGCGTTTGGCAGCCAGTGTGCCAGTTGTTCCACATGCTGGGGCGCAACCTTTTTGCCATCGCAGTTGCGCAGCACCGACTCCAGCACGATGCGGATGGATACCGGCAGACGGGCCATGCTGGGGTACTGCTGGGCCAGTTGGGGCAGGGACCAGTACTGGCCCGTGCTGCCGCTGGCCGTGGTGAAGGTTTGCAGGGTGGCGGCAAACGCGTGGGGCGTGTTGGTAGACATGGGGGCTCCTTGTGGGTTGCCATCCAAGATAGCAGGCTTGGATGAACCTGGCTGTCAGTGGGGATGCCGTTCCCGTGAAACGGGGGCGCGGCACAGTCTTTACAACTTGGCGATAGCCGCCCGCAAGTCGTCCACGTTCAACACCTCTGACAAAACCTGTGGCGCGCTGCCCGCCTTGTACAGCACGTACACCGGCACGCCGTTGCGGCCCAGCTGGCCGAGGGCAGCGGTGATGTCGGGGTCGCGCCGCGTCCAGTCAGCCCGCAGCAACTGCACGTTTTTGGCCTCCAGATCGGCCAGCACGGCGGGGTGGGACAGAGTGGTTTTTTTGTTGTACTGGCAGGTGACGCACCAGGCGGCGGTGAAGTCCACCATCACCGGCTGGCCGGTGGCCAGGGTTTGCTCGACGCGGCCCGGCTCCCAGGGTTGCCAGCGTTCGGTGGCGGCTACCACGTTGGACACCGGCGTATTTTTTATAACATTCGGGCCTACAGCGTAGACGATACCTACACCTAATGCTATTAAAAATGTAGCAATCACGGTACGTGTGCGCCCGGCCAGCCCCAGCGCCCACAATACCGCCGCCACGGCCACCAGCAGCACCAGCAGGCTGCCCGCGCCGTCGATGCCGCTTTGCTGGCCCAGCACCCACACCAGCCAGGCCACGGTGGCAAACATCGGGAACGCCATGAGCTGGCGGAATGTGGCCATCCACGCGCCGGGCCGGGGCAGCAGCCGGGCCAGGGCCGGGCTCAGGCTGGCCAGCAGATAGGGCAGGGCCATGCCGAAGCCCATCACTGCAAAGATCGGCAGCGCCTGCGCCACCGGCAGGCCCACCGCCAGCCCCAGCGATGCACCCATGAAGGGCGCGGTGCAAGGCGAGGCCACGGCCACGGCCAGCACGCCGGACAAAAACGCGTTCAGCGCCGGGTTGCGCGCCTGCAGCGTGGCCAGGCGGCTGGGCAGAAACTGGCCGAACTCGAATAGTCCCGCCAGGTTCAGCCCCACCACGGTGAACAGCACCGCCAGCCCCGCCACCACCGCAGGCGATTGCAGCTGAAAGCCCCAGCCCAGTTGCTCGCCCGCCGCCCGCAGGCCCAGCATCAAGCCGCCCAGCGCCAGAAACGACAGCACGGCCCCGGCGGTGTAGGCCAGGCCATCCACACGGTGGGCTTGTTTGTCACCCGCATGCTGGGCAAAGCCCATCAGCTTGATGGCCAGCACCGGGAACACGCAGGGCATGAGGTTCAGGATCAGCCCGCCCAGCAGCGCGCCGAACAGGGCCGCCGCCCACGACAGGCTGGGCGCGGCGGGGATTTGCGACGCGGCGCTGTTGGCCCGCAGGGCGGCTTCCAAGGCGGGCGATATCGTCGGTGCGGCCACGGTGCGCGGCCACGCGCCTTGCACATCGGCCACGCTGCGGTAGCCCGTGCCGTCTGCGGTGGCAAGCACCAGTGGCATCTCGGTGGGGTTTTGGCTGCGCATGGCGGTCAGCGGCGCGGTGGCGGTCCAGGTGGGGCCGTCCCAGCGCTGGGTGATGTCGGCGGCGGGGGCGGTGATTTCCGGCGTTTCGGGGAACAGCTCCAGGGTCTTGCCGCGCAGTGGGGCGGGCAGGTCGGCCACGGTGATGGTGAGTTCTGCGCCTTCTACCTGCACCTTGCTGCGAGCGGCCAGGTCGTGCGGCTGGGCTGCCAGCGCCGCATCGAACGCGGCGGCCTGCATGCCAGTAGAGCTTTTGACCGGCAGCTTCAGCACGAAGTCGCCTTCTTCGGGGATGCATTCCTTACGGCACACCAGCCAGGCGGCGTGCAGCTTCACTTCCAACTCGCTGGCCAGCAGGCTGGGCTTGAAATTGGGCGAGATGGTCAGCGGCACGGGCAGCAGCAGCGTGTCCTCAAAGCCGTAGTTGGCCAGGGTGCCAATACGGATCTTGTGCGGCACCGGCCAGGCAATGTCGCCTGCCGTCACGCCGGGCGGCAGCGTCCAGGTCAGGCTGGTGGCCAGGCCCGAGTCGCCCGGGTTTTTCCAATAGGTGTGCCATTCGGGCTGGTGCGCAATTTGCAAACCCACCCACACCGGCTGGCCGGGCACCACACCCTGTGGTGCGTGGGCCAGCAGCTCGGCGCGCACCTGCGGCGTGGTAATGACAGAACTTAAGCTTTTTTGAGCACTAGCGCAAATAGGTATTGCGCTAGTAGCTATTAAAAGCAGAGCAGTGAGGAAGCGGTGCAGCATGGTGGAGCCAGAGTATTCGGGGTGGGAGCGGCTGGCAGGGGGCAAAGTTCCAACTCAGGTGCGGGTGAACACCGGCGGCAGCTTCTTCGGCGCGGTGATGCGCAGTTGCTTGTGGATGCTTTCCTGGCCAAACACCACCTCGATGTCGGCTACCGCCACGCCAAACAAGGTCGCCAGGAAGCGCACCATGTGATCCGTCGCCTTGCCGTTCTTGGGCGTGGCGGTGACGCTGACCTTGAGCTGCGTGCCCATGGGCTTGGCAATCGCGTCGCAGCAAGCCGAGGGCTTGCCCAGGATGTTGACGATCAGCACGTCGCCATCCCAGGCAAAAAAGGAGTCGCCGGTGGCGTTGCGTGGAGCGGCCATTCTTAACGGGTCACACCGGATTCTTCAACCGCAGCAAGCCCAGCCCCAACACCCCAAACGCCCCGCCGCTCACCCGGTTGAACAGCTGGGCCCGCCGCGGTGTGGCGAACCAGCCTTGCAGCCGGTGCGCCAGCAGCACATAGGCCACGTGGGACACCAGGGCGCAGGCGGCAAAGACGCTGGTCAGCGCGAAAAATTGCGGCAGCAGGGGCGCGTTCAGGTGCAGAAACTGCGGGAACAGCGCGGTGAAGAACAAAATGCTTTTGGGGTTGGTCAGCGACACCAGCGTGCCCCGGCGGAACAAGTCCAGGCGCGATTTGGTGGGCCCGGCTGCGGCGGCCAGCGGTTTGTCGAACATCGAGTCCGTGCTGGTCCACTGGCGAAAGCCCAGGTACATCAGGTACAGCGCGCCGGCCGTCTTCAGCCCGGCAAACAGCCAGGCCGAGGAGTGCAGCAGCGTGCCCAGCCCGGCCATGGCCGCGCCCGACACCGCAAAGATGCCGATTACGCTGCCCAGCGAGCTGCCACCCAGCGTCTTGCGCGGGCCCCAGGCGATGGAGTTGGAGATAGCCAGCAGCACGGCCGGGCCGGGGGTGAAGGCCGTTACCAGCGAAATAGTGGCAAACAAGAGCCAGGCGGAGAGTGTCATGGGGAGTGAGCAGTGCGGTGGGGGAGGGTCAATCTACCCTATTCGGGTTGCCCCTTCTGGCAACCCCATTGCAAACCGCCGGTAAAGTCCGGGAAAACCCTAGTAAAACCGCTTGTGGCGCGGACAGGGCAGGCCTATAACCGAGGCGGTTGCACCACATTGACACCCACGCGACCGGCCTCCGGCGGACGCTTACGTCCCCGGACTCCCAGGGTGTGGTTTTGAAAGGTTTCCATGTCCGACGGCTCCCTCCCCACCTTCCGCTTCCCCGCAAGCACCCACATCGTCCAGGTCCAGCCGCCCCAGCACGGCCCGGTGACCCTGGGCTCGCCCGCGCTGGAGGTGTTTACCGACCTGGCGCAGATCCGCGCCGCCACGGTGCAGCCGCAAACCGGCCTGGGCCAGGCCGAGCTGAAGATGATCTACCAGGGCGTGCGCCTGCTGTTTGTGGTGTCTGACATGCCCTCGGTCGACGGCATCCTGACCGCCGCCGACATCGCCGGGGACCGCCCCATGCGCCTGGTGCACCAGCGCCAGGTCAAGTACCAGGAACTCACCGCCGCCGATGTGATGACCCCGCTGGCCGACATCGACGCGATCACCTTTGCCTCGTTGCAACGCGCCACCGTGGAGCAGGTGGTGGCCACGCTGATCCAGCGCGGCCGCCCGCATCTGCTGGTGGTCGATTCCGAAACCGCCGACGGCTCCCCGCGCATCCGTGGCCTGATTTCGCAAACCCAGGTGGAGCGCCAGTTGGGGCACCCCCTGCCGGTGACATCGATGGCGCAGACGTTTTCGGAGCTGGAGCAGGTGCTGGCCGGGCATTAGCGTGGTGCGGGCCCATGGACCCCGGTTGTCGGCAGCGGCTACATTCGTCGCTGCAACATATTCCTCTGTAGCCTCTCTACGGCTGCGGGACCACCCAGCACGTGTCAACCGAAGCAGTCGCCGTACCAACCGATGGCCAGTGGCCGAGCCAGCGCACAGACCGTGCGCGCGCGCGGCTATCGCTGGGCTTATTGTTTTCGCTGCTGGTCCACGGGCTGCTGTTAAGCTTAATGTTCGGGGGGCAAGAGGCCGGGTTTCCGGGCTTCGGCTTCCCTTGGCAGGATAGACGGGGCGAGGTACCCGAGCTGCGGGTGGTGCTCGATCCGGTGTCGGCTGCGGCTGAGCTACCCGCGCAGAACGCAGGCCGTGACCCGGCTGTGCTCAGTGGCTTGGTGCCCACGCCGTCCACCGCTGCTGCGGCCAGTCCGGCCCGTGCCGACCCACCCGGCCAGACCACACCCCCCATAGACTCCGAGCCCGCCGCGGCGACCTGGATCGTGCCCCCCACGCCTGCCTCCGAGGCACCGCGGCGGGAAACCGAACGCCTGGAGGCGGCAGCGCAGTTGGCCGTGCGGCAGGAGGAGGCGCGGCGGGAGGCCACTCAACAGGAAGCTGCTAAACAGGAAGCCGCCAGGGTAGAGGCCACCCACCAAGAAGCGGTGCGCGTGGCGACTTCCCGGCGGGACGCCGAGCGCCAAGAGGCCGCGCGGCAGGCAGCAGCCAGCCAGAAAGCGACAGAGGCCACAGAGGCCGCCCGCGTCGAGCTTGCGCGCACCGAGGCCGAAAGCCGCGAGGCAACCCAGCAAGCCGCCGCACGACAAGAAGCTTTGCGGCTGCAGGCGGCCCGGTTGGAGGCTGAACACCTGGAGGTTTTGCACCAGGACAGCGCCCGACAGGATGCCGCCCAGATCGCGCTGGCCCAGTTGGAGGTGGCACAGCAGCAGGCCGTCCGCCAAGAGGCCGCACGCGCCGAAGCCACCCGCTTGGAGCTTGAGCGCCAGCAGCAGGCCACGCGGGAGGCGGCGGCACGCCAGGAAGCGGTGCGACAGGACACAGCCCGTAAGGATGCGGCCCGCGCAGAAGCCTTGCGCCTGGAAGCCGAACGCCAGGAAACCACAAAGCAGGCAACGGTAAAACAAGAGGTGGTGCGACAAGAGGCGGTTCGCCAGGATGCCGCGCGGCAAGATGCCATTCGTAAGCAAGCGGCACGGCAGGAAGCCGAACACCAAGAGACCGTACGGCAAGCCGCCGCGCAACAGGATGCCGCTCGGGTGGTAACTGCGCGCCTGGAGGCCGAACGCCAAGAGGCCACAAGGCAGGCAACAGTCAAACAAGAGGCGGCGCGGCAAGACTCCATCCGCAAGGAAGCGGCACAGCAGGATGCCGCCCGGGCCCAAGCTACCCGGGCGGAGTCCGAGCGCCAGGAGGCCCTACGCCAAGCCGCTGCGCGGCAAGAAGCAGCACAGCAGGACGCAGCCCGACAGGAAGCGGCGCGGGCCGGCGCGGCGCGGCAGGAAGTAGAGCGCCAGGAGGGCGAGGCCCAGGCGGCAGCACGGCAAGAGGCGGCTCGGCAGGAGGCTGGCCGCCAGGAGTCGGTGCGGGCCGAGGCCGCGCGCCAAGAGGCCGTGCGCGCAGCGGCGCAACAGCGCGAAGACCGGCTGCGGGCGATAGGACGGCAATTGAACGAGGAGGCGGACCGGCGGGATGCGGCAGCTGCGGCTGCGGCGGCACGCCCATCCTCCTCGCTGCCTTCATCGTGGAGCAGCGCGCGCCGGGGCCGAATCTTTGGCCGCAGCGATAGCAACGAGGAGCTCCTGCGCTACGCGGAAGCCTGGAGCCGCAAGATCGAGCTCAACATGACCTTCGACGCGGTCCGCGAAGCATCCAAGCAACCCCACACCGATCCCGTGGTGATGGTGGCCGTGCGCAGCGATGGCTCGGTGGAGTCGGTGAGCTTCGTGCGCTCCAGCGGCGTGCCCGCCCTGGACGATGCGATCCGCAGCGTGGTGCAGAGCCAGGCCAACTACCAGGCGTTCCAACCCGCCCTGGCCCGCGAATTCGACGTGGTCGAGATTCGCCGGACCTGGCGCTTTGACATGGCGATCCGGTTGTATTGACGGGGAGCCGTAGGCTTGGGTTTGTGGGTGAAAATGGCCTCTAGCGCAACATCTACCTGCGCAGGCAGCTACTAAAAACATAGTGGTTCACGCCCGCCGTAGTTAGCCGCAATACCTCCCCACAAGAGCCAACCCCCACGTCATTTAACATCGAAGGTTTCGCACTGACCCAGAGAACACCATGGTTGCCAATATTCTGCAAAAACTCCCCGCTGGCGAACGCGTCGGCATCGCTTTCTCCGGGGGGCTGGACACCAGCGCCGCCGTGCACTGGATGCGGGCCAAGGGGGCGATTCCCTGCGCCTACACCGCCAACCTGGGCCAGCCCGACGAGTCCGATTACGACGAAATCCCGCGCAAGGCGCTGGCCTACGGTGCCGAAATGGCGCGCCTGGTGGATTGCCGCCCGCAGCTGGTGGCCGAGGGCATTGCCGCCATCCAGGCCGGGGCTTTCCACATCAGCACCGGCGGTGCCACCTACTTCAACACCACGCCGCTGGGCCGGGCGGTGACAGGCACCGCACTGGTGGTGGCCATGCGCGACGACGGCGTGAACATCTGGGGCGACGGCAGCACCTACAAGGGCAACGACATCGAACGTTTCTACCGCTATGGCCTGCTGTGCAACCCCGAGCTGCGCATCTACAAGCCCTGGCTGGACCAGCTGTTCATCGACGAACTCGGTGGCCGCAAGGAAATGAGCGAGTACCTGGTGGCCAACGGTTTCGACTACAAGATGAGCGTGGAGAAGGCCTATTCCACCGACTCCAACATTCTGGGCGCGACCCACGAAGCCAAGGACCTGGAGTTCTTGAACGCCGGCATGCACATCGTCAAGCCCATCATGGGTGTGCCGTTCTGGCGCGACGACTGCGTGGTCAAGGCCGAATCGGTCACCGTGCGCTTTGAAGAAGGTCAGCCGGTCGCATTGAACGGCCAGACCTACCCCGATGCCGTGGCTTTGATGTACGCGGCGAATGAAATCGGCGGCCGCCACGGCCTGGGCATGTGCGACCAGATCGAGAACCGCATCATCGAAGCCAAGAGCCGCGGCATCTACGAAGCCCCCGGCATGGCCCTGCTGCACATCGCCTACGAGCGCCTGGTCACCGGCATCCACAACGAAGACACGATAGAGCAGTACCGCGCCAATGGCCGCAAGCTGGGCCGTTTGCTGTACCAGGGCCGCTGGTTCGACTCGCAAAGCCTGATGCTGCGCGAAACCGCCCAGCGCTGGATCGCCCGCGCCATCACCGGCGAAGTGACGCTGGAGCTGCGCCGCGGCAACGACTATTCGCTGATGAACACCGAGAGCCCCAACCTGACCTACCACCCCGAGCGTTTGACCATGGAGAGCGGTGCCGGTGGCTTCACCCCGGCCGACCGTATTGGCCAGCTGACCATGCGCAATATGGACATCGCCGACACGCGCCAAAAGCTGGCGGTGTACACCCAGGCCGGTTTGCTGGGCACCTCGGGTTCCAGCACCACGCTGATCGCCAACCCCGGCGCGGTGTAAATCCCCGCCTTAGCTGCACTGCGGGGCGGCTAAGGTGTGAAAAGCGCGGGTACGCCTATGGCGTGTAAGGCCCGTCCACCAGCCGCTGCGAAATCCACCAGATATTGCCGTGCGGGTCGCGCACGCCGCCCTGGTGGTCGCCGTAGGGCATCTCGGCCACGGCCATCTCCAGCACCGCGCCGTGCTGCAGTGCCTGCGCCATAGCCGCCTCGGCATCTTCCACATACAGGTAGTACGCGGCCACCATCGCCGGGTAGCCGGGGCTGGCTTCGCTGGCCATCACGGTAGACGTGCCCAGCCGCACCTGCACATTGGCCACCAGGCCGTCCGGACGCAGGCTGCGGCAGGTTTCGGTGCCGCCCAGCCCGGCCACCAGAAAGCGCGCAAACGCGTCGGCGTCATTCACGAAAAAATACGGTGCAACGGTGTTGAATCCGGGCGGGATGCGCATGGTGGGCCTCTTAAAACTGGGTTTTCAGGGCGTAAACCAGGCCCACAGCCAGCGCCACCAGGGCCGCACTCACCCAACGCAGCCGCACGCGGTTGGCCTCTGCCCGCTGCACCAGCTCGGTGTTTTGCGTGGCCAGCGCCTGAATCAGCTCGCTGGAGGCGCGCATCTGCGTGTGCAGCTCGGCGCTGGTGGCCTCCAGGGCGATGATGCGGGCCTGCAGCTGGGCGACGACCAGGTCGTTGGTCGGTAGCACCGGAGCCGGGGGCGGCGTGGGGGCGGGCGGCGCTTTTTTGGCCACGCTGTCCCAGAGCTTTTTAGCCCCTTGCGCCACCAGCGGTGCGGTCGAGATCACCTCGGTCCACGGAACGGTCTTGAGCAGAGAAAACAAGCCTAAACCCATGGCGGGAGCCTTTCAAAATGGGGAGCACCTGTTTGCTATTATTTATATAGCCATAGGCGTATGTATCGTATGCGCTAGAGGCCTATTTATTTAAAAAATAGTGTCTTGCAGTGCAAGTAGCTTACATGGGCGCAGACCGGGCAGATGCAAGTGCTAGCGTAGAGTGGCGCTTATGCAAACACCCCACACCCTTCCCCCCGCGCTCGCGACTTTTGACCTGACCGGCCGCACCGCGCTGGTCACCGGCTCCAGCAGCGGTATTGGCTTTGCGCTGGCCTGCGGCCTGGCATCGGCCGGAGCCCATCTGTTGTTGAATGGCCGCGATGCCACCCGCCTGGCCGAGGCCGCGCATAAACTGCAGGCGCTGGGCTTCACCGCCACCAGTCTGCCGTTTGACGTGACCGACCCCGCCGCTGCCGTCCAGGCCGTCGATGGCTGGGAGCGCGACCACGGCCCCATCGACATCCTGGTCAACAACGCCGGCATACAGCGCCGCGCGCCGCTGGAGACCTTTCCCTTGGCGGACTGGGCCGAGCTGATGCGGACCAATGTGGACAGCGTGTTCTATGTCGCCCAGCCCGTCGCCCGCCACATGATTGCGCGCGGGCGCGGCAAGATCATCAACGTCTGCTCGGTGCAGAGCGAGCTGGGCCGCCCCAACATCGCCCCTTACACCGCCACCAAGGGTGCAGTGAAGATGCTCACCAAAGGCATGGCCATCGACTGGGGCCCGCACGGCCTGCAGGTCAACGGCCTGGGCCCCGGCTACTTCAAAACCCCGCTGAACCAGGCCCTGGTAGACGACCCCGCCTTCAGCGCCTGGCTGCTGAACCGCACGCCCTCGCGCCGCTGGGGCGACGTGGAAGACCTGGTGGGTGCGGCGATCTTCCTGGCCAGCGACGCGTCGCGGTTTGTGAACGGGCACATTTTGTATGTGGATGGCGGGGTAACGGCGGCGCTGTAAGGTGGGCTGGTGTTTTCCGACTTTTCGGCCTATTTTCAAGTGCAAAAAAGAGCTGCTTGTGCTTACAGGATAAGCACGGGCAGCTCTTATTTTTTACTATTAAAAAAGAAGCGAATGGTTCCGCTTCTAGTACGCTACCGTCCCCGGCAGCCTAAACCTTAGCGGTCCAGACCGCCCAGGCAGATGTACTTCATCTCCATGAACTCATCCAGCCCGTACTTCGAGCCCTCGCGGCCCAGGCCCGACTGCTTGACGCCGCCAAACGGCGCTTCGGCGGTGGAGATCAAACCGGTGTTCACCCCCACCATGCCCGACTCGATCTGCTCCGACACGCGCATCACGCGGCCGATGTCGCGGCTGTAGAAGTAGGCGGCCAGGCCGAACTCGGTGTTGTTGGCGCGTGCTATCACCTCGGCTTCGGTGTCGAACACGAAGATCGGGGCCAGCGGGCCGAAGGTTTCGTCCTGGGCAAACAGCATGTCTTCCGTCGCGCCACCGATGACGGTGGGTTCAAAGAACAGGCCGCCCAGCGCATGCGGCTTGCCGCCGGCCAGCACCTTGCCGCCCTTGGCTATGGCGTCGGCGATGTGCTCTTTCACCTTGGCCACGGCCTTGGCGTCGATCAGCGGGCCTTGGGTGCTACCCGCGTCCACGCCGTTGCCCACCTTGAGCGCCTGCACCTTGGCCACCAGCTTGGTGGTGAAGGCTTCCAGCACGCTGCGCTGCACGTAGATGCGGTTGGCGCAGACGCAGGTCTGGCCGGTGTTGCGGTATTTGGAAATCATTGCGCCATCCACGGCCGCGTCCAGATCGGCATCGTCGAACACGATGAACGGCGCGTTGCCGCCCAGTTCCAGCGACAGCTTTTTGATGGTGTCGGCCGACTGGCGCATCAGCGTGCGGCCCACTTCGGTGGAGCCGGTGAAGGTGAGCTTGCGCACGATGGGGCTGCGCGTCATTTCGCCGC
This sequence comes from Rhodoferax sp., assembly GCF_025354435.1. Taxonomy (GTDB): domain Bacteria; phylum Pseudomonadota; class Gammaproteobacteria; order Burkholderiales; family Burkholderiaceae_C; genus Rhodoferax_B. The sequence goes on from NZ_JANXMU010000019.1 coordinate 121,896, forward strand.
CGATCTGGCTGGCGGAGCCGGTCAGCACCGACAGCAGGCCTTTGGGCACACCGGCGCGGTCGGCCAGTTCGGCAAAGGCCAGGGCCGAGTAGGGCGTTTGCGTGGCGGGCTTGACCACCATGGAGCAGCCTGCAGCCAATGCCGGACCGGCCTTGCGGGTCAGCATGGCGGTGGGGAAGTTCCAGGGCGTGATGGCCGCCGTCACGCCGATGGGCTGCTTGATGGCCAGCAGGCGGCGGTCGCCGGTGGGGGCGGGAATGGTGTCGCCGTAGATGCGGCGGGCCTCGTCGGCAAACCATTCGATGAACGATGCCGAGTAAACGATTTCGCCCTTGGCTTCGGCCAGCGGCTTGCCCTGCTCGGAGGTAAGGATGAGGGCCAGGTCGTCCTGGTGCTGCAGCATCAGGTCGTTGAGGCGGCGCAGGATGGCGGCGCGCTCTTTACCTGACACATTGCGCCAGGCGCGCTGGGCGACTTCGGCGGCGGCAATGGCGCGCACCGTTTCGGCCGTGCCGCACATGGGCACGGTGCCCAGCACCTCGCCGGTGGCGGGGTTGGTCACCGGCACGGTTTCACCGTTGTCGGCATCAACCCAGGCACCGGCGATGAAGGCCTGCTGGCGCAGCAGGGTGGGGTCTTTGAGGTTCAGAGTGGTGGTCATCAGGTGATTTCTTTAGGCGGTCATGGCGGCTGCGAGAATGTCCAGGCCTTCCGCCAACACAGCATCTTCAATCGTCAGCGGGAACAGGAAGCGGATCACGTTGCCGTACACGCCGCAGGTCAGCAGCAGCAAACCGGCTTTCTGGGCGCGCTGGACGATCAGCTTGGTGAAGTCGGTGTCGGGCGTGCCGTCGGCCTTGGCAAATTCCACGGCGGCCATGCAGCCCAGGCCGCGCACGTCGCTGATCTGCGGCACGGTGGCGCGCAGGCTGTTGAGGCGGTCGGTCAGCACCTTGCCCAGGCGTTCGGCACGGGCGCTGAGCTGCTCGTCAGCAATCACGTCCAGCACGGCGTGGGCCGAGGCGATGGCCAATGGGTTACCGGCGTAGGTGCCGCCCAGGCCGCCGGGCGCGGGTGCGTCCATGATTTCGGCGCGGCCACACACGGCAGATAAAGGCATGCCACCGGCCAGGCTCTTGGCCATGGTCATCAGGTCGGGCACGACAGTGTGGTGGTCCATGGCAAACAGCTTGCCGGTGCGGGCAAAGCCGGTCTGGATCTCGTCTGCAATCATCACGATGCCGTGCTGGTCGCACAGGGCGCGTATGGCCACCATCAGCGCCGGGGGCATCACGTAGAAGCCGCCTTCGCCCTGGATGGGTTCAATGATGATGGCCGCTACTTGGTCGGGCGAAATATCGCACTTGAACAGGTTCTGGATGGCGTGCAGCGTGTCGTCCACCGTCACGCCGTGCACGTCCATCGGGGCAGGCACGTGGTAGATGCTGCCGGGGAAGGGGCCAAAGCCCACTTTGTACGGCACCACTTTGCCGGTCAGCGCCATGCCCATGAAGGTACGGCCATGGAACGCGCCGGTCAGCGCAATCACGCCGGGGCGGCGGGTGTGGGCGCGGGCGATCTTGATGGCGTTTTCTACCGCTTCCACACCGGTGGTGAAGAAGGCGGTTTTCTTGGCGTGGCTGCCGGGGGTCAGGGCGTTCAGGCGCTCGGCCAGGTACACCGAGCTCTCGTAGGGGACGACCTGGTAGGCGGTGTGGGTGAAGTGGTCGAGCTGCTCGCGGATGGCGGCAACCAGGCGCGGGTGGCGGTGGCCGGTGTTGAGCACGGCGATACCTGCCGCAAAGTCGATGTAGCGGTTGCCTTCCACGTCCCAGATTTCCGAGTTCAGCGCGCGGTCGGCGTAGATGGGGAAACCAATGCCCACGCCACGCGGAGCGGCCGCAGCACGGCGCTGGTCGAGCTGGGCGTTGGTGGGGATGGCGGATTGGGTAACGGCAGAGGGGGCGACGGCGGTGTTCATGGGTGTCCTTAAGTGGAAGCCGCAGTTTAAAATTTATTTGGCTCTGCAAATAGAACCAATTACAGTTAGTTAATGGAACCAATCCGCCAACTAGACCGTAAATTAGAAGCCCTGCCCGACTTCGTGCAGCGCCAGTTTGACGCTGCCAGCCCCCAGAACGACCACCGCCAGCTCTACGGCATTCTGCAGCGCGGTATCCGTACCGCCGTGCTGGCCGCAGGCACCCAGTTGCCGCCCAGCCGCGTGCTGGCCCAGGCGCTGCAAATCGCCCGCAACACCGTGGTCCACGTGTACGAGCAACTGGCGCTGGAAGGCTACGTGCAGGCGGGTGTGGGCCGGGGCACCTTTGTGGCCGCCGTAGGCCCGCGCCTGGCCGACCGCAGCACAGCGCCACGCCAAGCCCGGCCAGAGCTGCTCTCTCGCCGTGGCAGCCAGTTGGTGCGCGAAGCCGGTGCGGCACCGCTGCAATGGGGCGCGTTCACCCCGGGCGTGCCCGAGGTGCGCATGTTCCCTACCGCCATCTGGAGCCGCCTGCAGGCCCGCGCCGCCCGCAGGCAAACCCCCGCGCAGCTCACCTACGCCACCGGCCCAGGCGACGCGGGGCTGCGCCAGGCCGTGTCGGATTACCTGCAGGGCACGCGCGGCGTGGTGTGCAGTCCGGAGCAGGTGGTTATCACCAGCGGCACCCAGCAGTCGCTGCACCTGGTGGCCCAGTTGCTCACCGACCCGGGTGACCGCGTGTGGCTGGAAGACCCCGGCTACTGGGGCGCACGCAGCGTGTTCCGCGCCCACGGGCTGGACCTGCAGCCGGTGGCGCTGGATGCCGAGGGCATGGCCCCCAGCCCGGCCCAGCTGCGCCAGCCGCCGCGGGTGATGTTCCTCTCGCCCTCGCACCAGTACCCGCTGGGCGCACTGATGGGCCATGGCCGCCGCCAGCAGCTGCTGGACTACGCGGCGGTGCACGGTGTGTGGGTGGTGGAGGACGACTACGACAGCGAATTCCGCTACGGCACCCGCCCGCTGCCCGCGCTGCAGGGCCTGGACACGCAAGGCCGCGTGGTCTACCTGGGCACGTTTTCCAAAACCCTGTACCCCGCCCTGCGCATCGCCTACCTGGTGCTGCCGCCCGACCTGGTGGACGGCTTTGCCCAGGCGCTGAACGAGCTGTTCCGAGAGGGCCAGACCGTGCAGCAGGCGGTGCTGGCGCAGTTCCTCAGCGAGGGCCACTACGCCACCCACATCCGCCGCATGCGCGCCATCTACAGCGCCCGCCACGACGCGCTGATCCACGCCATCGGGCAAGAATTTGGCAGCCAGCTGCCCATCCTGGGCGGCGATGCGGGCTTGCACCTGGTGCTGGGCCTGCCGCCGCACCTGGACGATGCCGCCGTGGCCCAGGCCGCCCTGCGCGCAGGCATCAGCACCCGGCCGCTGTCGCTGTACCACCTGCGCCAACCGGCGGCGACCAAGGGGCTGCTGCTGGGCTATGGGGCGGTGCCGGAGGAGGAGATTGGTCCGAGCTTTGCGCGGCTGGCGCAGGTGGTGCGGGGGTTTTTGTAGAGGGTAGCCCGGTGGGGTCGGATCACGATTGCGCGACACGGTTTGCAGAACCAGCGCGGTGCCACCCGCATTCGTGCTCCGACCCCTCTGGGCGGTTTGGCGGTAAGGGCGGTGTAGGGTTTCACCGCGGTCCCCGGCCAGCGGCGACTGTGGCATCCAGCGCTGCATACGCCACCATAAACTCTGATCAAAATATTTAAGAAAAAAGTGACTCTGGTGCATATGCCACTTGCGCAAGCAGCTACAGAAAATAGAGCGTTTTACGCCTGCGCCTTTTGAAGGAAAGATACCGGTGCGAGAGGAGTCACAAGGCTTCGCCGGGCTATAGTGGGCCATCGTTGAGCTGCGGGGTTTGGCGGAATTTTTAGACCCGTATACAACCCGGCTCACCCTACGAAAACCAGTCTGCAAGCCACTTCCGGGAGATTCCGATGGATGATTTAAACCTCGGTAGCCAATTTAAACCGCAGGGTTTACGGTGTAAATCACATTAGCCGTTTCACACATGTACGACGCGAACCTCTTAGCGACTGTGGTCTTCGTGCTTTCACTGGCCGGAATCGCGGCCTATCTTCTTTACTTAAAGAACCGTGGGCGCGCTTCTCGAATTGACATAGCAATGCAGCAGTTTCTCGAGAGTACCATCCACTCAAGCTATCGAAAGCTTGTCTTTGAAGGTAGAAGCGCCGTAGTCGTTCGCAAAGATGTAGACCGAAGTAATGGTGAGAGCACGACCTACGCTCTCACGGTTTACGCGACAAATCAACACGGCGAGTACTTCGTCTTCAAATCGGATGGCAATGCATCTTTCGTTAGTCACCTTGAACATCGCTTAGCGAAAATCATCTTGAAGCATGAATACATTGCAACTCAACCAGCTGGTTAAGGCAACGCTGAATAAGTCCCGACCTGGCGCGTGACTTGCATTGGTATTGTCATCCCTCACAAGGCGACAAAGATGAAGCAACACACCCTGGCCCTGGCCGCCGACCAAGAAGCGGGATTCGCCCAGCACCGCAAA
>NZ_JANXMU010000025.1 GCF_025354435.1 Rhodoferax sp.
CCCCTGAACCTCTACGTCGTAGACGACGACGAAGCGGTGCGCCGCTCGCTGGGCCTGCTGCTGCTGTCGCGCGGCCATGCGGTGCAGGCTTTTGCCTCGGGTGAGGCTTTTCTGGCCGGGGCCGACGTGCAGCGCGCGGGCTGTGCCATCCTGGACCTGCGCCTGGGCGGCATGAGCGGGCTGCAGGTGTTTGAGGCGCTGCGGGCGCAGGGCAGCCCGCTGGTGGTGGTGTTTTTGTCCGGCCACGGCGACATTCCCATGGCGGTGGAGGCGGTGCAGCAGGGCGCGTTTGGTTGGCTGGAAAAGCCCTGCAACGACACGCGCCTGCTGGCCACCATTGCCCAGGCGCTGGACAAATCGGCTAGCGTCGCCACCCAGTTACACGCCCGGCAGGCCGCCCAGGCGCTGTGGGCCAAGCTGACCCCGCGCGAGATGCAGGTGGCCCGGCTGGTAGCCGAGGGCAAGCCCAACAAGCGCATCGCGCTGGACCTGGCCCCGCTGGAGCTGCGCACCGTGGAAACGCACCGCGCCCACGTCTTCGCCAAGCTGGACCTGTCGAACAGCCACGAGCTGGAGCGCTTCCTGCGGGAAAACGCGCTCTAGGTAGTTACCCCTGCGTAGAGCTACGCAGCAGGCCCCGCGGGTTGCTACGGACGACAGCTTTGCACGGTAGGTGCACACTTAGCCGTACAGGTTCAAACGGCCCTGTGCGGCGGGCCGTAGCCGGAGACAAGGACACTTTCCATGAGCGCCATCCCCATTCCTTCCGCCACGCCCTACACCTTCGAAGAAAAGCGCAAGCGCATCTTCGCCATCGTCGCCGCCTCGTCCGGCAACCTGGTGGAATGGTTTGACTTCTACATCTACGCGTTTTGCGCCATCTACTTTGCGCCGGCGTTCTTTCCCAAGTCCGACCCCACGGCCCAGTTGCTCAACACCGCCGGGGTGTTTGCCGCGGGTTTTTTGATGCGCCCCATCGGCGGCTGGTTGTTTGGCCGCCTGGCCGACCGCAAGGGCCGCAAGACCTCGATGGTGGTGTCGGTGATGATGATGTGCGCGGGCTCCCTGCTCATCGCCTGCCTGCCCACCTACGCCAGCATCGGGGCCATGGCACCGGTGCTGCTGCTGACGGCGCGGCTGCTGCAAGGTCTGTCGGTGGGCGGTGAATACGGCACCACCGCCACCTACATGAGCGAGGTGGCGATGCGCGGCCAGCGCGGGTTCTTTTCGTCCTTCCAGTACGTCACGCTGATCGGCGGGCAACTGCTGGCGGTGCTGGTGGTGGTGGTGTTGCAGCAGTTTCTGGACGAAGCCGAGCTGAAAAGCTGGGGCTGGCGCATCCCCTTCGTGCTGGGCGCTTGCACCGCGGTGGTGGCACTCATGCTGCGCCGCACCCTGCACGAAACCACCACGGCGCAAACCCGCAGCGCCAAGGGCGCAGGCAGCGTGGCCGAGCTGGTCAAGAACCACAAGCGTGCACTGCTGGTGGTGCTGGGCTACACCGCAGGCGGTTCGCTGATCTTCTACACCTTCACCACCTACATGCAAAAGTACCTGGTGAACTCGGCTGGCATGTCGATCAAGACCGCCAGCAATGTGATGACCGCCTGCCTGTTCCTCTACATGTGCATGCAGCCGGTGTTTGGTGCCCTGTCCGACCGCATCGGGCGGCGCAACAACATGCTGCTGTTCGGCGGCCTGGGCACGTTGATGGTGGTGCCGATCATGACGACGCTGCAAACCGTGACCAGCCCGCTGCTGGCGGGCGTGCTGATCACCATCGCCCTGGCGGTGGTGAGCTTCTACACCTCGGTGGGTGGCATCGTGAAGGCCGAGATGTTTCCGCCCGAAGTGCGTGCACTGGGCGTGGGCCTGTCGTACGCCGTGGGCAATGCCATCTTTGGCGGCAGCGCCGAGTACGTGGCCCTGGGCCTGAAGTCCATCGGCTACGAGTCGTCTTTTTACTGGTACGTCACCGGCATGATGGTGCTGGCCTTTGCGGTCAGCCTGTTACTGCCACGCCAAGCCACCTACTTACACGACGACCATTGAGCATGAAATAGGTCTCTAGCGTAGGTAGTACCTACGCTAGTAGCTATCAAATTAGGAATTTACGCCGTGGCGAGGCGCTGGAAGTTTCCGGCGAAGAAACTGCCCAGCATGTCCAGCGCATGCCGCACCTTGGCCGGTTGCTCGCCGCGGCGCTGGGTGATGGCGTAGACCGGCAGGTCGGCCATGTGCCAGTCGGGCAGCACGGGAACCAGGCGGCCATCGGCCAGGGCCTGGAAGTCCTCCGTCCGCACGGCCATGCAGATGCCCCAACCGGCCAGGCACAGCGCGTGCAGGGCCGACACCTGGGTGGCCTGCACCCGGCCTTCGAGCTGCACCGTCTGCTGCGCGCCGCCCGGCCCCATCAACTCCAGCGTGTCGAAGCTGGTGTGGACCGATCCGCTGCCCAGCCAGGCATGCTGCAGCAGGTCTTGCGGCTGCGCGGGCCAGCCGTGCTCGGCCAGGTAGCTGGGTGCGGCGCAGAGCTTGCGCTCCATGCTGCCCAGCTTGCGTGCCACCAGGCTGGAGTTGGCCAGGCTGCCCACGCGCAGCGCAATGTCCACCCGCGCCTCGATCAGGTCGATCACCGCGTCGTCCAGCAGCAGGCGCAGCGTCAGTTTGGGGTAGCTGCGCAGCGGCTGCAGGGCCACGGCCAGCAGGCTGGCAAAGCCGATGGGCGCGGCCAGCCGCAGCTCGCCCTCGGGCTCGTCGCGCAGCAGCGCCAGCGCCGACTCGGCTGCGCGTGCCGCTACCACCATGGCCGCGCAGCCCACGTGGTAACGGGCCCCGGCCTCGGTTAGCGTCAGCTTGCGGGTGGAGCGGTGCAGCAGCGCCAGGCCCAGGGATTTTTCGAGTTGGCGCAGATGCTGGCTTACCGCCGACGGGGTCATGCCCAGCCGCTGCGCCGCCGCAGTCAACGAGCCTGCTGCCACCACCTCGGCAAACACGGCCATGCGTTTGAGCTGGTCTGTGCTGTTATTCATTAGTTTTACTTCAGAGTATTGGCGGATTTAACCATCTAGTCAGGGCTTCGTGAAGCGCAGACACTAGCGTTCTTGTTCAACACACCAGGAATTCACCATGAAAATCGCACTCATCGGCGGCACCGGCTTCGTAGGCAGCGCCGTACTCACCGAACTGCTCAGCCGCGGCCACCAGGTCACCGCGCTGGCCCGCAACCCCGCCAAGTTCACCGCCCAGCCCGGCCTGACCGTGGTGGCGGCCGACGTGCTGGATGCCGCCCAAGTGGCCAAAGCCGTGGCCGGTACCGATGCCGTCATCAGCGCCTATAACCCCGGCTGGACCGAGCCGCAAATCCACGACCTTTTCCTGCAAGGCAGTCAGGCGATTCTGGACGGCATCAAGCAGGCAGGCGGCAAGCGCGTGCTGGTGGTGGGCGGTGCGGGCAGCCTGTTTGTGGCCCCCGGCGTGCAACTGGTGGACACCCCGCCGTTCCCCGCCGAATACAAGCAGGGCGCACTGGCCGCCCGCGAGTTGCTGAACCGTATGCAGAAAGAGACCACGCTGGACTGGACCTTCCTTTCGCCCCCCATCGCCCTGGCCCCGGGCGCACGCACCGGCCAGTACCGCGTGGGTGCCGACACCTTGCTACCCGGTGTAGGCGATGCCCCCGCAGGCATCAGCGTGGCCGACCTGGCCGTGGCCATGGTGGACGAGATCGAAACGCCCCAGCACGTGCAGAAGCGCTTTACGGTGGCGAACTAAAACGCTGCGGTGCCCGTCATGAAGGCGTAACACCGCCTTGCTCCAATCACCTTTTGCACTCCACAGGCGACCATGGGGCTTACCAAAACCGACAAAGCGCGTGCCGAACTGCAGCCTGGGCAGCGCAGCCTGGGCCAGCGCGAACGGGCCTTGCTGCTGCTGGCCGACGGGCGCAAGACGGCGCACGAGATGGGGGCCTACCTGGGGCACGAGGGCGAGCAGCTGGTGCTGCAGCTGCTGCGAGACGGCTACCTCACGCAGCCACGGGTGGCAGCCGTGCCGGTGGCTGCGGACCCGTTTGACGGCAAGCGCTCGATGGCCACGACCCGCATGTTTTTGTTTGATATCTGCGAGCGCATGTTCGCCCGGCGTGCACCCGCCCTGGCCGAAGCTTTGCGCGAAGCACTGCGCAACGCCCGCGACCGCAGTTCCATGCTGGATGTCAGCCACACGATACTGGCCGAGGTGGAAAGTGCGGCGGGGCTTGAGCGGGCCAACACTTTGCGTGAACGGATCGCTTTGCTGCTGCCCGAGGCCGTGGCGGCTTAAACCGTCCAACAGATTTCGGTAAACCCCAGGTGGTGCATAAATTCGCGCAGCACCAGCAAGGTGGCTGCGAAGGCCGGGGTATTCGGGATGCCTGCACTGGCCGCCGGACGGCCTTGCGACAGGGCGGCCAGCAGGTCAAACAGGCGCTCTACCGCTTCGATGGACAAGGCCGTGCCGGTGACCCCGGCGATCTGCGCCATTTCTTGCACCCAGGGGTCGGCGGTCCACAGCGCCGGGTACCCGGCCACCAGGCCGCGGGCCCGCGTTACCTCGTCTTCCACCCACTGGATGGCGTTCTCCAATTCGCCGGGCGTGGGCGGGTTGTGGTGGAACCAGTCCACCGCCGTCTTGTGTGTGCCGATAGCGAGTTCTAAAGCCGCATCGGCTTGCGGGCCGCTACCGACCGCAATCGCCGTGCGATCGGCACCGATGTGCAGCACGGCGATGGGCGTGCCTTTGGCCAAGCCGCAGCACCGTTGTTTTATGTCGATTTCCATGGGGTTATGTTTTTATTTGGTAAAGACTACTCTAAAAAGCTATCGCCAACGCTAACGTCAGCCTGCTACTGTATAAGCAGTGTTGAGCCGGAAAGTTACAAAAACAAACAGGAGCTTTTGCTGTGACTACTTTAAATCCACTGACTTTCAATGCGCCTGAGATGGCCGCCCGTTTGGCGGCGCTCAGCCCAGCGGAATTAGATGGACTCGATTTTGGGGTGATCGGTTTCGATGCCGAGACGATAGTGACCCAATACAACGTGTACGAGGCCGAGGCCGCCGGTTTGTCGCCCGAACGGGTGATGGGCCACCCCTTGTTTACCGTGGTGGCACCTTGCATGAACAACTTCCTGGTGGCACAGCGCTTTGAAGATGCCGAAGCCAACGCCGAGCCGCTGGATGCCACCATTGACTACGTGCTGACCCTGAGAATGCGGCCCATCAAAGTGGCATTGCGGCTGCTGGCCGAACCCGGCCACACTTTTCGCTACGTGCTGGTTTACCGACCTTCTTAGAGCGCTCTCAGCGCCCCCCTGCCAAGCCGCCCGCGGCGACCGTACCGCCACCTAGGACACCCATGCCAGCCCAAACCCCCACCGAAGCCTATGAGGCGCTGATCCAATTTCTCTACCAGGCACCCATCGGGCTGGCCCAAACCAGCCTGGACGGCAGCATCGAAATGGCCAACCCCATGTCGGCCCAGCTGCTGATGCCGGTGTCGCCCGACGGCAGTTTGGACAACCTGTTTGACGTACTGGCCGATGTCGCGCCGCATTTGCGTGGCATGGTGGAGGCCTTTGCACCGTCCAGCGGCGTGGTGTGCGAGTCGATGCGTATTCCGCTGCAACCCGATGGCCGTGGCCAGGCGGCTCCGCAGATGCTGTCGTTCAACCTGCTCAAAATGGGCCCCCACCGGCTGATGGCCGTGTTGAGCGACGTCACGCGGGAAGTGCAACGGGAGCAGCAAGGCCTGGCCCGCCGCCTGAGTGCCGCCGCCCGCATGGACAACCTGACTCGCATGCCCAAACGCGAGGTGGCGTTGGAGCGCTTGCAGCGGGCCATGGAACGTGAGCCCGGGGAACCCGGCTACGCGTTCGGCATATTGTTTTTGAACTGCGACCGTTTGACGCAGATCAACAACGCCCAGGGCCATGCGGCGGGGGACGAGGTGCTGTCCATGCTGGCCGACCGCTTGCGTGCCACTTTGCGCTCGCGCAGCCGCTTGGGCCAGCCCCATGGTGGCGAGCAAATGGCGGCACGCATCGGTGGGGACGAGTTTGTGGTGGTACTGGACGACCTGGACCACCCCGACGATATCCACGTGGTGGCGCAGCGCCTGCTGGACGCACTGGCCAAACCCTACGGTATTGGCTCCCAGCAACTGCATTGCAGCGTCAGCATCGGCATTGTGTTGCGCGCCCAAACCAGCGGCGATGCCAATGCGGTATTGCAAAGCGCCAGTATCGCCATGGTCGAGGCCAAGCGCGCCGGGGGCGGGCGCTACGTGGTGTTTGAGCCCGCCATGCATTCCCGCGCAGCGCAACGCTCTGGCATCGAAGCCGAACTGCGCGTGGCGCTGGTCGAAGGTCAGCTGTTTGTGGTGTACCAGCCGGTGGTAGGTCTGATGGGGCCGGATCGAACCGATGACTCGGTAGACCGCTCTGCGGGTGTCGAAGCCTTGGTGCGCTGGCAGCACCCCACGCGGGGCGTGGTGCCGCCGTTTGAATTCATTGGCGTGGCCGAAGAATGCGGCCTGATCTGTGCCCTGGGCGACTTTGTGCTGGCCACCGCCTGCCGCCAGTTTGTGCAGTGGCAGGCGCTGCTGGGGGCGCGCGCGCCGCGCCTGCTGGCCGTCAACCTGTCGCGGGCCCAACTGGCCCAGCCCGACTGGGTGGACTATGTGGCCGAGCTGCTGCACAGCATTGGCATGAACCCGGCGCAGCTGCAGCTGGAAGTGACCGAAAGCCTGGCCGCGCAAGACGAAACCGTGCAAACCTGCCTGCATGCGTTGAAGGCGCTGGGCTTGACGCTGGCGCTGGACGACTTCGGCACCGGCTATTCCTCGCTGGCCAGCCTGCACCAACTGCCGGTGGACATCGTCAAGATAGACCGGTCTTTTGTGTGCAAGGCCGACACCAGCCACCACCACCGCGTGCTGATCGAAGCCACGGTGCGGGTCGCCCACAGCCTGGGCATGGGCACGGTGGCCGAAGGCATCGAAACCGAAGCCCAGGCTGCCGTGGTGCGGGCCTTGCAGTGTGAAAAAGGCCAAGGCTATTTGTTCAGCCGACCCCTGGTGGCCGACGACCTGGTGCGTTGGATCAACGCCCCCCACTAAATTAAGTGCCAAATCGGGCTCTAGCGCATATGTTGCCTACACCTGTAGCTATCAAAACAGGAATTTCCTCATGGCGTGGGCAGCAGCGTTTGCAGCCAGGCTAAAAAGTCCGCCTGCATCGCCGCGCTGATGCCGTGGTCGATGGGGTAGCGGTGGCTCTGGTAGCCCACGCCCAGGGCGGTTAGCAGCAGGTCGGAGCGCTCGGCCCACAGCACCGGCAGCTTGCTGTCGAAATCGCCATGGCCCACGAAGGCCTGTACCTGGGTGAGTTGCGCGGCTGGGGCCAGGTGCGGCTCCAGCTCGGGCAGGATGCGGCCCGACAAAATCCCAAAGCCCGCCACGCTGGCCGGGGCCGTCAGCCCCGCGCTGGCGCTCATGATGCCGCCCTGGCTAAAGCCCGCCACCACGGTGCGCTGCGGCGCAATGCCGTGGGTCTGTTGCAGTTGCTCGATAAAGCCGATCAGCGCCAGGCGGCTGCTGTTGGCTTCGGCCGCGTCAATGCGCGGACCGTTGGGGCCAAACGCCACCCGGAACCAGGCAAATTGTCCCGGCCCCAGGGTCAGCGGGCCGCGCGGCAGCACCACCAGGGTGGCGGGTTGCTGTGCCGAAATGGCGGTGGCCATGTCCAGCAGATTGCTCTCCGACCCGCCTACGCCGTGCAGCAGCACGACCAGGGCCGTGGGATGGGCGGGTTGCGGCTGGAGCACGCGGAAGCTGAGGGCGAATTCGGGGCTGGTGTGCAGGGTGGTCATGGTGATTTCCTTGTTCAATGGCTGGTGGCGGGCAGACCCCAGGCATACGACTCCATCGAGAGTACGCCGTGGGTCATTCCGCCGTCGATCACGGTGGGGGCTTCCAGCGCGCTGCGTGCGCCCATGGCCACCAGCAGGGGCAGGTAGTGTTCTTCGCTGGGGTGGGCGCGCTCGGCGTGCGGGGCCAGGCGGCGGTAGTCCACCAGCTTGTCTACCGCGCTGCCGGTGACGGCCTGGCGGATCCAGTGGGTGAACTCCACGGCGTAGTCGGCGGCAGCGGTGTGGGCATGGCGGAACTCGTACAGGTTGTGCGTCATGCTGCCCGAGGCCAGTACCAGCACGCCTTGGGCCCGCAGCGGTGCCAGGGCCTGGCCCAGGCGCAGGGCTCCGGCGGTGTCCAGGTCGTGCGGCATCGACACTTGGAACACGGGGATGTTGGCCGCAGGCAGCAGATGGCGCAGGGGCACCCAGGCCCCGTGGTCCAGGCCGCGGCGTGCGTCCAGCGCCACCGGCCAGCCCGCGTCGGCCAGCACGCGCTGCACCTCGGCGGCGATGGCCGGGGCACCGGGCGCGGGGTAGCGCAGGCTGTACAGGGCCTGTGGAAAGCCGCCAAAGTCGTACACCGTCTCGGGCGCGGCGCTGGCCATCACCTGTACGCCACGGGTTTGCCAGTGCGGCGACACCACCAGCACGGCGGTGATGCCTTGCAGCGTCTGGCCCAGTGTGGCCAGCAAGGGGCCGAGTGTGCCGGGCTCAATGGCAAACGTGGGGGTACCGTGGGATACGAACAGGACCGGAGCGAGGGTGGGTGTGGATGTCATAGCCGCTACTGTATAAGCTGCATCCGCAGAGATAAACGGCATAAAATAAGATTCATTGTTTCACTGGCGAGCATAATGAACCGTTTTCTGGAAATGCAGACCTTCAGCGCCGTCGTGGACGCGGGCAGCTTCGTCAAGGCCGCCGAGGCGCTGGGCCTGTCCAAAGCTGCTGCGTCGCGCTACGTGGGCGAGCTGGAGGCGCGGCTGGGTGTGCGCCTGCTGCAGCGCACCACGCGCCGCCTGTCGCTCACCGAAGAGGGCCAGGTGTTCTACGCCCGCAGCAAAGAGCTGTTGGCCGGGGTGGACGAGGCCGAGATGGAAGTCACCTCGCGCAGCGCCGCCGCCAGCGGCCTGTTGCGCATCAACGCACCAGTGACCTTCGGCAACCTGCACCTGGCGCCGCTGTGGGGCGTGTTCCGCAGCCAGCAGCCGCAGGTGGCGCTGGACATCACCTTGTCTGACCGGGTGGTGGATTTGGTGGAGGAGGGCTATGACGTGGCCATCCGCATCGCCAGCCTGCCCAGCTCCACCCTGGTGAGCAAGCGCCTGGCCAGCACCCGCATCGTGCTGTGCGCATCGCCCGCCTACCTGGCCGCACACGGCACGCCCCGGCACCCGGCAGAGCTGGCCGACCACGCGGTCATCGCCTACAGCTACTGGTCCAGCAAGGACGAATGGCATTTCGACGGACCCGATGGACCGGTCAGCGCCAAGACCCGCCCCTGCATGCACACCAACAGCGGCGACACCTGCCGCGCCGCCGCGCTGGCGCACCAGGGCATCATCCTGCAGCCCACGTTTCTGGTCGGTGGCGATCTGGCCGCAGGCACGCTGGTCGAGCTGATGCCGCAGTACCGTTCGTTGACGATGGGCATCTACGCGCTGTACCCCACGCGCAAACACGTCTCGCCCAAGGTGCGGGCGCTGGTGGACTTCTTGGCGGACGCGCTGCAAGCGGTGCCGTGGTAAGTGCCAAATCGGCCTCTAGCGTAAGTTCTATCTATGCCTATTGCTATCAAAATAGTATTTTTGCTCCCCGCCTAAACTAGCGCCCATGTTTTCACTTTTCACCGGAGCCAAGAGCTTCAGGCGCGACCGCTGGGTGGGTCACGCCGGCTTGAACCGGCTGGGCCTGCATCTGGCGCGCAAAAAACTGGCTGCGGGGCTGACCACTTTGCGCCGGGGGCTGTTGGGCTGGGGGCTGCCCAGGGCGCAGCGCCAGTGGTTCGACCGCCAGGGTGTGCTGCTGCAAGAAGACTTTTTGCCAGCGCACGAGCTGGATGCCGTGCGCCGCGAGATCTGTGCCGCCGCCTGGCCGACGCTGGAAATGTCCCAGCCGCCCGCCCGTACCCTGCGCATCAATCTGGAAGCCCACAGCTGCCAGGCGCAGTTTCCGGCGCTGGGGCGGCTGATTGGCCACCGCGGGCTGTTGCGCTGGCTGCGCTATGCCGCGGGCTACCCGGGTACGCCCATCGTCGGCCTGCAAATCATCCGCAGCGACGGTGTGCAGGCCGGGCACGACCCGCAGACCGACTGGCACCGCGACACTTTTCACACCGCGGGTAAAGCCTGGTTCTTTTTGCATGCGGTGGCTCCTGACCAGGGGCCGTTTGCCTACATCGCGGGCTCGCACCGCCCCACCGCCGCCCACTGGGAGTGGGAATACCAGCAAAGCCTGCAGGCCCACACCGAGCCCAACGCCATGCACGCCCACGGGTCGTTTCGCATCGACGCCGAGGGCCTGGACGGCCTGGGCTACAGCGTGCCGCCGGTGCAGGGCATTGCCGCCAACACGCTGGTGGTGGCCGATATGGGGGGCTTCCACCGGCGCACCCCCAGCCAGCAGCCCACGGTGCGCATCGAGGTGTATTTCAGCCTGCGGCGCAACCCGTTTTTTGCGGGCCTGTTCCCCAGCGTGCTGGGCTGGCCGGTGGTGCGGCGGCGCTGGGCCGGCTGGGCTTACCGGTATTTTGAAAAAATGCGGGCGCAGGGGCGGCCGAACTGGATACCGCTGGGGCTGCGGCCCTTGCAGGACGACGAGCGCAATCTGCTCGCAGATACTCCAAAATTTTAATAAAAAGTGGCCTTAGCGTAGACGGAGTCTACGCAAGTAGCTATCAAATCAGGACTACAGATCGGCCACGATCTTGTGCAGATACGCCAGTGCGATGCGCGGCGTGGCGTTGAGCAGACCGGCGATGGCTTCCACATCGTCGGCCAGGGCCGGGTTGTCCCAGCCGTGCAGGGTGTGGCGGGCTACGCGCACGGCCAGCACCACGTTGAGCACATTGGCCTGCTCGGCGTGGCGGGTGTCGCTGATGCGCACCAGCATGGCGGGCAGCCGCCACTGGCGCATCAGTTGCTGGGCCAGGTCGTCCAGCTCGATGTGCAGCACGGTCTGCTGGATGGCGGCGCTGCGCAGGGTTGGGTCGGCCTGCTGCGCGGCCTGTATCTGCAGGGCCAGCGTGGGCGCGTGGCACCACAGCAGCAGCTCGGCAAAGTCGTGCAAAAACGCGGCGTGCAGGATCACGTCCACATCCATGTCGGCCCGGTGCACCGCAAAGCCCAGCGCAAACAGGCGCGCGCGCTCGGCCCGCAGCAGCAGTTCCTGCACGGCGGCCAGCGCCTGCGGCTGGTCGGCCAGGCGGTCTTCCACCGTGGGCTGTGGGCCAAAGTGGCGGAAAAACGGGGCAATCCCCAGCATCACCAGGGCCCCGGTGATGGTTTCGGTTTTGCTGGAATCCATCACGTGCGCATCGGGGCGGCGCAGGCTGGCCACATGGGCCATTACCTTGATGGTCATCAGCGGATCGGTCTGGATGATTTTGGCCAGCATGGCCGCGTCCACGTCGTCTTCCTGGGGGCGCAGGGCCTCCAGGGCGCGGGCGGTTTCGGCCATCACCGGGATCTCGGCGCTGGTGCAGTAGCGCGTCCAGGCGGCCAGGTCGGGCAGGGCTTCGGTGAGTTGGGGGGCAGACATGTAAGCCAATGTACTGCACGCGCGGAAAACTACCAATGTGGCAGCTTGAATAACCGGCTGGTGCGTATTCAAGCTGCGCGGGGTGCTATCAAATCAGGAATTTCCCCGCTGCAGAGGGGCCCACCAAGGCCCACGGCGATCAGGCTGCTTTGCGCCGACGGCTTGCTGCCAGGCCAACCAGGCCGAGGCCCAGCAGAGCCAGCGAGCCGGGTTCGGGTACGGTGTTGGCAGCAGTGCCTTCCAGGCGGAAGGCCATGTCGCCAACATCTGTTGCAAAGTGGCCGCCCGTGTCACCTGTATTGAATAGCCACACTTGGCTGTCTCCCCCTGCCACGCCAGTCAGCCCAGTTTGTCCTATCGAACTGCTTTCACTCGCCATCCCGATCCAGTAGGTGGTTGCCGCGGCCATGGTGAAACTGGCGAAATCCGCATGCATGCGGTGTTATTTGGAGTAGGCACCTACCGAGTCCACTGCCGTGATGGTGGTCAAAAATTGTGCGGCCAGGGCACCGGGTGAACCCGCTGCATTCGCCCAGATCGACACCACGACCGCTTTTCCTAATGCGTTGTAGGTCGAAGCGCTAAAGATGTCGATGCCGTTGATCGCCTGGGCACTGCCGAATTGGACCGATTCGGCAAAGTACTGACCTGGACGGTAGTTGGAAAAGGTGTCGTTGGTCACGGTACCCCCAGTAGTCACCGGGTTCCAATCTAAAACCACGCTGGCGGAGGCCACGGTAGAAAAAGCCAGGGTGGCCACGGCGGCGAGGGTCAGAGCGAGTTTGCGCATTTTTTTAGGGGTTCAGTTAGAAGCGACGGCATTCAAGTTGCCGGCCTACTTTGGGTCGCGTTGGGCTAGGTCCCACAGTGGCGAACCACGGATCCAAGGTTGGAATCCGATTAATGTTACATATGGCAACAAATAAGCCATAGAAAAAACATATTTGTAAAGATGAATGGAATCAAGGGCTTAACTCGATATGTAGACATTTTCCTAAATTGTGTTTATCTTATGTGTAAGATATCCCGACAGTTTTACCCCGCGTGGCGGCCCAGCCGCACGATCTGCCCGGACCGGGCCTTGGCCAGGGCTTTGCTGAGAATCTTGTACGTGTCGAAGTCAAACGCGGTGTGGCCGGACTCCAGCAGCTCGGCCACTTCTTCGTCGCTTTTGGCCGTGCCCAGGTAGCGCCAGTCGTGCAGCACATGCAGGTCGCGGCCTTCGCGCAGGCCGATGGGGCCGGCATGGGGCCAGCGCTGTACTTTGTGGCGGGTCAGGGCGGTGAGCAGGGCCAGGTTGTGCTGGGCCAGGGGCTGGGTGCCCACGCAGGCCCCCGCGCATTGGCGGATCTGGTGGGCAAAGCAGGGTCGGCCGGGGGCCAACTTTTCCAAGCCCAGCACGCCGCGGCACAGGCCCTGGGTGCTGGCCAGGGTTTCCAGCAGTTGCAGGGCTTCGCGCCGCGAGCGGAACGGGCCAAACAAATTGTCTTGCACGCCCAGCGCGATGTCGGGGCCGTTGACCAGGCGCGGCACCAGCGGGGTTAGCAAGGCACTGGTGTCGTCCAGCTGCCAGGCGTGCAGGTCGCGCTGGCGGCGCAGTTGCACGTTCATGCTAGGTTGCTTGTCTTTGACCCACTGGGCTTCGAGCAGCAGCGCGCCGACTTCGCCCTCGGTTTCTACCCAGTCGATGTCGGCCACCTGCTGGCTCAGACGCATTTCTTTGGGCTTGCTGAGGGCCGCGCTGAAGTGGGCCAGCACGCGGCTGCGCAGGTTTTTGCTTTTGCCGATGTACAGAGGGCGGCGCTGTGCGTCGTAAAACACGTACACGCCGGGGGTTTCGGGCAGGCGGTCGATGTGCTCGGCATCCAGTTGCGGCGGCACGGCGGGGCGGGCCGACAGGGCGTTGACCGCCTCGTGCAGGGTGGCGGTATCGAACCGGGTGTGCAGCACTTGCCAGAACTGGGCTAGCGCGTCGGCATCGGCCAGGGCGCGGTGGCGGGCGGGCATTTGCAGGTCGTGCGTGGCTATCAAAGTGTCGAGGTTGTGCCGCGCCTGGGTGGGAAACAGGCGGCGCGAGAGCTGCACGGTGCACAGTACGGGGGCTTGCCAGGCGATGCCGCAGGCTTTGAATTCGGCGCGCAGAAAGCCGTAGTCAAAGCGGGCGTTGTGGGCCACAAACAGCTTGCCGCGTAGGCGGTCCAGGATCTCGGCGGCCACGGCCTCGAACGGCGGCTGGTCGGCCACCATCGCATCGTCGATGCCGGTGAGCTTCTGGATGAAGGCGGGGATGCGCGTGCCGGGGTGGATCAGCTGGCTCCAGCGGCGCACGTGGGGGCCGTCCACCTCGACGATGCCGACCTCGGTGATGCGGTCGCGCCCGGCGCTGCCGCCGGTGGTTTCAATGTCTACAAAGGCCAGGGGCGGAAATTCGGAATGCATAGCCATTAAGCCTAGCAGTTCGCATGTGCCCATGGTAGGTCGAGGCTATTTGTGCTATTTATTTAATAGCTATATGTGTATGTGATACATGTGCTGTAGGCATATTTTTTATGTAATTTTGTTGCGCTGCGGGTGCCGGGTCTAGAGGGCCTGGCGAAACGTCAGATTGATGCGTTGGCTGCCCGTCAGCGCGTGGTGCCCGGCCGCCAGCGGGGCAATGCCGTGGAAGGCCAGCCGCGAACGGCCACCCCAGACCACCACGTCGCCATGTGCCAGTTGCACCCGGCGCACTGGCGCGCTGCGCTGCAATCCGCCAAACAGAAAGATGGCCGACAAACCCAGCGACACCGAGACGATGGGCGCGTCCAATGGGCGTTCATCACGGTCTTGGTGCAGCGACAGGCGGGTACCAGGCTGGTAGCGGTTGATAAGGCAGGCATCGGGAGCAAAGTGGGCAAAGCCGACGGCCTGGGCGGCGTTGCGGGCCAATGCAGCGAACGCGAGCGGTAGTGCAGGCCAGGGCTTGCCGGTGGTCGGATCGCAGCTTTCGTAGCGGTAGCCGCGCGCGTCGCTGGTCCAGCCGAGTGGGCCGCAATTGGTCATGGCTACCGCCATTTGCAGCCCACCGGGCGTGCGCATATGCCGCCAGGGCGCTTGCTGCAGCACACGGTCCACTTCGATCAACAGAGTCACCGCCTCCTCAAACGCAAAGCCGCGCAACAACCAAGCGCCATCGGCCAGCGCCTCGCGGAACACGGGATCGCCAGGCTGGCGTGGGAACAGGTCTTCTGTCATCTCAAGGGCTCCACTGTGCAGCGCGGGTGGCGGCGGCAGATGGGGGAGTACAGGTGGTGCCAAGGCATCCGCCGACTTTAAAGCTCAGGCCAGGTCCTCGTGCAGGCACAGGATATTGCCCTCGGTGTCCTCAAACCACGCGGCCTTCTCTGAACCCAGCACGCAGACATGGTTGACCGTTTTCAGGTCGGGGTAGTCGTAGTCGGCAAAGCGGACCCCGCGTGACTTCAGCCGATGGATGGCGGCGGCCAGATCGTCCACCCGAAAGCTCAGGGCGGTGTGCTCGGCCTTGGTTCCCTCGGGCTTGGGAAACAGGGCGATCTCGGTGCCACCACAGCGGAAGATAAAACGGCCATCCGGCTTGCCACCCACGGGTTGCAGGTCGAGTAACTGATCGTAAAACTGGCGCGCCCGTGCCAGGTCTTTGACGGGCAGGATGCAGGTGACTTCGGTGCTGGGAAAGTCGTCCATGGCGAAACCTCCTTGTGGCGTTGCAGGGGACATCCTAGGATCTTAGGTAACCCAGCGCGAGATGCCATACGCAGCCCTGCGTACAGGCGCGGGCGGGTTGGCGGAGGGTCCATGAGCACCATGCGTGAACGAGATTGGCGGGCCTGCTTCGAGCTGCTGCAGACGGTGCTCGAAGCTGGAGACAGTGTGGATGCGCTGGCCCGCGCCGCCGTTAACGCGCTGCCCATGCTGGTGGTGGCGGAGATCAGCAACCTGTGGATGTGCGACCTGCGCAACGGCCAGCGCCAGAGCTTGGCCATGCCCGAGGCGGGAATCGGGGCCGAAAACCGGGTCTGTTTCAACTCTTACTTTCGGACGCATTCGCTGCTGCAGTTCCATGCCGACCCGCACGGGCCCGGTGCGTACCGCCTTAGCGACGGATTGCTGTTTTCGCGCTTTTGCCACAGCGAGTTGTACAACGGCTACTTTCGCCGCGGCGGCACCGACTATGCGGTGTCGCTGCCGGTGTACGTGGACGACGCTACGTTGGTCAGTTTTGTGCTGAACCGGCGTGACCGCGACTTCAGCGAACGCGAGCGCAACATGCTCGATCTGGTGGGTGGCCCGCTGTCGCGCATGTACCGGCAGGCGCGGGCGCTGGAGCAGTTGCGCGCCAGTCTGGTGACCCTGGCCCCCGATGTCCAGGGCCTGCACGCCCGGGGCGTGACACCGCGCGAGACCGAGGTGCTGCGTTGGTTGGCCGCTGGCAAGACCGACCGCGAAATCGCGGCCATCCTGGGCTGCAGCTACCGCACGGTGCAAAAGCATTTGCAGCGCCTGTATATCAAGCTCGGTGTTGAGACCCGTACCGCGGCGGTACTGCGGGCCCTGGGCGGCTAGGCGGCCGCCGCGGGCACCGTACGCAGTGCTGCGTATGGCGCGCCAGGCGCGGTCGGCCTAAGCTGGGCAGTTCAGGGGAGGGCAAAAAATATGCGGCGGACGCCGTGTAAACCATGGGAAATGGAGGCAATCCGATGAACAGCGTGAACGTGCTGGATGGCGAGGGTGCGCCGGTGGCAATCGATGCTGCTGCGCTCGAAGCGTTGAAATCCTCGCTGCGCGGGTTGTTGCTGTGTCCCGGCGACGAAGGCTTCGATGCGGCGCGCACCGTCTGGAACGCCATGGTCGATCGCCGGCCCGCCCTGGTGGTGCGCTGCGTGGGCGTGGCCGATATTCTGCAGGCGGTGCGCTTTGCCCAGGCGCACCGCCTGCTGACCGCCGTCAAGGGCGGGGGCCACAACATTGCGGGCAATGCCGTTTGCGATGGCGGTCTGCTCATCGATTTATCGCAGATGCGGGCCGTGCTGGTCGATCCCGAGCAAGAGGTGGCCCAGGTAGAGCCGGGCGCGACGCTGGCCGATTTCGACCACGAGTGCCAGGCTTTCGGCCTGGCCACTCCGGTGGGCATCAACTCAACTACCGGCATTGCCGGGCTGACGCTGGGCGGCGGCTTCGGCTGGCTGTCGCGCATGCACGGCATGACGGTCGATAACCTGCTGGCCGCCGACGTGGTCACCGCCGATGGGCACCTGCTATACGCCAGCGTGGACGAGAACCCCGATCTGTTTTGGGCGATCCGCGGCGGCGGCGGCAATTTCGGCATTGTCAGCCGGTTTGTATTCCAACTCCATCCGGTAGGGCCGGAGGTGCTCAGCGGACTGGTGGTGTACGCGCTTAAAGACGCGGCGGCCGCGTTGCGGCAATTCCGCGACTACGTGGCAACACTGGACGATGACACGACGGTCTGGACGGTGCTGCGTAAAGCTCCGCCCCTGCCTTTTTTGCCGCCGGAGGTGCATGGCACCGAGATCATTGCGTTTTGCGTGTTCCATGCCGGAGACCCGGAGGCGGGGCGCCAGGCGATTGAGCCGGTGCGCCATTTCGGCACGGTGCTGGGTGAGTTCATCGGCCTGCAGCCGTACACGGCCTGGCAAAAAACCTTTGACCCGCTGCTCACGCCGGGGGTTCGCAACTACTGGAAGTCGCACAATTTCGCCCAGCTCAGCGACGCTGCCATCGCGGTGGCGGTGAAGGCCGTGCACAGCCTGCCTTCGCCGCACTGCGAGATATTCTTTGGCCTGGTAGGCGGCGCGACCACCCGTCCCAGCCCGGCTGCCACAGCCTATTCGCACCGCGATGCCTTGTATGTCTGCAACGTCCACGGCCGTTGGGAAACCGCTGCCGAGGACGCGCAATGCACCGCCTGGGCGCGGGCCTTCTTCCGCGATGCCGCACCCTATGCCACTGGCGGTGTGTATGTCAACTTCCTGACCGATGACGAGCCCGAGCGCATCAAGGCCGCTTACGGCCCGGGTTACGACCGGCTGGTGGCTGCCAAAAACACCTACGACCCGGGCAATCTGTTCCGCATGAACCAGAACATCCGTCCCGGCACCTAGGCACACCGGACAGGTCAGCGCATATTGCCGGTGTGGCCCAGCGAGTAGCGGCCCGGCTGGGGCCAGACGGTCAGGCCGTGCGGCTCGGCACCGACCTTGATGGATTTGACGGCACCGGTGTCGGTGTCGAAGGCGTAGACCACGTCGTCGAAGCGGCCCGACAGCCACAGGGTTTTGCCATCGGCGCTGACGTTGCCCATGTCGGGGCTGCCGCCACCGGGGATGGGCCAGGTGGCGACCACTTTGCGGGTGGCGAAGTCGAGCACCGACACGCTGCCTGGGCCTTTGCGCTTGCCGTGCACCATGTTGCTGCCGCGGTTGGAAATGTAGAGCTTGCTGCCGTCGCGGCTGGGGTACAGGCCGTGGGCACCGGTGCCGGTGGGGATCTGGCCGATCTTGGTGAAGCTGTCGCCGTCCACCACGTGGATGCCGTCGGCCATCATGTCGGCCACATAGAAGACCTTGCCGTCGGGCGAGATACGGATGTCTTGCGGCATGCCTTTTTTATCCAGTAGCAGGTAGCCCACCACCTTGCGGTTCACCATGTCGATCTTGGCCAGCTTGCCGCCGAATTCGCAGGTGAACAGGGCGTAGCGGCCATCGATGGCGAAGTCGGCGTGGTTGATGCCTTTGCACTCGGGCACTTCCAGGCTGGACTGCAGCGCCATGGTGTGGGCATCGCGAAAGTCCAGCCGGGCATGGGCTTCGGCCACCACGATGGCCTGCTTGCCATCGGGCGTGAAGTACATGTTGTAGGGGTCGTCCACCGGCACGTCCTGGCCGGGCTTGCCGGTTTTGGGGTCGATGGGGGTCAGGCTGCCGCTGTTTTTGCCTTCGGCATTGTTGGCTACCCACAGGGTTTGCATGTCCCAGGCGGGCACCACGTGCTGCGGGCTGTGGCCAACCGGGAACTTGTCCACCACCTTCATGGTGGCGGGGTCGATCACGTACACATCGTTGGAGCGCAGATTGGGCACGTAGATGCGGGGCAGGGCGCTGGCCACCGCGGGGCTGAGGTGGCCCGCACCGGCTTCGCTGTACAGGTTGCTGGCGTTGACCACCGGCGGTATGCCGGGCACGGTGGCGATGGGGGCTGCAAAGGCGCTGTGGCACAGGGCCAGGGCGGCGGCAAGTTGGATAAGTTTGGGCATGGGGTATGTGGGCCGGTTAGAGATAGACGTTAATTTAGCGGGCGAACTTAGCGGGCAGCAGTGGCGGCCTTGAGCGCCTGCACGGTTTTGCTGACGATGGCATCGATGCCGAGTTGGCCCAACTCGGCTGTGGCGCGGTGCGGGTCGCCGCCGTACACGCCGTCGGCTTGGCCCACCTTGGGGCCGCTGCGCATGGCCTCCTGGCGCACCATTTGCGGGGCTACGGCCATCAGCAAGGCGGTGTCGGCCAGCCCGGCGTGGGTGCCGATTTCGTCGTCGCGGATGCCGTGCTTGCGCAGGATCTGGGCGTAGCCGTCGGAGCTGGTGCTGTAGTAGACCTCGGGCACGATGGCCTTTGCACCGCTGCTGGCCCAGTTTTTGTTCAACTGGGCTACCACCTGTTGCACATCCTTCAGGTAGCCGCCGTGGTCGCCCAGAAACACGATGTTTTGAAAACCATGCACCTTGAAGCTGTTGGCGGCGGATTCCAGGGTTTTCTTGAACACCTCGTCGGGCACGGTGATGGTGCCGGGAAAGCGCATGTGCGAGCTGGTGGGCGCTGTGCCGCCCTCGGGCACATAGGCAATCACCGGGGCTACCAGGGCGTTGCCCAGGCCTTCGGCGATGCGCTGCGACAGCACCTTGACCCGCGCGTTGTGCTTGCCCAGCGCCACATAGGGCCCGCTTTGTTCGGTGCCGCCAATCGGCACCAGGATGGTGGTTTTGCCCTGGTGTACCTGGTCGCGCAGCTCGGTCCAGGTCAGGTCTTCCAGAAATACGGTGTGCGGAGCTTGCGCCCAGACGGCGTGCGCGGCAAAGAGCAAGGCGATACCAGCCAGGACGGTCTGCGCGCGGTGAAGAGGGTGGTGCATGGGTGGGTTCTGTAAAAGCGTTCTAGAACGAGCCCTGCGAGTGTCTACAGTTCCCATACCTGCACTTTGTTTCAAGTCAAGTCGGGGTAAAGCTGCGACGAGCCACTTGTGGGGGTTTGGGTGAACGCGGGGCGAAACGGACTATATTGGAAGCCATATTTGCGCTAATCTACCGAAAAGAGCTCTATGAAATTTGACCAACTGATTGCTTCCGACACCCTGATCCCGTCGCTGCCTGTGACGGTTGCGCAGATCTTCGGTGAATTTCAAAAGCCCGAGCCCAACATCCGCCAGATCACCACCCTGGTGTCGGCCGAAGTGGGGCTGACGGTGCGGGTGCTGCGCCTGCTTAACTCGGCCCGCTACGGCAGCGGTGGCCGCATTGGCACGATGGAGGCGGCCATTCCACTGTTGGGCCTGAAAGCCACCAAGCAACTGGTCAGCGCGGCGGCGGTGGGCGGGGCTTTCCGTGTGGTGCCGGGTGTCAACCTGCCCGAATTCTGGCGGCACAGCCTGGACGTGGCCAAGATCGCCCAGTCGCTGGCCGGTTCGATGCGGCTGGACAAGGGGCTGGCGTTCACCGCCGGTTTGCTGCACGGCGTGGGCGATCTGGTAATGAAGATGGCCATGCCCGACGAGCCCTGCATGCAGCCCAACTTTGCCCAGGACAGCAACCGCCACGCCAGCCAGCTGGCCGCGCTGGGCTATTCGTACGCCGATGTGGGTGCGGCATTTGCCGCCAAGTGGCGCTTCCCGCAGGAGATTGTGGATGCCATCCAGCACCACCCGAACCCGCAAGACGATGTGGCCGCCGACACCCTGGCCGGTATTTTGTACCTGGCCTCGTGGGGCGGGCGGGCCCACGAGCTCGACCTGGACACCCCCAGCATGCTGGAACAGTACCCGCACCGCGTGGCCGATGCCATTGGTTGCACCGAGGAGGAGCGGTTGTGCTCGGAAGATGCAATTGAATGGACACGGCCCGAGGAGGCGGGGGATTTCTCATAGCACTTGGCTCGCCCCCAGGCTGCAGTGCTGCGCGTCTTTCGGGTGATACCTACGGCTGGCGAAACCGGTTCCGTGGTGTCTGTGGAGGGGGCTGGGTGGATTTTGGCCGAGCGGGTAAATTTAATAGCTTAAATGGCTTCTGGCGCTTATTCTGTATAGGCTAGTAGCTATCAATACGATAGTAAATTAGGGCGTGTATTTTTGCGGGTAAATTATTGTTTCAAAAATATGATGATTAAGCTAGGTTGGTGCGGGCAATATGGACGGTAATCGGCCGGTTCTGGGCATTTTGGTGGATGTTTCGGGTTCAGGGTATTCCCTCAGTGGATTCGTGGGGGTTTATTTGTATTATTAATGGAGGTGAGCGGCCGGGCTTTGCGGGCGCAACCACTTGAACCCGAGGTCTTTGCACGGTTCCTTCGCCCGCGGGCGGGCGTGCGGGGCTTTGGCTACATCCAAAGAGACGAAAGAACACACCATGCATTTTGCGAAACGTACCACCGTGCAGGCTGCGGCCAGCCTGGCCCTGGCCTCCATCGGCCTGATGACCGCCGCCGCGGTGTCGGCCAAAGAAGTAACGGTCTGGGCCTGGGACCCGAACTTCAACATCGCCATCATGAAGGACGCTGCCGCCCGCTACACCGCAAAGCACCCGGATGCCACGTTCAAGATCGTGGACATGTCCAAGTCCGACCTGGAGCAAAAGCTGCAAACCACACTGGCCTCGGGCGTGACCAAGTCGCTACCCGATATCGTGCTGGTGGAAGACTACAACGCGCAAAAGTACCTGCGCTCGTTCCCTGGTTCGTTCGAGCCCATGTCGGGCAAGGTCAACTACGCCGGGTTTGCCAAGTACAAGGTGGACCTGATGACGGTGGACGGCAAAACCTACGGCCTGCCGTTCGATTCGGGCGTCACCGGCATGTACTACCGCAAAGACTTGCTGGCCAAGGCCGGGTTCTCCGAGAAAGACATGGAGAACATCACCTGGGACCGCTACATCGAGATCGGCACCAAGGTGGCTGCCGTCACCGGCAAGAAGATGCTCGGTATCGACCCCAATGACAACGGCCTGATCCGCGTGATGATGCAGTCCGCCGGGCGCTGGTATTTCGACAAAGACGGCAAGCTCGACATCAAGGGCAACCCCGCCCTCAAGGCCGCCATGGAAGTACAGGCCAAGCTGTTCAAGTCGGGCATCGTCAAACCCGTGACCAACTGGGCCGAGTACGTGGGCGCAGTCAACAAGGGCGATGTGGCCAGCATCACCACCGGCGTGTGGATCACCGGTGCGGTCAAATCCGAGAAAAGCCAGGCAGGCCTGTGGGCTGTGGCACCCACGCCGTCGTTGAACGTGCCGGGCGCCACCCACGCGTCCAACCTGGGCGGCTCCAGCTGGTACGTGCTGTCGGGCGGTAAAGAGAAAGCCATGGCGGTGGACTTCTTGAATGAAATCTTTGCCAAAGACGTAGATTTCTACCAAAGCATCCTGACCGCACGCGGCGCGGTAGGCACCCTGATGGCCTCCCGTGCGGGCAAGGCCTACAGCGAGGCCGATCCGTTCTTTGGCGGTTCGCAGGTGTGGCTGCGCTTTAGCGACTGGCTCGAAAAAGTGCCCAGCGTGAACTACGGCATGTTCACCTACGAAGGCGATGCTGCTGTGTCGGCCCAACTGCCCGCTTTGGCCAACGGCATGCCGGTGGACCAGTTGCTGGACAAGATCCAGCAGCAACTTGCGGCCCAGGTGAAGTAATTCGCTCACCCCCAGGCTTCAGCGCTTCGCGTCTTTCGCCAACCCCCCTCGTATTGGCTTGCAAAGCCAATACGACATGCAGGGGCAACACCAGCAGCCTGGCAGAGCCAATTCTGCGGTGTTTCTGGCGGGCGTGGGTCATTGCTGAATAGTGGGGGTATCCGTCCATCGTTATGGATACAGGGGCTGCCATCGCCCCGCCTATTGCCCTTGTTTTGGAGTGTTTTATGCCGCTAGCAAGCAGGCCGGGTCAGCGCCGCTTTTTCGATATCAACGGGTGGGCTTTTGTGTCGGCGGCGCTGCTGCTGATCGCCACCTTCATGGTCTACCCGATTGGCAAATCGCTGTGGATGTCGCTGCACGCAGGGCAGGGCACCATGGTGCGGTTTATTGGCTTGGGCAACGTAGAGCGCCTCACCAGCGACCCGATGTTTCTGCGGGCGCTGACCAATACCTTCATTTTTCTGATCGTCCAGGTGCCCATCATGATCGTGCTGGCGCTGGTGATGGCCTCGTGTCTGAACATGCCCAACCTGCGCTTTCGCGGGCTGCTGCGCACCGCCGTGTTCTTGCCCTGCGTCACCTCGCTGGTGGCGTACTCGGTGCTGTTCAAAAGCATGTTTTCGTATGACGGTCTGGTCAACGCCACGCTGCTGTACGTGGGGGTGATCGACCAGCCTGTGCCCTGGTTGACCGACCCCTTCTGGGCCCGGGTGGTGGTGATTGCGGCCATTACCTGGCGCTGGACCGGCTACAACATGATCTTCTACTTGGCGGCCATGCAAAACGTGGACAAGTCGATTTACGAGGCCGCCCGCATCGACGGTATCTCGGCCACGCGCCGGTTTTTGTCGATCACCATTCCGGTGCTGAAGCCGGTGATTTTGTTCACCACCGTCACGTCCACCATCGGCACGCTGCAGATGTTTGACGAGGCCTTAAACATCACCAACGGCGGCCCGGCCGACAGCACGCTGACGCTGTCGCTCTACATCTACAACCTGTCGTTCAAGTTTGTGCCCAACTTTGGCTACGCGGCCACGGTGTCGTACGTGATTGTGATTTTGGTGGCGATATTGGCCTTCTTCCAATTTTACGTAGCGCGGGAAAAGGAGTAATGCACATGTCCTTTGAAAAAATCCGCATGGCGTTTATTTACCTGTTTTTATGGGTCATGGCATTTTTGTCGATATTTCCGTTTCTATGGATGGTGATAAGTGCCACCAACGTGAGTAACGACATCACCAAAGGTAAATTATCTTTTGGCAATGCTATTGTGGATAATTACCACAAGTTCGCTACCCTGTTTGATGTAGGACAGGTATTTTGGAATTCCGGAAAAATTGCGATTGTGGGGTCGGTTCTAACCCTGTTGGTGTCGTCTTTGGCCGGTTATGGGTTTGAGGTTTTCAAGTCGCCTATCCGCGAGCGGTTTTACCAGGGCATATTGGTATCGATGATGATTCCATTTGCCACGCTGATGATTCCGCTGTTCATTCTGCTGGCCTCATTTGACATGCTGGACACCCACATGGCGGTGATCTTGCCCACCGTCGCCTCGGCCTACATGGTGTTTTACTTTCGGCAAAACACCAAGGCGTTTCCGTCGGAGCTGCGCGATGCGGCGCGGGTCGATGGCTTGAAGGAGTGGCAAATATTCTTATTTGTCTATGTGCCGGTGATGCGCTCCACCTATGCCGCAGCTTTCATTATTGTGTTTATGGCGACCTGGAATAGTTTCTTGTGGCCGCTGATTGTTTTGCAATCGGTCGAGCTGAAAACTATTACCCTGGTTTTGTCGTCTCTGGGTTCTTCGTATACGCCCGATTTTGGCGTGATCATGGTCGCCACGATCATGGCCACCATTCCCACACTCGCCGTTTTCTTTGCCATGCAACGCCAATTCGTTGAAGGCATGCTCGGCTCGGTTAAATAAGGTTTTTAAAATGCGTTCGGTTCAAAAAATAAATAACGGTTGGATTTTTCACACAGACTTTTCGCAAGACTTGATTGCGAATGCCAAGGCCGGTGACACCGTGCGCCTGCCGCACAACGCGGTCGATCTGGAGATGAACTATTTCGACGAAAAGTCGTTCCAGAAAGAGTTTGCCTACCAACTCAACCTGCCTTGGCAGCCCGCCTTCCAGGGCCAGGAAGTGGCCCTGGTGTTTGACGGTGCCATGGCCAACACGGTGGTCTGGGTCAACGGCCAGCAGGTGGCCCAGCATGCCGACGGCTACACGCCTTTCGAGGCACGGCTGACCGGGCTGCTGAACCCCGGCGACAACCTCGTCACCGTCAAGGTCGACGGCAGCGAGAATCCTGACATCCCGCCCTTCGGTGGCCAGATCGACTACCTGACCTACGCTGGCATTTACCGCGATGTGTGGCTCAAAGTGACCGACGCGGTCTCGATTGCCCGCATCAAGGTGGAAACCGCACACGAGCTCAGCGATGGCAAAACAGTCACGGTGATCGGCACCCTGGCCAACCCGCGTGGCGTGGCGCTGGCAGGCACGGCGCGGGCCGAGCTGTGCACGCTGGACGGCACGGTGCTGCAGCAGCACACCGTGGCCTTCACCGGCGACACAGTGCGCCTGGTGTTCGAGAACCTGGCCGGTCTGGCGCTGTGGGAACTCGACTCGCCCCAGCTCTACCGCGTGGCCCTGCACATTAATACGCCCGACGGGCAAGATACGCTGGAGTCCCGCTTCGGCTTTCGCACCGCGCGCTTCGCCAGCGACGGCTTCCGCCTGAACGGCAAGCTGCTCAAAATTCGCGGCCTGAACCGCCACCAGTCCTACCCCTACGTGGGCTACGCCATGGGCCGCCGCGCGCAAGAGCTGGATGCCGACATCCTGAAGAACGAGTTGCACTGCAACCTGGCGCGCACCTCGCACTACCCGCAGTCGCCGTATTTTCTGGACCGTTGCGACGAAATCGGCCTGCTGGTGTTTGAAGAGATTCCGGGCTGGCAGCACATTGGCGGCGCGGTCTGGCAAGACGAATCGGTCGAGAACGTGCGCCGCATGGTGCAGCGCGACTGGAACCACCCCAGCATCATTTTGTGGGGCGTGCGCATCAATGAATCCCGCGACGACCACGACTTCTTCGCCCGCACCAACGCCATGGCCCGCGCCCTGGACACCACCCGCCAAACCGGTGGCGTGCGCTGCATCGAAAACAGCGAGCTGCTGGAAGACGTGTACACCATGAACGACTTCTTCCACATCGCCCCCGCCGACTGGCTGCCAGGCCGTACCCCCGCGCCGCTGCGCCAAACCCGCGACGTGACCGGACTGGCCCATGACGTGCCCTACCTGGTGACCGAGTTCAACGGCCACATGTACCCCACCAAGCGCATCGACCCCGAGGACCGCCAGGCCGAGCACGCCACCCGCCACCTGGAGGTGCTCAACGCCGCCTACGCCAACCCGCAAATCGCCGGGGCCATTGGCTGGTGCATGTTCGACTACAACACCCACAAAGACTTTGGCGCGGGCGACCGCATCTGCCACCACGGCGTGATGGATATCTTCCGTGCGCCCAAGTTCGCCGCCGCCGTCTACGCCAGCCAGTGCCCGCCGCAGCAGCAGGTGGTGCTGGAGCCCGTGACCTACTGGGCGCGGGGCGAGAAAGACCGCTGCGAGGTGCTGCCCCTGCTGGTGCTGACCAACTGCGACTACCTCGAATTCCAATTTGGCGACTTCCCCGTGAAGCGTGCCGAGCCCGACCGCGCCAAGTACCCGCACCTGCCGTACGCACCCGTCACCATCGACAGCCGCCAGGTGGATATGGCCGAAGTGGGGGCCTGGGGCATGCAGTGGCTGGACTGCACGATCACCGGCTTTGTGGGTGGCCAGGCCGTGGCCAGCGTCACGCTCAGCGGCAACCCGCTCCCCACCACGCTGGAGGTGGTAGCCGACAGCACCACGCTGCTGGCGGGTGAGAAGGATGCCGTGCGCTTCACCGTGCGCGCCCTCGACCAGTGTGGCCGCGTGCTGCCGTTTCTGGACGACGTGGTGGCGGTGGAAGTGACCGGCGGTGCCCAACTGCTGGGGCCGGAACTCATTCTGTTCAAAGGCGGCGTGGCGGGCTTCTGGGTGGAGAGTACCGGGGCGCACGCCGATACCCAGGTGGTGGTGTCCACCCGGCGGCTGGGCCGCCAGGTGTTGACGTTGGCTGCTGCATAAGGAGACCGAGATGGCAGACGTCAAACTCACCCGTATCACCAAATCCTTCGGCAACACCCATGTGATCCGGGGCGTGGACCTGGAAATCAACAAGGGCGAATTCGTGGTCTTCGTCGGCCCGTCCGGCTGCGGCAAGTCCACCCTGCTGCGCATGGTGGCGGGCCTGGAAGACATTACCAGCGGCGACCTGGAGATTGGCGGCCTGCGCGTCAACGACCTGGACCCGTCCAAGCGCGGCATCGCCATGGTGTTCCAGTCGTACGCGCTGTACCCGCACATGACGGTGCGCGAGAACATGGGCTTTGCCTTGCGCTTTGCCGGGGCCTCCAAAACCGAGGTGGCCACCAAAGTGGATGCCGCGGCCCAGGTGCTGGGCCTGGGCCCGCTGATGGACCGCAAACCCAAAGCCCTGTCGGGTGGCCAGCGCCAGCGGGTGGCGATTGGCCGCGCCATCGTGCGCGACCCCAAGGTGTTTCTGTTCGACGAGCCCCTGTCCAACCTGGATGCCGAGCTGCGCGTGCACATGCGCATCGAGATCGCCCGCCTGCACCGCGAGCTGGGCTCCACCATCATCTACGTCACCCACGACCAGGTCGAAGCCATGACCCTGGCCGACAAGATCGTGGTGCTGCGCGCCGGCCAGGTCGAGCAGGTGGGTGCGCCGCTGGAGGTCTACGACAACCCGGCCAACACCTTTGTGGCGGGCTTTATCGGCTCGCCGAAGATGAACTTTCTGGATGGCGTCGTGCGCGGTGCCGACGGCGCGCTGTGCCACATCGAACTGCCCGGTTTTGGCGGCATTGTGGTGTCGCTGCCGTTCACTGGTCCGGTGCCTGCCACCAGGGCCGAGGTGACGGTAGGCGTGCGCCCCGAGCATTTCCGCGAAGACGGCGACGGCCACCTGCAGCTCACCATTGACATGCTGGAGCACCTGGGCGGCGAGACTTTTGCCTACGCCCGCGCCGAATCCGGCGGCCTGATGGTCATCAAAACCGAGCATGGCCGCGCCCTGCGCATGGGCCAGGCGTTCGATGCGCGGTTCCAGACCCGACTCGCATTGCTGTTTGACCGCAAGACCGGCGCCCGCATTTATTAGTGGCTCACCCCCAGGCTACAGTGCTTCGCATCTTTTGCCAACCCCCTTGCAGGGGGCAACACCAGCAGCCTGGCAGAGCCAGTTCTGCGGTGTTTCTGGAAGGGGCGTATTTGCGGTTGGTTTACGCGGAGACTGCCCTTGTCGCTTATCGCTTAAGCACAAGCAGCTATAAAAAACATAGTTCTGGCCAGGGCCCATGTCGTGCCCCGGCCAGAAGCCGTCGTGCGGGTGGGGGCGGGCGAGGCCGATTAGGGCAAGACTGGGGACGTTCAGCCCCATCCACCACCAGCGCCGCGCATGACCGTTTCCTCCGCCTCCTACATCTACCTCTTCATCGCCATCGTTGCCGAGGTGGTCGCCACCAGCTTCCTCAAAAGCTCCGAGAGCTTTACCCGGCTCTGGCCCAGCATGGTCACGGTGGTGGGCTATGCCATCGCCTTTCTGTTCCTGTCGCTGACCCTGCGCACCATCCCCACCGGCGTGGCCTACGCCATCTGGTCGGGCACCGGCATCGTGTTGATTTCGCTGGTGAGCTGGTGGTGGTTCGGCCAGTCGCTGGACTTGCCCGCCATCGCCGGCATGGGGCTGATCATTGCCGGGGTGGTGGTGGTGAACGTGTTTTCCAAGACGACAGGGCATTGAGGTAAGCGTTTTGCATTAAAGGGTAAAACAGGCCGCTAGCGCATACGGCACCTGCGTAGGCAGCTATAAAAACCATAGTTTTTAGCCAGTGTGCTGCAGCGCACAGACCGTGTCACACCCCGCTGCTACATTTGCCTGTAGCAGCCGTATCCAAGTCCTTCGGCTTGCAGCGTGCCGCACGAAGGACAACACATGGCACTGCACCAAACGATTGAAGCACACGACCAGGGGATCGAGGACGTGTATTCCACCGATGCCTCGCAGCGCCGCCTGCCCAAGTACCGCCTGCCCGACCATTCCACCGCCGCCTCTGCCGCCTACAACCTGGTGCGCGACGAGCTGCTGCTGGACGGCAATTCGCGCCAGAACCTGGCCACCTTCTGCACCACCTGGGTCGAACCCGAGGTGCAAAAGCTGATGGCCGATGCGCTGGACAAGAACATGATCGACAAGGACGAGTACCCGCAAACGGCCGAGATCGAAAACCGCTGTGTGCACATCATTGCCGACCTGTGGCACGCCCCCAAATCCTGGGACACCATAGGTTGCTCCACCACCGGCTCCAGCGAGGCGGCCATGCTCGGCGGCCTGGCCTTGAAGTGGGCCTGGAAGCAGCGGCGCGAAGCGGCAGGCCTGCCCACCGACAAGCCCAACTTCGTTTGCGGCCCAGTGCAGATCTGCTGGAAAAAGTTCGCCCGCTACTTTGACGTGGAGATGCGCGAAGTGCCGTTGCGTGGCGATGCCCTGGGCCTGCAGCCGCAAGACCTGCGCGCCTACTGCGACGAAAACACCATCGGCGTGGTGGCCACGTTGGGTGTCACCTTCACCGGCATCTACGAGCCCGTGGCCGCATTGGCCGAAGCGCTGGACGCGCTGCAGCGCGACCTGGGGCTGGATATTCCCATCCACGTGGACGCGGCCAGCGGCGGTTTTGTGGCCCCGTTCATCCAGCGCGATGTGCAGTGGGACTTTTGCGTGGAGCGGGTCAAATCCATCAATGCCTCCGGCCACAAATACGGCCTGGCCCCGCTGGGTGTGGGCTGGGTGGTGTGGCGCAGCAAGGCCGATCTGCCCGAAGACCTGATTTTTTACGTGGACTACCTGGGCGGCAACATGGCCACGTTTGCGCTCAACTTCAGCCGCCCGGGCGGCGAAATCATCGCCCAGTACTACAACTTTTTGCGCCTGGGCCGCGAGGGCTACACCCGCATCCAGCAGGCCTGCGCCGACACCGCGCAGTGGCTGGCGCAGGAGCTGGCCCAGATTGGCCCGCTGGAGCTGGTGTATGACGGCAAAGGCGGCCTGCCCGCAGTCTGCTACAAGCTCAAGGACGGCGTGGACCATGGATTTACGCTGTATGACCTGTCAGAACGGGTGCGCATGCGCGGCTGGCAAATTGCCTCGTATCCGCTGCCCAGCGACCGCCAGACCGTGGTGGTGCAGCGGGTGCTGGTGCGCCACGGCGTCAGCCGCGACCTGATCGCGCTGCTGCTGCAAGACCTGCGCCACGGCATCGCCTTTTTGCAGCAAAACCCGGTGCTGCATTCCACCGCCGGGCCGACCTTCAACCACGGTGCCGAAGCGGCCCCGGCCCTGTTGGTGTGCGAATAAAGCCGGTTGCCCGCCATGCACGCATTCCTGGTTTTTCTGCAGCAGAACCCGTACATCCTGCTGTTCACCGTGGTCGGCCTGTCGGTCTGGGTGGGCCGCTGGACCGTCCAAGGCTACGGCCTGGGCCCGGTGGCCTCGGCCATCACCATCGGCTGCGTGGTGGCCACCTGGGGCGCGGCCAACGGCGTGGAATTCACGCTCGACACCTTCACCAAGAGCCTGTTTTACTACTTGTTCATGTACGGCGTGGGCCTGCGCGTAGGGCCGTCGTTCATTAACAGCCTGAAGGGTGACGGGCTGAAGTTCGTTTTTCTGGCCACGTTGTCGTCGCTGCTGGGCCTGGGCATCGTGGTGCTGGGCGCGCGCTGGATGGCGCTGCCGGTGGGCGCGGCGGGCGGCATTCTGGCGGGCTCGCAAACCATGTCGGCGGCGATTGGCTCGGCCGAGCAGGCCATTACCTCGGGTGTGGTGGCCCTCCCGCCCGGCTCCACGGCGGCCGGTGCTACCGCCATGATTGCCTTGTCCTACGGCCTGACTTACATCTGGGGCACGGTGGGCATCATCCTGATCTGCAAATATCTGCCGCGCTGGTGGCGCGTGGATGCGCGCCAGGCCGCCCAGGACTACGAGCACGAGCACGGCGTGCCCAATGTGGACGACGCGGGCCTTAGCGGCTACCGTCCGTTCGACCTGCGCGCCTATCGCGTGGTGCACCCCGACACGGTCGGCCAGAGCATTGCCCAGTTCCGGGCGCGCTTTCCGCAGTACCAGATCGAAAACGTCGAGCGCGGCAAGCGTCTGCTGGGGGCCGACCCGTCCCTGGTGCTGCGGCACGGCGACGTGGTGGCCCTGGGCGGCAGCCTGGTGGCGCTGACCGACCACATGGGCAGCATCGGCCCCGAAGTGCCGGACGCACGGGCGCTGAACATCCCGCTGGACCAAGCCGAAATTGTGGTCACCCACCGTGCGGCGATTGGCCGCACGCTGCAGGACTTCCGCACTTCGCCGCTGGCCGGGCAGGTGCAGCTCACCGGCATCGAGCGCGGCGGCGTGCCCCTGCCCATGGGCTTGCAGACCCGGCTGCAGCGCCTGGACGTGCTGCACTTTGTGGGCCTGCGCAGCGCCATTGACCAGGCCACCGCGCTGCTGGGGCCGGTGGCGCGGCCCAGCACCGCCACCGACCTGCTGACGCTGTCGCTGGGCATGCTTCTGGGCTTTGGGATCGGGCTGGTGCAGGTGCCCGCGTTTGGCGCGACGGTGGGGCTGGGCAATGCGGGCGGCCTGCTGGTGTCGGGCATCCTCGTGTCGTCGCTGGTGTCACGCCTGCGCTTCTTTGGCAACACGCCCAACGCCGCGCGCAATGTGCTGGAGGACATGGGGCTGATCTTCTTTGTGGCCATCGTCGGGGTCAACGCCGGGGCCCACCTGCTGTCGCAGCTTAGCGGCACCCTGGCGCTGCAGATTCTGGGGCTGGGTTTTGTGGCCTGCACCGTGCCGCCCTTTGTCGTCTGGGCCATCGGCCTGCACCTGTTCAAGATCAACCCCGCCATCCTGATGGGCGGTGTCGCCGGGGCCCGCAGCCATTCCGGCCCGGCCCGCGAAGCCGCCAAGGAAATCGACAGCTCGGTGCCGTGGATCGGCTTTCCGGTGGCGTATGCGGTATCGGGGATTTTGCTGACGGTGTTTGGCTACTTCGCCATGGTCTTGGCGCAGTAGCAGCGGTTTAAGCAAAATCGGCATCTAGCGCAGGTGCTGCCTGCGCTAGATGCTATAAAAATAGTAGTTTAGGCATTGCCTGCAACGCCCTCGCGGCCCACCACGACCGCTTCCATGCCTGCAGCGCCGGCCCGGTGCAGCAGCACCGGCACCGACTTGTACGAGGGTGTCAGGCTGTCCGGGTCCACGTGTTCCAGGGCAATCAGCGGCTGCGTCTCGGGGTAGTACGAGGCGCAGCAGCCGTCGGGCAGGTCGTAGCAGACCAGCATCAGGCCGCGCACCACGCGGTCGGCGTGGGCGTGGTCCATGGCGGTGGCCACGTCCACCACATCGCCTTCGTGCAGGCCGCGCCGGTCTAGCTCGGCCTGGTTGATGAACAGCACGTCGCGCCGCCCAAACACCCCGCGGTAACGGTCGTCCAGGCCGTAGATGGTGGTGTTGTACTGGTCGTGCGAGCGCAGCGTGGTGAGGGTGAGCACATCGGCCCCCCCATTCGCCAGGTCTTCCTCCAGGCCGGGGAACACCGCGAAGTTGGCCTTGCCGCTGTCGGTCTTCCAGATGCGTTGCTGCGCGGTATTGGGCAGCTGGAAGCCGCCGGGTTCGCGGATGCGTTCGTTGTAGTCGGCAAAGTCCGGGAACACCGCCTCGATCTTGTCGCGGATCAGGGCGTAGTCGCCCGCCAGGGCATCCCAGTCGGCCACCGAGCGCGCGCCCAGCGTGGCCTTGGCCAACCCGGCGACGATGGCCGGCTCGGAGCGCACCTGGTCGCTGGGCGGCTCCAGAAAGCCGCTGGAGGCATGCACCATCGACATCGAATCTTCCACCGTGACCGACTGCTTGCCGCTGGCCTGCATGTCCAGCTCGGTGCGGCCCAGGCAGGGCAGGATGTAGCTGGTCTTTGCCAGCAGCAGCTGGGTGCGGTTGAGCTTGGTGGTGATGTGCACGGCCAGGTCCAGATTCCGAAAAGCCTCGAAGCAAGCTACCGGGTCGCTGGCCGCCACCGCCAGGTTGCCGCCCAGGCAAATCATGGCCTTGGAAGCCCCGCTGCGCATGGCGGCAATGGCCTCGACCACCGAGTGGCCGTCGTGCCGCGGCGGCTCAAACTGGAACACATCGCGCAGGCTGTCCAGCAGCGCGGGCTTGGGCCGCTCGGTGATGCCCACGGTGCGGTCGCCCTGCACATTGGAGTGCCCGCGCAGCGGCGAAATCCCCGCGCCGGGGCGGCCGATATTGCCCTTGAGCAGCAGCAGATTCATGATCTGCTGCACGTTGCGCGTGCCCGAACGGTGCTGTGTGATGCCCATGCCGTAGCAGCAGATGGTGGCCTTGGCGGCAGCGTAAACCTGGGCCACGCCCTCCAGTTGCGCGCGGGTCAGCCCGCAGATGCCTTCGATCGCCTCCCAGGCGGTGGCATCGATATCGGCCACAAACTCCGCATAGCCCGCCGTGTGCCCTTGGATAAATGCATGGTCGAGCACCGGAGCCTGGCTGGCGGCCTGGGCGGCACGGTCCAGCGCCACCAGCGCCTTGGCAATACCTTTCAGCGCCGCGGCATCGCCGCCCACGCGGATCTGCAAATAGGTGGTGGCGATTTGCGTGGACGACAGCGTAGCCATCTCCACCGGGGCCTGGGGCGACTCGAAGCGCTCCAGCGCCCGTTCGCGCAGCGGGTTGAAGACGATGATGGTGGCCCCCCGGCGCGCCGCATCGCGCAGCGTAGCCATCATGCGCGGGTGGTTGGTGCCGGGGTTGTGCCCCATCGACAGGATCAGGTCCGCATGGTCGTAATCTTCCAACGTCACCGTCGCCTTGCCCACGCCGATGGAGCGCGGTAGGCCTACCGACGTGGCCTCGTGGCACATGTTGGAGCAGTCGGGGAAGTTGTTGGTGCCAAAGTTGCGCGCAAACAGCTGGTACAGAAAAGCCGCCTCGTTGGAGGCCCGCCCCGAGGTGTAGAACTCGGCCGCATCTGGGCTGGGCAGGGCGTTCAGCCCCTGGGCAATGCCGTCAAAAGCCTCTTGCCAGCCCACCGGCTCGAAATGGTCGGTGGCGCGGTTGTAGCGCAGCGGGTGGGTGATGCGGCCCTGGCTCTCCAGCCAGTGGTCGGTCTGCTGCCACAGTGCGGCCACACTGTGCGCCTGGAAAAAGTCCGGCCCGATCCGCTTGGCCGTGGACTCCCAGGTCACCGCTTTCGCGCCGTTTTCGCAGAACTCGAACGACGAGGTGTGCTTGGGGTCCGGCCAGGCGCAGCCCGGGCAGTCAAAGCCGCCGGGCTGGTTGGCCTTGAGCAGGGTGCGCACGCCTTGCACCACGATCTGCTGGCGCTTCAGCGTCTGCGCCAGCGCCTTGGTCGCGCCCCAGCCACCGGCCGGCGCGTCATAGTTTCGGATTCCTTCGGGGCGCTTGCGCATGGGAGCTTTCATGAAGAGGTGGGTAGATTTTGGGGGAGGCATGCCCCATGCACGGAACGGACCAGCACGCACATCGCTGGAAGGTTCGATTATCTCACTCCATTTTGCGTGATAAGTCTTTCCAGGCTGGGAGCCGGTGTTTGCGG
This sequence comes from Rhodoferax sp., assembly GCF_025354435.1. GTDB lineage: Bacteria > Pseudomonadota > Gammaproteobacteria > Burkholderiales > Burkholderiaceae_C > Rhodoferax_B. Next base: position 34,454 of record NZ_JANXMU010000025.1, read on the forward strand.
CGGCCATAGGCGTAATAGCCAGCCATCGCCAAGCCAAAAAGTCCCCCCGCTACGACGGCTGTCACCGCGGAGGCCAGCATCGAAAGCTGTTGGGTGCGCCAGATGATCAGCCACATGGCGGTGCCCCATGCCAGCGTGAACCAAACCCCTGTAGCCAATGCTGTTGCCAAGAAACCGGCGAAGTGGGGTGAGGGTACCTTGAACCCCAGCCACCACAGAAAGCGCACGAATGGTGGGAGGTCGTTGCTGGTGCGGATTCCTGTGGACTTAAGTAACTTCAACGCGGTATCGCGCCGAACTTCAAATGGGTGGGGGGCATTTGTCTGGGTCATAAGCTCGATTCTTCGCGGAAGTGCCAATGGCGTAGCGATGCAGCAGTATCGCTGGCCGTGCTGAACGCATTGCATGCACTTTTGGGTTGCGCGTTTTGCGGCTTTCAGCCTACCGCAGGCTAGCGTCGTTTCTTGCCCGTTTTAACCACCCGAGGTGCCGCCATGCCCAAAGCCGCCCGGGCCAGCGCATCGGCCTCGGCGTTGCGGTGCTGCGGTATCCATACCAGCGTGGCCTGGTCGAATGCATGGAACAGCGCCCGCGCCTCGTCAAACAGGGCCGCCAGCCGGGCAATCGGCTTGGCGGTGCTGGTGCCCACCTGCTCCACCACGATGCTGTTGTCGCAGTGCAGCCGCAAGTCGTCTGCGCCCTGCAGTTTCAGCGCCTGTAACGCCGCCATCAACGCCCGCACCTCCGCCTCGTTGTTGCAGCCGGTGCCCGGGGCGACCTGCGATAGCGTGTGGCGCGTGCCGTCGGGCGCGGTCCACACAGCACCCAGGCCCATGCGGCCGGGGTTGGGGAGGGCGCTACCGTCGGTGTGGATTAGCCAGGGCATGGGTAAAGGGGGGATGGATTTTTCTGCTTTGGGCCCGAAGCAGCCGTAGCTAGTGACAGCCACACGGGCCGCGGAGAAAGAATTACGCCGCTACTGCCCGTAGCAGCCCCCTCGCCCAAGGGCGGCAGGCCTCGACTGCGCGACGAGCAGGCCTTGAATGGCATCCTGTTCGTGCTGCGTACGGGCACACCGTGGGAGCATCTGCCCCAAGAGTTGGACTTTGGCAGCGGCATGGCCTGCTGGTGGCGGCTGCGCGACTGGCAGGCCGCCGGCGTATGGCCCCGTTTGCACTTGGCGCTGCTGGCCGAGTTGCGTAGCGCCGACAAGCTGGACTTCAGCCGCGCCTGTATCGATGGAGCCAGCGTACCCAGCCCCCGGGGGGCTTGCATACAGGGCCCAATCCCACGGACCGGGGCAAACTCGGCAGCAAGCGCCACATCATCACAGACCGCCAGGGCATCCCGCTGGCGTTTTGCGTCACCGGAGCCAACCGCCATGGTTCGGTGGTCTTTGAGGAACTGGTCGATGCCCTGCCTGCCGTGGGTGGCAAGCCAAGCAGGCCGCGGCGCTGGCCCGACAAGCTGCATGCCGACAAAGGCTACGACTTTGCCCGCTGCCGCGCGCACCTCAAGCGCAGGGGTATCCAAGACTGTATTGCCCGCAGAGGTATTGAGCACAATGATCGGCTCGGGCGCCACCGCTGGGTGGTCGAGCGCACCCATGCGTGGTTGGCTGCCTTCGGCAAGCTGCGAACCCGCTTTGAGCGCCGCATTGATATCCATGTCGCGCTGCTCTCCCTGGCTTGCTGCGTTATCTGCGTTCGACGGTTTTTACCGTTTTGTTAGCCGCTCTAAGGGGCGACTTGCAGGACTGGGCGCATCAAAATTTCTTCTATCAGTACATTTGCCGGCTGCGCGAATGCATAGACGAGTGCCTGGGCGACGTCCTGAGCGCTCAGTGCATTGAGCTTCTCACGCCGCTCATTCAGCACGGCACTGACGTTGTGGCCAAACTCGGTCCAGACGGCCCCAGGTTCGATCACCGATACGCGAATTCCGTCTGGGCCCAGTTCCTTGCGCAAGGCGTCATGAAAGCCTACGACAGCATATTTGGTGGCACTGTAGACCGACCAATTCTCCACGCCGTACCGCCCGCCCACACTGGAGACAGACGAGATCATTGCGCCCGGGCATCCGCGCATGAGCGCAATGGCCGCATGCGTGCAGTTGAACACCCCGTACAGGTTCACCTCGATCATTGTTTTCCATTGTTCCGGCGTGCTGTCGGCGAAAGGTGCGCTGATGCCCAGGCCAGCATTGTTGAACAATAAATCCAGTCTGCCAAAGCGCTTCCGCACCAACTCGAACAGCGCCTTCACTTGGCTGCCGTCGGTGACATCGGTCTGCACGATGGTTGCCGAAGCGCCAAGCTCCTCCGCCAATGCGTCAAGCAGGTCAAGTCGCCGCGCCGCAAGCACGACGTGGACTCCCTCTTCCGCCAGCAGGCGGGCGGCCGCCTGGCCTATGCCGCTCGATGCGCCGGTGATGACGGCAATTTTTCCATTAAGGTCCTGCATTTTCATAAATTTTCCAATCAAATTTGTTAATGAACCACTGCGGATGGCGATGGCGATGGCGATGGTGCGCACATAAAAAAGAGCGCAATAAAGTAGATTAACAAGGACGTGGGCGGATTGGCTCCGCTGCAGTATGGCGAGTGATTAAGATCATTGCGCATGCCTCAGGCCAACTGGCCGTCAAGGCGTAGTGAATCCGCTGTCCTGGCTAGCGATTTTGGAGCGGCGCCACCAAGCTGATAACACCACGTAGCCTTTGAATGTCCGCCATCTGGCCGATAGCAGCCTTGAAACGCATCCTAACAGCGCAATCACAGCCAAGGTCAAATGCATAAAAATCTTATAAAAATAGCCACCTAACGCTTATCTGCATTGTATTAGCAGCTATCAAAATTAAGTCACCCCCCCCCACCCGACCCACACCACCTCAAACTACAGCAGCCTCACCAAAGCTAGGCCGACGGAGGGCCGCAGCATCCCCGTCGTAGGCTGCTCGAACGCAAACAGGCAGCTCACGGCGGGGATGTCCAGCACGCAGGCCATCGGCTACAGCACGCTGTGCTGGGACACGGGCAGGCCGTTGTGGCCGTCTTGCGCCTCGGCGGGGCTCAGGCCACCAGTGGGCATCTATGTCTATGCGGGCGGCTCACTTCACCAGTAAAACCGGCTGCTCGGCCGCCGCTAGCACTCGCTGCGCGACCGAGCCGATCAGCAGGTCGGCAATGGCGCCGCGGCCTTTGGCGCCCAACACGATCAGGTCGAACTTGCCCTTCTTCGCGCATTCCAGAATTTCTTTCGCCACGTGGCCGGTGCGCTCCACCATGTCGTGCTGGATGCCTGCCGTGTCGAGCAGCTTGCGGGCGGGTTTGAGCTCTTTTTCGCTGATCTCGCGCAGGTAGTCGGCCACCACCTCATTGCCCACAAAGGCCTTGGCGTGGCCCAGGCCGGTGTCGTCGTGCACGCTGAGCAGGGTGATGCTGTGCTTGCCCGGCTGCAACTGCGCTACCAGCTTGGCGGCGTACTTGACGGCATGCAGGGCAAACTTGGAACCGTCTACGGCGACGAGGATTTTCATGGGGTCTCCTGTGGGGGTGTGCGAACACCCTCAGCTTGGAGCATCTGCGGCGGGCGGCCTTGATGCAGATCAAATACGGGGCTTTGCCGCGGCGTAACTTACGCTGTTCACGGGGCGGGGTCGGTGTGCTGGTCCAGGTTTTACCCCCACACCTTGAGCACCCACCCGGCCAGCGCGCACAGCACGATCACCTTGATCACGCCCACCTTGAAGCGTATCAAGGCCACGCCTGCGGCCAGCGCCAGCAGCAGCGCCGCCCAGTCGATATTTGAAAGAAATGGGCCACTAGCGCCTGTCTTGATTGCGATGTTTGCTATAAAAAAAATAGCAAGACTGGCGATCACGCCCACCACGGCAGCGGTGATGGCGGTGAGCGGGGCGGTGAACTGCAGCTTGCCGTGGGTACTCTCAATCAGCGGGCCACCCGCCAGGATGAAGATGAACGACGGCAAAAAGGTGAACCAGGTGACCACCGTGGCGGCCAGCGCCGCCCCCAGAAACAGCGCGTCCGGCCCCAGCACCTCCTTGGTCCAGCCGCCGACAAAGCCCACAAACGCCACCACCATGATCAGCGGGCCGGGCGTGGTTTCGCCCAGGGCCAGGCCGTCGATCATCTGCGTGCCGGTGAGCCAGCCAAATTGCGCCACCGCGCCCTGGTACACATAGGGCAGCACGGCGTAGGCACCGCCAAAGGTCAACATCGCCGCCTTGGTGAAAAACCAGCCCATGGCGGCCAGCGTGCCGTGCCAGCCGGTGTTGGCGACCAGTGCGGCCATCGGCAACAACCACAGCGCCGCGCCCACGGCCAACACCTGGAGCAGGCGCATTTTGCGAAAGCGGGCGTGCGGTGGGGTGGGGGTGTCGTCGTCGATCAGCGCCGGGCTATGACTCAATTCGCCCGCCTTGGCCGCGCCATGCCCTCCGCCACCGCGGAACTGGCCCGGTGCGACTTTTGCCCCCAGCCAGCCGATCAGGGCCGCACCCAGTACGATGGCCGGGAAGGGCACGGCAAACATGTATAACGCTACAAAACTAGTAGCTGCTATCGCCCAGAGGATGGGCGCTGTAGTTGGTTTCTTCAATGTCTTGCTGCCGATGCGATGCACCGCCTGCACCACCAGCGCCGCCACCGCAGGCTTGATGCCGTACAGCAGCCCGGCCACCCAGGGCACGGCCCCAAAGGCCACGTACACCCAGCTCAGGCCGATCAGGATGAACAGCGACGGCAGCACAAACAGGGCGCCCGCCGCCACGCCGCCCCAGGTGCGGTGCAGCAGCCAGCCGATGTAGGTGGCCAGTTGCTGCGCCTCGGGGCCGGGCAGCAGCATGCAGTAGTTCAGGGCGTGCAGAAAGCGCTTTTCGCTGATCCAGCGTTTTTGCTCCACCAGTTCGCGGTGCATGATGGCAATCTGCCCGGCCGGGCCACCAAAGCTGATGCAGCCCAATTTGAACCAGAACTTCAGGGCTTCGCTGAAGGTGACGGGGGAGGGGGGCGATGTATGGGCGGTCATGGCGCAAGGCTTCCCGTTGTGGCGTTTGCCGCAGGCCTGCCAGCACGGCCCAATCGGGCGGCATAGTGCGCGGGGAAAAGTGAAAAAGCAGCGGTGTCCATAGCTAACGCTCCACAAGGGATGGGTTGCCAGCGCTTGGACGGGACACCGTCTACCCAGAGAAGGATTCGGGAGGCTGTGTTCCCGAGAAAGCGGATGCTATCACGCAGCCTGCAGGGCAGTATTTATATATAAAAATAGCATCTAGCGTATATTCTGTCTACGCTAGATGCTATCAAAAAAATAACGATCACCCCGGCGGCATGCCCTTCAACGCAAACGCCAGTACCAGCACGCTGGCCGCCGCCATCCACGACCCGGCAATCCGCAGGGCGATCTGTACCCATTGGCGCGGCGGGCACAGCGAGGTGTAGTAAGCCACGTTGGCCACCAGCACGGTGGTGCTGATCCAGGTGCCGAGCAGGGTGAGGGCGGTGGCCAAGACGGTGGGGGCACCGTCCACGCCGGAATCCAGCGCCACGGCGATGGCCGCCACTGCCGCCACGGCCGCGCGCAGGCCTACCGGCAGCCGGGCCGATACAGCCACCAGAATGCCGCAGCCCAGCGCCACGGCCATCACCAGGTTTTGGCTGGATGGTGGAATGGCGATGCGGGTGGTCAGCAGCAGAGCGGCAGCGCAACTGGTGGCGAACGCCAGCATGGGGGTTTTGAGCCGCAAGGGTGGGTGCTGGCCCAGCCAGATGCCCAGGCCTAACAGCACCAGCATGTGGGGCAGGGTGAGCAGCGGATGCAGCAGCCCGCCGTAAAAACTGTTCATGCCCGCCACCGAGCTGTGCGCGTGCGACAGCCCGGGCAGGCAGAGCAAGGCCGCCAAGGCCAAGCGGGGGGGCTGGCGGCGGCGTAGGTTCACAAAAAACCGAATAAGAAGGCGAAGCCGGTTACCGCAATCAACCCACCGGTGGCCCGCACCAGCACCCGGCCCCACTGCCAGCGGATCAGCAAGCCCACCGCAATACCCGCCAGGTGCAACAGCCCGGTGGCCAGCACGAAACCCACCGCGTAGGTGATGGCATTGGCCGCGTGCGGCAATTCAGCGCCGTGGGCGTAGCCGTGGAAAATCGCAAAAATTGCCACCAGCACGCTGGCCACCCATAGCGGCGGCCGGGCTGCAGTCAACACCATGCCGCCCAACACGATGCCCGAGAAGGCGATGCCTTCTTCCACCCCTGGCATGGGCACGCCCAGCACGCCCAGGGCCCCGCCAAACGCCATGACCAACGGAAAGATCACCGGCAGCAGCCACATCGCCGGAGTGCCCAAAAATGCCCCCCAGATGCCCACCGCTACCATGGCCGCAATGTGGTCCAGCCCGCTCAAGGGGTGGATAAAGCCGCTGATGAAGCCGCCTACCGCGCCGACCTCCGAGTGCGCCTGGGCCAGGCAGGGGACGGCCAGAGCTAGCGCCAGCAGCAGGGTTTTGGGTAGCTTGGACATAAGAGCTTTCCTATAGGTGGTGGACGCTATACGCAGATCGGGGGCGGGTGGATTCAACTGATGGGCCATCCTGTCTTTTGAGGATGAATGGGTACAAGTTTGTCGCATAAATGCGCATACACCACGCATTCGTCTTACATTTTTTAACAGGAAGAGGGGTCATGCAGCTGCACATGTGGGCATGGTCGGGCTTGGGGCTGCTGGCTCTAGTGGCGGTGGGCGGCGGTGGGTGTTAACCAGCCCATCCGCAACCTGCAGCCCTACCTGCCCATGACCTGCGTGATGGCGAGGGTTGGCACCTTTCCCAGCCGGGTTTGAGCTTGCGCCTACAATTGAAATGCTATTTATTTAGTAGCTATTGGCATAGGTAATACCTAGGCTGGCGCGCTATTTTTCATAAATTTCTGTGCCTTGGTAACCTGCCGGTAACTTTTTGGGGCAGGCGTGCCGATTTCACTACAATCGCGCCATTCGAGTCTCCATTCGACCCCCACAAGTTTTCAAACCATGCCCCGTTGCTTCCCAGAACAACCCCAACACCGTCGCACGGCAGGCATGGTCAGCGTCGCCCTTGGCCCAGGGCCATGGCGCGCAGACCCGGTTTTAACCTTCGGAGCCTTCCTATGTCTGCACTCTTCAGCCCGACCGCCCTGGTCGTACCTTTTGAACTCTTGAGAATGGACGACGTCGAGTCGGTGGGTGGCAAAAACGCCAGCCTCGGCGAGATGATTTCGCAACTGCCCACGGGCGTGCGCGTGCCCACCGGCTTTGCCACCACGGCCCACGCGTTCCGCGCCTTCCTGGCGCACGACGGCTTGGCCGACAAGATCAGCGCCCGGCTGGCCCGGCTGGACACCGAAGATGTGCGCGCCCTGGCCGTGGCCGGTGCCGAAATCCGCGGCATGGTCGAAGCCCAGCCGTTCCCGGCCGACCTGCAAGTCGCCATCACCGAGTCATTCGCCGCTTTAAGCGCTGGCAACCCCGAGGCATCCTTTGCCGTGCGCTCGTCGGCTACCGCCGAAGATTTGCCCGATGCATCCTTCGCGGGCCAGCAGGAAACCTTCTTGAACGTGGTCGGCATCGAAGCCGTGCTGCACAAGATGAAAGAAGTGTTTGCCAGCCTGTACAACGACCGCGCCATCAGCTACCGCGTGCACAAGGGCTTTGCCCACGACATCGTGGCCCTGAGCGCCGGTGTGCAGCGCATGGTGCGCTCCGACCTGGGCGCGGCGGGCGTGATGTTCACTATCGACACCGAATCCGGCTTTGACCAAGTGGTCTTCATTACCAGCAGCTACGGCCTGGGCGAAACGGTGGTTCAGGGCGCGGTAAACCCCGACGAGTTCTACGTGCACAAGCCCATGCTGAAAGCGGGCAAGCAGGCCGTGATCCGCCGCAACCTCGGTAGCAAGATGGTGCAGATGGAGTTCACCACCCCGGCCGAAAAAGCCGCCACCGGCCAGCTGGTCAAAACCACCGACGTGCCCACCGAGCAGCGCAACCGCTATTCGCTGACCGATGCCGACGTGGAGCAACTGGCGCATTACGCGCTGGTGATTGAAGAGCATTACGGCCGCCCCATGGACATCGAATGGGGCAAGGACGGTACCGACGGCCTGCTCTACATCCTGCAAGCCCGCCCGGAAACTGTGAAGAGCCAGCAGCAGGGCAAGGCCGAGCTGCGCTACAAGCTCAAGGGCAAAAGCAATGTGCTGGCCGAAGGCCGCGCGATTGGCCAGAAGATCGGCACCGGCCCCGTGCGCTTTGTGCACAACATCAGCCAGATGGACGAAGTGCAGCCCGGCGACGTGCTGGTCACCGATATGACCGACCCCAACTGGGAACCGGTGATGAAGCGCGCCAGCGCCATCGTGACCAACCGCGGTGGCCGCACCTGCCACGCCGCCATCATTGCGCGTGAACTCGGCATTCCCGCCGTGGTGGGCTGTGGCGACGCGACCGAAAAGCTCAAGACCGGCACGCTGGTGACAGTGAGCTGCTCGGAAGGCGACACTGGCTTTATCTACGACGGCCTGCTGGAAACCGAGGTCACCGAGGTCGAGCGCGGCACCATGCCCGAGATCAAGACCAAGATCATGATGAACGTGGGCAACCCCCAGCTGGCGTTTGACTTCTGCCAGTTGCCCAACCAGGGCGTGGGCCTGGCCCGGCTGGAGTTCATCATCAACAACAACATCGGCGTACACCCCAAGGCCATCCTGGACTATCCGAACATCGACAACGACCTGAAAAAAGCCGTCGAGTCGGTAGCCCGTGGCCACGCTTCGCCGCGGGCTTTCTATGTGGACAAGGTCACCGAAGGCGTGGCTACGATTGCCGCAGCGTTCTGGCCCAAGCCCGTCATCGTGCGCCTATCGGATTTCAAGTCCAACGAATACCGCAAGCTGATCGGCGGCAGCCGCTACGAGCCCGAAGAAGAAAACCCCATGCTGGGTTTCCGCGGTGCAGCGCGCTACATCAGCGCCGACTTTGGCGAAGCCTTTGCCATGGAGTGTGCGGCCTTACGCCGTGTGCGCCTGGACATGGGTTTGACCAATGTGCAGGTGATGGTGCCGTTTGTACGCACCCTGGGCCAGGCCGAAAAGGTTACCCAGTTGCTGGCTCAGCACGGCCTGCAGCGCGGCCAGGACGGCCTGAAGATCATCATGATGTGCGAAGTGCCGAGCAACGCCATCCTGGCCGACGAGTTCCTGCAGTTCTTTGACGGCTTCTCGATCGGCTCCAACGACCTGACCCAGCTCACCCTGGGCCTGGACCGCGATTCCGGCCTGGAGCTGCTGGCCGCCGACTTCGACGAGCGCGACCCCGCTGTCAAAGCCCTGCTGAGCCGCGCCATCACCGCCTGCAAGGCCCAGGGTAAGTACGTGGGCATCTGCGGCCAGGGCCCCAGCGACCACCCGGACTTCGCCCAATGGCTCGCCGACCAGGGTATCGAGTCGATCTCGCTGAACCCCGACAGCGTGGTGGCCACCTGGAAACAACTGGCGGGCTAGGGCAGTTGCGGATGCGCCCCTGGGCCCAACTGGGCTAGGATCAAAAACCCCGTAGGCCCAGGCTTTCGGGGTTTTCTTTTTTACGACTCCAATCTACTGTGTTTGCCCCTCCCTCCGTCACCACGCCCACCTTCACTCGCCTGCGCACGGCTTTGCTGTTGCTGTGGGCGCTGCTGTCGTTTGGCGTGGTGTTTTTTGCGCGGGACCTGACCTGGGTGGTGGCGGGCTGGCCGCTGAATTACTGGTTTTGCGCCCAGGGCGTGGTGCTGTGCTACCTGCTGATCGTGGTGGTGTACGCCTGGCGGCGTCGCCATGACGGTGCGGATGCCGAGCCCGGCCAGGTGCTGCCGTCGCTGCGCCGCCTGCACCGCAACTTCGGGTTGTACGTGGTCTGCCTGCTGGCGTTTCTGGGGCTGATGGCCTGGGCCGAAAGCCGGGGCCTGTCGCGCTACTGGATCGGCGGCATCTTTTTGTTTGCCACGTTTGCGCTGTACGCCAGCATTGGCATTTACTGCCGTACCTCCGATCCCGCCGAGTATTACGTGGCCGGTCGGCGCATTCCTTCTATTTACAACGGCATGGCCACCGCTGCCGACTGGATGAGTGCGGCATCTTTCATCAGCCTGGCCGGGGGCTTGTACCTGAACGGATTCTCCAGCGCCAACGGCCAGCCGGGCGGCCTGGCCTACATCATGGGCTGGACGGGAGGCTTTTGCCTGGTGGGGCTGCTGATTGCACCGCGCCTGCGCCGCATGCAGCTCTACACCGTGCCCGACTTCTTTGGCGTGCGCTATGGCGGGCGCTGGCCGCGCTGGATTGCCGCCGGGGCGGCGGTGCTGTGCTCGTTTACCTATGTGGTGGCCCAGATTTACGCCGTGGGGTTGATCACCTCGCGCCTGACCGGGGTGCAGTTCGAGATTGGCATCTTGCTGGGGCTGGGTGGTGTGCTGGTGTGCTCATTTTTGGGTGGCATGCGGGCGGTGACCTGGACCCAGGTGGCGCAGTACGTGATTTTGATCCTGGCGTTTTTGATTCCGGTGTCGTGGCTGGCGTACAAACAGCTGGGCAACCCGTTGGCCCCGCTGGTGTACGGTCAGCAGTTGCCGAAAATCGCAGCGCTGGAAAAGCAGCTTAGCGAATCGCCTTCTGAACGTGAAGTACTGGCCATCTACGCCCAGCGAGGAGCCCATTACGGCAACATGCTGGAAGACGTGCCCCGCACCCTGGTGTTGGAGCGCGCCGCTGCGCAGGCCCGGCTGCGCCAGCTGCAGGCCGAGCGGGCTGACCCGTCTCTGGTGCGCAAGGCCGGGCGCGATCTGGCCGCTTTGCCCAAAGACGAGGCCACCGCGCGTGAACTCTGGAGCCACGCCCGGCAAGACAACCTGGAGCGCGCCCGGCCGCTGGCGGGCATGACACCCCACGCTCAGGTCTTTAATGGCAACCCGGAGGGCACAGCCGCCGAGCGCGAGAGTTTTAACAGCTCGCGGCTGAATTTTCTGGCCCTGATTTTTTGCCTGATGACCGGCACGGCTGCGTTGCCGCATTTACTGACGCGCTACTACACCACGTCCTCGGTGGCCGAGGCGCGCAGCTCGGTAGCTTGGTCGCTGTTTTTTATCGCGCTGCTGTACCTGGCCGCGCCCGCGTTGGCGGTACTGGTGAAGTTTGAGGTGATGAGCCAGTTGGTCGGCCAAAGCTTTGACACCTTGCCCACCTGGATCGCGCAGTGGGCGCAGGTGGACCCGTCGCTGCTACAGGTGACCGATGTGAATGGCGACCATATTTTGCAGTTTGCCGAGTTGCGGCTGGGGGCCGACCTGGTGATGCTGGCCACCCCCGAGCTGGGCGGTTTGCCCTATGTCGTGTCGGGGCTGGTGGCGGCGGGGGGCTTGGCGGCGGCCTTGTCCACGGCGGACGGCCTGCTGCTGACCATGGGCAACGCGTTAGCCCATGACCTGTACTTTCGCGGTGCGCGGGACAAGTCCGCCCCGTCCGACCCGATGGTGCGGGTGCTGTTGTCCAAATTCGCGCTGCTGTTACTGGCATTGGCGGCGGCCTATGTGGCGGCGCAAAAGCCTGCCGACATTCTGGCGCTGGTGTCGGCCTCGTTCTCGCTGGCGGCGGCAGCGTTTTTCCCGGCCATGGTGGCGGGCCTGTTCTGGCAGCGCACCACACGCCGCGCCGCCGTGGCGGGCATGCTGACCGGGCTGGGCGTGACGCTGTGGTACATGCTGGCCAATGTGCCCATGGTGCGCGGCTGGCTGGGCTGGGGCGGATCGGGCCTGTGGTGGGGCATCCAGCCGATTTCGGCCGGGGTGTTTGGCCTGCCTGCCGGGGCCTTGGTGGTCTGGCTGGTGAGCCTTTTAGCGCCCCAGCCAGAACGCGGGCTATAATCGCAGGCTTTGCCCTTGCTACACCACTACAGACGCAGTGGGTGGCTTCACATCCTTAAGGAGAAATATGCGTCATTACGAAATCATTTTGATGATCCACCCGGATCAGAGCGAACAGGTTCCAGCCATGCTGGAGCGCTACAAAGGCATGATCGTTGCCGGTGGCGGCAAGATCCACCGCGTGGAAGACTGGGGCCGCCGTCAACTGGTGTACCTGATCAACAAGCTGGCCAAGGCCCACTACCTGTGCGTCAACATCGAAGCCGACCAAGCCATCATGGCTGAACTGGAACACGCGTTCAAGTTCAACGATGCTGTGCTGCGCCACCTGACCGTGGTGATGAAGAAGGCTGAAACCGGCCCTTCGTCGATGATGAAGACCGTCGAACGCGAAGAAGCGCGCAAGACCCAGCAAGCCGAGTACGCAGCCCACTAAGGTGGCTTGCTGAACGGAGTTCCCACACGGAGTGAACCACGTTGTTTTGACGGCCTGTCTTGCAGAAGTTAAAAACCTGCGCTACACGCCCGCCGGACTGCCCGCCCTGGATATGGTGCTCGAACACGAGTCCAGTCTGGAACAAGCAGGCCACATCAGGCAGATCAAAGCAGCCGTAAAGGCAATAGCCTTTGGCGCAATCGCCGAGCGAATCCAGCAGCAGCCCTTGGGCAGCGTCTGGCAATTCACCGGTTTTTTAGCCTCCCCCCGACTGGGCAAGAACCCCGTACTTCATATTCAAGATTTTCAAACAGATTAAATCAGGAGTCCATCATGGCCGGACCAAAACGTTTCAATAACAAAGACAAGCGTCCCAAGCGCAATACCCAGTCCCTGCTGTTCAAGCGCAAGCGCTTTTGCCGCTTCACCGTGACCGGTGTTGAACAGATCGACTACAAAGACATCGACACGCTGCGCGATTTCATCGCTGAAAACGGCAAGATCATCCCCGCACGCCTGACCGGCACGCGCGCGATTTTCCAGCGCCAGCTCAACACCGCTATTAAGCGTGCGCGTTTCCTCGCCATGCTGCCGTACAGCGACCAGCACCGCATCTAAGGAAGTACGAACATGCAAATCATCCTGCTCGACAAGGTTTTGAACCTTGGCAACCTCGGCGACATCGTCAAGGTCAAAGACGGCTACGCCCGTAACTTCTTGATCCCAACCGGTCGTGCACGCCGTGCTACCGAAAAGGCCAAGCAAGAATTCGAAGCCAAGCGCGTCGAACTCGAAAAAGCCGCTGCTGCCAAGCTGGGCGCGTCGCAAGTCATGGGCGAAAAGCTCGCTGGCTCGACCATCAAGCTGACGCAAAAAGCCGGTGTGGACGGCCGCCTGTTTGGTTCCGTGACCAACGCCGACATTGCAGAAGAACTGAGCAAGCAAGGCTACAAAGTCACCAAAGCCCAGATCCGCCTGCCTAACGGCATGATCAAAACCACCGGCGACAACACTGTCTCCGTGGCTTTGCACACCGACGTGGTCGTTGAGATCACCGTGGCTGTGTACGGCGAAACCGCTTAATTAGCGTTTCTCCGCAAGAGGCCGCCAGGGTGCAAACCCTGGCGGCTTTTTACATTGGGCCGCGGGGTTATACCGGGTTGTCCCGGACTTATCCACGCTTTGCCCCCAGACTTGTGCCTCGACCTTGCCGGGTCCGCCGCGTAGCATCCAGCATCACCCTAGGAACCCACTCCCCATGTCTGCCGTTTTCCCCGCTCTGGACGATTCCTATGGCCAGGACCGCCAAATTGCGCAGCTGCGCATCCCGCCGCATTCCATCGAGGCCGAATCCAGCGTGCTGGGCGGCCTGCTGCTGGACAACAACGCATGGGACCGCGTGGGCGACCTGCTCAAGGACGATGACTTCTACCGTTACGAGCACCGGTTGATCTTTGCTGCCGTGCGCGAGCTGGTCAACGCCAGCAAGCCGGCGGATGTGATCACCGTGTTCGAGCGGCTGCAAAGCATTGGCAAGTCGGAGGAAGTGGGCGGCCTGGCCTACCTGAACTCGCTGGCCCAGTACGTGCCCAGTGCCAGCAACATCCGCCGCTACGCCGAAATCGTGCGCGAGCGCGGCATTCTGCGCAAGCTGGTCACCGCCAGCGACGAGATCGCCACCAACGCCTTCAACACCCAGGGCCGCCCGGTCGACAAGATACTCGACGAGGCCGAGCAAAAAATCTTCAACATCGGCGAGGAGGGCGCGCGCAACAGGCAGGGCTTCCAAGCCATGGAAACCCTGGTGGTGGACTTGCTGGACCGCGTCCAGGAGATGGCCGACAACCAGAACGATGTGACCGGCGTGCCCACCGGCTTCTACGACCTGGACCGCATGACCTCGGGCCTGCAGCCCGGTGACATGATCGTGCTGGCCGCCCGCCCGTCCATGGGCAAGACAGCTTTCGCCATCAACATCGCCGAGCATGTTGCCCTCAAGGAGGGTCTGCCGGTGGCGGTGTTCTCCATGGAAATGGGGGCATCGCAGCTGGCGATTCGTATCGTGGGCTCCATCGGCCGCATCGACCAGGGCCATCTGCGTACCGGCAACCTCACCGACGACGAATGGCCGCGCTTGGCCGAAGCGGTGGAAAAGCTGCGTACCGTGTCGCTGCACATCGACGAAAGCCCCGGCCTGACCCCCAGCGAGCTGCGCGCCAATGCCCGCCGCCTGGCGCGCCAGTGCGGCAAGCTGGGCCTGATCGTGGTCGATTACCTGCAACTGATGAGTGGCTCGGGCAGCGGCGGCAATGGCGACAACCGCGCCACCGAGCTGGGCGAAATCTCCCGGGGTTTGAAAATGCTGGCCCGCGAGCTGCAATGCCCGGTGATTGCTCTGTCGCAGCTCAACCGCAGCGTCGAGCAGCGGCCCGACAAGCGCCCCATGATGAGCGATTTACGCGAGTCTGGCGCCATCGAGCAAGATGCCGACATCATCATGTTCATCTACCGCGACGAGTACTACACCAAGGACGCGTGCAAGGAACCCGGCGTGGCCGAAATCATCATCGCCAAGCAGCGGAACGGCCCCACCGGCACGGTCAAGCTGGCCTTCCTGCGCAACATCACCAAATTCGAAAGCCTGGCCAGTGGCTACGGCAGTGGAGGGGATTACTGAAAATGGATCGCTCTGATATTGATAGCGCCTTGCGTAGATTGGATATGCGTCAGGGCCACTTTTTACGTAAAACCCCGCTGTGGAAGCTGTCGGGCGCGGATGTGGGTGTGGACTGCGCTGAAGTCTGGCTCAAGCTGGAACACCTGCAGGTGGGCGGCAGCTTCAAGGCCCGCGGCATGATGAACCGGCTGCTGGCGAACACGATTCCTGCGTCGGGTGTGGTGATCGCCTCGGGTGGCAACGCGGGCATCGCCACTGCCGCAGCAGCCCAGGCTTTGGGCGTGCGCTGCGAGGTGTTTGTGCCCACCTCGTCGCCCGAAGCCAAGCGGGCTCGCCTGCGCGACCTGGGTGCCGAGGTGGTCGTCACCGGTGCGGCGTATGCACAGGCCTTCGAAGCCTGCATGGCCCGCCAGCAAGCCACCGGCGCGCTGCTGACCCACGCCTACGACCAGCCCGAAGTGCTGGCGGGCGCGGGCACCTTGGCCGCCGAGATCGAAGCCCAGGACGGTGTGCCAGACAGCGTGCTAGTCAGCGTGGGCGGTGGCGGCTTGATCGGTGGCATCGCCGCCTGGTTCGAGCAGCGCAGCCGCGTCGTGGCGTTGGAGCCCGAGCGCGCGCCCACCTTGCACAGCGCCCGCCAGGCCGGGGAGCCGGTAGATGTGGCTGTGGGTGGCATCGCCGCCGACTCGCTGGGGGCCAAGCGCATCGGCCAGCTCGGCTGGGAGGTCACCCAGCGCCACGTCCAAGACGCCCTGTTGCTGAGCGACGAGGCCATTCTTGCTGCCCAGCGCTGGCTGTGGAAAGAGCTGCGGCTGGCGGTGGAACCCGGTGCGGCCCTGGGACTGGCAGCCCTGCAAACCGGCGCGTACCGGCCCCGTGCCGACGAGAAAGTCGCCTTGATTTTGTGCGGCGGCAACGTTGATCCGGCCACTTTGACCTGAATTTAGAATATCCCCATGCTTGACATCCTCACCCTTCGCAAAGACCCCGATGCCGTGGTCGCCCGCCTGCAAACGCGCAAAAACCCCCAGCAGTTTCTGAACGTGGACGCGTTCAAAGCCCTGGAATCCGAGCGCAAAACCATCCAGACCCGCACCGAAGACCTGCAAGCCCAGCGCAACAGCGCCAGCAAGCAGATCGGCCAGCGCAAAGCCAAAGGCGAGGGCGTGGACGACCTGATGGCCCAGGTGGCCTCGATCAAGGACGTGCTGGAGTCTTCGGCCGTGCGCCTGGAACAGATCCAGTCCGAGCTGCAAACCCTGCTGCTGGCCGTGCCCAACCTGCCGCACGCCAGTGTGCCCGTGGGCGAAGATGAGCACGCCAACGTGGTCGTGCGCACCTGGAACCCCAGCGAGCGCGCGCCGGGCACTATGGAATTCGCAGCTAAAGACCACGTGGATCTGGGCGCGCCGCTCGGTTTGGACTTTGAAATGGGTGTCAAGCTCACCGGCTCGCGCTTCACCGTCATGCAAGGCCCCATCGCCAAGCTGCACCGCGCGCTCGCCCAGTTCATGCTGGACGTGCAGACTGAAGAGCACGGCTACACCGAATGCTATGTGCCCTACATCGTCAACGCCGACTCCATGCGCGGCACCGGCCAACTGCCCAAGTTTGAAGGCGACCTGTTCGCTGCCAAAAAGGGCGGCCAGGACGGCGAGGACATGCCCGACCACAGCGCGCTGTACCTCATCCCCACCAGCGAAGTGCCGCTGACCAACTTCGTGCGCGACACCATCGTGGCCGAGGCGGACCTGCCCATCAAGCTCACCGCCCACACCCCGTGCTTCCGTTCAGAAGCCGGCAGCGCCGGGCGCGACACCCGCGGTCTGATCCGCCAACACCAGTTCGACAAGGTGGAAATGGTGCAAATCGTCCACCCCGACCAGAGCTACGAGACGCTGGAGCAGATGACTGGCCACGCCGAAGCCGTGCTGCAAAAGTTGGGCCTGCCGTACCGTGTGATGTCGTTGTGCACCGGCGACATGGGCTTTGGCGCGGCCAAGACCTACGACCTGGAAGTCTGGCTACCCGGCCAGAACACCTACCGCGAAATCAGCTCCGTCTCCAATTGCGAAGCCTTCCAGGCCCGTCGCCTGCAGGCCCGTTTCAAGAACGCCCAGGGCAAGAGCGAGTGGCTGCACACCCTGAACGGCTCCGGCCTGGCCGTGGGCCGCGCCCTGGTCGCCGTGCTGGAGAACTACCAAAACGCCGACGGCTCGATCACCGTGCCGACCGTGTTGCTACCTTATTTGCGCGGTTTGGAGACGCTGGCCTAAAAGCCGCGTTTTGGCCTGCTAGAATAGCGGGCGTTGCCTAACCGCAATTGGAAGAGTGGCAGAGTGGCCGAATGTACCTGACTCGAAATCAGGCGTACCGCAAGGTACCGTGGGTTCGAATCCCACCTCTTCCTCCAAGTATTTTCAAAAAAGCGCCTGCCCAGGCGCTTTTTTTGTTTCTGCGCTGCGCCTGCCTACCAGCGCGATGGCGACTGCTGCGATGAGTAACATGGCTGCGAAGGCGAAGGTGCTCTGCAGCCCGGTGGCCACCGCCTCTGGCTGTGCCGTGGTGATATCGCTCGTGCCTGCGGCGAAGGCGAATATGGCGCCCATGACGGAGGTGCCGGTGATCAATCCCAGGTTGCGCGACAGGCTGAGCAGGCCGGAGACCACGCCGCGCTGGTCGGCGGGCACGTCCACTATCACGGCGGTGTTGTTGGCGGCCTGGAACAGCTGGTAGCCCGGGGTCAGGATGGCGATGGCCGCGATGTAACCGACCACGCCGAACAGGATGGGCAACACCGCCAGTGCCACAGCGCCCGCCGCCATCGCCACCAGCCCGACTACAACCGTCGCGGCCGCGCCCCAGCGGTCCACCACCCGGCCTGCCAGCACACCGCCCACGATAGAGATGGCCGGGCCGATGGCCATCACCATGCCCACCGTGGCCGCGTTCAGGCCTAGCGCTTGCGATAGGTAGAAAGGCCCCACCACAAAGGTCGCCATGATCACCGTGGCCACCAGCACATTGATGGCCAGGCTGGCACCCAGCGCTGGGTCGCGGAAGGCGGCCAATTGCACCAGCGGTGATGCCACACGGGTCTGGCTGAACACGAACAGGCCTGAGCCAGCCACCGCCGCCAGCAGCAGCGCGATGTTCAGCGCACCGAAGTGGCTGCGTCCCATCGTCATGGCCAGCGCGTAGGCCGCCAGGGTCAGGGCCAGTAGCAGCGTGCCGATGGGGTCGAAGCGGACACGGTCCGCCTTCGCCACCAGACGGTCGGCAGGCAAATAGCGCTGTGCCAGTACAAAAGCCAATATGCCCAGCGGCAGGTTCACCAGAAAGATGCTGCGCCAGCCGAAGCCACCCACCAGCACGCCGCTCAGCGAGGGGCCAAGCGCCGTACCCACGGCCGACATGGTGCCCAGCAGGCCCATGGCGCTGCCGGTTTTGTCCTTGGGCACCGTCTCGGCCACAAAGGCGATGGTCAGCGCCATCATGGTCGCCGCGCCCAGGCCTTGCGCCACTCGGGCGGCCAGCAGTAGCGCCAGTGTGGGAGCGGCAGCGCACAACACCGAGGCCGTGGTGAACAGCAAGATGCCACCCAGCAATAGCCGCCGACGGCCCAAGATATCCCCCAGCCGCCCCACGCTGACGATCAGCGTGGTGATGGCCAGCAGATAGGCCAGCACTACCCACTGGACTTGCTGGAACGAGGCGCTGAAGGCCTGGGCCAGGGTGGGCAGGGCCACATTGGCAATGCTGGTGCCCAGCGAGGACAGCAGCATAGACAGCGACAGGCTGGCAAGTGCCCAGGGGATTTTGCGGGGGGTGAACATGGTGGATGCGTCTTTCTGTGGAGCTGTTTCAAGCGTAGTGCTTTACCCTGCATGGCGGAAGACGCAGCGTTTGCACTGTATCCCTGCGCAAAACGCCATGCCAGACCAGAATTGCGCTATCGTGGACGCATGCCAACTCCCGATTTCAACCTGCTGGTCACGCTGGATGTGCTGCTCGCCGAAGGCAGCGTGGTGCGCGCCGCCAAACGCCTACGGCTGAGCCCGTCGGCCATGAGCCGGGCGCTGGCGCGGCTGCGCGAGACCACCGGCGACCCGCTGCTGGTGCGGGCGGGTCGCGGCCTGGTGCCCACACCCCGTGCTTTGGAGCTGCGCGAACACGTGCGCCAGCTGGTGCAGGATGCAGAAGCGGTGTTGCGCCCCACCGAGACGCTGCAGCCCGCGCAACTGGTGCGGACATTCACGTTGCGCACCAGCGAAGGCTTTGTGGAGTGCTTTGGCCCCGGCCTGATTGCCCGCATGGGCGCAGAGGCCCCTGGTGTGCGGCTGTGTTTTGTGCAAAAGCCCGACAAGGACAGTGCACCCCTGCGCGAGGGGGCGGTCGATCTGGAGATCGGCGTGGTGGGCAGCACGGCCGCGCCCGAACTGCGCACGCAGGCCTTGTTCCGCGACCGTTTCATCGGCGTGGTGCGTGCGGGCCACGCGCTGAGCCAGGGCGAGATCACGCCCGCCCGCTATGCGGCGGGGCAGCACATCAGCGTGTCGCGGCGCGGGCTGTTCAAGGGAGGCATTGACGACGCGCTGGAGTCGCTGGGGCTGCAGCGCGACATCGCCACCATCGTCGGCGGCTTCTCCACCGCCCTGGCGCTGGCCCGGGCCAGTGAGCTGGTGGCCAGCGTGCCCGGGCGGCACACCGGCGTGCTGCGCGCCGGGATGTTCAGTTTTGACCTGCCAGTGGCCACGCCCGCGTTCACTGTGTCCATGCTGTGGCACCCCCGGCTGGATGCCGACCCGGCGCAGCGCTGGTTGCGCACCTGCGTACGCGAGGTGTGCGTGGCGATGGACTGAAGATTGCTTGTCTTGCAGCGCCGACAATACACGCTTGTTTTTGTAACCTTGTCGTCTTCCATAAGGAACCCAGCCATGCCGCTTGTCGTTTTCAACCAGAAGGGTGGGGTGGGCAAGTCCACCATTACCTGCAATTTGGCCGCTATCAGTGCCAGCCAGGGGCTGCGCACGCTGGTGATCGACCTGGACCCGCAGGGCAATTCCAGCAGCTATCTGCTGGGCGCGCAGGCCCAGGACGACCAGCCTACGGTGGCCGGGTTTTTTGAGCACTGCCTGAGCTACAGCTTGCGCACCGTGCTGCCCACCGACTTCATCGTCACCACGCCGCACGAAAACCTGCACCTGATGCCGTCCAGCCCGCTGCTGGGCGAACTGGAGAGCAAGCTGGAGTCGCGCCACAAACTGTACAAGCTACGCGAGGCCCTGCAGCTGCTGGCGGCGGGCTACGACCGTATCTACATCGACACGCCGCCCGCGCTCAACTTCTACACCCGCTCGGCACTGATCGGCGCACGGGCCTGCCTGATTCCGTTCGACTGCGACGAGTTTGCCCGCAAGGCGCTGTACACCCTGCTGGACAACGTAGCCGAAATCCGCGCAGACCACAACCCTGGCCTGGTAGTGGACGGCATTGTGGTGAACCAGTTCCAGCCGCGTGCCAACCTGCCGCAGCGCATGGTCAATGAGCTGGTGGCCGAGGGCCTGCCGGTGCTGCAACCGTATTTGCCTTCGTCGGTGAAGATTCGCGAATCGCACGAGCAGTCTTTGCCTATGGTTTACCTGGACCCGCTGCACAAGCTGACGCAGGCCTTTGTGTCGCTGCATGGCGTGGTGCAGGGCCTGCGCACTGCATAAACTCATTTGCTATTTATTTGATAGCTAATTGTGCTTGTTGAATATGCATTAGCGGCCTATTTTCTTTAAATTTGCAAGTGGTAGTGTCAGTCTGTGCTTGACGGGCATAGGCTGCCCAAGGCATAGTCCATAGCAAAATAATTCCTATTTTGTTATAACTGATACCACTATTGCAATGGCAAAAAGCGAACTGAATCTGAACTCCACCTACCCCAGCCTGCGCGAGCAGGCTGTTTTTATTACCGGCGGGGGCAGCGGCATTGGGGCGGCCATGGTGTCGGCGTTTGTGCAGCAGGGCGCGCGCGTGGCCTTTGTGGACGTGGCCGAAGCCGCCAGCCAGGCGCTGACGCAGGAGCTGGTAGCGGCCGGTTACCCCGCGCCGTGGTGGCGCAAGTGCGATGTGCGCGACATTGCGGCGCTGCAGACTGCGGTGGCGGACGCGGCTGGCGTCCTGGGCGACTTTGCGGTGCTGGTGAACAACGTGGCCAGCGACGACCGGCACACGCTGGAGTCCGTCACGCCTGAGTACTACGACCAGCGCATGGCCATCAACGAACGGCCGGCGTTCTTTGCCATCCAGTCGGTGGTGCCGGGCATGCAGCGGCGCGGCAGCGGCTCCATCATCAACCTGGGGTCCACCGGCTGGCAGACCAAGGGCACGGGCTACCCCTGCTACGCGATTGCCAAGTCGTCGGTCAATGGGCTGACGCGCGGGCTGGCCAAGAGCCTGGGCGCGGACCGCATCCGCATCAACACCGTGTCGCCCGGCTGGGTGATGACCGAGCGGCAGGTGGCGCTGTGGCTGAACACCGAGAGCGAGGCCGAACTCCAGCGCACCCAGTGCCTGCCCGACAAGCTGAGCGGCCACGACATCGCCCGCATGGTGCTGTTTCTGGCCTCGGACGACGGCGCGATGTGCACCGCGCAAGAGTTCAAGGTGGACGCGGGTTGGGCTTAAAATACATTGCTATATTTTTTGATGTAGTTATAAATAGCGCCTTATGCATGTCTAATATACGCTAGAGGCATATTTTATGGTTGAAAAATGGCCAAAAATCTACTGCTAGGCATCGTTGTCTTCCAGCGCGCAGCCATAGAGCGACAGGCTGGCGGCCTTCAGGGCTGTCAGCATCACCTTGGCGGCAGGTGAGGGCAGGCGGTCGGTGCGGGTGATGATGCCGAACGCGTCCATGTGGCAGGGAATCTCCAGCGGCACGATGGCGACCAGGCCGTGGGCGGCGTAGTAGTGCGCCACATCGGCCGCGATGACGGCGAGCATGTCGCTTTGCTGCAGCATGCGGGTGACCTGGCCAAAGCGTCCGGCCTTGAGGGCTGTGAGCTCCTCGTGCGCCTGGTTCAGGCTGGCCAGGGCCACGCGGGCATGGCGGATCATGGTTTCGCCGTACCAGGTAGGGCGCATGCCGCGCGGCAGCTGGTCGAACAGTGGCACTTCCAGCACGTCTTCCAGGTCCTTGAGCAGCTTGGACGCGGCGGGCTGGGTCATGTTGAGCACCTGCGAGGCCCGGTGGATGGACGGTGGACAGGGCAAATAACTAAACCATCAGGAGACAACATGCTTATCAATCGCCGCACTCTCGCCATCGCATTGGCAGCTGCACCACTGGCAGGTTTGCTGCCAGGCACTGTGTTTGCGCAGAAAAAAAATTGTGCTGGGTTTTAGCCAGGTCGGAGCCGAAAGTGAGTGGCGTACTGCCAACACCGACTCCATCAAGGCCTCTGCAGCAGAAGCCGGTATCGAGCTGAAGTTCTCTGATGCCCAGCAAAAGCAAGAAAACCAGATCAAAGCCATCCGCTCTTTCATCGCCCAAAAAGTGGACGTGATTGCGTTCTCGCCCGTGGTCGAGTCCGGCTGGGAAACCGTGCTGCGAGAAGCCAAGGCCGCGAAGATTCCAGTGGTGCTGACCGACCGCTCGGTGAACGTGAAAGACGACTCGCTGTACGTTTCGTTCATGGGCTCGGACTTCACCGAAGAAGGCCGCAAGGCAGGCCGCTGGTTGGTAGAGGCCATGAAGGGCAGCACCGGCGATGTGAACATCGTCGAGCTGCAAGGCACCGTGGGCTCGGCCCCGGCCATCGACCGCAAGAAGGGCTTTGAAGAAATCATCAAGGCCGACCTCAAGTTCAAGATCATTCGCTCGCAAACCGGCGACTTCACCCGTGCCAAGGGCAAGGAAGTCATGGAAGCCTTCCTCAAGGCCGAGGGCAAGAAGATCAATGTGCTGTACGCGCACAACGACGACATGGCCATCGGTGCCATCCAGGCTATTGAAGAGGCCGGTCTCAAGCCTGCCAAGGACATCACCATCATCTCTATTGATGCCGTCAAGGGCGCTTTCGAGGCCATGATTGCAGGCAAGCTGAATGTCACGGTCGAATGCAGCCCGCTGCTGGGCCCGCAACTGATGTCCGCCGTGAAGGACCTGAAGGCTGGCAAAACACTGCAAAAACGTATCGTCACCGAAGAAGGCATCTTCCCGATGGAAGTGGCTGCCAAAGAGTTCCCTAAGCGTAAGTACTGATCTGCATCCCCCACGGCGCGTTGGATACTGAGCGCGCCTTTTTAAAAACCCTCGGAGATAATTCTAATGAAACGTACGTTACTCAAATCTGTGCTGGCCAGCCTAGCCTTGGCGGCACTCGGTGTTGCACCGCAGGCCAATGCCCAAGACAAGGGCACTATCGGCATCTCCATGCCGACCAAGTCTTCGGCCCGCTGGATTGCAGATGGCGACAACATGGTCAAAGTGTTGAAAGACCGTGGCTACAAGACCGATTTGCAGTACGCCGACGACGACATCCCGAACCAGCTCGCCCAGATCGAGAACATGGTCACCAAGGGTGTGAAGGTTTTGGTGATTGCCTCCATCGACGGCACCACGCTGTCCAAAGTGCTGCAAAACGCGGCCGACAAGGGTGTCAAGGTCATTGCCTATGACCGCCTGATCAAGGGTTCGAAGAATGTGGACTACTACGCCACGTTCGACAACTTCCAGGTTGGCGTGCTGCAAGCAGGCACGATTGTGGACAAACTGGGCCTGAAGCAAGGCAAGGGTCCGTTCAACATCGAACTGTTTGGCGGCTCGCCAGATGACAACAACGCCTTCTTCTTCTATGACGGCGCCATGAGCGTGTTCAAGCCTTACATCGACAGCGGCAAGCTGGTGGTGCGCAGCAAGCAAATGGGCATGGAAAAGGTCGGTACCCTGCGTTGGGACGGCGCTGTCGCCCAGGCCCGTATGGACAACCTGTTGTCGGCCTTCTACACCAAGGACAAGGTTGATGCCGTGCTGTCCCCGTACGACGGTATTTCCATCGGCATTTTGTCCTCGCTCAAAGGCGTGGGCTACTGCACCAAGACCCAGGCTTGCCCTGTGGTGAGCGGCCAGGATGCGGAAGTGCCTTCGGTCAAGTCCATCCTGCGCGGCGAACAGTACTCGACCATCTTCAAGGACACGCGTGAGCTAGCCAAGGTCACCGCCAACATGGTGGACGCAGAACTGTCTGGCAAGAAGCCCGAAGTCAACGACACCAAGACCTATAACAACGGCGTCAAGGTGGTACCTGCGTACCTGCTCAAGCCTGTGGCTGTGGATGCCAGCAACTGGAACCCGATCCTGATCGGCAGCGGCTACTACAAAGAGTCGCAAATCAAGTAAAGGCACACGCTCTAGGCCGAAAGCCTGGGGTGTTGCCAGTGAGCTTGAAAAGGCCCTGCATTGCGAGGTGTGGGGCCTTTTTTTTCGGTAGTTTATAAAAATAAAAGGGTACTGATGGCGAACACGATCCTAGAGATGCACGACATCCGCAAGACATTCCCCGGAGTGGTTGCGCTGAACAAAGTGAACCTGCGCGTGAGTGCGGGTGAAATACATGCCCTGGTCGGCGAGAACGGCGCGGGCAAATCGACCTTGATGAAGGTGCTGTCGGGTGTGTACCCGCACGGCGACTACACCGGCGAAATCCGCTACCTGGGCCAGGAGCAGCGCTTCAAGGGCATCCACGACAGCGAGCAGCAGGGCATCATCATCATCCACCAGGAGCTGGCCCTGGTGCCGTTGCTGTCGATTGCCGAAAACATCTTTTTGGGCAACGAGACCGCGCACAACGGCGTGATCGACTGGATGGCGGCGCACAGCCAAACCCAGGCCTTGCTGAAGAAGGTTGGCCTCAAAGAATCCCCCAACACGCTGATCACCAATATCGGCGTGGGCAAGCAGCAATTGGTGGAAATTGCCAAGGCGCTGTCTAAAAAAGTCAAACTGCTGATCCTGGACGAGCCCACGGCCAGTCTGAACGAGACCGACAGCGATGCGCTGCTGATGCTGCTGCTGGAGCTCAAGGCCCAGGGCATTGCCTGCATCTTGATCTCGCACAAGCTCAACGAAATCTCCAAGGTGGCCGATTCGATCACCATCTTGCGCGATGGCACCACAGTGGAGACGCTGGACTGCCGCGCCGAATCCATCAGCGAAGACCGCGTGATCCGCGGCATGGTGGGCCGTGAAATGGCCGACCGCTACCCCAAACGCACGCCTAATATTGGCGAGACCGTGTTTGAGCTGCGCGACTGGCGCGCCTACCACCCGCAGCACGCCGACCGCGAGATGGTCAAAGGTATCAACCTGACCGTCAAGCGCGGTGAAATCGTCGGCATTGCCGGGCTGATGGGCGCGGGCCGCACCGAGCTGGCCATGAGCGTGTTTGGCAAATCCTGGGGCCAGCGCATCAGCGGCACGGCTTTGCTGCACGGCAAGGAAATCGACGTATCTACGGTGCAAAAAGCTGTGGCCCATGGCTTGGCCTACGTGACCGAAGACCGCAAGGGCAACGGCCTGGTGCTGAGCGAAGACATCCAGTGGAACACCTCGCTGGCCAACCTGCCCGGCGTGTCCAAAAACGGCATCATTGACGATGGCCGCGAGTACGCCGTCGCCCAGGGCTACCGCGAAAAAATGCGTACCCGCTGCTCGGGTGTGGACCAGAAAGTGGTCAATCTGTCGGGCGGCAACCAGCAAAAAGTGGTGCTCAGCAAATGGCTGTTCACCAACCCCGAGGTGTTGATCCTGGACGAGCCCACACGGGGCATCGACGTGGGGGCCAAGTTCGAGATCTACACCCTGATTGCGCAACTGGCCGCCGAGGGCAAATGCGTGATCGTGATATCCAGCGAAATGCCCGAGCTGCTGGGCCTGTCGGACCGTATTTACGTGATGAACGAAGGAAAGTTTGTCGCTGAGATGCCCACCGCCGAGGCCAGCCAGGAAAAAATCATGCGCGCCATCGTCAGCGCCAACTAGAGCAAAAACCAGAGCATTCAGACCATGGAAAACACAACAACAACCCCCGCTGCATCTGCTGCCACGGCCGCGCCTTCGGGCCTGAGCTTCTTCAAGAGCAACCTGCGTGAATACGGCATGCTGCTGTCGCTGGTGGCCATCATGGGCTTCTTCCAGTTCATGACCGACGGCACGCTGATGCAGCCGCTGAACCTGACCAACCTGGTGCTGCAAAACAGCTACATCGTCATCATGGCGCTGGGCATGCTGCTGGTGATCGTGGCGGGCCACATCGATCTGTCGGTGGGCTCCATCGTCGGCTTTGTCGGCGCGGTGGCCGCCGTGCTGATGGTCAACTACAACTGGCACTACCTGCCCACGGCCATCGTCTGCCTAGCGGTCGGCGGGTTGATTGGTGCGGCGCAGGGCTACTTTGTGGCCTTCTTCCGTATACCGTCCTTCATCGTGACGCTGGCGGGCATGCTGGTGTTTCGCGGTTTGGCGCTGGCGCTGCTGCAAGGGCAGTCGGTAGGTCCATTCCCCGACACCTTCCAGTCGCTCAGTTCGGGTTTCATTCCCGATCTGTTCAGCTCTGAAGGCCTGCGCCTGACATCCCTCTTGCTGGGCGTGCTGGTAGCACTGGCGCTGGTGGTGGCGGGTATCCGCGCACGTGCCAACCAGCAAAAGCACGGCGTGACCGGCGAACCCACGGCCTTTTTCTGGGGCAAAATGGTGATCTTCTCGGCCCTGCTGATCACCTTCAGCTACATGCTGGCATCGTACAAGGGACTGCCCAATGTGCTCATCGTCATGGCGCTGTTGATTGCGGTGTTTGACTTTGTGACCAGCCGCACCACCATTGGCCGCCGCGTCTACGCCCTGGGCGGCAACGAAAAAGCGGCCAAGCTGTCGGGCATCAAAACCGAGCGCCTGGCCTTCTACACCTTCATCAACATGGGCGTGCTGGCCGCGCTGGCCGGGCTGGTGTTTGCCGCACGGCTGAATACCGCCACGCCCAAGGGCGGCTTGGGTTTTGAGCTGGATGTGATTGCCGCCTGCTTCATCGGCGGAGCCTCGGCTTCGGGCGGTGTGGGCAAGGTGATGGGCGCGGTGATTGGTGCTTTCATCATGGGCGTGATGAACAACGGCATGTCTATCATGGGCATCGGCATCGACTACCAGCAGATCATCAAGGGCTTGGTGTTGTTGGCCGCCGTGTTTGTAGACGTGTACAACAAAAACAAGGGATGACAGGTACTAGCGCACTGCCCGTGCTGGAGCTCACGGGCATCGACAAAGAGTTTGCCGGTAATCCTGTGCTCCGTGGTGTGCAACTGCGCCTGTACCCTGGTGAAATCCACGCCCTGATGGGGCAGAACGGCGCAGGCAAGTCCACGCTGATCAAGGTGCTGACCGGCGTGCTGGAGTCCAGTGGTGGGCAGATGCTACTGATGGGCCAGCCCATCCGGCCCGATTCGCCCCTGGCGGCCCAAAAGCTGGGCATCAGCACTGTCTACCAGGAGGTCAACCTCTGCCCGAATCTGTCGGTGGTCGAGAACGTGTTTGCCGGGCGCTTCCCGCGCCTGGGGTGGATGCAAGGCTATCGCATCGACTGGGCCACCGTGCACCGCCGCAGCCGTGAGCTCTTGGCCCGCATCGGGCTGGACATCGACGTGACGCAGCTGCTGTCCACCTACCCGGTGGCGGTGCAGCAACTGGTGGTCATCGCCCGTGCACTGGGTGTGGAATCCAAGGTGCTGATTCTGGACGAACCCACCTCCAGCCTGGACGAAGACGAGGTGCAAAAGCTGTTTGAAGTGCTGCGCCGCTTGCGGGGTGAGGGCCTGGCGATTGTGTTTGTGTCGCACTTTTTGAACCAAGTCTATGCCATTTCCGACCGCATCACCGTGCTGCGCAACGGCGAGTGGGTGGGTGAATGGATGGCCGATGCCTTGCCGCCCCAGGCTCTGATCTCCGCCATGCTGGGCCGTGAATTCGCGGTGCAAAACGCCCATGCCGGGCAGCAGCGCGACAGCGCCCAGGCTGTGGTGCTGCCGCAAACCCAGGGCCTGGGCCAGGCCGGGCGCTTGCAGCCGGTGGACTTGAAGCTGCATGCGGGCGAGGTGCTGGGGCTGGCGGGCCTGCTGGGTGCGGGCCGTACCGAGTTGGCGCGCTTGCTGTTTGGCCTGGAGGCATCCGACAAAGGTAGCCTGCAGATCGACGGTCAGACCGTACAGCTCAGCAACCCCGCAGACGCGGTGCAGTTTGGCATAGCCCTGTGCCCCGAAGAGCGCAAAACCGACGGCATCGTCGCCGAGCTGTCGGTGCGCGAAAACATTGCCCTGGCGCTGCAGGCGCGGCTGGGTGTACGCAAGTTTTTGAGCATCGCCGAGCAGACCACGTTGGCCGAGCATTTCGTCAAAACCTTAGGCATCAAAACTGCCAGCATTGAAACGCCCATCGGCCTGCTGTCGGGTGGCAACCAGCAAAAAGCGGTGATTGCCCGCTGGCTGGCCACCGACCCGTGGCATCGACGTGGCGGCCAAGCAGGAAATCATGGAAGAAATTCTGCGCCTGGCGCGCGGCGGCATGGCCGTGCTGTTCATCTCCAGCGAGATGAGCGAGGTGGTGCGCGTGTCCGACCGCATTGCCGTGCTGCGCGACCGCCGCAAAGTAGGGGAGCTGCCCGGTGGCAGTTCTGAAGACGAAGTCTACGAAATGATTGCCGCCGACCATGTTTAAGACCTTTTTACGGCACCCGCGGGCGTGGCCCTTGCTGACCCTGCTATTACTTTTGATAGTGAACGTAGTTTTTAATCCCGGCTTTTTGCACATCGAGTGGCGCGACGGCCACCTGTACGGCAGCTTGATCGACATCCTGAACCGGGCCGCACCGCTGGTGCTGGTATCGCTGGGCATGACGCTGGTGATTGCCACCCGGGGCATCGACATTTCTGTGGGCGCGGTGGTGGCGATTTCCGCCGCGCTGGCTGCCTGGATGATTGGTGGCGCGCTGGTGGTGCAAGACGGCGTGGCGGTGCACGCCAGTCGCTTCCCCATGCCGCTGGTAATTCTGGCCGCCCTGGGTGTGGCGGTGGTGTGTGGCCTGTGGAATGGCGTGCTGGTAGCCCGTATTGGCATGCAGCCCATTATTGCCACGCTGATTTTGATGGTGGCGGGACGGGGCATTGCCCAGCTGATCACCGGCGGGCAGATCATCACCATTTACTACGCACCGTTTTTCTTTTTAGGTAGTGGCTATTTGGCGGGCTTGCCGTTCTCGCTGTTCATCGTGGCCCTGGTGTATGGCGTGCTGCATCTGGCCATGACGCGCACGGCCCTGGGCTTGTTTATCCAGGCGGTGGGCATCAACCCGGTGGCAGCGCGCGGCGTGGGCATCCAGGCACGTAAGTTGACGGTGTGGGTGTATGCATTTTGCGGGTTTTGTGCAGGTGTGGCGGGACTGCTCATCAGCTCCAATGTGAAAAGCGCCGACGGTAACAACGCTGGGCAGCTGCTGGAGCTGGATGCCATTTTGGCTGTCACCCTGGGCGGCACCGCGCTGACCGGCGGGCGCTTTATTTGTTTGGCAGCGTGATCGGCGCGCTGATCATCCAGACGCTGACCTACGCCATCTATTCGCTAGGCGTACCGCCCGAGATCAACCTGGTGGTGAAGGCCGTGGTGGTGTTTGCGGTGATGCTGCTGCAGTCCGCCGAGTTCCGCGCCACCGTACGTATGTGGACGCTGCGCCCCGCGCACGCAGGAGGCCGGGCATGAGCACTGCTAAGCGTTTCAACCCCCAGCACCTGCCCATTCTGGCGACGGTGTCGCTGTTCGTGGCGATGGCGACATTGGGTTCGGTGTTCTACGACGGCTTTTTCTCGCCGCAGGTGTTTTTGAACCTGCTGATCGACAACGCCTTTTTGGTGATCGTGGCGGTGGGCATGACCTTTGTGGTGCTGTCGGGCGGCATTGACCTGTCGGTGGGCTCGGTGATTGCGTTCACCACCATGGTGTCGGCTTCGCTGGTGGAAAAGCACGGCTGGAGCCCGGCGCTGGTGATTCCGCTGGTGCTGCTGATGGGCACGGCGTTTGGGGCCTTCATGGGCTTTTTGATCGAGCGCTTTCGCCTGCAGCCCTTTATCGTGACGCTGGCGGGCATGTTCCTGGCGCGCGGCCTGTGCTACTTGATCAGCATCGACTCGATCAGCATGACCAACGAGTTTTATTCTGAAGTCTCGCAAATGCGCATCCCGGTGTGGGGCGATGCTTCGCTGTCGATTGGTGCCGTGATTGCGCTCATCGTGCTGGTAGTGGCCGTGTTTGTTGCGCACTGCACACCCTTTGGCCGCACGGTGTACGCCGTGGGCGGCAGCGAAAACTCGGCCCTGCTGATGGGCTTGCCGGTGCGCGCCACCCTGATTGGCGTGTACACGCTGTCGGGCTTTTGCTCGGCGCTGGCGGGCGTGGTGTTTACCTTTTACATGCTGTCGGGCTACGGTCTGCATGCCGTGGGCATGGAGCTGGACGCGATTGCAGCGGTGGTCATTGGCGGCACGTTGCTGACCGGCGGCTCGGGCTACATGGTCGGCACGCTGTTTGGCGTGCTGATGTTCGGGATCATCCAGACCCTGATTTCCTTTGATGGCACTTTGAGTTCTTGGTGGACGCGCATCGTCGTAGGTGCACTGCTGTTCCTGTTCTGCCTGCTCCAGCGCGTGTTTGCTGCCCGTAAATCCCCCCATTCCTGATTTTTTCCTGAAGACCCCTCTATGACCGATACCCCTAAAAAAATGCGCTCCGCCGAATGGTTTGGCTCGGCCGACAAAAACGGCTTCATGTACCGCAGCTGGATGAAGAACCAGGGCATCCCGGACCATGAGTTCGATGGCCGCCCCATCGTCGGCATCTGCAACACCTGGAGCGAGCTGACCCCGTGCAACGCCCACTTCCGCAAGATCGCCGAGCATGTGAAGCGCGGCATCTTCGAGGCCGGTGGTTTCCCGGTGGAATTCCCGGTGTTCTCCAACGGCGAATCCAATCTGCGCCCCACCGCCATGCTGACCCGCAACCTGGCCAGCATGGACGTGGAAGAAGCCATCCGCGGCAACCCCATCGACGCGGTGGTGCTGCTCACCGGTTGCGACAAGACCACGCCCGCGCTGCTGATGGGCGCGGCCAGCTGCGATATTCCGGCCATCGTGGTCACCGGCGGCCCCATGCTGAATGGCAAGCTCGACGGCAAGAACATCGGCTCCGGCACGGCGGTGTGGCAACTACACGAATCGCTCAAGGCGGGCGAAATCAACGAACACCAGTTCTTTGCTGCCGAGGCGGGTATGTCGCGCTCTGCGGGCACCTGCAACACCATGGGCACGGCCAGCACCATGGCCTGCATGGCCGAGGCGCTGGGCACGTCGCTGCCGCACAACGCCGCCATTCCGGCGGTGGACGCACGCCGCTACGTGCTGGCACACATGTCGGGCATCCGGGCGGTACAGATGGCCCGCGAAGGCCTCACGCTGTCCAAAATCCTGACCCGCGAAGCCTTTGAGAACGCCATCCGCGTCAACGCAGCCATCGGCGGCTCGACCAACGCCGTGATCCACCTGAAGGCCATCGCCGGGCGCATCGGCGTGCAGCTGGACCTGGAAGACTGGACCCGCATTGGCAAGGGCACGCCCACCATCGTCGATTTGCAACCCTCGGGCCGCTTCCTGATGGAAGAGTTTTACTACGCCGGTGGCCTGCCCGCCGTGGTGCGCCGCCTGGGCGAACACGGCCTGCTGCCGCACCCTGATGCGCTCACCGTCAACGGTAAGTCCATGTGGGACAACGTGCGCGAAGCACCCCAGTACAACGACGAAGTCATCCGCCCCATCGACAACCCGCTGATTGCCGACGGCGGCATCTGCATCCTGCGCGGCAACCTGTCACCCCGCGGCGCGGTGCTCAAGCCGTCGGCTGCCACGCCCGCGCTGCTCAAGCACCGGGGCCGCGCCGTGGTGTTCGAAAACCTGGAGCACTATAAGGAGCGCATCGTCGATGAAGACCTGGACATCGACGCGAGCTGCGTGATGGTCTTGAAGAATTGCGGCCCCAAGGGCTATCCCGGCATGGCCGAGGTCGGCAATATGGGCCTGCCACCGAAGCTGCTGCGCCAGGGTGTGAAGGACATGGTGCGCATTTCCGATGCCCGCATGAGCGGCACCGCCTACGGCACCGTGGTGCTGCACGTGGCCCCAGAAGCCGCCGCCGGTGGCCCGCTGGCCGCCGTACGCGACGGCGACTTCATCGAGCTGGACTGCGAACAGGGCCGCCTGCATCTGGACATCAGCGATGCCGAGCTGGCCGAGCGCCTGGCCGCGCTGTCGGGCAATGCGCCCAAGCCGCTGTCGGGTGGCTACGCCCGCCTGTACGTCGACCATGTGCTGCAGGCCGACGACGGCTGCGACTTCGACTTCCTGGTCGGTTGCCGTGGCTCCACCGTGCCCCGCCACTCCCATTAATTACCTGTTGAACGCCATGCACAACGCATCTAACCCCCGTTACCGCGGCATCTTCCCGGTTGTCCCCACCACCTTCACCGCCTCGGGCGAGCTGGATTTGCCCAGCCAGAAGCGCTGTGTCGATTTCATGATCGACGCGGGCTCCGACGGCCTGTGCATCCTGGCCAATTTCTCCGAGCAGTTCTTACTGTCGGACGACGAGCGTGAAGTGCTGACCAAGACCATCTTGGAGCACGTCGCAGGCCGCGTGCCGGTGATCGTCACCACCACCCATTTCGGCACCACCGTCTGTGCCCAGCGCAGCCGCCGCGCGCAGGACATGGGCGCGGCCATGGTCATGGTGATGCCGCCCTACCACGGGGCCACGTTCCGGGTGGGCGAGGCGCAAATTTACGAGTTCTATGCCCGGTTGTCGGATGCTATCGACATCCCCATCATGGTCCAGGATGCCCCCGCTGCAGGCACGCCGCTGTCGGTGCCGTTCCTGGCCCGCATGGCGCAAGAGATCGAGCACCTGGCGTATTTCAAGATCGAAACCGCCGGTGCGGCCGCCAAGCTGCGCGAGCTGATCCGCGTGGGTGGCGAAGCCATCGAAGGCCCGTGGGACGGCGAAGAAGCCATCACCCTCATGCCCGACCTGGATGCCGGTGCCACCGGTGCCATGACCGGCGGTGCCTACCCCGACGGCATCCGCCCCATCATCGAAGCCCACCGCGCGGGCGACCGCGACAAGGCCTATACGCTGTACCAGCAATGGCTGCCGCTGATCAACTACGAGAACCGCCAGGGCGGCATCCTCACCGCCAAGTCTCTGATGGCCGAGGGCGGTGTGATCGCCTGCGAAGCCCCACGCCACCCTTGGCCCGCGATGCATCCCGATGTGCGGGCCGGTTTGATGGACACAGCCCGCAGGCTCGACCCGCTGGTGCTGCGCTGGGGTAAATAGCAATCACTATGATTTTTATAGCTAATAGCGTAGGTGGAATATGCGCTAGAGGCCTAAAAATCTCATAAATTTTCGAGCAGTGCGACGGGCCCGGCGAGCGATGGCTTGTGCCAGCCGCCAGGGGCGCGCGTTTTTGACCTGTGCGATCACCCCGTCTTTCCACACCAGCCAGCGTGGGTACCAGTGGCGGAACCAGGCCAGTTGCATCAAGGCCGGTTGCGTGAGTTGAAACAAGCGTGCCGCCACGGCCGTGCCCACCACCTTGGCGGCCAGCACCACCAGCAGGCCCAGCACAGTGTGGCCCCGGGCCATCCAGTACACCGCCAGCAGCTTGACCGGCAGCAGGGTCAGCATCGGTACGCACAGCAGCAGCAAGGCTGCATAGGGCGGTAGCCGCCGTATCAAGACTTCCAATTGCGACCACACCGGCAAGCGTGCCAAATGGTCCATGGCCCGCGCCAGTGGCCCCCAGCCCCATTCGCCAAAGATCAGCACCAGCGCCAACGCAGTGTGGAACAGGGTCGTTAAAAAACGCTTCACATAGTGCATGTAGGGATCCGGGATAGAGGGCCAGGGAGTACGGGCCACGTTCGATGGTAAATTGGCTGATTGTTAGTACCCCGTCTGAAGCTGTTCTTAAACCATGCACTCCCGCGCTCTTGTTTTGTTTTCCGGTGGGCAAGATTCCACCACCTGTCTGGCTTTGGCCCTGTCCAAGTACGCCCATGTGGAAACCGTTGCCTTTGACTACGGCCAACGCCACCACGTCGAGCTGGACGCGCGCTTGCACGTGCTCGCCCATATCAAAGCCCAGTTTCCCCAATGGGCGGACAAGATGGGTGAAGACCATTTGCTGGATTTGTCGGTGCTGGGCCAGGTCAGCGAGACCTCGCTCACTCGCGACATGGCCTTCAAGATGGAGGAGGGCGGTCTGCCCAACACCTTTGTGCCCGGCCGCAACCTGTTGTTCCTGACCCTGGCCGCCGCGCTGGCCTATCGGCGCGACCTGGAAGTGATCGTCACCGGTGTCTGCGAAACCGACTTCTCCGGCTACCCCGACTGCCGCGACGACACCATGAAAGCCATGCAACTGGCTTTGTCGCTGGGCATGGACAAGCGGTTTCTGATCGAAACCCCGCTGATGTGGATCGACAAGGCCCAAACCTGGCAACTGGCCCAGCAACTGGGTGGCCAGCCGCTGGTGGACCTGATCGTCGAAGACACCCATACCTGCTACCTGGGCGACCGCGTGCACCGCCATGCCTGGGGCTATGGCTGCGGTGAGTGCCCGGCCTGCGTGTTGCGGGCGCGCGGATTTGAGCGGTTTACAGCACCGGCTTGAACTTGCCTGTGGCCCGCTTTCAACGGGCGCGTGACGGATATCACCCTTCGCCCTTTTCCTTATTGCCTGTGTAAGCGATAGGGCCGATAGCCCCTGTTGCATCAGATACCATTTAAAAATGTGCGCACATCTTGTGTGCACTTTTCGCTGCTGGACCCTTCCATGAACCCATTTCCCCCTCCTTGCCGCGCTGTTCTTTTGGCGCTCTTGTGCGCCAGCAGTCTGGCCAGTTACGCCGTTACCGACAGCAAAGCTTCGCGGTTTTACGAAGATGCATTGGGTCGGTTCGAAAAGCATGACATGCCTGGCGCCATCATCCAGCTGAAAAATGCGCTGCAAATCGACAAGAACATGTTGCCTGTGCAAGTGCTGTTGGGCAAAGCCTTGCTGGCCAACGGCGAGGCTGCCACTGCAGAGGTTGCCTTGCTGGAGGCCCTGCGCCTGGGGGTGAGCCGTGCCGAGGTGGTGGTGCCTTTGGCCGAGGCCTTCATTGCTCAGGGTAAGCAAAAGTTGTTGCTAGAGCAGTCGCAGTTCAATCCTGCTGGTTTGCCGCCTGGCACCCAGGTGCAAGTGCTGTTGTTGCGAGCGTCCGCCAGTGCCGATCTGGGCGATCCACGCGGTGCCCTCAAAGGGATTGAGGAAGCACGCGTAGTGGATGGCCGTACCCCCGAGGTCTGGCTGGCCGAGGTGCCGGTGCGCATCCGGGCGCGCCAGTTTGCCGAGGCCAACGTGGCGGTGGGGCGGGCCTTGGCCCTGGCCCCCAATTCTGCCGAGGTTCGCTACCAAAAGGGCGCGCTACTGCATGTGCAAGGCAACTTGCGCGCGGCGGTTGCGGCCTACGACTCGGCTCTGCAGATCGATCCCAAACATATTGAGGCGCGCGTCGCCCGTGCTGGTGTTGCTATCGATTTAGGCAAAGATGCGGATGCCGCGAAAGACGTCGCAGAGCTGCAGCGTCTCTCGCCGCGTGAACCCCGTGCCGCCTACTTCAAAGCCTTGTTGGCCGAACGCAGCGGTAACAACGCGGCCGTCCGCACCGCCTTGGCCGAAGTCACCGGCTTACTCGACCCTGTACCTGTGTCCTTCGTCCAGTACCGGCCCCAGTTGCTGATGCTCAACGGTCTGGCCCACTTCGGCCTCAAAGAGCCCGAAAAAGCCAAGCCGTACTTTGAGTCGTTCCAGCGGGTGCAAGGCAACAGTCCGGTTTCGAAGTTGTTGGCGCAAATCTATATGTCCGAAGGCAACTTCACCCGTGCCACCGAGCTGCTGGAGGATTACATCAAAGTCCAGCCTGGTGACGGCCAAGCCCTTACCTTGCTGGCCGGTGCCAACATGGCCCAAGGCCGTAATGCCAAGGCGACCGCACTCATGCAGCAGGTGCTGGCGACCAAAGACGCGCCCGAATTTCGTACCGCCTTGGGCCTGAGCTTGATCGGCGGTGGCAAAACCAGTGATGCCATTGTGCAGCTGGAAACTGCCTTCAAAGACCCTAGCCAAACCCAGGCGGGTACGGCGTTGGTGGGCTTGTACCTGCGCGACGGCCAAACTGCCAAAGCTGTCGCAATTGCCGATAAATTGGTGAAGCTGCAACCCAATAATGCAGGCTTCAACAACCTCCTTGGTATGGCTCAGGCCCAGGCGGGTGTGCTGCCCGCCGCCAAAATCGCCTTCGAGCGGGCAGTACAGCTGGATGACAAGCTGTTGCAGGCCAAGATCAACTTGGCCCGTGTAGATATCGCAGCCAAATCCTACGATAGCGCCGCCACGCGCTTGGCCACCATCCTTAAGGCAGACGACAAAAATATCGATGCCATGTATGAAATGGCCAACCTCTCTGACCGCCGTGGTCAAGCTGCAGAGGTGCTGCGCTGGCTCCAAAAAGCCAGCGATATTGCGGGCCCTAAAGAGTTGCGCCCAGATACCTCCCTGGTGGAGCTGCATCTGCGTAATCGTGCGCCTGCTCTCGCTTTAGAGGCGGCGAAGCGTTTGTTGGCCAAGGCACCCGACAGCCTTCCTTCGCTGCTGGTCTACGGCCGTGCACAGTTGGCCAATGGCGATGTGGAAGGTGCCAAGTCCACATTTTCGGGTGCTACCCGATTTGCCGACTTCAATGCCGTTCAGCAAACCGAAATTGCCACTTTGCAAATGGCTGCCAATAACCCAGCCGGGGCTGCGTACAGTTTGGAGAAAGCCCTTTCCAGCCGCCCTGACTATTTGCCTGCCATGGCCATGATGGTCGATGTTGAGCTGAGCCAGGGGGCGCCGGCCAAAGCCGAACAGCGGGCCCGCCAGGTACTGGCACAGACACCCAAACTTGCCATTGGTTACAGCCTGCTGGGCGATGTAGCCCAAGCCCGAGGCCAAACTGCTGCTGCCATCGACGCATACCGGCGCGCCCACCAGGCCGAACCGAGTTCAGATACGCTGTTGCGCCTGTTCCGGGCGGTGTCCAGCCAAGATGGCGGAAAACCGGCGTTACTGCTGGCTGAACAGTGGATCAAGGCCCACCCGCAAGACATGGTGGTCCGTAGAGCCTTGGCTGACTCCTATGCACGTGCCGAAAACTACCCGGCAGCCCGAACCAACTACGAGATTCTTCTTAAAGCCAAGCCGGATGATATCGGGGCGATGAACTATCTGGTCAATGTACTTCTACGCTTGAAGGACCCTGCAGCCATTGCGATGGGTGAGAAGGCTCTTGCGCTGGCTCCCGCCAATGCCAACGTAATCGATACCTTAGGTTGGGCGCTGTTCCAAAGCGGCAAAGCAGACCAGGCTGACCGCGCTTTGCAACTTCTGCGCGATGCCCGCTTGCGTGAGCCCAGTAATCCCGAAATCCGCTACCACCTGGCAGCCGTTTTAGCCCATTCTGGGCGCAACACGGAAGCACGTGATGAGGTGGATGCTGCACTCAAGGATGGGCGGAGCTTTGATGGCGTAGCCGCTGCTGAAGCTTTGCGCAAGACATTGCGTTAAGAAGCGCTAAAAAGTGCTTGTCGAAATTTCTTACAGATTTGTTAATGCATGTTATTTTGTTTTTGCAACATGTTGATTTTAAAGTAAAAAATTTTATTGGCATGGATTTGGCTTTGTAGTTCATATTAATGATGGTTTGCTGTGTTAGCACCCCAATAAGATGATCAAAATGAAAAACTTCCGTATGACCCGTTCCTTGCAAATATTGGCTGCCGCCGCCCTGATGGGTGTGGCAGGTTCGGGCTGGGCAACGTCTTGGTCGCTTGACTCCGGTTGTGGCACTTCTTCAGGTGTTACAACGTGTACTACTTCAGGCGGCATTTCCCTGACTGCGCAAGCGTATTCGACCAGCACAGGTACAGTCGCAGCGCCTACAACCGGCACTAAGTTTGCGGCCGCCCAGGTCACGCAAAATGGTACGGGCTACGGTTTGGGGGTTATTTCTACCAATGAAGATAATTCTTCGCCCAACCACACGATGGATAACTCTAATGGCACCGACCTGATCGTCCTGCACTTTGGTTCTGCCATTAATTTGAGCTCGATCTTGCTGGGCTACACCTACAACGATGCCGACCTGACGGTCATGGCTTACACCGGTGCCGGTACACCGACCATCTCAAACAACACCACTGGCTCCTTTACTGCGGGCAATGGTTGGACTTCGGTACAAAATTATTTCACCGCTGCTGGTGCGTCGTCCGAAACGGATGTGGCTGTAACGACCAACAAAGACACCACCACTTATTCCAGCTGGTGGGTGATCAGTGCCTACAACTCTGGTTTTGGCGGCTCGGGTACCGGTGATGCGTTGAACGACTATGTGAAGCTGATGACGGTCGCGGGTAGCACGAAGTCGTCCACTGGCGTGCCAGAGCCTGGATCGCTAGCCTTGGTGGGCGTAGGCCTGCTGGGTTTGCTGGGCAGCGTCCGCCGCCGCAACACCGCCCAGCGCGCTGCTCTGACCGCTTAATTTTCTAGTTCCCAGGCCGCTTGCGGCCATCCTCAAAAGGTACCGAGTTTCGGTGCCTTTTTGCGTTGGGGGTACGTATTTTGTGGGTTTCATTAATCTTGTGGATGTAGTTTTGCGTGGTATCGCCCATCATGAAACCAGTTCAATCTGGGGGCTGGCAGATGCAAACAGCAGAGCGCTTTGGTGCCAAGGTTTCCATCGGCTTGCCGGGGCGTGGCATGTTTTTGCTGGAGGCTGTGGAGCCCGGGGGGCTTGATTTCTTGGTGCGCAGCGTGGGTGCTCAGGTGGTGGCCCGGATCGATACCGGTAAGGCCCTGGTGGTAATGGGCGTGGCCTCGTACATGGGTTTGCGCGGGGCTCGGGCGGTGCGGTTCATCGGCCCGGTCAACGTGGACCAGCAGCGTCTGGCAGCGGTTCTGGGGGCCTTGAATGTCTCCCTTGGCGCGCCTGCTTCCTCGGTTTCGTAACTGCTGCTGTTTGACCAGCGGCCCACTTCAAGGAGACAGCTATGGCCGGTAGTGTTGGACAAGAATTACTCGACGTACCCCTTCCCGATATGGTGCTGAAACTGGCTCTGGGCATAGCCGAGGCACAAAAAGCGCTGGACGAGAATTCGGTAGAAACCGCCAAGGCCCTGGCCGAAACCGAGCTGCCGCTGGTGATGGGTGTGACCCAGACCATCGCCGCCAATGGCGATGTCACCTATGTGAACTCGGCCCCGGTGAATGTGTCGCTGATTCAGATCGGGCTGATGCCTACCTTCTACCAGTTTGCCGAAGCCACCATCGAAGTCACGATGGACATCAAAACTACCACCTCGGTGGAAACCAGCCTCAAAGTCGGCGTCAAAGCCAAGGCCGGGTTTGCCTGCTGGAGCGCATCGGTGTCGATAGATGTGTCGCACAACCGCAAGTTTGGCAAAGAAGTGCATGGCACCAGCCGCCTGCTGACCCGTATGGTGCCGGTGCCACCTCCGCCGCGCATTGCGCCGCAGCTCACCGTGGTAGACAACCGTCCACCCAAAGTCCCTGCTTGACCATGGCTACGCTGGACAAGGCCAAGGTCTTTCGCGCGCCTATCGTACCGGCCGAGGTGGTGGTGCAAGAGACGGCATCCACTTCGTTTGCCGACCTGGTGCGCCTGATGGCCGAGGGCATCGCGGACGCGCAGATGGCGCTGGACCGCAGCGCGGCCGAGATGGTGACCGAACTGGCCGAGACCACGGTGCAGATCATCCCCAGCATCACCGAAGTGGTGGCAGCAGACGGTACGGTCACCTTTACCCAAGGTGCACCACAGACTGTGTCGCTGCTGGCGCTGGGCGTGAAGCCCACCTTCTACCAGTTCTCGCAGGCCACGGTAGAGGTCAGCATGGACCTGAAACTGGTTGAGCAGATCAACGAAGACGGTACGGTCAAGAAGGGCGGGTTGGGTTTGTTTGCGGAAACCTCCAACATCCGTTTCGAACGCAAGCTAAACCGCGACGTGTCGGTTCATTCCAAAATTACCGCCACCCTGGTGCCTGTGCCCGCGCCGCTGCGCCTGGAGATTCCACGCCGCACGGTTACCGGCTGACCTGACTGCTGGAGCATTTTTGCCATGGCCCTAGCTACGAATCTTCCCAACCTGCAGCGCGCACCCTTGGGTATTTTGTTGGGCAATGCCGGTGCTGCGCTGACCAGCGCCCAAACCGACCTCGGCCTGGGTGTCGG
This sequence comes from Rhodoferax sp., assembly GCF_025354435.1. Classification (GTDB taxonomy): domain Bacteria; phylum Pseudomonadota; class Gammaproteobacteria; order Burkholderiales; family Burkholderiaceae_C; genus Rhodoferax_B. The sequence continues at coordinate 74,991 of NZ_JANXMU010000025.1, forward strand.
CTTGGCCAGTGGCATGGTGATGTCCGAGGCCACACTCGAAATCAAGGCCGCGGTGTCGCGCAGCAGTACCGGCGAGCTGGAGATCGAGCCGCTGTCATCCGCCCATCTGGCGGGCGCGCTCAATGCCTCGGCCGTGTCCACCATCCGCGTCAACTTTGTGGCCACGGCCGCCACACCGGCTGTGGCCAGCAACCCGGGCGGCACCACCGTGCCTGTCAAGACCAAGGACGAGATCATCAAAGGCTTTCGGCAACGCGACGATCTACAGGCGCTAGAGCGGGTGATCGGCCCTCTGGAGGTACGCGCCACCTTTGTGCCGGGCAGCCGCCGCTGGCTAGTAAATGCGGTCGATGCCGAAGGCCGTATGGTGCGCGAGCAGTTGGTGGCAGATTGAAAAGCCGGTCCTGTGCGCAACCGAGGAATCCAAGATGGTGACCAAACCCCCCACTCTGGCCCAGCTGCAAGCCGCTGTAAAGGCCGCCCAGGCCCAGGCCGCTGACACCGAAGCCGCCGCCCGCAAAAGCCTGGCCGAAGCCGCCGACACCATGTCGCGCCTGAAACTGGCCGCCACCGCCGCCAGCGACCGCGAACTCAAAGCCACCGCCGAGGCCGACGCGCTGCGCCAGCAACTGGCAGCTGTGCAGGCGCAACTGCGCGCACCGGCCGAGACGGACGATCTGCCCGCCCAGATCAGCCTGTTGAAAACCCAGATCGAGGGGCTGCTGGCCGAAAACCAGCGCCTGGCCCAGCAGCGCGACACGGCCCAGGCCGACAACCAGACCCTGTTCAAACGCCTGGACACCAGTGCCGAGCGCGAGAAAGCCGCTGTAACCGCCGCCGTGCTGGCTACGGTTGCCGGGCAAGAGGCCACAACCAAGGCCACCTTGGAGAGCCTGCGCCTGGGCACGGCGCGCATTGCCGCCTTATCGGCACAGTTGGGCAGCGCGGGCAAACTGGAGGTGCTGGCCCCGGACCAGGTGGGGCATCTGATGGGCGGTTTTTTGCAGCAGTTGGAAACCGGCATGCCCACCCTGCGGCTGGCCGAGGGCGAGCTCAAACTCAAACTGGGTCTGGCCCGCGCCGACCAGCAAGACGGCTTTGTCATCTTGCCGCCCAATGCCAGTGCTGAACTGCGCGGAAGTCTGCATGAAATCTCTCTGCGTTTCGACCGTGCTGGTGGCACGGTATTGAAGGCGGATGCGGGCTGAATTTAATGTCTTTTAGGCCTCTAGCGCTTGTTCTGCCTGCACAAGATGCTATGAATAGAAGAGTAAACCAAGTTTCGAACTCCGCCGACTTGCAGTTGCTATAAAAAAAATAGCTAACTATGTAGTGTTTATATGCGCTAGATGGCGATTTAGTCCTAAGTTCACTCCACCGTAATGATCTCGCGGTGCATCGGAGCCAGCTTGGCCAATAACTGGTTTTGCGCGGTGAACGGGATACCGCGCGCATCCATCGTGCCTTGCAAAATCTCCACCACTAGGTTGAACTGGGCTTTGTCGATGGCCAGTTGGGCGTGGGAATTCTTCATGGTTTCACCGTCGTACTTGCAGGGGCCACCGCTGAGTTCGCAAAACTGGTCGGTGAACTGCTCTTTCAGGTAGGCGGGCTTGATGTTGTCAAACATCTTGCCGATGCGCGGGTTGGCTTTCAGGCGGTCCACAAAATCGCTAGCCAGGGCGGCAATGCCGGGCTTTTCGCCCAACGACTGGTACAGCGGGGCGGTTTGGGCGTGCGCAGCACCCGCCAGTACGAACACAGCGGCGGCGATCCATGGTTTGAAAAAGGTCATGCTGCAGCTCCTCAAAATGCGATTTGGGCGGACACATAGCCACCGGTTTGTTTGCGGCCCGAGACCAGCGCTGGGGCGATACGGCCCAGGTCCACGTAGGCCAGGGTCAGTGAAAAGTGTTTGCTGGGGGCCCAGGCGATGAACAAGTCTTGCCAGTTGTCTTCGCGCAGCGCGCCCGAGTTGGCACCGAACACGGCATTGCCCACCGGCTCCAGGTTGTTGGGTTTGAAGCGCACTTCTGCGCCGATGGCGATGTCTTTGCGCAGCAGGTAGGCGACCGAAAACTCGGGCATCAGTCGGTACTTGTCTTGCCCCAGCGCCCCACCAAAGCCCAGCAGGCCGTTCTGGTTGGCCTTGGTGGCGCGCAGCGTGCCATTGACCAGCAGGCCCTGGCCCAGGAACAGCTTGGTGGCACTCAGGTACACATCGGTGCCGGTGGTTTTGGCGCCCAGAGCGGTCAGTACCGGCTCCATGCTGCCGGCATGCACGCGCTTGTGCTGCAGGCCCACGGCGATTTGCGGCATCCAGCTGTCGCTGTTGAGCACGGCATCGCCCGCCACCCGCACCTTGGCACCGAAGATGTCCATCTTGATGTGCTGGCCGGGTGTCACGCCAAAAGCGGCCAGCGCCGAAGTGGGCCCGGCGTTGAAGTCCTGCTGTGCAAGGGACAGTTCGAACCGGTCGTGGATGCCCAGCACCGCACCGGCCACGTTCAGGCCGTAATCTTGGGTGTGCACACGGGTGAGGGCGGCGCTGACCCCGATTTCGCGTTCGGTGGCATTGCTGCCCACCACAGCCCATGGTGTCAGCCCGCCACCGGCCGCGCCGTCGATGCTGCTGACACCTCCGGTCAAAAGCAGTTTGCCGGTTTCGGCAAGGGCCCAGGGGCTGCACAGGATTAAGCTGGTAGCGGCGAGTGCAGTGGTCAACAAACGCATAAAAGATCCTCGTGGAAGGGGGGTAAAACGCAAAACTTTATTTGTAACATGGTTGCCTGGGTTGCCACATTCGGATACACCAAAAATACCCGAAAACGGGAATCCTTGTGTTTTGTACCTTGACAATTTCTACCGAGAAACCCTCTATGCAACACCCTTGGCACGCCCACTATTCCGCTGGAATGCCGACCACCCTCGACGCCGCAGGCCCGCAAACCGTGGTGGCTCTTTTGGAGCACAGTTTTGTAACTTACCGTGACAGCGATGCCTATGTTTTCATGGGCCACACGCTGCGTTACGGCGATGTGGATGCCTTATCCACGGCGCTGGCCGCCTGGCTGCAGCACCAGCCGTTGGCACAAGGCGACTGCGTGGCCATCATACTGCCGAATTTACTGAGCTTTCCGGTGGCCATGGCTGCGGTGTTGCGGGCCGGGTTTGTCGCAGTCAACATCAACCCGCTGTACACCCCGCGCGAGTTGCAGCACCAGTTGCAGGATTCCGGTGCCAAAGCCATCGTGGTTCTGGACCGATTCCTGCCAACGCTGGATGCCATCGTGGCCCATACCGATGTGGCCACGGTGCTGGTCGCCGCGGGCACCGACCTGTTGGGCCTACCCGCCGGGGCCGTGCTGCCTGCACTGGCCGATGGTGGTAGCAGCTTTGTGGATGCCATTTACCAAGGCCGCAGCCTGCCATACCACCCACCCGTGCTGCAGCCCAGCGACCCGGCGGTTCTGCAGTACACCGGCGGCACCACGGGTGTAAGCAAAGGGGCCACGCTGTTGCACAGCACGCTGGTAGCTAATTTGCTGGCTTCCGAGGCCTGGATGCAGCCCGGCCTGCAGCGCCAAGCCCGCAGCACCCAGTTCACCATCGTTTGCGCGCTGCCGCTGTACCACGTGTTTGCGTTCGTGGCCTGCAGCCTGCTGGGCATGCGGGCCGGTGCGCGCAACATCCTCATCCCGAATCCGCGCGACCAAACGGCCATGATTGCGCTCTTGAAACCCTACAAGCTGCACATGTTCCCGGCGGTCAACACCCTGTTTGGCGCGCTGCTGCAGCACCCCGACTTTTTGCAGCTGGATTTCAGCGAGCTATGCATCAGCAACGGCGGTGGCAGCTCGGTGCAGGCCGCCGTGGCCCAGCGCTGGCTGGAGGTAACCGGCTGCCCCATCACCGAAGGCTATGGCCTGTCGGAAACCGCCGCCGCCGTGGTCTGCAACCGCACCGATCTGGAGCTGTTTACCGGCGACATCGGACTGCCCATGCCCGGCGTGCACATCCGCATGCTGGACGATGCAGGGCAAGACGTTCCCCTGGGCCAGCCCGGCGAAATCGCCATCCACGGCCCGCAGGTGATGGCTGGCTACTGGAAGCGACCCGAGGACACTGCGGCGGCCTTCACGCCAGAAGGCTATTTCCTCAGCGGCGACATCGGCGTGATGGACGCGCAGGGCCGCATCCGCATCATCGACCGCAAAAAGGACATGCTGCTGGTCAACGGCTTCAACGTCTACCCCAACGAGATCGAAGCAGTGGTGGCCCAGCACCCCGGCGTGCTGGAGTGCGCGGTGGTGGGTGTGCCCGATGCGGACACCGGCGAGGCCGTGCGCCTGGTGGTGGTCAAAAAAGACCCGGCAGTCACCGAGGCCGATCTGCTGGCCTTTTGCGCCGAGCAGCTCACCGGCTACAAACGCCCGCGCAGCGTGGAATTCATTGATGCGCTACCCAAGTCTGCGCTGGGCAAAGTGCTGCGCCGGGAGCTGCGGGTTTAGAACAGCCAGCCTGTCTGTGCTTCTAAATACATAGCTACTGGTGTAGGTGGAATATACGCTAGAGTCGTATTTGGCTCTAAATTGGCTCTGACCAATGCACCCACCCGCACCCCCAGCAGCCGCAGGCGTTTGTCCAGCGGCGCGCGCTTCAGGCACTGCCCGGCGGCGTGGCGGATGGCTTTTGCATCGGCCGTGGGCGCGGCCAGTGTGTGGTCACGGGTGGCGGCTTTGAAGTCGTCATAACGCAGTTTGATGCCAATGGTTTTGCCCACATAGCCTTTGCGCTGTAGGTCGGCGGCCACCTGCTCGCACAGCCGGGTGAATACCGCGCCCAGCTCGGCCCGGTCGTGCACCGCGTGCAGGTCGCGGTCAAAGGTGGTTTCGCGGCTCATGGACACGGGTTCGCTCTCGGTGACCACCGGCCGGTCGTCGCGGCCATGGGCCGATGCATGCATCCACGCCCCGGTGGCCTTGCCAAAGTGCGCCACCAGCCACTGCGGGTCGGCCGCGGCCAGGTCGCCAATGGTGTGGATGCCCAGCGCCGTCAGCTTCTCGCTGGCCTTGGGGCCAATGCCGTTGATCTTGCGGCAGGACAGGGGCCATATCAGCGTTTGCAGATCGTCCGGCCCAACGATGGAAATGCCGTTGGGCTTGTTGAACTCGCTGGCCATCTTGGCGATCAGCTTGTTGGGCGCCACGCCCACCGAACAGGTCAGCCCGGTGGCATCCAGCACTGCTTTCTGGATCAGCCGCGCCAGCACCCGCCCACCCTCGCGCTGGCCGCCGGGCACCTCGGTAAAGTCCAGGTAGATTTCGTCCACCCCCCGGTCTTCCATCAGCGGCACGATCTCTTGCGCGATGGCCTTGAACTGGCGCGAGTAGCGGCGGATTTCCTCAAAGTCCACCGGCAGCAAAATCGCCTGCGGACACAGCTTGGCTGCCTTCATCAACCCCATCGCCGACCCCACCCCAAACTGCCGCGCCGCGTAGGTGGCCGTGGTGATTACCCCGCGCCCTACGTAGTCCTGGAGCTTGGGGAATTCGTCCACCCCAATCTCCGCCAGCGCCCGCCCTGCCAGCGCTTCATCCTCCTTACGCCGCCCACCGCCAATCACTACCGGCAAGCCCTTCAGCTGCGGATAGCGCAGCAGCTCTACGGAAGCGTAAAACGCGTCCATGTCGAGGTGGGCAATACGGCGGGGTGGAGGTGAGAGCGGGACGGGCATGGCGGCAAGGGGAGGCCACACCGCCAGGGTTTTTGCATGTCGTTGGCTGTGTGTATGTACAGTATAGTGCGGGCCAGCCATACTCTGTAGCCCTGCGCCCGTTTAGAAAAGGCTACACCCCATGAACACCTCTTCCGCCTGGTTTTACTGGGCTATCCTGTCGGCCGTCTTCGCGGCCATGACCGCGATCCTGGCCAAGATCGGCATCCAGGGTATCGATTCTGACCTGGCAACGCTGGTGCGCACCGCGGTGATCATCGTGGTGTTGTCCATCTTTGTTTGGTACACCGGCAAGTGGAGCAACCCGCTGCAGCTGCCCACCAAAACCTGGGTGTTTCTCGGCTTGTCGGGCCTGGCGACCGGTGCGTCCTGGGTCTGCTACTTCCGTGCGCTGCAGATCGGAGAGGCCTCCAAGGTGGCACCCGTGGACAAGCTGAGTTTGGTGCTGGTGGCCGTGTTTGCAGTTGCCTTTCTGGGCGAGCGGCCCAGCCTGCGTGAGTGGAGCGGTATCGCCATGGTGGCCGCAGGTGTTCTGGTGCTGGCGATCAAACGTTGATCTTGTTGTGCTACCGGGGTGCCACCAGCGTCAGCGCCAGCCGGTTATGCCGCTCCACCAGTGGCCCCAGTTCCACCGTCACCAACTGCCCCTCGCGCACCACCACGCGGCCGTTCACCACCGTGTAGGCCGCTTGCGCGCTGGCGCAGAGCAGCAGGCTGCCGACGGGGTCGTGCACGGCGCCGCCTGCGAAGGGCAGGGTGCGCTGGTCGAACAGGGCCAGGTCGGCGCACATGCCGGGGGCAAGGTGGCCGATGTCGCTGCGGCCCAGCACTTCGGCGCCGCCGCGGGTGGCGATTTCCAGCACGTTGCGGGCGGTCATTTCAGCCGGGCCGTGGTCGCAGCCGAAGGGTTCTAAAGACCGGCCCACGCGTGCCAGCAGCAGGGCCTGGCGGGCTTCGTTGAGCATATGGGCACCGTCGTTGCTGGCGCTGCCGTCTACGCCCAGGCCCACGGGCACACCAGCGTTGAGCATTTTGCGGATGGGGGCGATGCCGCTGGCCAGGCGCATATTGCTGCAGGGGCAGTGGGCCACGCCGGTGCGGGTGGCGGCGTAGAGGCTGATGCCTTCGGCATCGAGCTTGACACAGTGGGCGTGCCATACGTCGGGGCCCAGCCAGCCCAGGTCTTGGGCGTATTCGGCGGGGGTGCAGTTGAACTTTTCGCGGGTGTAGGCGATGTCGTGGTCGTTCTCTGCCAGGTGGGTGTGCAGGCGGGCACCCAGGCTGCGGGCCAGGCTGGCGGATTCACGCATCAGGTCGCGGCTGACGCTGAAGGGGGAGCAGGGGGCCAGGGCCACCTGGGTCATGGCACCGTGTGCCGTGTCGTGGTAGCGGGTGATGAGGCGCTGGCTGTCGTGCAAGATGGCGGCTTCTTGTTCGACCACGCTGTCGGGCGTCAGGCCGCCTTGGCTGGCACCCACGCTCATGCTGCCGCGGGTAGCGGTGAAGCGCATGCCGATGTCCAGCGCGGCGGCGATGCTGTCGTCGAGCTGTACGCCGTTGGGGTAGATGTAGAGGTGGTCGCTGCTGGTGGTGCAGCCCGACAGCAGCAGCTCGGCCATGGCGACCTGGGTGGAGACGTGGACCATCTCGGGCGTAAGCCCGGCCCAGATCGGGTACAGGCCGCGCAGCCAGCCAAATAGCTCGGCGTTTTGTACCTGGGGGATGGCCCGCGTCAGGCTCTGGTACATGTGGTGGTGGGTGTTGACCAGGCCGGGGATGACCAGGTGGCCCTTGGCATCGATCACCTCGTCGGCGCTGTGCAGCAGGGCCGGGGGCAGGTCGGCGGCGCTGCCCAGCGCTTCAATTTTGCCGTCGCGGATGAAAACGTAGCCCTTGCGGAGTTCGCGGCGCGTATCGTCTAGCGTGGCGATGCAGTCGGCGTTGTGTATCAGCAAAGTGGGCATGGCGTATTTCGGAGAGTGTGGTCCGAATATTACATGCCAAATCGTGCTCTAGCGCATATTTAATATACGCAAGTAGCTATAAAAATTGTAGTAAATGCGGTTTCAGGCCATGCGTCCGTTGGTGCCCTGTACAAAGCAGCCGGTGATACGCCACTGCTTGTTTTTTTGCCGCTGCAGGGTGTAGACGGCCAGCCAGGCGACGCCTTCGGCATCGGACATCTGCACGGGCTGCACCACCATGTCGCCGTCGCGCTCGGGTTGCATGAAGGCCACAGAGGCCGGTCGGTAGACCACCGCGTACTGGCCGCGCACCATGGCCATGAAGTGTTCGGCCGAGGCAACGGATTTGCGTACATTGGGGGCCGCGTATGAAAAGGCTTTGGCGGCATCGTCGGCGGCAAAGGCGGCCAGCTGGGCCTGGATGACTTCGCGCACGTTTTTGACTTCCTGGGTGCTCAGCGGCCCGGCCAGGGCCGATACCGACAGCAGCAGCGCCGCCAGGGCGGTGGCCAGGTGGCGCCAGAGGGGAAGCGTAAGGGCCAAGGGGGAGTGGGGAAGTGTGTGCATAGCAGCCCATCCTTTTAAAAATGCCACGTTGTGGGTGGCGCGCAACCAGAACATGCTGGTGCCTCTATTCTCATCCTGCAGCTGCAAAAAGCCAGAGGCTTAAGGCGATAACTGTGGGCGAAGTGGTGCTATTTCAGAGGCCGGGTTGCCAGCGTTCGCCAAGCCCTTGCGCGAACCAAATGCGTTGGCATAGCACCAGGTGAATTCAGCCCCGATCAGGAAGATCTGCGCCGAGTAGTACACCCACACCAGCATCACCACCAGCGACCCGGCTGCGCCAAACGCAGAAGCCACGCCGCTGCGGCCCACGTACAGGCCAATCAGCGACTTGCCCAGGGTGAACAGCAGGGCGGTGACGGTGGAGCCAATCCACACGTCCTTCCACTCCACCCGGGCCCGGGGCATGACTTTGTAGATCAGGGCAAACATGGCCGCGACCAGCAGGAAGCTGCCGATGGCATTGATAGCGGCTGCCACTGCCAACCATTCGCCAAAGATGGGCCGCAGCCAGCGCTCGGTGGTGACCAAGGCGGCACTGACCACCAGCGAGACGATCAGCAGAAAACCCATGGCCAAAATCATGCCAAACGATAGCAACCGTGCCCGCACCATGCTGGCCCAGCTGCTGGTGGCGGCCACCGGGGCGCGCCAGATGCGGTTCAGCGCGTTTTGCAGCTCGCCAAAAACGCTGGCTGCGCCAATGAACAGCAACAGCACGCCCAGGGTGGTGGCCGCAATGCCTTCGCTGGGTTGGCGCACGCTGGCCAGCAGGCCCTGCACCGCGCTGGCACCCTGGTCGCCCATGAAGCTACGCAGTTGCTCGGCGATTTCGCCGCGTGCGGCATCTTCACCAAATACCAGCCCGGCCACCGAGATGGCAATCAGCAGCAGCGGTGCCAGCGAAAACATGGTGTAGTAGGCCAGCGCTGCGCCCATGCTGGGGGCGTAGTCGTCCACCCAGGAGATGGCGACTTGTTTGATGAGGTTCCAGTAAGGAACAATTTTGTTCAAAGACATATCTGCATCATCTTCCACGCTGCCGTATCGCTCTAGTAGATTCCATCGCTTGTGTCTGTGGGATATGGCCTACACGGCAGGGGGGACAAACTGCACGGTGTTGGCGGTTTCGGCCCAGCGTTCTTTGACTTCCAGAATCTCGGGCATGTGGGCCAAGAACAGCGTGACCAGCGCCGGGTCGAAATGCTTGCCGCTTTGCGCGCGCAGCAGGTCCAGTGCGGCCTCTACCGTCCAGGCGTTTTTGTAGGGGCGCTCGCTGGTGAGTGCGTCAAACACATCGGCTATGGCGGCAATGCGCCCGGCAATGGGGATGTCGGTGCCCGCCAGTCCGTGCGGGTAGCCGCTGCCATCCCATTTCTCGTGGTGGGTGATGGCTATTTCGCTGGCCACCCGCATCAGGCCCGGCGGGTGGTCGCCCAAGATGTCGGCACCGATCTGGCTGTGGCCGCGCATGATGGCCCATTTCTCGGGGTTCAGCGCGCCTTTTTTCAACAGCACCGCGTCGGGAATGCCAATCTTGCCGATGTCGTGCATGGGCGCGGCGTTGAACAGGTTCTCTACATCGACCGGGCTTAAACCCGCCGCCTCCCCGAGGATGCGCGAGAAGTAGCTCATGCGGATCACGTGCCTGCCGGTTTCGTTGTCTTTGAATTCTGCGGCCAGGCCCAGGCGGCGGATGATCTCCAGCCGGGTTTCGCGCAGCTCGTCGATCTGCACCAGGGACAAGTGGTTGCGCACCCGGGCTTTTACGATGGCCGGGCTGGCGGGCTTGGTGAGGTAGTCCACCCCACCCACGGCAAAGCCTTTGGCCTCGTCGTCGGTATCTGCCAGCGCGGTGACGAAGATCACCGGGATATGCCGGGTCTGGGCATCTTGTTTCAGGGCTGCGCAGACTTCGTAGCCAGTCATCACCGGCATCATGATGTCCAGCAGGACCAGGTTGGGGCGTTCGCGCTGGGCCAGTTCGACGGCCTTGGGGCCGTCTTTGGCGAACAGCAGCCGGTAGTCGTCTTGCAGTACGTGGCGCAGCATTTGCAGGTTGATGACCTCGTCGTCTACGACTAGTAGGGTGGGGCGGTTGTCGGCTAGCTGGGTCATGGTGTGGGTTCCTCTGAATGGGGGGCCAGTTCCAGGAATAATGTTTCCAGAAGCTGTTGGGCGGTGTCGAATTCGAAGGCCATCAGGGCCGATTCCAGCTCCGCCATGCGGTGGCCCAGGCCTGCGTTGTGCAAGGCCTGGGCCAGTTGCTCCTGCGTGCCTTCGTCCAGTGCGTTGTGCTGGGTGGCGTTTAGCATGGTCCGGAGCATGTGGTGCCATTGCGGAGACACCGCAGGAGGCCAGGCCGACGCAGTGTGCAAAGGTGCCGGTTCCGTGTGTCCGTCGTTCAGGGCCAGGTCGACGGCATGCATGGCGGCCGCCACGTCTTTCTGCGCCAGTCGCGCCTGCTCGGAGTAGCCGGACAGCAGGGTTTCTTCCAGCACGTGGGAGCTGTGCATCAGGGTTTGCAGGCATAAGTTACCTGCTGCGCCGCGCATGCGGTGGGCCAGGTAACGGGCACCTTCCAGGTCCTGGCGCTCCAGCAGGGAGTCGATTTGCGCGGGCACGGAATGGTTGTCGTCGAGAAACTGGCGGATGGTCTTGCCCAGCGTGGCACCACTGCCCCACAGCTCGATGCCTCGCTCCCAGTCGATTGCCGGGGCGGCGCTCTGGTCGTGCCGGATGGTCTGGGCGGTGGTACCTTCGGTATCGGGTAACTTGATACCCATGACACGGGCTATCTCGGCAATGAGCTGTGACAGGTCAATCGGTTTACTGGCAAAGCCATCCATGCCCACCGCTTGGGTAGCGCAGCGTTCTTCACTCATCACGCTGGCCGTTAGCGCCACGATGGGGGTGGGCCGCAGCTTGCGGGTCAGTTCTAGTTGGCGGATGCGGCGGGTGGCCTCCAGCCCGTCCACGCCGGGCATTTGCACGTCCATCAGTACCACGTCAAAAGTCTGCTTCTGGAAGGCCTGCATCGCCTCAACCCCGCCCGTAGCCGTTGTCACCCGGTGACCCGCATGGCCCAGAGACAGGGACAACAGCTCCAGGTTTTGCGGCATGTCATCCACCGCCAGAATGCGCAGGCCAGGCAGCTCGTACAGCAACATTTCATGCACCGGTTCCACTGCTTGCCCAGGCTGCAAGGGCAGGCGCAAATGGAAGGTGCTACCCACGCCCAGCGTGCTTTCGACATGCAACTGCCCATCCATCAGCTCCACCAGTTGCCGCGCGATAGTGGTGCCCAGGCCGGTGCCGCCAAAGCGGCGGCCCATGGATGCATCGGCATGCGAGAACGGGTCGAAGATCTTGTCGATCCGGTCGTCGGCAATGCCAATGCCGGTGTCGGTCACGGCAATGAGCACCACCCCCCAATCAAGTTGCGCCGTGACGTGGACCGAGCCGACGTGGGTGAACTTCACCGCATTGCCCAGCAGGTTGTTCAACACCTGGCGCACCCGCATCGCATCGCCTTTGAAGAACTCGGGCAGCGTGGAGGCGTAGTGCACCTCCAACTCCAGGCCTTTGCTTACGGCGGTGAGGCGTTGGGTGTCGGCCGCTTCGGTGATCAGGGCTTTGAGTGAGAAGTCTGCGTGCTCCAGTTCCACCGCGCCTTTTTCCAGCTTGGCGGTGTCCAGAATGTTGTTCAGCAGCCCCAGCAGCGAACGCGCGCACTGCCGTACCGTGGCCATGTGGCGGCGCTGCAACTGGCCCAGGTCGGTGCCCAGCAGTAGCTCGGTGAAGCCGATGATGGCGTTCATCGGCGTACGGATTTCGTGGCTCATATTGGCCAGAAAGCTGGTTTTGGACTGCACTGCGATTTCGGCAATCCGGTGTGCTTCGCGCAGCTCGGACTCCATGGCGTGGCGTTCGTGGATGTCCAGGATGAACGCATCGATCCACAGCGCCTTGCCTTGTGCGTCGTAGGAGGCCGTGCCCCGGCCCCAGACCCAGCGGTAGCTGCCGTCGCGGTAGCGTAGACGGTATTCGATGGAGTAGGTGGTGCGGTTGGCCACCGCCTGGGCCACCGTGGGCAACAGCATCGACAGATCGTCGGGATGGACCAGGGTGGCGATATTGAGGTCGCCGTGTATGAAGGCCGCCGCCGGGTAGCCGGTGAAAGCCTCTACTGCATCGCTGATGAACTGCATGGGCCAGTTGTCTTTGATGATGGCCCGCAATGCGATGCCGGGGAGGCTGCGGACCAGCGATGTGATTTGCGCCTGGCTGGCATCCAGGGCGCTCTCGACCATCTTGCGCTTCGAGATGTCCATGATGATGCCGTCCACCCACAACGGCTTGCCTTGTGCATCGTAGGTGGTGATGCCGCGACCCCACACCCACACATAGTGGCCATCGCGGTGCTGCAAACGGTATTCGATGTCGTAGCCGCCATGCTCGGCGATGGACAGGTAGGCTTTTTGCAGGTTGTCTGCCTTGTCGTCGGGGTGTGTCTGTTCGAGCAAGGTTTTGCTGCCGGACAAAAAGGCCTCTGCGGGCCAACCCACCACAGATTCAATGGCCTCGCTCATGTACGACATGGTCCGGCTCTCGTTGGTTAGCGCCCGGAAGACGATGCCTGGAATGTTTTGCGTCATGGTGTGCATTTGCTGCCGGCTGGCGTTGAGTGCCTGTTCTGCCAATTTGCGCGCCGTGATGTCGATCAGCAGGCCGTCAAACCACTGCGGCGTGCCGCTGTCGTCATGCACCACCCGGCCATGCGAAAGCACCCAGCGGAAGCTGCCATCGCGGTGCAGCATGCGGTATTCGTTTTCGTAGCTGGTGCCTGCAACCCGCGCGCTGCGAACATTTGCCTGTACTTCCTCCCGGTCATCGGGTGGATGTGCTCCAGCACCTCCCCCTGCCGGGCCAGAAATTCCGTTGCCGTCCAGCCGGTCAGCGCCAATACGCCGTCACTGACAAACAAAATCCGCCGCGCACCGTTGAGCTCGCGGCGGAAGGCCAAGCCGGGGATGTGCAGCAACAAGGAGCGAAATTGCGATTCGCTGGCGTGCAGCGCCTGCTCTACGGCTTTGCGTTCGGTGATGTCTGTCAGCAGCACATCCAGCCAGCGCGGTGTGCCGCTTTCATCGTTGACCACGCCGCCGCGCCCTAGCACCCAGCGCACGCTGCCATCGCGGTGTACTAGCCGATATTCGATAGCGTACAAATGGCTGTATTCGATGCTGTAGTGGATGGCGACCTTTACCCGTTCCTGGTCCTCGGGGTGGATCTGGTCCCAAAAGTCATGGCCCTCGTTCAGGCACTGTTGTGCGGTCCAGCCCGTGAGCTGCTCAATGCTATCGGTCACAAACACCAGTTTGCGTAAACCGGCCACTTCTCGCCGCGAGGCTACACCGTGGATGTTGTGTAACAGCGAATAGTGCTGCGATTCGCTGGCGTGCAGTGCCTGCTCTGTGGCTATGCGCTGGGTGATGTCGGTCAGCAAGCCGTCAAACCAGCGGGGCGTGCCTTGGTGGTCGCAGACCACACTGCCTCGCGACGTGATCCAGCGCAGACCGCCGTCACGGTGGATTAGCCGATAGTCCACTCCGTACAAATCCTGTGTGGCGCAGGCTTGGTCTAAGACTTGCTGCACCCGCGCCACATCCTCGGGATGGATCTGGTCCCAAAAGTCGTGCCCGTCGGCCATGCTTTCCTGGGCGGACCAGCCGGTCAGGGCCAGGGCACCGTCGCTGATAAAGGTCAGCTGTCGGTTGTCCAGCCGCCGCCGGTAGGCCAGGCCGGGGATGTTGAGCAGCAGGGATGCGTAAAGGGATTCGCTAGTTTGCATTTGCTGGTACAGCTTGCGGTAGCGCACCAGGAGGTGACTGGTGATGGCGACCACTGCGGTGCCCAGCACCGTAGCCAGGGCAATTCTTAGCGCTTCAGCATGCCCGTTGTGGTGGACCAGGTTGAGCGCAAAGCCCTGTGCGGTGCTGAAGTGCGTTGCCTCCATGCCCAGGTAATGCATGCTGGCCATGCCCAGACCCAAAATGCTGCCGCTGAGCACAATGGTGTTGTCCATGGCATGTCGGCCATTGCCTAGCAGCATAGGCAGTCCAAACCGTATCCAAAATGCCAGTGTGGACAGCGTAATAGCAATGCCGGTCGCCAGCAGCGCCCACAGGGGGTCGTAGGGTGGCTGCAGCTCCTTTTGTATGGACGCTATACCGCAGAAGTGCATGGCCGCAATGCCGCAGCCCACCAGTACCCCGCTCAGCACGATCTGCCGTGGCCCGATCGGGGGGCGGGCCAGCACCTGCAGCGCCAGCCACGTGGCCAGCAAGGTGGGCAACAGTGACAACAAGGTGTAGCCCGGGTGGTATTGCACCTCGGTGTCCAGGCTAAATGCCAGCATGCCGATGAAGTGCATCGCCCATATGCCGCCGCCCAGGGTGACCGCGCCCGCCAACAAGGCCAGTTGGCGGTGCTGTGGTTTTGCCACAGCCTGTGCAATATCGGCAATGTGCAGGGCTACGCACGCGGTAAAGATCGCAATACCTACTGAAAGTGCAACGAGCCAAAGGTCATGGGTGCCATACAAAATAATAGGATCTCTAAATGTGGGACCAAAAAAAGTCTGCATGCAAATTGTGTTCTATTTTAAAAATGCAGTTTTAATATTTTTTGGTATACGAAATATTTTGCGCTCGCAGGCTGTTATTGGCTATCACATACTTTGGTAACAAGGTTATTGGCTTTTGTAAAACACGCATGCAGTGGTCTGTTTTCTGGCTCTGTGGGTCTAAAGAATGCAGCCTTGCTATACATTTAATTTGGATACTTTCTGGCACCCAGCATAGGTTTTGTATGTGCGTATAGCTATGAAAAATATAGTACTGTATGGGCTGCCGTCCGCAGGCGCACTTACGGCGCAACGCCTTAGGTAAAGCCTGGCGGATTTGTCGTGGGTCCCCCACATCACAACGACTAAGGGCCGCTCTATACGGCCCTTTGGTCTGTAGGAGGATGCCGATTGCCATGGCGCTGCTCCGTCCTACTGCGGATCGCGGGGGTGTCTGCTGGGCTAGGCGGGAGTGGATTTCTACACTGACTCCACCTCCAGATTCACCTTGAAGCCCTTGCTTCACCCCAGGACCCCGCCATGGTTAGATTGAAATTTTCGATAGGGCTGAACTATGAAATCGCCAGCCCCGGCTGCGACTTCATCTTCAGCATCCACGCCGCGCAAACGCCGCACCAGACCGTGGTGAGCGAGCTGCTCAACATCAGCCAGCCGGTGCAGTCAAACATGTATACCGATCCGGCTACCCACACCCGGTTTCTGCGCTTCAAAGCCGCCGCAGGCCCGTTGACCGTGCACTACGACGCCACGGTAGACCTGGCGCACTTCACCGCCCCGCCTGAGAGTATTCTGGAAGCGCCAGTTGCCAACCTGCCCGGTGCTGTGCTGCAGTACTTGTACCCCAGCCGCTACTGTCCGTCCGACCGCCTGCACCGCCTGGCGGTGAAGGAATTTGGCCATCTGCCGCAGGGCTACAGCCGGGTGCTGGCCATCCGCGACTGGGTCACCAGCCGGGTGTCCTTTCAGTCCAACACCTCCAACGGCAACACTACAGCCATCGACACCCTGGTGGACCGGGTGGGTGTGTGCCGCGATTTTGCGCACCTGATGATTTCGCTGTGCCGAGCCGTCAACATCCCGGCACGCTTTGCCTCGGGCATCGACTACGGTGCCGATCCCTCCCTTGGCCCCACCGACTTCCACGCCTATGTAGAGGTGTTTCTGGGCGACCGTTGGTACATCTTTGATGCCTCGGGTGCCGCCATCCCCATGGGCTTTGTGCGCTTTGGTACCGGCCACGATGCCGCCGACGCGGCCTTTGCCACCATGTTTGGCGGCGTGACCGGCTCTGCGCCGGTGGTGCAGATCGAGGCGATTCCCAATGCCGAGGGTGTGCTGGTGCTGCCAGAACATGTGCCGTACGGCCTGTCTACCGACGGGCAGACCCAGGCCTTTTGATTTCCAGGGCCCGCGCACTGCGCAGGTCCTTCACTTTTCCACAGGAGACTTTATGAACAAAAACACATGGGCTTTGGCCTTGAGTACCACCGCACTGGCCTTGCTGGTGGGCTGCAGCAGCATGAAAACCCCCGCCACCGCCGACGTGGCCGTGTCCAAAGCCGCGGTCGACAACGCCGTGGGCGCAGGCGGGGCGGAATTTGCCCCGCTGGAGATGGAATCGGCCCGTACCAAGATGGCCGCCGCCAACAAAGCCATGGCCAACAAGGACTACAAGCTGGCCGCCAGCCTGGCCAATGAAGCCCAGGCCGATGCCAAGCTGGCCCAAGGCAAGGCCAACAACGCCAAAGCCCAGGCGGCGGCCGATGCGCTGCAAGACAACCTGCGGGTACTGCGCGAAGAGCTCGACCGCGCCAGCAAAACCAATTAATCCAGGAATATAAAAATGAAAAATCTCTACACCCCTCTTGCCCTCGCCGTTGCCGTACTTTTGGGTGCCTGCAGCTCCCTGCCCACCAGCACCACCCTGTTGGACCAAACCCACAGCGATTACCGCATGGCCCAGGCCAGCCCCAACGTGAACCGCTACGCCCCACTGGAACTCAAGCAAGCCGGTGAGGCCCTGGCCCGCGCCGATGCATCTGCCAACAACAAAGACAAGCCTGCCAAGGTCGATGAACTGGCCTACCTGGCTAAGCAAAAAATTGCGCTGACGCAAGAAGTCGCCAACCAGAAGTTTGCCGAAGCCGAAGTGCTGCGCACCGGCAAGGAAGCCGACCAGTTGCGCCTGCAGCAGCGCTCCAACGAGGCGGATGCGGCCAAAGCCAAGGCGGAGCAAGCCCAGCAAGCCGCCCTGATGGCCCAAGGCGATGCCGCTGAAGCCCAGCGCAAAACCGACGAGGCTCGCCGTGTGGCGCAAGAAGCCCAGGCCCGCAATGCGCAGCTAGAGGCCCAGCTGGCCGATCTGGCCGCCAAAAAGACCGAGCGCGGCATGGTCATCACCCTGGGCGACGTGCTGTTTGGCACTGACCAGGCCCGTCTGACCCCCGAGGGCCTGCGCACCGCCCAGAAGCTGGCCGATGTGCTGCAGCAAAACCCGCAGCGCAAGGTGCTGGTCGAGGGCTTTACCGACAGCACCGGCAGCAGCGCCCATAACCAGGAGCTGTCGGACCGCCGCGCCGCTGCCGTGCGCACTGCCTTGGCCGGCATGGGCATCGCCAACGACCGCGTCGCCACCCGTGGCTATGGCGAGGCCTACCCCGTGGCCGCCAACGACACGGCCCAAAACCGCCAAATGAACCGCCGCGTCGAGATCGTTTTGTCCGACGAAACCGGCAAGACCGTGCAACGCTAATTTTTTGCCAGGAGAACTGCTATGAAACCCACCCCTTTTGAACGTTTTGCTGCCATCGCCTTGGTCAGCGCCATGTCCCTGTCGATCGTGGCCTGCAGCAAGCCAGTTGAGACCGCCGCCAGCGAACCCGTGGCCAGCACCACGGTGGGCACCGAGATTGACGACACCGTGGTCACCGCCAGCGTCAAGTCGGCCCTGCTAGCCGATGCCGATGTGAAAAGCGTGGACGTGAAGGTCGAAACCCGCAAGGGCGAAGTCATGCTCAGCGGCTTCGTGGACAGCCAGGCCCAGATCGAGCGCGCCACCGCCGTCACTAAAGCCGTGGCCGGTGTGAAAAGTATCGACAACAAGATGGCCCTGAAGACCGCCGACACCACGGTCGGCAACAAGGTGGACGACGGCATCGTCACCACCCGCGTCAAGGCCGCGCTGCTCAACGATGCCAGCATCAAAAGCCTGGACATCGCTGTGGTGACCCGCAAGGGCGAAGTGCAGCTCAGCGGCTTTGTAGACAACCAGGGCCAGATTGACAAGGCCCTGCAAATCGCCAAAGCCACCGAAGACGTGAAAGCCGTGAGCAACGAGATGAGCATCAAAAAGTAGGCTGGGGGGCGTTGCGGCGACCCCAATCTTTGCCGTCCCTGGATCACTCCTGGGACGGCTTTTTTATATGCTTTTTAGCCCCCTAGCGCATATGGTACATACACAAGTAGCTGTGAAAAGTATAGTATTTAGGCTTGCTGCAGATAGCGTACAAAACTGAAGCCCAGCCCGGTGCTGCTGGTATGCACCTCGCGGCTGGCTTCCACCCATTGCGGGCCGAAGCAGGGGGCGAATGCATCGCCGTCAAAGGCCGCATCGATCTCGGTCACTACCGCCGACTGCGCCAGCGGCAAGGCCTGGGCGTAGATCTCGGCCCCGCCGATCACCCAGGCATCGCTGTCCACAGGGCACAACGCCGCCGCCTCGGCAATTGACCCAGCCCGCAACGCACCCTCGGCCTGCCAGTCCGCTTGGCGCGTCACCACAATGTTCACGCGCCCTGGCAGCGGTCGAAAACGTGGCGGTAACGAATCCCAGGTTTTGCGTCCCATGACCACCGGGCAGCCCAGCGTGGTGCGCTTGAAGTGCGCCATGTCTTCCGGCAAATGCCAGGGCAGGGTGCCGTTGACACCAATCACGCCATTGGCAGCGCGGGCGAGGATGAGGTGCAGGCGCGTCATACCGCCACCGGGGCTTTGATGGCCGGGTGGCATTGGTAATCCAGCACCTCGAAGTCTTCAAACTGGTAGCTGAAGATATCCGCCGGTTTGCGCTTGATATGCAGCGTGGGGTAAGGGTAGGGCGTGCGGCTGAGTTGCTCGTTCACCTGGTCTACGTGGTTGCTGTAGATGTGGCAGTCGCCGCCAGTCCAGATGAAGTCGCCCACGGCCAGGTCGCACTGCTGCGCCACCATGTGGGTGAGCAGGGCGTAGCTGGCGATGTTGAAGGGCACGCCCAAAAAGATGTCGGCGCTGCGCTGGTACAGCTGGCAACTGAGCTTGCCATCTACTACGTAGAACTGGAAAAAGGCGTGGCAGGGCATCAGCGCCATCTTGTCGAGCTCGGCCACGTTCCAGGCGCTGACGATGATGCGGCGGCTGTCGGGGTTGGTCTTGAGGGTCTTGATGACTTCTGCGATCTGGTCGATGTGACCGCCGTCGGGCGTGGGCCAGCTGCGCCACTGCACGCCGTACACCGGGCCCAGGCTGCCGTCTTCACGGGCCCATTCGTCCCAGATGCTCACGCCGCGCTCTTTCAGCCAGTTGTTGTCGCTGCTGCCGGTGAGGAACCACAGCAGCTCCTGGATGATGCTGCGCAGGTGCACTTTCTTGGTGGTGACCAGCGGAAAGCCTTCGTTCAAATCGAAGCGCATCTGGTGGCCAAACACGCTGCGCGTACCGGTGTCGGTGCGGTCGGTTTTGGCGGTGCCGGTGGTGTGCACCAGGCGCATGAAGTCTTCGTACTGGGAGCGGACGGGGCGGGTGTTCATCAAGTCAATATCCAGAAATCAAATAGTCCAATGCCGCGACCAAATCGTGGCGCTGGGCATCGATGCAGGTCACGGGGTTTTTCAGCAAGCGGGCGGGGAAAGAGGCGATGGCGGGCACATCGGCGCACAAGCTTTGCCCGGCCACCGTGACCAAGGGCTGCAAGCCTTCGATGCGCGGCCCCATGGCGTGCAGGTTGCGCAGTGGGATGATCACACGCGAATCGATTTGCCCAATGTGGTTGGATTGCAGGTCTAGCCAATAAGGAATGCGGCCCCGCTGGTCGGCCATGGGGTTGGTGTAAACGTCAAATTGCGCCATGCTTCAAGCGGCTTTGGGCACCGGGCCCGGCGTGTCTTCACCTTGCTCGGCCAGCCATTGGTTCACTTGTTGGGCAAAGGTGCCTTCTGCGGCAATGCGGGCGTTGTAGTGGTCAATGGCCTCTTTGTTCTCTGCGTTCCAGCGCTCCCAGTAGATGCGCTTGACCTCGGCGGCCAGCAGCACGTCTACGGTCTGCGACACGTTGATACCCAGGCTGCGGGCCATTTCCAACGTCTTGGTGTTCAGCGTGAGGTTGGTGGCTTTTTTGGGGGCTACGGCGAGATCCAACATGGTCGGCTCCTTGAATCATGCGCACAGTATATGCGCATAGGTCTAAAACCCTGCAGCAGCCACCTGCACCACGCGGCCTGGGTTCATCAGGTTCTGCGGGTCCAGGGCTTCCTTGATGCTGCGCATCAGCGCCATGGCCACGGGGGATTTGTAGTGCTCCAGGTGGCCCACTTTCAGGCTGCCCACGCCGTGCTCGGCCGAGATGGAGCCGCCATGCGCCATGACGGCATCGAACACCAGGGTGTTGACGCGGTCTTCCTGGGTGCGCAGAAATGCGGCCGCATCGCCCTCGGCGGGGGCTTGCACGTTGTAGTGCAGGTTGCCGTCGCCCAGGTGGCCGAAGTTGACCAGGCGCACGCCGGGGATCTGGGCGGTCAGCAGGGCATCGGTGTGCTGCACAAATTCGGGGATGCGCGACACGGGAATGGAAATGTCGTGCTTGATGTTCAGCCCCTCTTCGGCCTGGGCCATGGAGATGCTTTCGCGCACATGCCACAGGGCGTGGGCCTGGGCGATGTTTTCGGCTACCACGGCATCGGTAACAAGGCCTTGCTCCATGGCCAGCTCCAGCAGGTGCTCGAAGCGTTCGCGGGCGTGGGTTTCAGATTCGCTGTCCGAGTTCTCCAGCAGCACGCACCAAGGCGTATCGAGGTACAGCGGCACGCGCTGCTGCGGGTAGTGTTTGGCCACCAGGCTGAGCGCAAACTGGCCCATCACTTCAAAGCCGGTCAGCCCCGCGCCCAGGTGCTGGTGGGCCAGACCGAGCAGAGTCACGGCGTGGTCCAGGCTGGGCACGGCCGCCCATGCGGTGAGCGTGGCGGCGGGTTGGGGTGCCAGCTTCATCGTGGCGGCGGTGATGATGCCTAGCGTGCCTTCGCTGCCGACAAACAGGTTGCGCAGGTCGTAGCCGGTGTTGTCTTTGCGCAGGCCGCTCAGGCCGCTCCAGATTTCGCCGTGCGCTGTAACCACTTCCAGGCCCAGGCAGAGCTCGCGGGTGTTGCCGTAGCGCAGCACCTGGGTGCCGCCCGCGTTGGTGGCCAGGTTGCCGCCAATGGTGCAACTGCCCTCGGCGGCCAGGCTCAGGGGGAACAGAAACCCGGCTTTTTCGGCCACGTCTTGCAGGTTTTGCAGGATGCAGCCCGCTTCGACCGTCATGGTCAGGTTGGCCGCGTCTACGGCGCGCACGGCCTGCATGCGCTGCAGGCTCAGCACGATCTGGGTGCCAGAGTCGTCCGGCGTGCTGCCCACCACCAGCCCGGTGTTGCCGCCCTGCGGCACGATGCTGACACCGGCGGCGGCGCAGGCTTTGACGACGGCTGCCACCTCAACGGTGCTGCCGGGGCGCACCACGGCCAGGGATTTGCCGCGGCTGCGTTTGCGCCAGTCCAGTTCGTAGGCGCTGAGGTCGCCGTCGGTGAGCACATGGGCTGCACCGAGGGTCTGGCGCAGGCTGTCGATCAGGTCTTGCATGGGAAATCTCCAGATTTAAACCGGTGCGGCTGCCGCCTTGGCGTTTTGGAAGCGCAGCCGCACGTGCATCGCGCAGGCGACGAACAAGGCCACGCACAGCAGGGCCTCGGCCAGGGCGTACCAGCGGCTGGGCGCGGCATCGCTGTAGGCACGGACCACGCCTTCGGTGAAGTACAGCCAGACCATCAGGCTGACCCAGCGGTAGGTGTACATGCGGTTTTTCAGCAGGCCGATGAGCGGGAAGCACAGCGGCACCGCCTTCAGCGCCAGCACCACGCTGCCGGGGCGCAGGGGGGCCAGCACCAGCTCCCAGGCCAGGCTGAGGGCAATCAGGCCCAAAAGGCTGCCGACGGCCAGGTTGCGGGTCCAGGAGATAGGGTTTTCAGGGGTAGTCATAGCGATGGCATCATAGCGGCCATGTCTTTG
The DNA here is from genome assembly GCF_025354435.1 of Rhodoferax sp. Lineage (GTDB taxonomy): Bacteria > Pseudomonadota > Gammaproteobacteria > Burkholderiales > Burkholderiaceae_C > Rhodoferax_B. The sequence continues at coordinate 97,195 of NZ_JANXMU010000025.1, forward strand.
TCCCTCTCTGCCCTGTCCCAACGCTTCGACCAGTTCCTGAAAGACCTGTCCCGCTTCCCCTGGAGAACCACCGCCCACACCCTGCGCGAACGCTTTCGCGAGGACCAGCTGGGCCTGACGGCCAGCAGCCTGACCTTCACCACCTCGCTGGCGCTGGTGCCGTTTTTTACCGTGGCGCTGGCCATCTTCACCGCGTTTCCGATGTTCAGCAAAGTGCAGGGCGTGCTGCAAAAGTGGCTGGTGCAAAGCCTGATTCCCGAGAGCATTTCCCGCCAGGTGCTGGGCTATCTGACCCAGTTTGCCAGTCAGGCCAGCAAGCTGGGGGCGGTGGGCCTAGCCCTGGTGCTGTTTACCGCGCTGGCGCTGATCCTGACCATTGACCGCACGCTGAACGCCATCTGGCGCGTGCGCCGCCCCCGGCCCTTGGGCCAGAGGGTGCTGATTTACTGGGCTGGTATCACCCTGGGGCCGGTGCTGTTGGGGGCCAGCCTGGCGCTGACCTCTTACCTGATCTCCAGCTCGCAGGGGGTGGTGGATGGCCTGCCCGGCGGGGTGCGGCTGCTGTTCAGTCTGTTGCAAATCACCTTGCTGTCGGGCGGCATGGCGGCGCTCTACCACTACGTGCCCAACACCCGGGTGCGCTGGGCGCATGCCTGGTCGGGTGGGGTATTTGTGGCGGTCAGCATCGAGGTGGCCAAGCGCCTGCTGACCTACTACCTGGCGGCGGTCCCCACGTATTCGGTGGTGTACGGCGCATTTGCCACGCTGCCCATCATGCTGATCTGGATTTACCTGGCCTGGGTGATCGTGCTGCTGGGCGCGGTGATTGCAGCCTACATGCCCAGCCTGCTGGAAGGCGTGCCGCGACGCTCCACGCCGCACGGTTGGTCGTTTTTGCTGGCCATCGAGGTTCTGCAACATCTGCACGCCGTGCAGGCCCGCGGTGACAAAGGCCTGAGCATGGCGCAACTGGCCCAGGCCCTGCAGGTCGATACCTTGCAACTGGAGCCAGTGCTGGCGGCGCTGGGCGGGCTGGACTGGGTAGGGCGGCTGGACGAAGCCGACCCGCTGGACGCCACCGCCAAGCCCCGCGACCCACGCCTGCTGCTGCTGGTCAACCCCGACACCACGCTGCTGCTGCCGCTGGTCGACCAGTTGCTGCTGACCCCGGCCCCGGCGCTGGAAAATTTATGGAAAAACAGCGACCGGCGCAGTATGTACCTACGCGAGGTGCTCTGAATTTGCTAGCGGATCAGCCCTGCGCGGGATACCGTAGCAGCGGCCAGGCTGGCCGGCGCAGATTCCACCCGGTTGCGGCCCAGATGTTTGGCGCGGTACAGCTGCTTGTCCACCGCGTCCACAAACTCCGCCATGCTGGAATCGACACCGGGAATGCAGGTGCCCACGCCCAGGCTGGCGGTGAGGTGGCCGATGGGTGAGCCCTGGTGCGGAATCTGTAGTTGGGCCAGCAGGTTGCGGCAGCGCTCGGCGATTTTCAGGGCGGCTTTTTCGTCGGTCTCAGACAGCACCAGCACAAATTCTTCGCCGCCGTAACGGCCCACAAAGTCGCGCGAACGGGTGGCCGCCGAGGCCAGCGTCTGGGCCACCAGCTTCAAGGTGTCGTCGCCCTTCAAGTGGCCGTAGTGGTCGTTGTAGGGTTTGAAGAAGTCGATGTCCAGCATGATCACCGACAGCGGCTAGTGGTTGCGCCGGGCGTTGCCCCATTCGATCTCCATGATCGAATCAAACAGCCGCCGGTTGGCAATGCCGGTCAGGCCGTCTTTGAAGGACAGCTCTTCCAGCTCTTTTTGCAGGGTGATGAGTTTTTCTTCGGTCTTTTTGCGTTCGCTGATGTCAAACATGAAGCCCACCAGCGCCTCCACCTCACCGTGTTTGCGCACCACGTGCACCACGTCGCGGATCCACACGTAGCCGCCGTCCTTGGTCAGGGCGCGGTAGTCGGCCTCGTGGTCCACCCCGGCCTGGGACTGGCTGACGCAGAAGTTGAAGGTTTCCTCGCGGTCCTCGGGGTGCATGCGGTCGGCCCAGTCTTGCGCGCCGACCCAGCTCTCGGGGCTCCAGCCCAACAGCTCTTCAATTTGCGGGCCGATGTAGCTAAACGTCAGGGTCTTCCAGTCAATCCGCCAGGGGATGGCCTTGGTGGATTCGAGCAGGGTCTTGTAGACGGAGGGGTCAATGTCCATGGGGCAGTACAGGTAAAGGCCAGCAGCTTACCGCATCCGCGTGCAACTGTAACAAATTGTAGAAATTCCCAGAGGCCGGATGTGGCCATCCATGCTGCTAGATGAGATTTATAAGAAATAGGCCTCTGGTGCTTATCTCTCCTGTACAAGTAGCTATAAAAACAGGAGTATTTAGACCCCGGGTGGGATTGGCACCGCATGCAGGTCGGCCCGCCGAAACGGCGTGTCGTGGGCAGACAGTCGCAGCGCCAACTGCGTCACCATGTCATGCGACCGGGACGGGGCGGCGTGCACCGGCATCACCACCAGCCAGCCCAGCAGCGCCAGCAGCACCCAGCGGTGCGGGCGTGGGCTGGGCGCCGGCAGGCTGTGCGGCATGTGCCAAATCGTCCAGCCGCTGGCACAGGCACCCAAGGCCAAGCCAGCCACCACTTCGGACACAGAGTGCACCTGGATGTGGACCCGGCTCCAACCAATCACCAGCGCCAGGGCATAGCCTGCCAGCATGGCCCAAAAATGGGTTCCTGGCGCGCGGCTTGATTGCGTGGCCAGCGTGTAGCCCAGCACCGGGTAGATGGCAGCTGAGAACATCGCGTGGCCCGAAAACCCGGTGAAATCAATCGCCGCAATGCCCAGGCCCCAGCCGATAAAAGCGATTTTGGACAGCGTGGTGATGCCCACCGCCAAGCCCAGCGGCATCAGCCACAGCAGCAGCGGGCGGATGGCGCGGGTGGTCGCCAGCAGCCACAGCGTGAGCGCAACGGCCAGCGGCACGACGATGCCGATCTCGCCAAAACGGGTGATCCAGTAGGGGGCTTTGGCGATGAAGAGGTCCATAGACGGATTTTATTGCAGTGCAGCATGGGGCAGCATGCCTGCGCAGGCGCATTTCCTGCCGTGCCATAGGCTTTTGTGGGCTATATTGCAAGTACATCCATCACCCATCCATCCATTGCGCACTGCGTTACCAGGAGAACCCCATGAAAGTCAGCGACATTCTGCGTGTGAAAGGCAATACGCTCTATACCGCCAACCCCGATGAGCCCCTTGCGACCGCTTTGGCCATGATGGCGGAGAAGGACATGGGTTCTCTGGTGGTCATGTCCCATGGCGATCTGGTCGGCATGCTGACCTTTCGCGAGGTGATCCAACTGGTGGTGAAAAACGGCGGCAGCATCGGCACCACGCTTGTCCGCACTGCCATGGACGACCACCCCTTGACCTGCACCCCCAACACCGAGCTGGACGACGTGCGCCGCATGATGCTGGAGCGCCACGCCCGCTACATGCCGGTGATGGACCAGAAAATGCTGATGGGTGTGATCAGCTTCTACGACGTGGCCAAGGCCGTGGTGGACAGCCAGAATTTCGAAAACAAAATGCTCAAGGCCTATATCCGCGACTGGCCTGCAGGTGAAGAAGAGGCTTCCTAGTACACCCCTAGGTTGCAGTGCTTCGCATCTTTGGCTAACCCTCTTGCAGGGGGCGATACCAGTGGCCCGGCAAAGCCGGTTCCACGGTATCCCTGGAAGGGGTGTCTCGCTGTGGGGTGTTGGTACTTTTGGCTGATTGTTTTTATTGAACAGCGTGAGTAGCTATTAAATTTATAGCATCTGATTTTCGGCATAAAAAAAGCCCGGTGGGTGTCACCGGGCTTTTTGCTGTGTGCTGTTTAGAGCTGGTTGGCGTAAATCATGTCGCGCACGCGGGGGTAGATTTGCTGGTTCCACTTTTTACCGCTGAACACGCCGTAGTGGCCTACGCCGGTCTGGATGTGGTGGGTGCGCTGGCTGGGGCGTACGCTGCTGGCCAGGTCTTGGGCGGCCATGGTCTGGCCGACGGAGCAGATGTCGTCGCGCTCGCCTTCCACCGTCATCAGCGCGGTGCGGCGGATGGCGGCGGGGTTGACAATACGGTCTTTGTAGGTGAGCACGCCACGTGGCAGGTCGTAGGTTTGAAACACCTTGGCCACGGTTTCCAGGTAGAACTCGGCGGGCAGGTCGTTCACGGCCAGGTACTCGTCGTAGAAGTTGCGAATAGTGTCAGCCTTGTCGATATCGCCTTCCAGCAGGTATTTGTACATGTCTTTGAACTGCGCTTTGTGGCGCGCCGGGTTCATGCTCAAGAACGCGCTGAGCTGGATGAAGCCCGGGTACACCCGGCGCATAAAGCCCTTGTGCGGCATGGGCACGTGGCTGATCAGGTTCTTTTCAAACCACTCGATGGGCTTGCTGGTGGCCAGGACGTTGACCCCGGTGGGGTTGATGCGGCAGTCGACCGGGCCGGCCATCAGCGTCAGGCTGCGCGGCTGGCAGGGGTTGTCGTCCTCGGCCATGATGGCGGCTGCGGCCAGCGCGGCCACGCAGGGTTGGCACACGGCCACCACATGGGTGCCGGGACCGATGGCTTCGATGAAGCGGATCATGTGCTCGGCATAGTCGTCCAGCGCAAAGGCGCCTTCGGTCAGCGCCACGTCGCGGGCGTTGTGCCAGTCGGTGATGTAGACATCGTGGTCTTGCAGCAGGGTGCGCAGGGTTTCGCGTAGCAGCGTGGCAAAGTGGCCCGACAGTGGTGCCACCAGCAGCACCGGGGGTTGGCCATCCATATCGACCGCGTCACCCGTGCGCTTGAAATGCAACAGGCTGCCAAAGGGCAGGGTGAGGGTGGTTTCCTCGGTGACCTCCACCTCCACCTGACCCACTTTGACCGATGTGATGCCGTAGCCGGGCCGTGAATGGGTGAGTCGCAGGCGTGAAAACACATCGCAGGCGGCGGCAATTTTGCGCACCGGGCTGTTTTCCGTGTCTTTGAACCAGAGCGATGAGCCAAGGCTTTGCGCCATCAGGCGCAGCGGAGACATCAAGTCGGACTGGAGTTGATAGGCCTGATAGAGCATTTGAATTGTTCCTGACTTGGTGCGGAGATTGCACCAACTACAGGCAAGTTACGGGCCAGTTACTGGATGCAGCCTAGAGGGTGGCCTCCATTCGGTACGCCATACGTAGAAATACGGATTTGCATTAGTGCGGGCTCTGGCATAGCCCTTGCTGAATGGACCACAACACAAGGAGCTACCCATGCGTAAAGCAGAGTTGACGATCAGCAGCAAAAACTACGGTGCCTGGGCCCTGCGCGGCTGGCTCGCCGCCAAGTTTGCTGGGCTAGAGTTCACCGAAAACGTGGTTTCTCCCGATGATCCGGCCATGAAAGCCGAGATGATGTTGCTATCGTCCTCCATGTTGGTGCCCTCTTTGCAGCACAACAAGATCAAGGTCTGGGACACCTTGGCCATTGGCGAATATCTGAATGAAATCAAGCCCAAAGCAGGTTTGCTGCCCGCCGACGCAGCCGCCCGCGCCCATTGCCGGGCTATCTGCGGCGAAATGCATTCGGGCTTTTCGTCGCTGCGCACGGCGCTGCCGATGAACATCAAGGCCCACTTTGCCGAATTCAAAATCTGGTCGCGCGCCCAGAGCGACATCGACCGCATCGTGGAGATCTGGAAAGAATGCCTGGCCAACTACGGCGGCCCGTATCTGTTTGGCGAGCAAGTGGGCATGGCCGATGCCATGTACGCCCCGGTGGTCACCCGCTTTTTGACCTACAACGTGGCGCTGGACCCGGTGTGCGCCGCCTACTGCCAGCGCATCATGGCCTTGCCCGCGATGCAGGAATGGGTGGCCGAGGCGATGAAAGAACCCGAAGAAATCGACGAACTCGACGCAGAGTTCTAAGTTCTAACAAAGACGGGCGGGGGATTTGGAGTCCCCTGCCTTCTATCGCTCTATTTCCAGGGCGTTGATTCGGGGATCTCGCACACGGGATCCACGTCGATCGACTTGAAGTCGGCCGGCGACACAATTTCCAGATACTCCATATCCGGCGAGTAGTCGAACAGGTAGTGGCGGATGCCGGGGCGCTGGTGCACACAGTCACCCGCCTGCACCAGGGTCTCTTTGTCTTCGTACATAAAGCGCGCCCAACCCTTGACCATGATCACGATCTGGAAGTCCGCCTCATGCCGGTGCCAGCCCGTGCCCTTTTCTGGAGCCATGTTCGCCTTAACAAGGTGCGCAATCACCTTTCCGTGCGTAGCTTCGGCAATGCCGAGGTCCCGGTACAGAAAAAAGTCGCGCAAACCGCCTTGCACAAAATCGGTGTCGCCAGGTTTGACATGGGAAAATTCGGTCGTGGTAGCTTGCAGCATGAGCCTCTCCTTGGTGGATGTACGTGAAAACCCGCAGGGGGTAGGGGGCTATAAGCATGAACCGTTCCCAAGTTCGGGCGCTGTAGTCTAGGTCGGGGATAATCAGCGGCTATGAGCGGAAATACCTTCGGAACCCTATTCGCAGTCACCAACTTTGGTGAATCCCACGGCCCAGCCATTGGCTGCGTGATCGACGGCTGCCCCCCCGGCATGGCCTTGTGCGAGGCCGACATCCAGGGCGACCTGGACCGTCGACGCCCCGGCACCAGCCGCCACGTCACCCAGCGCAACGAGCCCGACGCGGTCGAAATCCTGAGCGGCGTGTACGAGGGCAAAACCACCGGCACCCCCATTGCCCTGCTGATTCGTAATGCTGACCAGCGCAGCAAGGATTACAGCGCCATCGCCCAGAGCTTTCGCCCTGGTCACGCCGACTACACCTATTGGCACAAGTTCGGCATCCGTGACCCGCGTGGCGGCGGCCGTTCGTCCGCCCGCCTGACCGCTCCCACCGTAGCCGCAGGTGCTGTAGCCAAAAAATGGCTGGCAGAGAAGTACGGCATGGTGTTTCGCGGCTGCATGACCCAGGTGGGCGACCTGGTGGTGCCGTTCGAGAGCTGGGACCACGTGCCCAACAACCCGTTTTTTGCCCCGGTGGCCGACGTGTCTGCGCTGGAGGACTATATGGATGCCTTGCGCCACGCCCAGGATTCCTGCGGCGCGCGCATCCGCGTCACCGCCACCGGCATGCCCGTAGGCCTGGGCGAGCCGCTGTTTGACAAGCTGGATGCCGACATCGCCTTCGCCATGATGGGCCTGAACGCCGTCAAAGGCGTGGAGATTGGTGCCGGTTTTGCCAGCGTGGCGCAACGTGGCAGCATGCACGGTGACTCGTTGTCACCACAGGGTTTCAAGTCGAACAACTCGGGCGGCGTGCTCGGCGGCATCAGCACCGGGCAAGACCTGGAAGTGTCCATCGCCATCAAGCCCACCAGCTCCATCACCACGCCCCGCGAGACGATCGACACGGCAGGCCACTCCACCGAAGTCATCACCAAAGGCCGCCACGACCCCTGCGTAGGCATCCGCGCCACGCCTATCGTTGAGGCGCTGTTGGCCCTGGTGGTCATGGAACACGCCCTGCGCCAGCGTGCGCAGAATGCCGATGTGGTGCAGGCGGTGGGACCGATTGCGGCATCGGCGGGGTGATCGATCTGCGGGTACGTTCAGTCATAGCCCTTGCGTAGACATAACAGGATTAAATTGATGCCTTCCTAAGCAGTGTTAGTTTAATGAAAAATTTTTGTCGCATCAAAACGCGCCTCCCAAGAGTTACGAAGTGCAAATTCATTTGCTTTCGCAGGTATATCGTGAATACACAGTGCTAACTCAGCGAGCGATGCAATGTCATGCAACGTTTGGCTGATAAAGGTGCCTACTTCGTGCTTGCGAAACGCCATCTCTCCAAATTCCGTTGAAATCACCGGCAAGCCGAGGGCCCGATACTCATAGAACTTGATCGGATCAACAGACGCGGTCAGCTCATTTCTGATGAATGGGATCAGTCCTACATCAAAATCACGCATGGCATTTAATGCCACTTCATGATGGCACTCGGGCAGGAACTCGATGTTTCCGGGAAGGTCAATTGGTGTAGGAGTGAAAACCGGTCCGATGAGTCTAATGACATCGTCAGATCTCACTTTAGCCAAGGCAATAATCCACTCCCAATCGAACCATGCTGCAATAGTTCCAACATAGCCGAATATCTGTGTACTAGGCTCTATTGATTTTATTTTTGCGGTGGGCATGAGCGAAGCATCGAGAGCATTGGGAACTAGGTGTGCAGAGGGATGCAAACCTTCCCAGCGCTGCTTGAGACTCGTACTGGTAACCCAAAGTGAATCTACTCGTCGAACCAATCGTGCCTCGCGCTTCGCCATCGCATAACGCGATAGCCCTTTGTAGAAAGCCGGAAAATCATCCATCGCATCGTAAACAGACGGTATATCTTTCAGCCGATGCAAGACCGCAAGCGCGAGTAGGCTTGGCTTACCTATGACAAGCAATGCATCATGGTTTTTAACAAAGTGAGCCAATTCATCGAGGATTGGTCTCCAAAAAATGGCGTTGGCCCAACCTGCGCCTGGCAACGGCTCCAACGGCAATGAAAAAGGCTTAATAACTCGAATCCAATCAGGCTGCACTTGCCCATCGGGGTCTTTTGTTGAATCAAATCGCCCTATGTCGGACAAGCGAGGAAATCGAGTGGGATAGGGATCAACCCAAAGCACCTCGCCATCAGTTCTGGAGTGAAACCAGCTAGCAAATTTCTGTGGGCGTTGCGCAAAAGTCGCCCAAGGCACTGGTGATAGATAGACAAGGCGCATCAGGCGAAATGTTCTCGCAAAGTTTTCACTATCCTTTCGCTAGCAAGGCCGTCGCCATATGGGGATATTCCGCGTGCCATTTCGCCGTACGCCACCTGATCGTCCAGCAAACGCTGGGTCTCGGAGACGATACGGTCATAGTTGGTCCCCACCAACAAGACGACACCTTGGTCAATAGCTTCTGGCCGCTCAGTCTCATCACGCAATACCAGTACCGGTTTGCCTAAGGCCGGTGCTTCCTCTTGCACACCACCCGAGTCACTGATGATTAGATAAGAACGCTTCATGGCGGCAACAAAAGGCGCGTAATCTAAAGGTGCACAAAGTTGAATGTTTCGGCAATTACCGAGCATTTCATGGGCAACGTCTTTGACATTCGGATTCGGGTGAACTGGATAGAGAAATTGGACATCGACATTTTTCTCAGCAAGTGCACGCAAAGCTCGGCAAATATTTCGGAATGGCTCACCGAAGTTTTCCCTACGATGCGAAGTAACAAGAACTAAACGCTTGCTGGGATCGAGCTCAATACCGATTTCTATATCTTTGGCTGCCGTCATTAACAGTGCATCAATTACTGTATTGCCGGTTACTAAAATTTCGCCATCTGGTACCCCTTCGCGTAACAGGTTCGCTCGCGAGCCCTCAGTGGGTGCAAAGTGCCAACGTGCCAGTTTGCCGGCAATGACGCGATTTGCTTCTTCAGGAAATGGATTCTGCATATCCCAGGTACGCAAGCCGGCTTCGACATGGCCGATTGGAATTCGGTGATAAAAACAAGCCAGAGATACGGCCATTACAGTTGTGGTATCTCCTTGAACCAGTACCGCATCCGGTTTTTCTGCTTGTAGCACATCGTCCATTCCTAATAATAGACGGGCCGTCAAGGTTGTCAGGGTTTGGTTCGGACGCATGATATTCAGGTCGATATCCGGTTCGATATCGAAGAAATTCAGGACCTGATCCAGCATGTGACGGTGCTGTGCCGTAGCTAAAACCCGGACTTCTGCCCATGGTTCCTTTTTTAACGCCAAAATTACGGGTGCCATCTTGATGGCTTCAGGACGTGTTCCTACAACAGAGAGAATTTTTATTGGTTTCATATTTTATTTTCTGATGTGTAAATTTATGTTTACTCTCTCAAGAAATGGAAATTTATTTACTTCATATATTTTTATATTATCGAAGCTGTAATCTCAGGGGTACGAAAAGTGGTTAATGTATCAGGTTTTTTAATAAGTGTGTGGCTTCCACTTTCCCCATTTAGTTTCATAGTATCTTTTATTCTGATCAAACAGATCTTGCTTTTCTGTTCCTTTTAGCTTATTAAATGATGCTGATAAGTGATGATGAATAAAAACATCGTGCGCACAAACTATCGTTTTACCTATGGCTTCAACCCGACGGCAGTAATCATCATCTTCAAAGAATCCTCGTCCGAAATTCTCATCCAGTAAACCAACTTCCTCAAATATATTTCGCGGTATCATTACGCAAAAGAAAGCCGCCGTCTGGAGAGGGTAGTATTTCCCCATTTGGTTTAATGTGTAATTAAACGTAAGTGGTAGCATTTTCTTTGGTGTAGAGTAGTTGATGTTAATTTTTGCTTCGTTGCCAATATTATTAGTAACTGGTCCAATTATTCCGATAGTAGGATTAATTTGTAAATGGCGCATAAGTGTCATTAACCAGCCAGGTGTTACAACTGTGTCGTTGTTCAGCATAACCAGAAAATCGCCAGTGGCTTCTTTGAGGCCTACGTTGTTGCCAGCAGAAAAACCTAGATTTTTTTCATTTAATATAAGCTTAATATTTTTGTGCTTATTTTTGAATTCGGTTAGATAAGTTGGACTCTCATCTGTTGATGCGTTATCCACCAAAATAAGCTCGATATTAGGATAGCAAGTAAAGCGTACAAGACTGTCTAGGCATGCCTTGGTCAACTCAAGATTATTGAAGGTCAGGACCACAACACTAATTTTTGGCATTGGCAAGTCGATAGTGGCTTTAATCAACGCTTCTGCCCGATGCTCCCAAGTCTGGTCTTTAGCAAATAGTTGACGGTTGCGTTTTAACTCGTCCGAGTCGGTAGTTGCGAGGTTTTGCGAAATCATCGTAATGAATTCGTCACTAGTCCGCGCCCGCAGAACCAAATCCCCAAACTGAGCTATTTCGGGTAAATCTACACTGATCACAGGCTTGCCCGCTGCAAGGTATTCATAAACCTTTACGGGATTTGTCGCCAAAGTGAGTGGAGTAATCTTGAAAGGCAGCAGACAAACATCGAAAGCATACAAGTAGAAAGGTAACTTGGCATAAGGAACCTCCCCGATGAAGAGCACATTAGGAAGATCCTTTAGTGATTTGGATGCTTCAATGGTGTCATTACCAATGAGTAGAATAAGCGCATTAGGATGCACTAATGCCGCGTGGCGGATCAGATCGATATCGAACCACTCGGCAATCGCACCGAAGTAGCCAATGATACGACGCCCACTTGCATCCACATAGCGCTGGACAGGCTGTACAGAAAAATGAGAATACTCGCCCGCGTTGCGAACGGTTACAACGTTTTTATTATAGCCACTGGCAAAATTTTCGAGCCAACTGGATGTAACTACCACTAAATCAGACCCGCGTAGCATATCTTTCTCGATTTCAGCCAATGCTGTAGGCACACCACCAAAGCCTTCGTGGTGATCCATGCAGTCATACAGTCGAATGCTATTTGGTATATGACACACAACTGGATACCAATATGGATGCTGAACCACTGCAATGCTGGAAATTATCGCGAAATCTGACATTAATTTCGCAATGCCATGTTCTAGTTGAGATATGGCAGTCGTAGTAGGTGCTCCAAAGTAAATTGCGGGCGCACCTTTGACGCGCAGTTTGATTTGATAAATATCTAAGGATGGATCAAGTCGTTCAATTTCATAGCCATACTCATTGGAGTCCAAGAAATGGTTGCTGAGAAAAAATACCCGTTTCCCATTGCTTGAAAAACTGCGAGCCAGATGCTGGGGGCGTTGCATTCTGAAATGCCAGTCTATGACGGAAAATACGAGTACATCAGTACGTTCAACCTGAGCGCCTTCTTCCAGATTTTTCCATTTGCGATTCAAGTCCTGAACAGCGTCTAGTAACTGGTCAGATTTTTGTTGCGGAAATGAAAAAATTTTACGCAATGAGCCAATTACACCCATTGTTGCACTTCTCAGTTGATACTTTAATGAGCTCGGTAGCGGCAATGTTCGGTAAACAGAGCGTAATACCTTAATTCCATATTTTTTAAATCCGTGTTGCAGTGGTTTTTGGTCAATTCTTTGTGCCCAGTCTGAAAGTCGAATTAACTCATGGTTAATGCTGGCAACTTGGCTATCCCTCGCTTTGACTTCCTGATGGAATCTGGTTATTTGATCACCCTGTGTGCCCACTTCCATATTGAGGCTGGCGATCTGGCTATCACGGGTGGCTATTTCCTCATGAAGGCTGGCAATCTTTGCTGTCGCATCGTCTTGCACAAAGTTGCAATCGCCTAAAGTTAAGTTGAGTGATGTAAGCCATGACGATTCAGCATACACAAGAAAAATCTGATCACCACCCCAAAGCGTATCGGGAAGATGCCTGCAATCAATTACTTTAGACCAAATTAGTCGAAAACCGTTACTTAAATCAATGGGTATATTCTTTGAAAGAAATGAGTAAAAATGCTCTTCGATTAACTCTAATTCACGGTAAGGTAAAGCTAAAACTACAGCTTTCTTGGCTCGTGCACCCAATGCTTTCAGTACTTCGTACGGCTGGTGAAAATGCTCCAGCGTGTTGGATGAGAAAACGACATCATAAGAATCGGGAATCTCAGTAGCTTCCTCAAGCCAGTTTTCACTTTTGAACCTTATAGTTGGATAGCGCCTTGCCGCTTGCTCGATAGCAACCCCAGAAAAATCCACTCCCACCAATTGACCTGGATCTACAAAGCTCGCCAATACATTGGTCCCGTCACCCTGCGCGCATCCCCAGTCTGCAAGCGTTAATGATTGAAGCCTCGTTTGTTCGATTAGCCATGAGGGCATATTTTCGACGGCGAGTTGAGCGAAAAAACGGGATTGACGAGGTCCTGCGTACATTTCCCAGTCTTCTGAAAAACGGTGGTCCCAGTAGGTGCCTGAGTTGATGTTTGATAGTTTTGACATCTATGCAACTTTAACTAACTGCTCAACCGTCGGCTGGAAAATTCCAAAAAAACGCTCGTCGGCCAATGATGAAAAATAATGGGCACCCTCAAGATACTCATAATAATGAATGTCTCTGTGAAGTCGATTTTCTACTGCCGCGACCAAAAGATATTTCCCTGTTACCAGAGGGTTAACCATACGGAAGCAGACACTGAAGTGCTCCTGATTGGGCAAGCCGATGGAGTCTTGGTCGCTGGTGGTGGAGACGATAAGATCGGTTCCTTTGATATCCTTGATAGAGCAGGCAATACTAAGATGCTCACGAGGAATATCGAGCGGCACACAAACGTCAATCACCACCTCGATTGACCTGCCCCAAGTAATCACATCCCGGCGGATGCCTTGCTCATCGCATACCGATGCGCCAAGAATTACCCCTTTACGTGACCCCCAATGCGTAACCGGTCTAGTATCAAGTCGATACTTGGATGGGCTAAAGGTGGTGCCGGTGAGTTTTGGTAATTCGGTAGTTTGAAGTGCGCCTGCTTCATTCGGCGTATCCTGACCCGACACGATCTCTTCTCGTAAAGCTTGGTCTTCAGAAACTTCGTCTTTGAACATAAATTCCATGTATTTTCCGCTTACCGGAAACACATCACCGTCTTCGACGAGCCGTCCTTTGTCGAGCCAAATAGCCCGTTGGCATAGTGTGCGCACTGATCCCACGTCATGGCTCACGAAGAGGATGCTGGCCCCTCGTTCCTGAATCTCTTTGATGCGCCTCATGCACTTGGCAACGAAACGCGAATCACCAACAGCCAAGGCCTCATCGACAATCATAATATCCGGGTCGACATGGATCGCGATCGAGAATGCGAGTCGCGCGTACATGCCGCTGGAGTAGGTCTTGACTGGTTGATCAAGAAAATCACCTAATTCTGAAAAGGCCAGTACCTCATCCATCCGCTCTTCCATAGTTTCTTGTGGGAAACCCAGAATCGCTGCATTCAATAGTACGTTTTCTCGCCCAGTAAATTCGGCATTAAAGCCGGCTCCCAACTCTAGCAATGCGGCAACGCGCCCATTTGTAGTTACGGTGCCAGTAGTCGGTGAAACTGTTCCACAAATCATTTGCAGCAGTGTCGATTTTCCGCTTCCATTGCGACCAATAATTCCCACGGTTTCGCCTCGACCAATAGAAAATGAGGTATCTCGTAAGGCCCAAAATTCACGATAGAGTTGCTTGCGCCCAAATGTAAACATCTGAGCCAATCGATCTCTAGGCTTGTCATATATTTGGTAACACTTGCTAAGGCCGACGACTTGAATTGAAAAATCAGAGGACATCTGCAAATCCTTTGCGTGTTTTTTGAAACCATGCAAAGCCCATCCAAGCAACTAAGGTCGCTATAGCGATGTGTGTCCACCACATTTCCCATTGGATGCTCTTGCCCCATACCATGGTGTCACGGGTTTGCTCTATCACAAAGGTCAGTGGACTGATTTGCATTAACGGCCGATATTTTTCTGGTAATGCAGCGATCGGATAAAAAATCGGCGATAGGTACATCAGTACAGTGGTTATAACGCCGATGATTTGTGCCATATCTCGCAGATAGACTCCTAGTGATGCCAAGAACCATGACAACCCTAGTGTCATCAGAATGAGTGGAAGAATAACCAGAGGCAATTGCAGGATGGTCGCATCGGGGATTCCGAAGAACGTCAGATAAAATATTAACCACACCACCAAACCTATTAAGAAGTGAAAAGCAGCCGATCCTAGCGCAACGACAGGAAGTATCTCCAAAGGAAAAATAACTTTCTTGACGTAGTTGACGTTACTCACTATCAGGCTTGGCGCACGGTTCAGGCACTCAGAAAACAAACTGAACGCGAGTAACCCGGCAAACAGTACAAGGGCAAACTCGGTTTTGGAACCAGACCCCCCGGCCCACCGCGCCTTGAAAATCAAGCTGAAAACAAAGGTGTACACGGCCAACATCAATACCGGGTTGAAAAATGACCACAGAAGCCCCATCGCAGAACCACGATAACGACCAACCACATCACGCTTGGCCAGACTGTAAATCAGGCTTCGGTTAGCCATTAGCGATTTAAACAACCAAATGGGGGAAATAGAACGCGTTGCGTGGGGATTCATGCAGGCAGTATCTTTGGTAAAGAAAGGAAAATGCCGCAGATGCTTTTCAGTATATCGGGCTTTAGAAGGAGGCCCTCAGGCCTTTGGGGAAGCGAGGAACACATTTCGATTAAGCGTCTTTCTAGGGATAATCTCGATCAAGTGCTAACCTAATATGAGCGCTTATTTCTATGCGTTCAGATTAGGTGGTATTTAATATTTAGGTGATTTTTATACAAAACGCTAATTAGCAACGCGTGGTGCTAATCGTGGAGCTAATGGTGCTGTAGGATGTTTCAAGTCGTCCTTGTTTCCTTTTGCACGCCATTGATATTGCTCAATTTGGCGGAAG
Source organism: Rhodoferax sp. (assembly GCF_025354435.1). Lineage (GTDB taxonomy): Bacteria > Pseudomonadota > Gammaproteobacteria > Burkholderiales > Burkholderiaceae_C > Rhodoferax_B. The sequence goes on from NZ_JANXMU010000025.1 coordinate 112,672, forward strand.
CGGTGAGATTCGAACTCACGGATAGTTTCCCATCGCCGGTTTTCAAGACCGGTGCAATCGACCACTCTGCCACGCTTCCTTGCTTGTGATTCTAACCTTTGTACCTATACCTAGGTTACAAAACGTACTCCATTTAGGGGACGTCTAAAACGCATGCATCGCCCAGTGCGTCACGCCATACGCGTACGCGGCTTACTGGTGGGCGTACGTCGGCTAACTGTGTTGCGATGAAAGTGCACAGGTTCTCTAGTGTGGGTGTACCTAGGTCGGGCACTTCATCTAGAAAATGGTGGTCTAGCTGTTCGCGCACGCCTTCCAGGCGCAGGCGTAGAAAGCCCAAATCCAGCACCATGCTGTTTTCCGGGTCGCGCGGGCCGCTCACGCTGACCTCGGCGTGGTAGGTGTGGCCGTGGATCCGGCGACTGCCTGCGGTCTCGATCTCGCGTTGCAGAGTGTGGGCCGCGTCAAAGTAAAAGCGTTGGCTAATGGTGTACAGCATGGATTAGCCGATGGGTTAGCGGATGTGGGTGATCTTGTGGGTCTGCAGACTCAGGCGCCAGGCGGGGTGCTGCATGCAGGTGTCTATGCACAGGGCGATGTTGGCCGCTTGCTCTGGACCATCCATGGGCTGTAAGAAGCGGTGGCTGAACTGCCCGGTGCGGGCGAGCGTGGCCAAGTCCAGGCCGGGCTGAGGCCACACCACTTTGAGCTCTTGCCCTTGCCGCTGGATCCAGGGGGCACCGGCTTTGGGGCTGATGCACAGCCAGTCTATGCCGTCTGGCGCGAGCACGGTGCCGTTGCTTTCTACCGCGATGCGAAAACCGCGTGCATGCAGGGCGGCTACCAGGGTGGTATCTACTTGCAGCAGGGGCTCACCTCCGGTGAGTACGGTGAGGCGGTGGTGGGTGTCGCCTGCCGGCCATTGGGCGGCGATTTGGTCGGCCAGCGCATCTGCGTCGGCAAATTTGCCGCCCAGAGTGCCGTCGGTGCCCACAAAGTCGGTATCGCAAAAACGGCAGACGGCAGTGGCACGGTCGCTTTCGCGGCCGGTCCAGAGGTTGCAACCGGCGAAGCGGCAGAACACGGCGGGGCTGCCGGCCTGGCCGCCTTCGCCTTGCAGGGTGTAGAAAATTTCTTTGACGCTATAGGTCATGGGGAAACGCCGTTGTAAGCGGCGTGGAGCTAGCTAAGCCCTAGATTTTACTGGGCCAGCATTCCCTTGGTTTCGATGAAGGCCACCACCTCGGCCAGCCCGGTCAGGGTTTTAAGGTTGGTCATCACAAACGGCTTGAGGCCCTGGGCATTGGTACGCATGCGACGGGTGTCGGATTCCATCACGTCCAGGTTCGCGCCCACGTGCGGGGCCAGGTCGGTTTTGTTGATGACGAACAGGTCGCTCTTGGTGATGCCGGGGCCGCCTTTGCGGGGGATTTTTTCGCCTGCGGCCACGTCGATGACGTAGATGGTGAGGTCGCTGAGTTCGGGGCTGAAGGTGGCGGCCAGGTTGTCGCCGCCGCTCTCGATGAACACGATGTCGGCATTGGGGTGCTCGACCAGCATGCGGTCAATGGCTTCCAGGTTGATGGAGCAGTCCTCGCGGATGGCCGTGTGCGGGCAGCCGCCGGTTTCCACGCCCATGATGCGCTCGGCAGGCAGGGCGCCGCTGACGGTCAGGATGCGCTGGTCTTCCTTGGTGTAGATGTCGTTGGTGATGGCCACCAGGTCGTATTTTTCGCGCATGGCTTTGCACAGCATTTCCAGCAGTGTGGTTTTGCCGGAACCCACCGGGCCGCCGATACCGACGCGCAGCGGGGGGAGTTTTTTGGTGCGGTGGGCGATGTGGTGCAGAGTGGACATGGTATTTTGCTATAGAAAAAAGAGCTGCTTGTGCTTATGTAATAAGCGCTAGGACCTGAAAAGCCTTGAATATTGCACTTCGTGCTGGCTGCTCAGAATGACCAGCATGGGCGAAAATGCCTGGCGCTGGCTGTCGGGAAGCTGGGTGGCGCGGTCTACTGCGGCGGGAATGTCGGCGGCCAGGCGCGCCAGAATCCGCTGCCCGGCGCTTTGGCCCAGCGGCACCGATTTGATGGCCGACTGGGTCATGTTCTCGGCCCAGCCAAAGGCGTAGGCCAGCAGGCAGTCGCGCAGCGGGGCCTGGGTGGCGGAGGCGGCCAGGGCGTAGGCGATTGGGTAGGTGGGCTGCATCTGGGCGCAGGCCGCTATCTGCTGGCTTGATGCGGTGTGATGGTTGCGCAGCCACTCCAGTAGCGAACGGCCCATCTGTTCGGTCTGGGCGCGCAGTTCGCTGGTTTCGCGGGTTTGCAGTACCCAGGCGTTGAGCTCGGCCACATGATCTACATCGCCGCGCCGCCAGGCGGGAATGGCTTTGGCGATGGCGGCCAGGTCGCCCCGGGTCAACGCCAGGTGCAGTTGGTCGATCAGCCAGTCGGATGCTGCACTTTCTGTAGCTACTCCCGCCCGGTCTACGGCCGCTTCCAGCCCTTCGGAGTAAGAAAATCCGCCCACTGGTAAGGCCGGCGATGCCAACCAGATCAGCTGCAGCAGGCTGGGCGTGGCCGATTCTGATGGACTGGCGGCGTGGCTAACGGCTCGGGCTGGGCGGCGGCGGACCGGCGGCACCAGCGGGCGGACTCTGTGCACCGACATGGGATCAGTGGGAATGGCCGTGCCCGTGGTTGGGGTCGTGCCCGCAGCCAGGGCCATGGACGTGGGGGGCGGCTTTGACCGGAATGGATACGGGCTTCGGTGCCGGATGTTCGTGGCCATGGCTGTGTCCGCCCGCCGCGTAGGCACCGCCTTCGGGCTCAAACGCAACCGTGGCTTCCACCACCGTCAAATGCATGGCGCGCAGCATGTCTGCTAGCACGTGGTCGGGTTCGATCTTCAGGTGGTCGGGCTGCAGCTCGATCGGCACATGGCGGTTGCCCAGGTGGTATGCGGCGCGGGTCAGGTCGAAAGGAGTGCCGTGTCCGTGGACCGTGATGACCAGCACCGGCTGGGGGGCCGCCACCACCTGGACCAGGGAGCCGTCTTCCACCACCAGCACATCGCCGCCGCGCACCAGCGTGCCGCGCGGCAAGAATACGCCAAGCTGGCGGCCCAGGGAGTCGGTGGCATCGAAGCGGCTTTTTTGGCGTACGTTCCAGTCCAGTTCGACGGTGCTGCCACGTTTGAGCAGGGCAGGGGCCAGGCCTTTGCCTTGGGGGATGAGTTTGGAGGTTTGGAGCATTAGAAGAGAAAGTAGCGTTGTGACATCGGCAAGCTTACCGCCGCTTCGCACGTCAGCAGCACCCCATCCGCCCGCACGCTGTAGGTTTGCGCGTCGATCTCCATCTTTGGCAGATAGCTGTTGTGCACCATGTGCTGCTTGCGCACGGCGCGGATGTCTTTCACGGCGCTCAAAGTCTTGGCTAGGCCGAAGCGTTCCTTGATGCCGCCGGTCAGCCCGGCTTGCGACACAAAGGTCAGCGAGCCGCGCGCCAGTGCCGTGCCGTACGCGCCAAACATGGGGCGGTAGTGCACCGGCTGGGGCGTGGGGATGCTGGCATTGGGGTCGCCCATGGCGGCCATAGCGATGAAGCCGCCTTTCAGGATGAGTGCGGGTTTCACGCCGAAGAAGGCCGGTTTCCACACCACCAGGTCGGCCCATTTGCCCACCTCGATGCTGCCCACCTCGTGGCTGATGCCGTGGGCCAGCGCCGGGTTGATGGTGTACTTGGCCACATAGCGCTTGGCGCGGAAGTTGTCGTTGCGTGAGGAATCCTCTGGCAGCGAGCCGCGCTGGGCCTTCATCTTGTGCGCCGTCTGCCAGGTGCGCAGAATCACCTCGCCGACGCGGCCCATGGCCTGGCTGTCGCTGCTCATCATGCTGATGGCACCCAGGTCGTGCAGCACGTCTTCGGCGGCAATGGTTTCCTTGCGGATGCGGCTTTCGGCAAAGGCCAGGTCTTCGGGGATGCTGGCATCCAGGTGGTGGCAAACCATCAGCATGTCCACGTGCTCGTCCAGCGTGTTCACGGTGTAGGGCATGGTGGGGTTGGTGCTGCTAGGTAAAAAGTTCGCCTCGCCCACCACCCGCAAGATGTCCGGGGCGTGCCCGCCGCCCGCGCCTTCGGTGTGGAAGGCGCACAGGCCGCGGCCCTTGGTGGCGGCAATGGTGTTTTCCACAAAGCCGCTCTCATTCAGCGTGTCGGAGTGGATGGCCACCTGCACGTCTTCCAGCTCGGCCACGTCCAGGCAGTTGCTGATGGCGGCGGGGGTGGTGCCCCAGTCTTCGTGCAGCTTCAGGCCGATCACGCCCGCGTCAATCTGCTCGTGCAGCGCGGCGGGCAGGCTGGCGTTGCCCTTGCCCAGAAAACCCAGGTTCATGGGGAAGGCATCGGCCGCCTGCAACATGCGCTCGATGTTCCAGGGGCCGGGCGTGCAGGTGGTGGCAAAAGTGCCGGTGGCCGGGCCCGTGCCGCCGCCCAGCATGGTGGTCACACCGCTGGCCAGGGCTTCCTCGATTTGCTGTGGGCAGATGAAATGGATGTGGCTGTCGATGCCGCCTGCGGTGACGATGTTGCCCTCGCAGCTGATGATCTCGGTGCCGGGGCCGATGATGATGTCCACGCCTGGCTGCACGTCGGGGTTGCCCGCCTTGCCTATCGCCACAATGCGGCCATCTTTGAGGCCAATGTCAGCCTTGACGATGCCCCAGTGGTCCAGGATCAGCGCGTTGGTCATCACACAGTCCACCGCGCCTTCGGAGCGCATTTTTTGTGATTGCGCCATGCCGTCGCGGATGGTCTTGCCGCCGCCAAACTTGACTTCTTCACCGTAGGCACCGGCCAGCAATGTGTAGTCTTTTTCGACCTCGATCAGCAGGTCGGTATCGGCCAGGCGGACCCGGTCGCCGGTGGTGGGCCCAAATATTTCAGCGTAAGCGCGTCGTCCAATTGTTACCATCAGAGTTTCCCTTGCACTAAACCGCGAAATCCATACACCGTGCGGTCGCCCGCGTAATCCACCAGTTCCACCGTGCGCTGCTGGCCGGGCTCGAAGCGCACCGCGCTGCCCGACGCAATATTCAGCCGCATGCCATGGGCTGCAGCCCGGTCAAAACCCAGCGCGCCATTGGTCTCGGCAAAGTGGTAGTGGCTGCCCACCTGGATGGGCCGGTCTGCCGTGTTGTTGACCACCAGGGTGACGCTGCGCCGCCCGGTGTTCAGCGGGTGCTCGCCCTCGTCTACCAGCAGTTCGCCGGGGGTCATTTGCCGCCCCGGTCGCGCCACACGGCCCAGGCCGACACCCCCGCCAAAGCCGCCAGCACGCAATAGCCCACGGCATCCGACGCGTGCCAGTGCGGGCCGCTCAGGCCGGGAATATCATGGCCAAATGCGGTGCTAGCGCATATAAAACCTGCGCAGGCAGCTATCAATTTAGTAGTTTTCATGCGGGCTCACAAAATGGGTTGATGGACTGTCACCAGCTTGGTGCCGTCTGGAAAGGTGGCTTCCACCTGGATGTCGGGAATCATCTCGGCGATGCCGTCCATCACGTCGGCGCGGGTCAGGATGTTGCGGCCTGCGCTCATCAGCTGGGCCACGCTCTGGCCGTCGCGCGCACCTTCCATCACCGCCGCGCTGATGAAGGCGATGGCTTCGGGGTAGTTCAGCTTCAGGCCCCGGGCTTTGCGCCGCTCGGCCAGCAGGGCAGCGGTGAAGATCAGCAGCTTGTCTTTTTCTCGGGGCGTGAGTTCCATGGAGGCTCGCTAGTTGTGACTTATTGCACGCATTATTAAGCAAGCCGTATGCCTTGGGCCTACGCCAAATGGCGCACAAGCTTGGTGCATCACTGGGCATAAAAGCTGCGAAGATCCCACAGTGACCGATTCCGACCTTACTCCCCTGTCTCCCCTGAACGACGCCCCCCAGCAGGTGGTGAAGATCCGGCGCGACTACAACAGCTGGGTGGCCAGCGAGACCCTGGAGGACTACGCCCTGCGCTTTGCCCCACAGCGCTTTCGCAAATGGTCCGAGTGGCGGGTGGCCAACACGGCTTTCGGCGCGGCTTCGTTTTTGATTCTGGAGGCCGTGGGTGCCACCTTGCTGGTGCAGCACGGCTTTGTGAACGCCTTCTGGGCGATTGTGGCCACCGGGCTGATCATCTTTCTGGCCGGGCTGCCCATCAGCATCTACGCCGCCCGCTGCGGGGTGGACATGGATTTGCTCACGCGCGGCGCGGGCTTTGGCTACATCGGCTCCACGCTCACTTCGCTGATCTACGCGTCCTTCACCTTCATCTTTTTCGCGCTGGAGGCCGCAGTGATGGCCTACGCGCTGGACCTTTCGCTGGGCATACCGCCGCGCTGGGGTTATCTGATTTGCGCGCTGGTGGTGATTCCGCTGGTCACGCGCGGCGTATCCATGATCAGCCGCCTGCAGGTCTGGACCCAGTCGCTGTGGCTGGTGCTGCTGGTGGTGCCGTTTGCTTACGTGTGGATGCGCGAACCCGGCGCGTTTGCCGGGGTGTTGCACTACGGCGGGGTGGCCGGGCATGCGGATACGTTCAACCTGCTGTCCTTCGGCGCGGCGCTCACCGTGGGCATTGCGCTGATCACCCAGATGGGCGAGCAGGCCGACTACCTGCGCTTCATGCCCGCCTACACCCCGGCCACGCGCCGCCGCTGGTGGCTGGGCGTGCTGGCGGGCGGGCCGGGCTGGGTGCTGCTGGGCGTGCTGAAGATGCTGGGCGGCGCGCTGCTGGCCTACCTGGCCATCACCCACATGGTGCCGCCCGAGCGCGCGGTCGACCCCAACCAGATGTACCTGGCGGCCTATGAATACGTGTTTCCGCAGTACGGCTGGGCGGTGGCGGCCACGGCCTTGTTTGTGGTGCTGTCGCAGCTGAAGATCAACGTCACCAATGCCTACGCCGGGTCGCTGGCCTGGTCCAACTTTTTCTCGCGCATCACGCACAGCCATCCGGGCCGGGTGGTGTGGGTGGTGTTCAACACACTGATCGCCTTCATGCTGATGGAGATGAACGTGTTCGAGGCGCTGGGCGACGTGCTGGGGCTGTACTCCAACCTCGCCATCGCCTGGATCATGACGGTGGTGGCCGACCTGGTCATCAACAAGCCGCTGGGCCTGTCGCCGCCGGGCATCGAGTTCAAGCGCGCGTATCTGTATGACATTAACCCGGTGGGCGTGGGCGCGATGGGTCTGGCCTCCACCTTGTCGATGCTGGCCTACCTGGGTCTGTTCGGGCCGATGGCGCAGGCGTTTTCGGCCCTGATCGCCCTGGGCACGGCCATGGTTGCCTCGCCCTTTTTGGCCTGGTGGACTAAGGGCCGTTACTACATCGCCCGGGGGCCCCAGTCGGATTGGAAAGGCATCACCCAGCCGATGGTTGACGACACTTACCAGCGCCTGCGCGTGCAGCGCTGCGTGATTTGCGAGCGCGAGTACGAAGCGCCCGACATGGCCCATTGCCCCGCCTACCAGGGCGCGATCTGCTCGCTGTGCTGCACGCTGGATGCGCGCTGTGGCGACTTGTGCAAACCCCAGGCCAGCCTGAAAGTGCAGTGGGCCGCGGCCATGCGCTGGCTCTTGCCCCAGCGCGCCTGGCCGTACCTGGAAACCGGTTTGGCGCACTTCATTTTGCTGATGCTGGTGGTGGTGCCGATTTTGGCCGCGCTGTTTGGATTGCTATACTTTCAAGAGCTACAGGCGTTGGTGCAGTCTGCGGTAGAGGTTGATTTCGATCCAAGTTCTGCACTGCGCTCGGGTTTCGTCAAAGCCTATATGGCCCTGGTGCTGATGGCCTGCATCGTGGCCTGGTGGTTTGTGCTGGCGCACAAGAGCCGCCAGGTGGCGCAGGAAGAATCCAACCGCCAAACCCATTTGTTGCAACGCGAAATCGCCTCGCACGCGCAGACAGACAAGGCCCTGCAAGCCGCCAAACTGGTGGCCGACCAGGCCCGCGCTATCGCAGAGCAAGCCAAGCTCGCGGCCGACCACGCCAACCTGGCCAAAAGCCGCTACATTAGCGCCATCAGCCACGAGTTGCGCACGCCGCTCAACAGTATCCTGGGCTACGCGCAGCTCATGGGCGAAGACAGCAGCGTGCCACCGCACCGCCAGCAGGCCATCGGCGTGATCAAGCGCGGCGGCGAGCATTTGCTGTCGCTGATTGAAGGCACGCTGGACATCGCCCGCATCGAATCCGGCAAATTGACGCTGGCGACCCGGCCCATGCCGTTTGCCGACCTGCTGCACGAAATGGCCGAGATGTTCGAACCCCAGGCCCGCGCCAAGGGTCTGCAGTTCCACTTCGACCCGCAGGGCGTGCTGCCCGAGCAGGTGCGCGCCGACGAAAAGCGCCTGCGCCAGATCCTTATCAACCTGCTGGGCAATGCCATCAAGTTCACCGCCACGGGCCGGGTGCGCCTGCGCGCCCGCTACGCGCTGGAGATGGCCTTCATCGAGATCGAAGACACCGGCCCCGGCATGCACGCTGACGAGCTGGCCCAGGTGTTCGAGCCGTTTGAGCGTGGGGCTTCCCAAACCACCAGCTCCGGCAGTGGCGGCGCCGGTTTGGGCCTGACCATCGCCAAAATGCTCACCGACCTGATGGGCGGCGAGATGACCGTAGTCAGCACGCCCGGCAGCGGCTCGGTGTTCCGCGTCAAGCTTTTCCTGCCCGAAATCCACGGTGCCGACCTCAAAACCGTGCAGCGTACCGCTCCGCGCCTGCGCCGCGCCTACCTCGGCCCGCGCCGCAAGCTGCTGGTGGTGGACAACGAAGACCCCGACCGCGAGCTGCTGGTGCAGTTGTTGCAGCCTCTGGGCTTTGAAGTGCGCACCGCCGCCAGCGGCCACGACGCGCTCGACCTGCTGGCTGCCGGTTACCAGCCGGATGCCGTGCTGATGGACTTGGCCATGCCGGGTATCGACGGCTGGGAAACCATACGTCGCCTCCGGGCCGATGGGCACAGAGATACCAACGTGGCCATCGTCTCCGCCAATGCCTTCGACAAAGGCCTGGACAACGATGTCGGCATCCGCGTGGACGACTTCATCACCAAACCTGTGCGCCACAGCGAGCTGCTGGACTGGCTGGAGCGCCGCCTGCAGCTCCAGTGGGTGGATGCGCCCGCCGTGGCCGCGCCGCCGCCGCCCGCGCCGGTGCTGCGCGTCTGGCCCGACGTGGCCCGGCTGCAGGCGCTGCGCCAGGTGGCCGAACTGGGCTTTTACCGGGGTATCCTCAACCAGTTGGCCGCGCTGGAACATGCGCAGCCCGAATGCCGGGGCTTGGCGCAGGAAGTGCGCACCCTGGCCCAACAATTCCAGTTTGAAGCCATCGGTCGCCTGCTGGCCCAGGCACCCGCCAGCCCCGATACCACCCATGCTCCCTGAACCCGAAGCCATCCTCGACCGCAGCAACTCCGACGTGGTGCTCATCGTTGATGACGTGCCCGACAACCTGGCCGTGCTGCACGACGCGCTGGACGAATCCGGCTACACCGTGCTGGTGGCCACCCGCGGCGAAACCGCCTTGCAGCGCGCCGCCCAGGCCCTGCCCGACATCGTGCTGCTTGACGCCATGATGCCCGGTATGGACGGCTTCGAAGTGGCCCGCCGCCTCAAGGCCAACCCGGCCACCGCCCACATTCCCATCATCTTCATGACCGGCCTGACCGAGACCGAGCACCTGGTGGCCGCGCTGGAGGCGGGCGGGGTGGACTACGTCACCAAGCCCATCAAGCCCAAAGAGGTGATGGCCCGCATGAACGTGCACCTGCAAAGCGCCCGCCGCGCCCGCCAGCAGGTGCACCAGGCCGGCCAGGCCCGCAACGCGCTGGACGCCTTCGGCTACGCCAGCATCACCGTGCGCGCCAGCGACGGCAAGCTGATGTGGCAAACCCCGCTGGCCCGCGACCTGCTGCGCGACTACTTCGGCACCAGCGCACCCCAGGCGCCCAAGCTGGTAGTGGACTGGCTACAGCAACATTTACCCGCCGCCCAGCAGCAAATCGAACCCCCGCGCCTGAGCGTGGAGCAGGGCGCGCGCCGCCTGAGCTTTCGCCTGCACCAGCAAACCGGCGACGGAGAGGGCGGTGGCGATTGGCTGATCGTCATGCGCGAGGTGTCCGACGCGGCGGTCATCGAGGCCATGAGTCTGAGCTTCAAGCTCACCACCCGCGAAGCCGAGGTGCTGTACTGGGTGGTCAAGGGCAAAACCAACCGCGACATCGGCGAGATTCTGGGTAGCAGCCCGGCCACGGTAAAGAAGCACCTGGAGCGCGTCTACGTGAAGATGGGGGTCGAAACCCGCACCGCCGCCGCCGGGGTAGCCATGACCAAGATCCGGCAACTGCACCCGCAGTTTGAAGGCTGAGCGGGTTAGGGTTTGGTGGTCAGCCGGTCCACCATCGCCTTGATGGCCGCCATTTGCACGCCTGCCTTGGTGGCGTAGGCCGGGCCGGTGTAGCCCACCCAGTCCCAGCAACCTTTGGGGTTGAACGGCAGGTTGGAGGCGTTGACCTGCGGATACAGCACCAGCATCTGGTTGCTGTCGGCCCAGTTGTTGTAGCCGGTATCGGTGTAGAACTCGTTCCCCACCACTTTGGCCGACTGCTCGCAGCCGTGCAGGGCCACATGGACCTTGCAACTGCTGCCCGCCTGGCTGCAGGACTTGGGGACGTAGAGGTAGGCATCGTCGGCCAGGCCCGAGCTTGCGCTGGCAAATTCACGCTGGTTAAAGGCCACGATGTTGCCGCTCAGGGTTTTGGCGGCGGGCAGCAGCTTGCCGTAAATCTGTTGCAGCAAAGCACCCGCCTGGTCGTACCCCGTTCCCTGCACCGCGCAGTGGCTGATGTACGGTGCGGCATTGGCCGGGCAGGCATTGCCAAATTTCGGGGTGATCAGCGCGTGGCCCGAGGGGACGTTGTTGACGTAGCGGATGCTGGCATCCGGCACCTCGGCCAGTTTGAAAAATCCTACGGTGGCATCCACTGCCTGCTGGTAGACCACGGTGTCTTTGGTGCCGCTGAAAACGTAAATCTGCTGGTTTTTCAGCCCGGCCAGCGGGTCAATCTCTCCGGCGCTGGCCAGCGCCTGGGCCGCACTCCACATCACCTGCGGGTTGGGTGGCATGAAGGGCACCATACCCATGCAAATGGCGGCCGCGCTGTAGCCCAAGACCCCGGCGCAGTAGTACGGCCCACCGGCGACGATGCCCGCCCCCTTGACCGAAGCCGAGAACGCCACCTGGTACTGCACGGCCATGAAGGCCCCAGACGACAAGCCGGACACCGATGTCTGCCCTGGGTCGCCGTGGAGCGCCGGCAAGGGAGCCGCCGCCTCGGCGGTGCCGCCCAAGGCAGCCCATAAGGACACGGCACAGAGCAGGGGAAACACGCGTGGAGAAGCCATAGAAACCTCCGTAGGTAGTTCGCCAAAACTGTTTACTTTTGGTTTTAGTTTATGCTGCACTGACCTTGCCCCTGGAATCCGTATCCCATAACCGAGCTCATGAGTTGGCTTGCTTGGGCTGATTCGCAAGCCAGTTCTGCTCGAACTGCACCGGGCTGACATAGTCCAGCGTCGAATGCAGTCGAGTCCGGTTATAC
>NZ_JANXMU010000037.1 GCF_025354435.1 Rhodoferax sp.
TTTGCGGTGCTGGGCGAATCCCGCTTCTTGGTCGGCGGCCAGGGCCAGGGTGTGTTGCTTCATCTTTGTCGCCTTGTGAGGGATGACAATACCAATGCAAGTCACGCGCCAGGTCGGGACTTATTCAGCGTTGCCTTAAAGCAAAAATCCCCCTCCAGCGCACACAAAACCTGCGCCACCAGCTATCACTACCATAGCACCCGTGTCATCAAGCCTTCATCCAAACCACGCATCCTAGCCACGCGGTATGTCGCCGCGCCAGCATCTGCGAGGACTTTATGAACACTGCCAATACCACGACCGAGTTGCCAACCGAAATCTTTGACGAAGAGTTTGAAACCGTAGGCGACCACCACCGCATGGCGGCGCACCACTTTGCGGCGGCGGCCAAGCTGCATTTGCAGGCCGCCGCGGCCGATGACGAAGGCGACGACGAGGCTACAGCCCGCCACGCCTATGTGGCCTACCGCCACCAGCTCAACGGCACCCAGTACGCCGAGATTGCGGTGATGGACAGCGAAACCATGGAAGACGAAGACAGCGCAGAAATCGCTGCCGATTAAGACAAAATGCGGCAGAGTTGCAATGCTCTGCTTTTAATAGCTACTAGCGCAGGCAGAATCTGCGCCAGAGGCTTATTTCTTATAAATTTGACGGCAGATCAACCGGCGGTGGCTGCAGCGCGCAGCTTGTCTTTCTTGCTGGGCCGCTTGCCTTTGATACCGCCGTTGGTCTGCGCGGGCAGAGACGGCGCGGCCAGCTCTACCGGCTCGAAACCGGCCACTTCTTCGCGCGGCAGGCTCAGGCCCTGGCGCTTTTCGATCAGGGCGAAATGGGCTTCGGTGTCGGCGGTGATGAAGCTAAACGCTTCGCCACTCTGCCCGGCGCGGCCGGTGCGGCCGATGCGGTGCACATAGTCCACAGCAGAGCGCGGCAGGTCGTAGTTGACGATCACCGGCAGCTCAGCCACGTCGATGCCGCGGGCGGCCAGGTCGGTGGCCACCACCACGTGTACGCGCCCGGCCTTGAAATCGTCCAGCACCTGGGTGCGTTTGCCCTGGCTGAGCTGGCCGTGGAAGGGTTCGGCCCAGATGTCGGCCTTACGCAGCTTGTCGGCCACGATTTCGGCCGAGAACTTGGTGGCCACAAACACTAGCACGCGCTGCCAGCTGTTGGTCTGCACCAGGTGGCGCAGCAGTTGGGTGCGGCGGCTGGCATCCACGGCGATGGCACGCTGGGCAATGGCGGGCGCGGCGGTGTGGGTGGTGGGCTCGGCGGCCATTTCGATGCGCACCGGGTCGCGCAGCAGCTGCGCGGCCAGTGCGTCGATGGCGGGCGGGAAGGTGGCCGAGAACAACAGGTTCTGGCGCTGGGCGGGCAGCAGCGTGAGCACGCGGGCCAGCTCTTCGGCAAAGCCCAGGTCCAGCAGGCGGTCGGCCTCGTCCAGCACCAGGGCCGCCACGTGGGACAGTTGCAGGGCGTTGTGGTCCACCAGATCGAGCAGACGGCCCGGCGTAGCGACCACGATGTCGGCCCCTCCACGCAAGCCCATCATTTGCGGGTTGATGGACACGCCACCAAAGATCACCGCAATTTTCAAAGGCTGCGGCAGGTGCTGGGCCAGGCCCCGGAACACCTCGGCCACCTGGGCCGCCAGCTCGCGCGTGGGCACCAGCACCAGCACGCGGGGGCGGCGCTTGCCGTCTTGGCGCGGCGCGTCCATCAGGCGCTGCAGCAGGGGCAAGGCGAAGGCGGCGGTTTTGCCCGAACCGGTGGGGGCTGCGGCCCACACATCCGCCCCGCGCACGATGGCCGGAATGGCCGAGGTCTGGATGGCAGTAGGTGCAGTAAAGCCCTGTTCGCGCACGGCGCGCAGCAAGGCGGGAGCAAGTCCCAGGGAGGCAAATGGCATGGGAGGTGCGTCGGGCAGGACGCCTAGGAGGGGGTAGGCAGTTTAACCCCGTAGGCCAGGCAACCAAAGCGTTTGCGTGTTAAATTCAACGCCAGCGCGCCTACTGTCTGCGTAATTTGCTATGAAGTTTGCAGCATACGCACCCGGCCCACTGGCGACATCCCCTCGCCCGTTACCCCACCCACCCGTGAAAGAAAGCCGCAGTTGAGCGACGATTTTGACTCCCTGTTCGACACGCCCCCCACAGCAGCAGTACCTGCCGCAGGCGTATCCAGCACAGCGGTAGCCCCCACCCTGCCTGCCCCCAGCACGCCCGAAGTAGCGGCATCTGCCGAAATCGTGCCAGAGGAAGACGCACCGCCCAGCGTATGGATTGCGCTCTACAAACCGGGAGCCGACGTGCAGTACGAGGGCGAACCCCATACCGTCAGCCATGTGCATATCAGCCGCAACGGCCTGTTTGTGCGGCTGAAGGAAAAAGACGGCGTGGTGCCCGCCGAAAAGGTCAACATTCCCTTGACCCGCATGGTTTTACCGATGGGCGCATACCAGCCCAGCCCCCTCTTGTTGCAAGCCCCCCTGCCGCCCGGCCCGGCGCGCACCAAATAACCCCACAAAAAGCCCCATGTACGACATCCTCAAACTCCTCCACCTCGCCGCTGCCATCGTCTGGATGGGCGGTATGACCTTCATGCTGTTTGCGCTGCGGCCTGCCGCTTTGCTGGCGCTGGAGGCCCAGTCCCGTGCCCGGCTGATGGTGCAGGTGTGGCAGCGGTTTTTCCGGCTGGTGCTGGGCGCCATCGTGGTGCTGCTGGCCACGGGTGGCCATATGTTCGGTAGCGGCATGAAAGCCGCCGGTGGCAACCTGCCACTGGGCTGGGCGGTGATGGCCAGCCTGGGCGTGGTGATGGTGCTGGCGTTTGGGCACATCAATTTCGCCGGATTCACCAAGTTCAAACGCGCGGTGGCGGCGGCCGAATGGCCCCTGGCGGCCAAGGCGGCCAGCCAAATCCACACGCTGGTGGTGCTGAACTTTGTGCTGGGCTGGGTGGCGATTGCGGCCGTGCGGCTATTGCACTAACTTTGATGGACTCGGGGGCCGAGCACCCCGAGCCATGAAGGTTGCTATACCTTAAACCGCTCAAGTCACCGACCGCCCTGCCGATAAGTTTATATTGCCAGGAGAATCGCCATGAACATCGCCAGCACCGCCGCCGTGCAATCGGCCACCGCAGATGCCCAAGCCCCCGCTTCCGACAGCCTGAATATCCGGGTGCTGAAAAAAGCCCTGGATGCGCAAGCGATGGCGGCCCAGGCGCTGATCGAGTCCATCCCCCAGCCCGCAGCAGCGCCCACACTCGCTACCAGCGGTAGCCTGGGCACCCAACTCAATACCTACGCCTGAAGTTTTCAGGCATAAAAAGAGCTACTAGCGCATATTAAACATACGCTAGTAGCTCTTTTTTTAATAGCAAATCACTCTTTAATTACTCTTCCAGTAGCGAGCGCAGCATCCACGCGGTTTGCTCGTGCACCGTGAGGCGCTGGGTCAGCAGGTCGGCGGTGGGCTGGTCGTTGGCCTTGTCGGCCACCGGGAACAGCTCGCGGGCGGTGCGCGCCACGGCTTCGTGGCCCTGCACCAGGATGCGCACCATTTCCAGCGCCTTGGGGGGCGTGGCGGGTGCATCGGGCACCGAGGCCAACTGGCTGAACTGCGCATACGAGCCCGGCGCGGCATGGCCCAGCGAGCGGATGCGCTCGGCCACCGGGTCTACCGCCGCCCACAGCTCGGTGTACTGCACCATGAACATCTGGTGCAAAGTGTTGAACATCGGGCCGGTCACGTTCCAGTGGAAATTGTGGGTGGTGAGGTACAGCGTGTAGGTGTCGGCCAGCAGGCGGCTCAAGCCTTTAGCGATGGCGGCGCGGTCCTTGTCGCCAATGCCGATGTTGATGGCGGGCGTGCTTTTGGTGGCAGCAGTAGCAGACTTTTTCATAGACTCCTTGGGGTGACAGTTGACAAAAATAGGCCGTTATTTGCGGCCAACCAGGTACTCCACGCCCAGCGGGCCATAGCGCTCGGAATGCGGCAGTATCGCGGGCAGGTGGAACACTTCGCCAACGGCATACGCCTGCTCCACACCGGCGGCGGTGATGGTCAGCGCGCCCTTGAGCACCAAGGCCTTGGCCTCGAATGCATGGGTGTGTTCATCCATGCTGCCGTGGGGTTCGCGGGTCACGGTTACCAGCGTTTCAAAGCCCTCCAGGGCCAGGGTATCGGTAAATTCTTGGCGTTGCATGGCAGCTCCTGGTAGATCCATTGCCAAGATTGTCCCCAAAACCTGCAGGCGCTGCTGGCCCGCGCCCAAGCGACCCCACAGCCCCTGGGCTACAGTGCGGCAATGCACTTCTCTGCCCCCGCCCACGGCATTCCCGTACCCCTCGCCAAAGCCTACCGGCTGATGAACCACGGCCCCGTCGTACTGGTGTCATCGGCCCACGGCGACACCGCCAACGTGATGGCCGCCGCCTGGGCCATGCCGCTGGACTTCGACCCGCCCAAGGTGATGGTGGTGATCGACAAGGCCACGCTGACCCGGCAACTGGTAGAGACCAGCGGGATGTTTGCCCTGAACATTCCCTGCGTGGCCATGGCCGCGCAAACTCTGGCGGTGGGCACCGACAGCACCCATACCGTGCCGGGCAAACTGGCGCAGCATGGCATCGGCACCATTGCCGCCAGCCAGATCGCCGCGCCGCTGGTGCAAGGCTGCGTGGCCTGGCTGGAGTGCCGGGTGCTGCCCGAGCCGCACAACCAGTGCCAGTACGACCTGTTCATCGCCGAAGTGGTGGCCGCCTGGGCCGACGAACGCGTGTTCAGCGACGGCCGCTGGCACTTTGATGCCGCGCCCGATGCGCTGCGCACCCTGCATTACGTGGCCGGTGGGCAGTTTTATGCGACCGGACAGTCGGTGCAAATCGGGACGTGATCAGCCCGCAGGCTCCAGCAAGCGCGCGAACCTGAGCGCCAAAAACTCCACCAGCGCCCGCACCCGGCTGGGCACAAAGCGGCCGCTGGGCAGCAGGGCGTGCAGCGGATAGGGCTCGGTATCCCAGGCGGGCAGCAACTGCACCAGACTGCCGTTGGCCATTTCCTGGCGCATATCCAGGGCCGATTTGAAGACGATGCCCGCACCCGCCAGCGCCCACTCGCGGGCCAGGGACGCATCGTCCACGCTGCGGTCGCCCTGCACCCGCACCTCCGTCCACTGGCCGTTCAAGGCAAAGCGCCAGCGCCGGTGCTGGCGGCCACCGCGCACAAAGGTGATGCAGTTGTGCAGTAGCAGATCTTGCGGCGTGATGGGCGTGCCGTGCTGGCCCAGGTAGGCGGGCGATGCCCACAGCATGGGGCGGCTGGGTGCCAGCAGCCGGGCGATCAGGCGCGAATCGGCCAACGCGCCGTAGCGCAGGGCTACATCCACCTCGTCGCGGGTCACGTCCAGCGGCTTGTCGCCCACCGACAGCGCCAGGTGCAGCCCTGGGTGCAGGGCCTGGAATTCGCCCAGCCAGGGCAGCAGCACGGTGCGGGTCAGGTCCGACGGGGCGGCAACGCGCAAGGTGCCGACCAGCGCGCCCCGGTCGGCCGCCACCTGGGATTCGCCCTCGGCCAGCAGCTCGAACGCGCGCTGGGCGTAGTCCAGCAGGATCTGGCCCTGGGGCGTAAGCCGCATGGCCCGGGTGGAGCGCTCAAACAGGCGCGAGCCCAGCTGGGTTTCCAGCCGCTTGAGGGTGGCGCTGGCCGCCGCCGGGGTGATGCCCAAGGCCTGGGCCGCGGCCGTCAGGGTGCCGCCACGGGCGGTGTGGATGAGCACCTGCAGGTCGGCCACATTTTCAATTTTCATTTGAAAGTGATTTCATTCGAAGCCATCTTATCAATATGCGCTTATCGCTCTACAGTCGAACCATCGTAAAAAGGACACTGTATGAAAGCCATTGGATACCACACCAATCTGCCCGTAGACCACCCCGAAGCCATGCTCGACCTGGAGCTGCCCGCACCGGTGCCGGGGGCACGCGACCTGCTGGTGCGCGTCAAAGCCATCTCGGTGAACCCGGTGGACACCAAGGTCCGCAAAAACTCCGCGCCTGCTGCCGGGCAGGCCAAAGTGCTGGGCTGGGATGCCGTGGGCACGGTGGAAGCTATCGGCTCCGACGTGGCGAACTTCACCGTGGGCGACCGCGTGTACTACGCCGGCTCCATCATCCGCCCCGGCGCCAACAGCGAACTGCATGCAGTGGACGAGCGCATCGTCGCCCGCGCGCCCACTACGCTGAGCGACGAACAGGCCGCCGCCCTGCCGTTGACCACCATCACCGCCTACGAGCTGCTGTTCGACCGGCTGGGGGTGCCCCAGGGCGGTGGCGCGGGGCAAACACTGCTGGTGGTGGGCGGCGCAGGCGGCGTGGGCTCCATCCTCATCCAACTGGCGCGCCAACTGACCCAGCTACGCGTGATTGCCACCGCGTCGCGCCCGGAAACCCGGCAGTGGTGCCTGGACCTGGGGGCGCACGCGGTGATCGACCACAGCCAGCCGCTGGCCAGCGAACTGGTGGCGGCGGGCTTTGGCCAGGTCGATCTGGTGGCCAGCCTGACCCAGACGCAGCAGCACTACGCGCAAATCATTGCCAGCCTGAAGCCGCAGGGCCGCCTGGGCCTTATCGACGATATGCCAGTGCTGGACGCGATGCCGCTCAAGTCCAAGGCGCTGTCGCTGCACTGGGAGCTGATGTTCACCCGTTCGATGTTTGAAACCCCGGACATGGCCGAGCAGGGCAAGCTACTGGCCGAGGTGGCCGCGCTGGTGGACGCGGGGCGCATCCGCTCCACCTTTAGCAGCAGCTTTGGCAGCATCAACGCCGTCAACCTGCGCCGGGCCCACGCTTTGCTCGAAAGCGGTAAGGCCCACGGCAAAGTGGTGCTGGCGGGGTTTTAGCCTGCCAGGCAGCCAGACGCTACAGAATCAGTAGCTACTTGCGTATGACTCACCTGCGCTAGAGGCCATTTTAGTTGTCAAACTGCCGGTGGCCCGGCCCACCGCGTCCAGGGCCACGGTCATCGCGGCCATGGTCGTTACGGTCATTGCCGCGTCCGTGGTCATCGTGGCCACGGCCGTGGCGGGGGCCGTCACCCCGGTCACCGCGTTCGTCACGCCGGTCGTGGTCGGGGCGGGGGCCACCGTGCGGCGGCGCCCACCAGCGGTTGCGCTCGTTGACCTGCACAAAGTACACCGGACGACCGCAGGCGTTGTAGCGCCCGCAGTAGCGGCGCCAGTTTTTAGAATGGCCCGGTGGCACGTACAGGTACAGCGGCGGCTCGGCGATGGGGCCGCGCTGGATCAGCATGGGCTGGGCGTACAGCACCGGCGGCGGGGGCCGCGAGCCAAAGTTGATCTGGCCGTACACGCCAGGGGCAATGGCACCGCCGACGGTGCCATTGATGTACACGTCTTGCGCCTGGGCCGCGCCTGCGGCCAGCCCGCAGGCCAGCGCCAGCAGGGCCGCCGCGGTACGGAAACCGGCACGGGGTAAAAATCGAGAAAAAGGAACCAATGGGTGGGGCATGTAGCGCTCTCGTTTTAATTTATCAAGGTAGGTCTTCAACGTGGGAGTACGCCGGGTGGAAGACAGTTCCAGGTTTTAAATTGTTTTTTGCTCCTATATAAATAGCTGCTTATGCAGGTAGCCATTGCACCAGAGCCTGTTTTTACCCTCAACCTTCCCAACAGCCCGCGGTCAAGCGGACATCAAGCCTTGAAGAGGGCCGCGTCGATGCCGTGGCGGGCCAGCAGCGCGTAGAAATCGGTGCGGTTACGGTGGGCCAGTTTGGCGGCCTGGGCGGCGCTGCCATTGGTGATTTTGAGCAGCTGCGCCAGGTAGCCGCGCTCAAACTCCTTGCGCGCCTCGTCCAGCGGCAGCAGCTCGTTGCCCTGGCTGGTCAATGCGCTTTGCACCAGGGTGGCGGCGATGAGGGAGCCGGTACACAGCACCACACATTTCTCCACCACGTTCTGCAGTTGCCGCACGTTACCGGGCCAGGCGGCCTTGCTGAGCTGCTCCAGTCCGCCGGGCGCAAACGCAGTGATGGACTTGGCGTAGCGCTGCGACAGGCTGCGCATGAAGTGGTTGGCCAGCAGTACCACGTCTTCGCGGCGCTCGGCCAGCGGTGGCAGGGTCAGGCCCACCACATTCAGGCGGTAAAACAGGTCTTCGCGAAAGCGCCCTGCCGCCACCTCGTCTGACAGCAGGCGGTTAGAGGCCGAAATCACCCGCACGTCCACCTTGTGCGACTTGGCGGCCCCCACCGGGCGCACCTCGCGCTCTTGCAGCACGCGCAGCAGTTTGACTTGCATGGCCAGCGGCAGATCGGCAATTTCGTCCAGAAAGATCGTGCCCCGGTGGGCGCTGGTGAACAGGCCCACGCTGTCGCGCATGGCCCCGGTAAACGCACCCTTGACATGGCCAAACAGCTCGGACTCGACCAGGTTCTCGGGGATGGCACCGCAGTTCACCGCCACCAGCGGCTCGGCACTGCGGGGGCTGGAGGCGTGCAGGGCCCGGGCCAGCAGCTCCTTGCCGGTGCCGCTTTCGCCGTAAATGAGCACAGAAGCATTGCTTTGGGCCATCAGCCGGGCCTCGGCCAACAGCTTCTCCATCAGCGGGCTGCGGGTGACGATGGCCTCGCGCCAGGTTTCGCCGCCGTCTTCGCTGGGCATGTCGGCCCCCAGGGCGGATGACACGGCCAGCGCGCGGTCGACTTCGCGCATCAGATCTGCACCCTCAAACGGTTTGGTGATGTAGCCAAACACGCCACGCTGCATGGCCTTGACGGCATGGGCGATGGTGCCGTTGGCCGTCAGCATCAGGACCGGCAGCAGCGGGTAGCGGCGGTGCACGGCCTCGAACAGCTGCAGGCCGTCCATGCCCGGCATCTGCAGGTCGGTAATCATGGTGTGCGGCAGCTCGTGCTCCAGCTTGGCCAGCGCGGCGGCCCCGCTAGCGGCTTCGATGGCGGTATGCCCCTCGTAGTGCAGGCGCAACGACAGCAGGCGCAGCAGCGCGGGGTCGTCGTCCACGATCAGGATGCGGGCCATGCGGTCAAGTGGCCGAGACGGCGGGCACGTATTGCTGCAGCACCGTGCGCAATTGTGCAAAGTTAAAAGGCTTGGTGACGTAGCCGCGGGCCCCGGAGCGCAGGGCTTCTTCCAGGCGCTCGGGTTCGGCGCTGGCCGACAAAAAGATGAAAGGGATGTGTTGCAGTGCGGGGTGGCGTTGCAGCGCGGCCAGCACGTCCATGCCGTTCAGCGGGGACATCATGATGTCGCACAAGATCAGCGCGGGCGGGCTGTCCAGCGCCGCTTGCAGGCCCTGTTGTCCGTTCGCCGCGCCCATGCCCTCATGGCCTTCGAGCCGAATGAAGCGCAGCAGGTTTGCACGGATCGGAGCTTCGTCTTCGATCACCAAAATACGCGCCATGTCTGTTCCCGGTATACCAACGGATCGTGAAACCAGCCTGCCCGGGCAGGAGTGGCGTAACGAAGCGTTTACTGCCTGGGCAGGCGTATTTTATAAGGACGCGCCGCCTGGCCACAATCCGTACCAGACACTAGATGCGAACAGAAAAGCAGGTGCCCTGTGGCGCCAGGCTGCGCACCTGGATGCTGCCGCCGTGCAAATCCACCGCGTTCTTGACGATGGACAGGCCCAGGCCGGTGCCCTGGATGTCGCCGACGTTGGAGGCGCGGTGAAAAGGCTCGAACAGATGGGCCAGATCCCCCTCAGGGATGCCGATGCCCTGGTCGGATACTTCAAACACGAGGCCACCGTCCGCCGGGAACACACGAAAACCCACCGTACCGCCATGCGGCGAATATTTGATGGCGTTGGACAGCAGGTTGCCAAAAATATGCCGCAGCAGTTTCTCGTCAAACACGCCGCTGGCGGGCATCTCGGCAAAGTCGGTCAACCATGCACAGCGTGCCTCGGGCTGCTGGATACGGGCATCTTCCACCAGGCTGTGGCACAGCCCGGCCAGGTCCAAGGGCTGGGGCTGGAATTCCAGCATCTGCGCCTCGGCCTTGCCCAGCAGCAGCACCCGGTCCAGCATGCGCATCATGCGCTGCACGCCGCCTTCGATGGTGTGGATGACTTCGGCTTTCTCGCTTTCGGGCAAGCGGTCGCCATAGTATTTGAGCAGCTCGTCCGACGACAAAATGATGGCCAGCGGGGTGCGGAACTCGTGCGAAGCCAGAGAGATGAAGCGCGACTTCATGTCGTTCAGCTCCGACTGCTTGTGCAGCGTCTGCCGCTGGGTGTGCTCGGCATGCACGCGGGCCGTGGCATCCACCACAAACAGCAGGGTGGCATCGCGCTTGCCCCATTCGATCTTCACGGCCGACAGCTCCAGCGAGCGCTCCTCGCCCTGCTGCGTGACCACGCGGATACCGTAGAACGACTCGACGTCTTCGCCGCGCAAGCGGCGCTCGTGGCGGTCCAGCATCGGCGCCACATCGTCCGGGTGCACGGTCGCGGTAAAAGGGCTGGACAGCAAAAACTCCAGTGGATGGCCCACGATGCGCACCAGGCTGGGGTTGGCAAACACCATGCGCCGGTCTTGCACCACCACCACGCCCACGCCCACGTTTTCAATCACGGTGCGGTAGCGCGCCTCTGACTTGCGCACCTCGTCCAGCGCCTGGTGGCGCTCAATGGCGCTGCTGACGTGGTTGGCCACAAAAGACAAAATATCCACGTCGGACGCGCTGTAGCCGATGCCCGGCTCGTAGCCCTGTACCACCAGCAGGCCGCTGACCACGCCCTGGATGTACATGGGCACGCCCAGCCAGCTGGAAAAGCTCAGGTCGCCGCTGGCTTCGGTGATGTCGCCTGCCGCTTGCAGGGCCAGAAACCGCGCATGGTCGATGAGTTGTGGCCGCCCGGTGCGCAGCACGTATTCCGACAAGCCCTTGCGATAAGGCACATCGTTGCACTGCATCACATCGCCATCGCGCTCATCCACGTAGTACGGGTAATTGAGCACGTGCTTGCGCGCGTCGTACAGGCACACATAGCAATTCTTGGCATACAGCAGCTCGCCCAGCAGGCCGTGCACGGTTTGCAAAAAATCATAGAACGACAGATCCGCCGCGGCCCGCTCGGCAATGCGGTAGAACACCCGCTGCAGGGTTTCGGCCTTTTTCTGCTCCAGCGCTTCGGCCTGCAGCTCACGGGTGCGCTGTGCCAGCCACAGATCGGCAGCGATGTGCTGCTGGATTTTTTCCGCCTGCAGGTTCTGGTAGTCCGCTTGCAGGGCTTGGTACTGCTGTTGCAGTTGCTGTATCTGGGCGTGCAGGTCGGCTTCAGAAACCATGGTGTAGGGCGGGCCGCCGTGTGGGGGCACATCGGCAGGTTCAAGGGCGGGGTGGGCACCCATTATGGGCGGCAACGCGGCCTGTGGGGGCACCGGCAACGGCTGCACAGGCCTGTTGTGCGGCATGCCGCATTGGAGCGTGCCGGTCGCCTTGCAGGCGTACATCGCCTGGTCGGCCGCATGCAGCAGGTGCGGCAAATCCAACCCGTCGTCCGGGTACATGGCCAGCCCGATACTGGCCCCTACCGACAGCGTCGTACCCGAGTCCAGATGCACCGGCTCGCGCAGGGTGGACAGCAGCATGCGGCACATCTGCAGCACCTCGCGCGCGCCCTGCACCGACTCGATCAGCACCACAAACTCATCGCCCCCCAGGCGCGCCACGGTGTCGCTGACCCGCATCGCCGCCACCAGCCGCCGCGCTACCTCGACCAGCACCGTGTCGCCCGCGGCATGGCCGTAGCGGTCGTTGATGGCCTTGAAACCGTCCAGGTCCAGCATCAGCAGCCCACAGCACGCGCCGCTGCGCTGCGCCCGCTCTGTTGCGCCCTGGAAGCGGTCTTGCAGCAGCTTGCGGTTGGCCAGCCCGGTGAGGGTGTCGTGGTGGGCCAAAATTTCCAGTTGTTGCTGGCGCACGCGCAGCTGGACGATTTCTTCTTGCAATTCAGCCACCTGTTGTTCCAACTGCGGCGCAAGCAATGGCACAGCGGCCGACGCATCGCCATAGCGGGTGCGGCGCGTATCGGCCGGTAAACGGTAGCGCGGCCGGACCCTGCGCATCCAGCCCTTCAAGGCCCCGGTCCAAGGGCCCTCGCCTGCCCGCGGACCCAGCACAGCCGCCATGGCTTACTGGAAACCCGCGGCGGCCACAGAGGACGCGTCGTTCTCGGACGTTGCCTGGGACTCAGAACCGCGCCGTGGCCGTGCAGACGGTTTCAGCATACGGTACGAAGCGCCCGCGGTATCCGAAGACGACGGCGGTGCCGAAGCCACCGCCGCAATCACCAACACGAGCACCAAAGCCAAGGGAACCAGTACCAGCATGAGAAGAATAGACATCGGAGACACCTGTAGTGAAAACCAAACACCGGGGGACGCTGCCTGCAACAGGCCCGGCAAGGTATTCACAAGATACATGCCAAGAAAAATACCCAATGGAATCAACGGACTGGCGGGTAGACGGGAGGGCAGCTTGTCGGGATTCACCGACAAGTTCCCGGCCTGGTTGCTAAGAAGCCAATGGAATCAATGGCTTACGGTGTCGGTGAAAGCCGACATTTTCTGGTCCCCATCGTGCGACCTTTTTGCTATATAAATAATAGCTATTAGTGTATATGGAATATACGCTAGAGGCCGATTCTTCTTAAAAAATGTCACTCTCCATCCAACAAGCCCTCTTTCACCGCCAGCCGGACCAGCCCGGTGATGTCGCTCACCCCCAGCTTGCCCATCACCCGCGAGCGGTAGGTTTCCACCGTCTTGGCCGACATGTTCAAGGTATGGGCAATGCTGCTGCTAGGCTGCCCGCGCACCACCAGGTTCAGCACCTGCCGCTCGCGCTGCGACAGGGTGTGCAGCGGCTCCAGCGGCGCGCCGGGGTCGGCGGGCAGCAGCGCTTCCTGGGCCACGCGCTCGATGGCAGCGCTCCAGTAGTGCTGGCCGCAGCAGGCCTGGCGCAGTGCGGTGATGACCTCGGCCCCCGACGCGCCCTTGAGCACATAGCCCATTGCGCCCATGCGCACGGCATCCATCACCTGGCGGGGCTGGGCCATCATGCTCAGCACGACCACGCGGCTGGGAATTTTGCGGCGCTGCAGCTCGGCCAGCAGCTCGTGGCCGGAGCGTTCGCCCAGCGACAAATCCAGCAGCACGCAATCCGGCGGGGCGCGCACGATGTCGTGCAGGGCGGTAGGCAGGTCGCCGCTTTCGCCCACCACGTTAAAGCCGGACGGCTCCAGCAGCGCCCGCAGGCCTTCGCGCAGGATGGCGTGGTCATCGACCAGGTACACAGAATCTGTCATGGGGAATAGCTCAGTTCGATGACGGTGCCGCGCTCGCCATCCAAGCTGCTGGCCGGGCAGGCGCTCAGGTGGGCACCGATGGCCTGGGAGCGTTCGCGCATGCCCACCAGGCCCAGGTGGCCGGGTTTCAGGGCCTGGCCGATGGGGCCCAGGCCGATACCGTCGTCTTGCACCACCAGGCGCAGGCCCTGGGTGCCCAGGGGCTCGATGCCCACGGTGAGGCTTTGGCAGCGGGCGTGGCACAGGGCGTTGCCGATGGCCTCGCGGGCCACCATGAAGACGGCGTATTCGACCTCGGGGTTCCAGCGGCGGTCGGCCATGGCCGGGGGAATGTGCAGGCGCAGGGCCACCGCGCTGTGGTTGGCGGCTTCGGCCTGGACTTCGTTGTCCAGCGCCACGCCCAGGCCATGCTCTTGCAGCAGCGGCGGGCGCAGCTCGACCAGCACCTGGCGCACCTCGCGCATGCCGCGGTCGATCATGCCGGACACGCGGATCCAGCTTTTGTCGATGGCGGGCGTGGCACTGGGCGGCAGCTGGGCACGCAGCGCATCGACCGAGATGCGCAGCGTGCTGAGCGTCTGGCCGAGCTGGTCGTGCAGCAACTGGGCCAGGCGGCGGTTGGTTTGCTGTTCGGCCTCCATCAGCTGGCGCGACAGGGCCGAGAGCTGCTCGCGGTAGTGCTGAAGGGCCTGTTCGGATTCGACCCGCTCGGTCACGTCGCGGGCGGTCAGGGTGACGAGGATTTCGCCGTTGACGCGGGTTTCGCTGGCCGAGGCCTCCAGGTGCAGGGTCGCTCCGTCATGGCGTTTGCCCGACAGGGTGCACACCGCGCCGATCAGGCCGGGCAGGTCGGCATGGGGCAGCACATCGGCCAGCGGCAGACCCAGCAACTGTGCATCGCTGCGGCCAAAGATGCGCTGGGCGGCCGAGTTGCTGAAGACCACGCAAGCCTGCGCGTCCAGGCCCAGAATCGCGTCGCTGGTGGTGGAGACGATGGCCGACAGCAGGGCTTCGCTGTCGCGGATTTTTTGCTCGGCCATGCGGCGGTCGCTCAGGTCGCGGGCCACCAGCACCACGGCCACCACGGTGTTGACTTCATCGGTGAGCGGGTACAGCAGCAGGTTGCCCCAGAAACGCCCCTCGGGCTGGCGCGGCAGCCAGCCCTCAAATTCCATGCGCGCACCGCCCGCCGCACCGTCTAGCAGTGCAGGCCAATGCGCGGGCAGGTCCAGCACCTCCGCCAGATCCTGGCCCAGCACCTCTAGCGCGGGCAAGCCAAACAGGGTCTGCACATTGCGGTTCCAGCTTTGCACCCGGCCCAGCGGCGAGAGTTGCAGCATGGCGATGTCTACCGCCGCGTCCACCAGCAGATCGACCTGCTGCTTGGCGGCGCGCACGGCGGTGTGAGCACGCAGCTCTTCGCTGATGTCCGTGTGGGTGCCGAGGTAGCCGATGAACAGGTCGCCGTCGAACAGCGGCGTGGTGTACCACTGCACCCAGGCCACATGGCCGTCGCGGCGCAGTTGCACGCCGCGCCCGTGCAGCGAGATGCGCTCGGTGCGCATGCGGTGCAGGGTGTGGTTCAGGTTGACTACCTGGTCGTGCAGTATCCACAGGCCTACGGGGGAGCGGCCCACGGCTTCGTCGGCACCAAAACCGGTCATCAGCTCGCTGGCACGGTTCTGGTAGACCACGTTAAAGTCCGCGTCGTACAGCACCAGACCCACCGGCATCTCGCGCAGCAGTTGCCACACGCGGTGGCTGTTGGAGACCAGCACCGATTCGGCCTGGGCCTCGCCGCGCTGGTCCAGCAGGTCGGCCTCGCTGAGCCAGCGCCACACTGCGCCCTGGCCAAAGCGGGGGGCGTTTTTCAGCTTTTGTTCGCTGTAGCCGGGCACGCCCGGCAGGCCGTCGGCACCCAGGCGGTCGGTCAGAAGTGGGGGGGTGTCATGCATGGTGTGCAAGTGTGCCGCATCGGGCCACACTCAGGGATACCCATAGTACGGGTGTCAAACTTTCCCTACATACCGCAACGCCCATCGTCCCTAACATCGCGGCACTTACCCACCCTGCTGCATCTTCTGGAACACCATGCCCGCTGCCCCCTCCCTGAATATTCCTGCCCTGAACATCCCCGCCAACTCGGCCATTGCCCAGCCTGAATTCTTGATGGGCGTGGCCACCGCCTCCTACCAGATCGAAGGCACTGCCGACGAGGATGACCGCCTGCAGTCCATCTGGGACACCTACTGCGACGAACCCAGCCGCGTGCTGCACGGCGACCACGGCGACGTGGCCTGCGACCACTACCACCGCTGGGAGGCTGATGTGGACATGATTGCCGGGTTGGGCGTGGATGCCTACCGCCTGTCGATCGCCTGGCCGCGCGTGATGGACGAAAAGGGCAACCCGAACGCCAAAGGCATCCACTTCTACAAAAAACTGCTGGACGCGCTCATCGCCAAAGGCGTGCAAACCTACGTCACCCTGTACCACTGGGACCTGCCCCAGCATCTGCAAGACCGGGGCGGCTGGGCAAGCCGCGAAACCGCCTACGCTTTTGCCGAATACGCCGACCTGATGAGCCGCGAGCTGGCAGGCAAGGTGACCGCCTGGGCCACGCTGAACGAACCCTGGTGCTCGGCCTACCTGGGCTACGGCATTGGCCGCCATGCCCCCGGCGTAACCGATCTGCGCCAGACCACGCAGGCCCTGCACCACCTGCTGCTGGGCCACGGCCTGGCGCTGGCCAAGATCCAGGCCAACGACCCCAAAGCGATGCGCGGAATCGTCTGCAATACCGGCGTGTTTGGCCCGCACACCGACAGCGCCGCCGACCAGGATGCGTCGTACCTGGCCTATGTGCAGCAAAACCACTGGGTGTTCGACCCGCTGCTGCTGGGCACCTACCCGCAAGACCTGTTCCGCCTGTGGCCGGGCACCGAGCCACTGGTGCTGGCGGGCGACATGGAAATCATCTCCACCAAGATGGACTTCCTGGGCATCAACTACTACTTCCGCACCGAGGTCGAATCGGACGGCAAAGGCGGCTACCAGGAAGCCCCCCACTCCGATGCGGTAGAGCGCACACAAATGGGCTGGGAGGTATATCCCCAGGGCCTCACCGACCTGCTGGTGGACTTCAATACCCGCTACAAAGACATGCCTCCGGTCTACATCACCGAAAACGGCATGGCCAGCGACGACAGCGTGGGTGCCGATGGCGGCGTGGCAGACACCCAACGCATTAGCTTCCTGGAGCGGCACCTGATGGCGGTGGACACCGCCATCAAGGCCGGGGTGGACGTGCGCGGCTACTTCATCTGGTCGTTGATGGACAACTTTGAATGGGCCTACGGTTACGAGCGCCGCTTTGGCATTACCCATGTGGACTACACCACCCAGGTACGCACGCCTAAGCACAGCTCGCTGGCGGTGCAGGCCTTTTTGAAACAGCGTAAAGAGCGCCCTGCGCGCTGATTGGTTTTCCTGGCAGGATCGGCGTTAGTACGCTGGTTCTGCCCTTTTTCCCCTGGGCAGTGAGCCCTCTTTCAATAAAAACTGGAGACAACATGCAAGCACAAGTTCGTAGCTCGGTGGCCCTGGCCATTGCATCACTGGCCACTATCGGCCTTATGGCCGCCACGGGCGCACAGGCGCAAACCAAAGCGGAAGTCATGCACTGGTGGACCTCGGGGGGCGAATCGGCGGCAGTGCAGGAACTGGCCGCTGCGTTCAATAAATCGGGTGGCCAGTGGGTCGATACGGCCGTGGCCGGTGGCGAGGCGGCCCGTGCAGCAGCCATCAACCGCATCGTCGGCGGCAATCCACCCACCGCCGCCATGTTCAACACCTCGCAGCAGTACCTGGACATCATCAAAGAGGGCATGCTCAACGACATCGATGCCGTGGCCGCCAAAGAGCACTGGGACACCATGCTGCCCGCGCCCGTCATCAGCAGCATCAAGGTCAACGGCCACTACTACGCCGCCCCGGTCAACATCCACATGCCCAGCTGGTTCTGGTACTCCAAGCCCGCCTTTGCCAAGGCCGGTATCACCAGCGAACCCAAGACTCCCGATGAACTGTTTGCTGCGCTGGACAAGCTCAAGGCCGCCGGCCTGGTGCCCCTGGCCCTGGGTGGCCAGGGCTGGCAGGAATACATCACCTTCTACAGCTGGGTGGCACAGGTCGGCGGTACCGATCTGTACCTGAAGTTCTTCAAGGACCACG
Source organism: Rhodoferax sp. (assembly GCF_025354435.1). Classification (GTDB taxonomy): domain Bacteria; phylum Pseudomonadota; class Gammaproteobacteria; order Burkholderiales; family Burkholderiaceae_C; genus Rhodoferax_B. Next base: position 17,594 of record NZ_JANXMU010000037.1, read on the forward strand.
ATGCGGCCGTCATCAACACCCCCGCCTTCCGCAAGGTGCTGACCGACTTCAAGCGCCTGAAAAGCTACACCGATGCAGGCTCGCCGGGCCGCAACTGGAACGATGCCACCTCGATGCTGATCACCGGCAAGGCCGGCGTGCAGATCATGGGCGACTGGGCAAAGGGCGAGTTCAACAACGCCAAGCAGGTGGCGGGCAAAGACTATGGCTGCTTCCCTGGCTTTGGCCCCAAGTCGCCTTACATCATTGCCGGTGACGTGTTTGTGTTCCCCCGCACCAAAGACCCGGCCGCCATCAAGGCGCAGCAGATGCTGGCCACCTCGATGACCTCGGCCGCCACCCAGGTTGCGTTCAACAACAAAAAGGGTTCCATCCCGATCCGCACCGATGTCGATGCGTCGCAAATGGACATGTGCGCCCAAACCGGCCTGGCCATCATGAAGGACAAGACCCGCCAGATCGGCGTGCCCGACATGCTGCTGGCCCCCGATGTGGGCGGTGCCGTGCAGGACATCATCTCCAAATACTGGAACACCAACCAGTCGGTGGACGATGTGGTCAAGGCGCTGCAGGGCGCGATCAAGGGCTAACCCCCAGGCTGCAGTGCTGCGCATCTTTCGCCACCCCCCTCGTATCGGTTTAAAAAGCCGATACGACATGCAGGGGGCGATACCAGTGGCCCGGCGGAGCCGGTTCCACGGCATCTTGGGTGGAAGGTGCGTTATCCCTGTGAGACTAATTCCTAAATTTATAGCTAGTCGCGCTTCATTGGCGTGCACTGAAGGCTGATTGTGCTTACAAAAAATATAAAACCGCCGCCTCGGCGCGGCAAGCGCCAGAACTGGGCGGTCAACTTCGCCTTGCTACCCATGGCGATCACCGTGCTGCTGTGCTACGTGGGCACGGTGCTGTGGTCAATCACCGTGTCGTTCACCAGCGCCAAAACCTTTCCCAACACCAACTTCGTCGGCCTGGCCCAGTACGAAAAGCTCTTCACCACCGACCGCTGGTGGCTGTCGCTGCACAACATGGCGCTGTTTGGCGTGATCTTTGTGATTGCCTGCCTGGTGCTGGGCTTCTTTCTGGCCGTATTCATCGACCAGAAGGTGCGCGGCGAGGGCATTTTGCGCACCATCTTTCTGTACCCCTACGCCATGAGCTTTGTGGCCACCGGCCTGGTCTGGCAGTGGATGCTGAACCCCGGACTGGGCCTGCAAGAGGCGGTGCGCCAGCTGGGCTTTCCGAACTTTGAGTTCGACTGGATCATCAGCCAGGACAAGGTGATGTACGCCATCGCCCTGGCCGCTGTATGGCAGTCTGCCGGGCTGGTGATGGCGCTGCTGCTGGCGAGCCTGCGCGGTGTAGACGAGGAAATCTGGAAGGCCGCGCGCATTGACGGCATCCCCGTCTGGCGCGTCTACCTGAGCATCGTGCTGCCGATGATTGCCCCCGGCATTGCCACCGCCACGGTGCTGCTGTCGCTGGGCGTGATCAAGGTGTTTGACGTGGTGGTCGCAATGACCGGCGGCGGCCCCGGCATTGCCAGCGAGGTACCCGCCAAATTCATCATGGACTACCTGTTCAACCGCGCCAACATCGGTCTGGCATCGGCCGCCTCGGTGGTTCTGCTGCTGACGGTGCTGGCCCTGCTGCCCTGGCTGTACGCCAAGAACCGCATGGAACATGCAAACAACAAGGGCCACTGAACCATGCGCACCGCAACCTCCCCCCTCAAAGTGCGCAACCAGCGCCCTAAACAACGCTTTTTCACCCCGGCCCGGCTCGGTATCTACGCCTTTTTGCTGATGAGCGCGCTGTTCTTTCTGCTGCCGCTGTACGTGATGGTGGTGACATCGCTCAAGCCCATGGAAGAAATCCGCCTGGGCCAGATCTTCGCCCTGCCCAGCCAGCCCACTATCGATGCCTGGGTGGTGGCCTGGTCCAGCGCCTGCACCGGGCTGGAGTGCACCGGCATCCAGGTCGGGTTCTGGAACTCTTTGAAGATCGTCATCCCCAGCGCCGCGCTGTCCATCTTTATCGGTGCGCTCAACGGCTACGCGCTGGCCTACTGGCGCAGGCCCTGGGCGGGCTGGTTCTTTGCCATCTTGCTGCTGGGTGCGTTCATTCCCTACCAGGTGCACCTGTACCCGCTGGTGCGCGGCTTGTCGATGCTGGGCCTGTTCAGTACCCTGCCCGCCATCGTGCTGGTGCACACCATCTTCGGCATGCCAGTGATGACGCTGCTGTTCCGCAACTACTACGCCAGCCTGCCCGAAGAGCTGGTGAAGGCCGCGCACATCGACGGCGGTGGTTTCTGGCGCATCTTCTTCCAGCTGATGATTCCCATGTCCACCCCCATCATCATCGTGGCGGTGATCATGCAGGTGACCGGCATCTGGAACGACTTTCTGCTGGGCCTGGTGTTTGCCGGGCGCGAGAACCTGCCCATGACGGTGCAGCTCAACAACATCATCAACACCACCACGGGCGAACGTTTGTACAACGTCAACATGGCGGCCACCATCCTCACCTCCTCGGTGCCGCTGTTCATCTATCTCATCTCCGGTCGCTGGTTCGTGCGTGGTATCGCCGCCGGTGCTGTTAAAGGCTAATCACTATGGCAAGCGTTTCGATCCAACAACTCCACATCCGCCTGGGCAATGTGGACATCTTGCAAAACATGGACCTGGAAGTGGTCGATGGCGAATTTCTGGTGCTGCTGGGCCCCTCGGGCTGCGGCAAATCCACCCTGCTGCACAGCATTGCCGGGCTGATCGACGTGCATGACGGTGTGATTGCCATCGGCGGCACCGATGTCACCTGGGCCGACCCCAAGGACCGGTCAATCGGCATGGTGTTCCAAAGCTATGCGCTCTACCCCACCATGACGGTGGAGCGCAATATGTCCTTCGGCCCGCGCATCACCGGCATCCCCAAGGACGAAATCACCCGCCGCGTGGAGCGCGCCGCCGCCATGCTGCACCTGGGGCCGCTGCTGCAGCGCAAGCCCTCGCAGCTGTCCGGCGGGCAGCGCCAGCGGGTGGCGATTGGCCGGGCCCTGGTGCGCGATGCCGGGGTGTACCTGTTTGACGAACCCTTGTCCAACCTGGATGCCAAGCTGCGCAACGAGCTGCGCCGCGAACTCAAGCAACTGCACCACGACATCGGCAAGACCATGGTCTACGTGACCCACGACCAGACCGAGGCCATGACCCTGGCCAGCCGCATCGCGGTGATGCTGGACGGCAAGATCCAGCAAATCGGCACGCCCGCCGAGGTCTACGACCGGCCAGTAAACCGCTTCGTGGCCGGCTTTTTGGGCTCGCCCACCATGAACTTCTTTGACGGCGTGATTGCCTCCGACAACGGTCAACTGGTGTGGCACGCACCCGGTCTTACCGTGAACGTGGCCGCCTACCCCTTCGCCGAGCCGCCGCACATGGGCCAGAAAGCCGTGCTGGGTATCCGCCCCGAGCACGTCGACCTGGTGCCGCAGGGCCAGACCGCCTTGGGTCATGCCACCGTCACCCTGGCCGAACCCATGGGGTCCATGGTGGTGCTGTGGCTGGATTTGGGTGGCACGGCGATGTCGGTCATTGCCGAGAGCCACACTCCGCACCAGCGCGGCCACACCCTGGGTGTGCAGTGCGATGCGCGGCGCATCTCGCTGTTTGGCGAGAACGGACAGCGGCTGTAGCGGCCAGCCCCCGCCCGCCCAGCGGCGGGCATACTTATCCGTTTGCACCGCCATTGCGATGACCCTCAACGCCCGCCGTTTTTTGATTTTGATGATGTTGCAAGCCTTTGCTGTGGGCCTGTCCAACATCTTCGTCAACCTCTACATCTGGAACATCGACCGTTCGCTACTCACCCAGGCCAGCTACAGCCTGAGCCAGTCGGCCGCTATTCTGCTGAGCTTTCCGCTGTGCAGCCTGCACGCGCGGCGCACCTCGCCCATGGCCAGTTCGCGGGTCGGGCTGGTGCTGTTCATGCTGGCCTACGCGGTGATCTTGTGGCTGCAGGAAGACTGCGCCCAGCACGTGGTGCTGATTGGCGGCATGCTGGGCCTGGCGGTCAGCTTCTTCGTCATTGGCCAGCACATGCAGTTTCTGGAAAACGCCCAGGACGCGCAGCGCGACCGTTTCTTGTACGCCGCCAACTACATGACCAGCAGCGCCGCCATCGTGGCTCCGCTGCTGGCGGGTTGGTTGATCCAGCACATTGCGGGTGCCCCTGGCTACAGCGCCGTGTTTGGCCTGTCGCTGCTGACGTTTGCGGTGGCGACCTGGTGGTCGACCCGCATCACCGGCCAGCCGCTGGCACGCCAGTCCAACCTGCTGGGCGCGTGGCGCAACAAGCAGCGCACCTGGCGCGGCATGTTCTGGGTCAGTACCGCCATGGCCACGGTGCAGGGCACCTACACCAGCTTTCTGGTCACCATCATGGCCTTCTCGATCCTGCAGGACGAGTTTGCCCTGGGAGCCTACAGCGCCATGGTGGCGCTGGTGGGCCTGGTGTCCAGCGTGGCCTTGGCCGCGCGCAGCCAGGCCCGGCACCGGCTGCGCATCTACACCCTGGGGGCGCTGCTGGTGTGCGCTGCCTCCGTGGGGCTGGCGCTGGTGCAACAGCCCGGCATGCTGGTGGTTTATGGCATTGCCAGCGCCATCGGCATGAACACCATCACCACCTGCGAAATGGCCTGGAGCTACGCGGCCATCGAATCCGCCCCCGACTACGACCAGCACAAGCTGGACTACATCGTGGTGCGCGAAATCCCCCTGGGCATTGGCCGCATGGTGGGCGTGGGCCTGTTCTTGCTGCTCAACAGCCAGTTTGAAAGCCAGGTGCTGACCCTGGGCTTTGTGCTGTTTGGCGCGGTGTATCTGGCGCTGGTGCCCGCACTGCGGCGGATCTGGCAACCGGCCATGCCAGCACTACAAAAAACATAGCTACTAGCGTAGGTAGCGTATGCGCTAGAGGCCTGAATTCCTTAAAAAACCAGAGTCTTATACGATAGGCGGGTGAACGCCACCCTGACACCACTCCACTTGTCCAACGGACAAGACCGCCCGCCCTGGTGGATTTACCTGCTGCTGCCGCTGCTGCATTTCGCCAGCGTCAAGCTCACCCTCCTTTGCGCCGTCACCCCTGAAACCGAGGTCGTGGTCTGGCTGCCCAATGCCGTGCTACTGGCCGCCTTGATGCGCTACCAGGGCCAGCGTGGCTGGGCCATGGCGGCGCTGACCTACAGCTCGGACGTGCTGGCCAGTTTGTCGGCTTTTTCACCCTGGGGCGCGGTGTTGCTGAGCCTGGTCAACCTGGCCGAGGTGGTGTTCGCCTACTGGCTGATGCGGCGTATGCATGCGTCACTGGGGCTGCAGCGGTTTCGGGACTTCGGTAAATTCATCGCCGCCGGGCCTATCGCAGCCGCGCTGCTGGCCAGCCTGCTGGCATCGGCCGTACTGCTGCAACTGGATGCCAGCACCACCACGCCGTACCTGACGCTGGTGCGGTTATGGTGGTTTGGCGATGCGCTGGGGCTGCTGATCTACACGCCGCTGCTGCTCAGCTTCTCTGGGCCGGTGCTGTCAGCCCCCATCCGCTTTACCCTGCTCGACGGCACCGTCGTGTTGCTGGGCTTGGCACTGGCCGGGCTGGTCTTCAGCATCCACCGGGGCGAAATCGGCGGCGTATCGGTGACACCCGACCTGCTGCTACCGCCCGTGTTGTACCTGGCCGTGCGCTTTGGCGTGCGCTGGACGGCACTGGCCGTGGCGCTGATTTCCCTGGCCACCGCCTGGGTGTTGACCACCGGCCACCAGCCGTTCGGGGCAGTCGATGTGCACCTGGAAATCGTGCGGGCGCAAGAGTTCATCTTCACGCTGTGCACCATCGGCATCGGTTTCGCCATTTTGCTGACCGAACTGAAAACCCACGAACGCGGGCTGGAAGACAAAGTGCGCGAACGCACCCAGGCACTGGAAGCCACCAACACCCTGCTGGCCGCCCTGAGCGCCACCGACGGCCTGACCGGCATTGCCAACCGCCGCCGCTTCGACGAAGTGCTGGCCAGCGAATGGAGCCGCGCCGCCCGCAGCGGCCAGCCGCTGGCGCTGGTGATGCTGGACGTGGACTTTTTCAAAGCCTACAACGACCACTACGGCCACCTGGCGGGCGACGACTGCCTGCGCCACATCGCCCGCATGCTGGCCGCGCATTTGCACCGCACCGGCGATCTGGTGGCCCGCTACGGTGGCGAAGAATTTGTACTGCTGGCCCCGGTGCGCGATGCCGCCGAAGCCCTGCACATCGCCGAAACCGCCCGCCAGGCCCTGGCCACCCTGGCCTTGCCACACGCGGCATCGCCCTTCGGCATGGTCACCGCCAGCCTGGGCGTGGCCCTGCACGTGCCCACCGTGGGCGAAACCACCGACCTGCTGGTGCAGCAAGCCGACCAGGCGCTGTACCAGGCCAAGGCGCGGGGGCGCAACCAGACCGTGCTGCAGGCATCGTCCGCAGCCTAGGCACCTTGTCTGTATGCGGGCGGCGGCGCGCTGAGGGACTTTGTTGCCGCGATACCGCGTGCGTCTCCATCGCCAAATACTACTAAATCAATAGCTACCAGCGTATATACCTTCTACGCTGGAGGCCGATTTCATTCAAATCCAGCTAACGGATCAGTTGCCGCTTTGGCACAGCATCCAGGAAGGTCGGAATTTGCGTGCCCAGCTTGAACACGGCCACCGAGTCCACCAGGGCCAGGGCCTGGCCTTTCAGGCTGCTGGCAGCGGCGGCCATTTGCTCGACCAGTGCGGCATTCTGCTGCGTGGCCTGGTCCATGTGGATCACCGCTTCGCCCACCTGCGCCACGCCGGTGGCCTGCTCGGAGCTGGCCGCGCTGATCTGGCCCATGATCTCGGTCACCTGCTTGATCGACCGAACCACCTCGGCCATGGTGGTACCGGCCTGGTCCACCAGCGCCGTGCCTTGGTCTACCCGCTCCACGCTGGTGCCAATCAACGCCTTGATCTCTTTCGCCGCCTGGGCGCTGCGACTGGCCAAGCTGCGCACCTCGCTGGCCACCACCGCAAAGCCGCGGCCTTGTTCGCCTGCGCGGGCGGCTTCCACTGCAGCGTTCAGCGCCAGGATATTGGTCTGGAATGCAATGCCGTCGATGACGCTGATGATGTCGGATATCTTCTTGGAACTGTCGTTGATGCCCCGCATGGTGTCCACCACCTGGTTCACCACCTCGCCGCCACGGGAGGCCACGCTGGAGGCATTCAGCGCCAGTTGGTTGGCGTGGCGGGCGTTGTCCGCGTTGAGCTTGACGGTGGAACTCAGCTCTTCCATCGAGGCCGCAGCCTGTTCCAGCGCGCTAGCCTGCTGCTCGGTGCGGCCCGACAGATCGTGGTTACCGCCTTCAATTTCCACGCTGGCGTTGGACACGCTCTCGGACCCCAGCCGTACCCGCCCGACCACCTGGAACAGGCTTGCCTGCATAGCCTGCAGTGCGGCCAGCAGCTGACCGGTTTCGTCGGCCGACACCACGTGGATCGCAGATGTCAAATCACCCGAAGCCACCGTCTGGGCCACATGCACCGCCTGGCGGATCGGCCGCGTGATGGATTGGGTCAGACCATAGGCCAGGCCCGCGGCCAGCAGCGTAGCGCAGGCGGTCAGCACCACCATCAGCACATTGGCACCGTGGGCCATGGAAGCGGCCTGCGAACCAAACTCTTCCATGCCGTCGGTCTGGGTTTTTACAAAACTTTCGATCGCCGACAGGTAGGCGTTTTGCGGCTGCAGCATCTCCTTGACCAGATAGATCCGTCCTTCATCAATCTTCTCGGCCTTGACCAACGCGACCAGCTCTTGCTCGTGTTTCTTGAAGTTGGCCCGCGCCTCCAGCATGGCACTTAGTGCAGCCTTGCCTTTGTCGGTGTGCACGATGGTTTGCAACTCTTCTAACGCCTTGCCGATCACGACAGCAGAGTCCTCTACCTTGGCCAGTTCGCCTTGCACCACCGGTGCGTCGCTCGCAATCAGGGCGGTGCGCAACGCTCTGGATTGGCGGTTGACCTCGTTTTCAATTTTCTGCGCCAACGCCACTTTGTGGTAGCGGTCGTGCAGGATGGTTTCGGTGTTCTCGTCCACCGCGTTGATGCGGCTGATGCCCACCGCCGCCATGGCGATGAGCAGGCCGATAACGATGGAAAACCCGGTCGCCAGCCGCAAACCGATTTTCATGTTTTGGAACAATTGCATTCTGTCAACCTCATTGAGATGGTTTGTAGTCAAAGTTACACGTCGTTTACAAAACGTGTTTCTGCATGCTGCCACGCTGCGGTGCATATCAACAGCTATTTCTTTCGAAACCATCTCGGTACAGCCGCTGACGCGCGGAAAAACTTGCCTCCTTGCGCCCAAAACAGGGGGCGTTGCGGCTGTCTTTACCTGTTCTTGCGGGTTTGTCTGTAGATAGAAAACGTTTGCGCAAACGTTTGCCAAGTTATTATCCGCGCCACAGAAGCCCGCTCGGACCGGCCCCGCCGCCCTCGCCCGCCCGCTGTAACTTTCACAACGCCCTGGAGACAAACCCATGAAATTCACCCGCCGTACCGTCCAAACCACCCTCGCCCTGAGCATCCTGGCCGGGCTGTTCGCTGGCCCCAGCTTTGCCGCCGACAAGCCCAAGGTAGCCCTGGTGATGAAGTCGCTGGCCAACGAGTTCTTCCGCACCATGGAAGACGGTGCCAAGGCCCACAACAAGGCCAACGCCGCCAAGTACACCCTGGTGTCCAACGGCATCAAGAACGAAACCGACACCGCGGCCCAGATCCGCATGGTCGAGCAGATGATTGCCCAGAAGGCCGATGCCATCGTCATCGCCCCGGCCGACTCCAAGGCCCTGGTGCCGGTGCTGAAGACCGCCATCGACAAGGGCATTCTGGTGGTCAATATCGACAACCAGCTCGATGCCGATGCGCAAAAAGAAAAGGCCATCCAGATCCCGTTTGCCGGCCCCGACAACCGCGCCGGTGCCAAGCTGGTCGGCGACTTTCTGGCCAAGAGCCTGAAGGCGGGTGACAAGGTCGGCATCATCGAAGGCGTGTCCACCACCTTCAATGCGCAGCAGCGCACCCTGGGCTACCAGGACGCGATGAAGGCCGCCGGTGCCACCGTGGTCAGCGTGCAGTCGGGCAACTGGGAAATCGACAAGGGCAACACCGTGGCATCCGGCATGCTGCGCGAACACCCCGACCTCAAGGCCCTGCTGGCCGGTAACGACAACATGGCCCTGGGCGCGGTAGCCGCCGTCAAGGCTGCGGGCAAAACCGGTCAGGTGCAGGTCGTCGGCTACGACAACATCACCGCCGTGAAACCCATGCTGAAAGACGGCCGCATGCTGGCCACCGCCGACCAGTTCGGTGCCAAGCAAGCCGTGTTCGGCATCGAGATCGCGCTCAAGGCGCTGGCCGAGAAGAAGAAGCAAGCCGAAATGCCCGCCGCGATCCAGACCGACGTGGTGCTGGTGACAAAAGACACCAAGTAAGCTCGGCCCCCCGTGGCGCAGGCATCCGTCTGCGCCACTCCCCATCGTGAATCCTATGACCCCCTCCCCCGTCCTCACCATCCAGTCGGTCAGCAAAACCTACGCCAGCAACACCGTGCTGCACGGCGTGTCCCTGTCGCTGCGCCCCGGCGAAGTGCTGGCGCTGACGGGCGAAAACGGCGCGGGCAAAAGCACGCTGTCCAAAATCATCTCCGGCCTGGAGCGCACCAGCCTAGGCAGCATGCTGCTGGGCGACCAACCCTTTGCACCCGCCGCCCGCCGCGAAGCCGAGGCCCAGGGCGTGCGCATGGTGATGCAGGAGCTGAGCCTGGTGCCCACCCTCACCGTGGCCGAAAACCTGCTGCTCGGCGCCATTCCCCACCGGGGCCGTTGGCGCGCCCATTGGATCGACCACGCGCAACTCCACACCCGCGCCGCCCAGCAACTGGCCAAAATGGGCATCCAGGACATTGACCCGCGCACGCCCGTGTCGCAGCTGGGCATCGGCCAGCAGCAGATGGTGGAAATTGCCCGCAACCTGCAGGACAACACCCGCGTGCTGATCCTGGACGAGCCCACCGCCATGCTCACACCGCGCGAGACGCAGCATCTGTTCGACCAGATTGCGCTGCTCAAGGCCCAGGGCGTGGCCATCATTTACGTATCGCACCGGCTGGAAGAGCTGGTGCAAATTGCCGACACCCTGGCCGTGCTGCGCGATGGCCGCCTGGTGCAGGTCTGCCCCATGCACAGCGTGACCGAGCCCGACATCGTGCAGCTGATGGTCGGTCACGCGGTCGACCAGGACATGCACCGCCCGCGCCGCCCGCGCGGCAAGCTGCTACTGAGCGCCAAAAACCTGGGCCGCGGCAAGGCCGTACAAGGCGTGGACCTGGAAGTCCATGCCGGTGAAGTCTTTGGCATCGCCGGGCTGGTGGGCAGTGGCCGCACCGAGCTGCTGCGCCTGCTGTTTGGGGCCGACCGCGCCGACACGGGCGAGATCACCATCCAGGGACAGTCGCACCCAGGCTGGCGCTCGCCCATCCAGGCGATTGCCGCTGGGATCGGCCTGGTCACCGAAGACCGCAAATCCCAGGGCCTGCTGCTGGCCCAGCCCATCCGCATCAACACCACACTGAGCGACGTGGGCGCGGTGTCCCACGCGGGCTGGCTGGACGTGGCCCGCGAAAACACCATTGCCCAAGACATGGTGCAGCGCCTGTCGATACGCTGCAACAGCCCCGAGCAGGCGGTGGGCACGCTCAGCGGCGGCAACCAGCAAAAAGTGGTGTTCGCCCGCTGGCTGCACCGCGAATGCAACGTGCTGCTGCTGGACGAACCCACCCGCGGCGTAGACGTGGGCGCGCGCGCCGACATCTACGCCGAATTGGAGAAAATGGCCCAGGCGGGCAAGGCCCTGCTGATGGTCTCCAGCGACCTGCGCGAGCTGATGCAGATGTGCGACCGCATCGGCGTGATGGCCCATGGCCGCCTGGTCACGGTGTTCGAGCGCGGCGAGTGGACCGAAAAATCTTTGCTGGCCGCTGCCTTTACCGATACCGCGGTGCTCAACGGCACCCACGGTTAAACCTTTTTTTTACCTATGTCTACACCCCCAAAATCCCCCACCAGCAGCCAGCTCGGCACCTACCTGGGCCTGAGCGCCGTGCTGGTCGGCATGGTCATGCTATTCAGCAGCCTGAGCGAATACTTCTTCAGCGGCGAGACCTTTGTCGCGATTGCCAACGAAATCCCGGCCCTGCTGGTGATGGCGGTGGGCATGACCTTTGTGCTGATCATCGCGGGCATTGATTTGTCGGTGGGCTCGGTGCTGGCCCTGTCGGCGGCGGCCACGGCCAACGCCATCCTGCTCTGGCACTGGGGCGTGCTGCCCGCGGCGGTGCTGGGCCTGTTGGTGGGACTGCTGTGCGGAGCCATCACCGGCGGCATTGCGGTGATGTGGCGGCTGCCGTCCTTCATCGTCTCGCTGGGCATGCTGGAAGCCGTGCGCGGCGGGGCCTATGTGGTGACCGACTCGCGCACCCAGTACGTGGGCGATGCCATCTCCGGCCTGGCTGCGCCCTGGGTGGGCGGCGTGTCGTCGGCCTTCTTCATCGCCGTGGCTCTGGTGGTGGTGGGCCAGCTGGTGCTGACCAAGACCGTGTTTGGCCGCTACGTGGTCGGCATCGGCACCAACGAGGAGGCCATGCGCCTGGCGGGCATCAACCCCAGCCCGATCCGCATCGCGGTGTTTGCCGCCACCGGTCTGCTGGCGGGTTTTGCGGGTCTGATGCAATCCGCCCGCCTGGAAGCCGCCGACCCGAACGCGGGCACCGGCATTGAGCTGCAGGTAATTGCGGCGGTGGTGATTGGCGGCACCAGCCTGATGGGCGGGCGCGGCTCGGTCATCAACACCTTCTTTGGCGTGCTAATCATCGCCGTGCTGGAAGCGGGCCTGGCCCAGATCGGCGTGAGCGACCCGAGCAAACGCATCATCACTGGCTGCGTGATCGTGGTGGCGGTGATCATCGACACCGTGCGCCAACGCCGCGCGCTGGCCCACTAACACAATGGCCTCCATCAAAGATGTCGCCCGCCATGCCAATGTGTCGATCTCCACGGTGTCGCACGTGGTCAACCGCACGCGCTTCGTCAGCGACAAGGCGCGTACCGACGTAGAAGCCGCCATCCGCGCCCTCGACTACGTGCCCAGCGCGGTGGCCCGCAGCCTGAAGAGCAACACCACCAAAACCCTGGGGATGCTGATCCCCAACTGTTCCAACCCCTACTTCGCCGAGATCGTGCGCAGCGTGGAAGACCATTGCTTTGCCAGCGGCTACACGCTGATTTTGTGCAACACCGACGACGAGCCACGCCGCCAAAGCGTTTACCTGCAGGTGCTGGCCGAAAAGCGGGTGGACGGCCTGATCATCATCTCCACCGGCGAAGCCAGCGACCTGCACGACCTGCTGCAGGGCCTGACCACCCCCACCGTGCTGCTCGACCGCGAGGTCACCCATGTGCACTGCGACCTGGTGGAAACCGCCCACCTGCAAGGCGGCCAGATGGCCACCGAGCACCTAGTGGCGTTGGGCCACCGGCGCATCGCCTGCATCGGCGGCCCGGCCGACCTGAGCCCCAGCGCCCAGCGTATCCAGGGCTGGCGCAACGCCCTGGCGGCGGCGGCCCTGGCAGACGACCTGCTCTGGCACAGCGACTTCAGCAGCCAGGGCGGCTTCAACGCCATGCAGGAAATTTTGCAATCGGGCCACCGGCCCAGCGCGGTGTTTGTGTGCAACGACCTGATGGGCATAGGCGCGCTCAGCGCCGCGCACGAGGCCGGGCTGCGCATCCCGCAAGACCTGTCGGTTATCGGCTTTGACGACATCGAACTGGCCCGCTTCACCAGCCCGCCGCTGACCACCATCGTGCAACCCAAGCAGCGCATTGGCCAGCTGGCGGTGGACATGCTGCTCGAACGCATCCAGGGCGGGCGGCTAGATGCCAAACAAATGCTGCTGCAGCCCGAGCTGGTCGTGCGCGCATCCACCTCACCACCATAGACACCATGAAACGCACCTCTTTGCTCCACGCCGAACTCTCCCAGGTCATTGCCAGCATGGGCCATGGCGACATGCTGGTGCTGGGCGACGCGGGCCTGCCCATCCCCGTGGGCCCCGGCGCGCCACAGCGCATCGACCTGGCCGTCTGCCCTGGCACGCCCGACCTGCGTACCGTGTTGCAAGCAGTTTTGACCGAGCTACAGGTGGAGTCCAGCATCATCGCCACCGAAGCCCTGGTGGGCGACGACCGCCAACTGCCCGCCTGGTGCGCCGACCAGCTCGCCACCCAACCCGCCACCGTCAACCATGCCGAATTCAAAAAGCTTTGCGGCCAGGCCCGCGCCATGGTGCGCACCGGCGAGTGCACGCCCTACGCCAACATCATCCTGGTGGCCGGGGTGGCGTTTTAAGCCATTGCTATTAAATAAGTAGCTACTACCGTAGACAGCATATGCGCTAGAGGCCTATTTTTTATAAATTCCGGGTTGGGGGTACATCCAGCGCGTCAGCCCGATGCTGGTGATACAAACCACCAACCAGGCCGTGCCAGACGCAAACCCCGCCAGCACATCGCTGGCAAAGTGCACGCGTAAAAACACCCGGCTCACGCCCACCGAAAACGCCAGCGCCACCGCGGCCAGCACTAGCGGAAAATGCCAGCGTGGCGGCACAAAGCGGCACAGCACATAGGCCAGCATGCCGTACAGCACCACCGAGCCCGAACTGTGGCCGCTGGGGAAACTGAAGCCGTGGGCCACTACCAGCCCGTCGTCGTGCACCGGCCGCACCCGCGCAAAAATCTGCTTCAGCGTGGTGTTGAGCACGCCGTTGCCTGCCACGGCCAGCACCCAGCCCAGTGCCAGCCAGCGGCGGCCACGCCACACCAACAGCACCGCGACCAGGATGCACAGGCCGGTGACGGTGGCGGTGTCGGCCAGACGCGTCAGCAGCGCAAACCCCTGCAGCGCGGCAAGCGGCAGCTGGGTGCGCAGGCTGTCGGCCAGCGCCTGGTCGGCCCGGCCCATGGTTCCATCGGTGCCCAGCTTTTCGGCCAGCTCGGCAAACACCCAGGCCGCGGCCACGATCACCGCGAAGCCCGCCGCCAGCCGCACGCCCAGGTACAGCGGGGGCGACAGGCTGCTGTGCTCGCGCGGCACATGCATGCGCCGCAGCCCCCACCAGGCCACCCCGGTGGACAGCAGCAACACCACCAGCAGCCCGCCAAATATCGGCAACGCATGCTGCCCCGCCCAAGCTGCCCAGGACTCTGCATCAAACGGCATACAGCCCCCGGTGCACCTGCAGAGAGGTGACTTGGGCACAGACAAAAGCGCCTGCGTCGGCAGCGAAATCCCACTGCTCTACGTCGCAACGCCGGTCGGCGGCCTGCCAGCGCAGCAGGTTCACCGAGTTCGGCGCGCCCGCGCGCACCCGGCGCGACACCGCCGTGCCCGCCTGCACCGCCCACAGGGGCCGCGCCAGGCCCGGCAATGGCAGCACAAACGGCAGGTGGATGTGCCCGCCCATCACCAGGTCGGCCCCGGCGCGCGCCCAGACGCGCTGTGCATCGGCATGGCCACGCAGCAGATTTTTTACGTCCTCGGCCCGCTGCACCGCGATCGGCTGGTGGACCACCACCACGCGTAACTGCGCCGCGGTAGCCCCGGCCAGCAGCGTGGCGACGCGGTCGATCTGCGCGGGCGACAGCTCGCCGTTTTCATGCCGGTAGGCCCGGGTGGTTTTCACGCCGATGGCCAACAGATCGGCAGAGCGGAACACCGGCTCCAGATCGGCCCCGAAGGCCGCGCAATGCCGGGCGTAAGGGTGTTGCCAGCGCGCCCACAGGTTGAGCAGCGGGATGTCGTGGTTGCCGGGAATCGCCAGCAGCGGCCCGCCCAGCCGGTCCATAAAGGCCCGCGCCGCGCGGAACTGGGCCGGACGCGCGCGCTGGGTGATGTCGCCCGACAGCACCAGCAAATCCGGCTGCTGCTGCCGCGCCAAGGCGGCCAGAGCCTCGACCACCGGGGCCTGCTCGGTACCGAAATGCGGGTCGGATATCTGCAGCAGCACCGTCATGCGCGGCTGCCCTCGGCGGATTTCAGCAGGTACAAAGGCTGCGCGGCCACGCGGAACTCCAGCGGGGTGCGCATGCGGGTGACTTCGCCGTCAAACGCCACCTTGATCTTGCGGCGGCGCGGCTGCACCACCATGCGCGAGAAAGCAAAACTGTCCACGTTGCCGGCCTCGCCCAGCGTGCCCATCGCCCCGTGCAGCATCAGGCCCACCATGGCCAGGGTGCCGATGGGTTTGAGCATCACGGCGGCGATCTGGCCATCGTCCAACGGGCGCGCCGGGTGCTCGCTCAGGTTCACACCCACCTGCTCCAGCTGCAGCCGGTTGTTGCCCACAAACAGGGTGGGCGTGCGCACATTGCGCACCACGCCGCCCTGGTCGATGTGCAGGTGCAACTGGCGGTGGCCGCGCAGCAGCGTCATCAGAGCCGCGCCCAGGGCCACCCAGCGGCTGCGGCCAAAGCGGGCCTTGTAGGTTTCGCGGTCTTCCAGCAGCACCGGGTACAGGCCCAGGCTGGCGTTGACCAGAAACACGTGGCCGTTCACCGTGCCCACCTGTACCGGCGTGGGCACGGCCTGCATCAGCATCTGCGCGGCTTGCGCGGGCTCGGTGGAAATGCCGTGGGTGCGGGCAAAGTAGTTAAAGGTGCCCAGCGGCACCACGCCCATGGCACAGCCCGCGGCGTGCGCGGCCTGGGACACGGCGTTGATGGTGCCGTCGCCGCCTACCGCCACCACCGCCGAGCGGGTGGCCAGGGCGGTGGCCGCGGCTTCGCGGGCCACGCGGGGCAGATCGGCAGGGCGGGTAAAGCACAGCTCGCCGGTGCGCCCGGCGGCTTGCAGGGCTTGGTCGATCACCGCCCGCTTGGCATCGGCATCGCTGCGGCCCGAGGCGGCGTTGATGATAAAAATAAGCGGTGCGGCGGGGTCCAGGTCGGGGCATTGCGTCATAGCCCGCATGCTAGCAGCCCCTGCCCAACACTACAAAATAAATAGCTGTCTGTGCATATGGTTATTGCGCTAGAGGTCTAAAAACCTTACAAAATTCGGTGCCTGCACGAAATAGCCAATACCCCTAGAATCCTAGGACTTACCCGTACTTTCATCCCCGCCGCGCTCTGCGGCCCAGCCCCCCGTTATTGTTATGAACCTCCCCCTGCTGGCCCTGGCCGTTGCCGCTTTTGGCATTGGCACTACCGAATTCGTCATCATGGGCTTGCTGCCCGAAGTCGCCACCGACCTGGGCGTGACCATTCCCGCGGCGGGCATGCTGGTCTCCGCCTACGCGCTGGGCGTGGCGGTGGGCGGCCCGGTGCTGGCCGTGGCCACGGCCAAGATGCCGCGCAAAACCACGCTGGCCTGGCTGATGGCCTTGTTCATCCTGGGCAATATCGGCTGCGCGCTGGCCCCCAGCTACGGTTGGCTGATGGTGGCGCGGGTGCTGACCTCGTTCTGCCACGCGGCCTTCTTCGGCATTGGCGCGGTGGTGGCCACCCAGGTGGTCGCACCGGAGAAGCGCGCCCAAGCTATGTCGATGATGTTTGCGGGCCTGACATTGGCCAATGTGCTGGGCGTGCCGCTGGGTACGCTGCTGGGGCAGCAGACCGGCTGGCGCTCTACCTTCTGGGCGGTGTCGGTAATCGGCGTGCTGGCCATGGCTGCCGTGCTGCGCTGGGTGCCCGCACTGCGCCAGACACTGAGCGGCAGCGCTTTGGGCGAGTTCCGCGTGCTGCGCCACAAGCAGGTGTGGCTGGCGCTGGGCATGAGCATGTTGGCATCGGCCAGCATGTTCACCATGTTCACCTACATCACGCCCATCCTGCGCGATGTAACTGGCATCGCCCCGCAGAACGTCAGCTACGTGCTGCTGCTGTGCGGCGTGGGCCTGACCATTGGCAACCTGCTGGGCGGGCGGCTGGCCGACTGGCGGCTAATGCCGTCGCTGATGTGCATCTTTGCAGCCATTGCCGTGGTGCTGGTGACGTTCTCGGTCACCAGCCAGTGGGTCTGGCCAGCCGTGGCCACCCTGGTGCTGTGGGGCGTGGTGTCGTTCGCCACCGGCGCGCCCTTGCAGGTGCGGGTGGTGTCCCAGGCCGGGGATGCGCCTAGCCTGGCTTCCACGCTGAACATCGGTGCCTTCAACCTCGGCAACGCCCTGGGTGCCTGGCTGGGCGGCAGCGCGATTGCCGCGGGCTGGTCGCTGCGCACCCTGCCGCTGCTGGCCGCCGGGGTGACGCTGGGCGCGCTAGCCTTGACGCTGTACAGCGCGCGGCTGGACCGGGGTGAATCGGCGCGCGGAGCGATGGTCGGAGCCTAAATCAGGGAGCTTGCCAATCACAGTACGGATGCGTCGCCAAGCGGGAGTTGTAGTAACGCGCATCGTCCGTCACCTCCAGGCCCACCCACGCGGGCCGGGCAAACACCTTGTCTTCGGACGTTAGTTCGATCTCGGCCACCACCAGACCGGCGTTCTGGCCTAAAAATTCGTCCACTTCCCAGGCGAATCCCCCAAACAGCACTACACGGCGGATTTTCTCAACGGTGGGCCCATCGCACAGCGCCAACATTTGCGCCGCATCGGCCAGCGGAATCGGGTATTCAAACTCGGCCCGCGTCGCGCCCTGGTTCGCCCCCTTGATGGTCAAAAAAGCCTGCTCGCCCGCAATACGCACGCGCACGGTGCGCTGCTTGTCGCGGTTCAGGTAGCCCTGGCTGAGCAGGGTGCCGGGGCCTTGGCGCCAGGCATCGCCGGTGACGAGAAACTTGCGTTCGATTTCAGTGGCCAAGGGGGTCTCCAGAAGGTAGATGGGCGGGTTGCCGGGGTGCGGGCCATTCTCCCAAATGGCTGCCCGGACTCCACCCGCCGCACGGTGTTATAACCAAGCCCCGCAATTCATCACCCTAGGTGGTGAGCCAAAGACCATATAGAAGGAATCGCACCATGGGCGCGCAGTGGAAAGCAAAAGGTAAAGAGTTGGCAGCCAACGCCAGGGGCCGCGTATTTGGCAAATTGTCCAAAGACATCATGATCGCCGCACGCAGCGGGGCCGACCCTGCCGCCAACGCCCGGCTGCGGCTGCTGGTGGAGCAGGCCCGCAAGGTCTCCATGCCCAAGGAAACGCTGGACCGGGCCATCAAAAAAGGCGCGGGCCTGACCGGCGAAGCCGTCAACTTCGAGCACGTGATTTACGAGGGCTTTGCCCCGCACCGCGTACCGCTGATGGTCGAGTGCCTGACCGACAACGTCAACCGCACCGCGCCCGAGATGCGCGTGCTGTTCCGCAAAGGCCAGCTGGGCACCTCCGGCTCGGTGGCCTGGGACTTTGACCACGTTGGCATGATCGAAGCCGAACCCGCGGCCAAGGGCGCAGACCCCGAGCTGGCCGCCATCGAAGCCGGTGCGCAAGACTTTGAACCCGGCGAGGAAGACGGCAGCACCACCTTCCTGACCGACCCGGCCGACCTGGACCTGGTCAGCCGCGCCCTGCCCACCCACGGCTTCACCGTGTTGTCGGCCAAGCTGGGCTATAAGGCCAAGAACCCGGTGGACCCCGCCAGCCTGAGCGCCGAGCAATTGGAAGAAGTCGAAGCCTTCCTGGCCGCGATTGATGGCAACGACGACGTGCAAAACATCTACGCAGGTCTGGGCGGCTAAAACCCCTTCTGCCCCATTTTTCTAGCCTGCGCGCAGGCTTGCCCTTACCTCTCAACACCGCTCCATGGACTTTCTCATCCTGGCGATCTTGATCGCCATCGGCAGCTACGCGCTGACCTCGCGCGACCAGCGCCAGCGCATTGCCACGCTGGGCAGCCACCTTAGCCAGTACCAGATCGAAAAGCTGATGGAGACCGTCACCCAGGGCTACCTGCGGGCGCTGGGCGAAAAAGACCTGGCCCGGCAAGAGCAAATCTGGGCCCTGCTGAACACCAGCGAAGCCCAGTTGGCCGAGCAGTTCAAGCGCTTTGCCAGCGAATTTGCCAAAGCCGGTACCGAGCAGACCCGCGTCAGCAAAATCGCCATCGCCCTGCCCTATGCCGACACGCTGTTCCCCAGCGCCACCTTCGACCTGCGCAAGGTCTTCGCCATCCACGCCCAGGGCATCGCCCGTGCGGCGGACACGGCCACCACCACCTCGGCCAAAGACAAGGCTTTCACCATGTCGGCCGAGCTGTTTTTGATGCAGCACACTTGCCACTGGTTCTGCAAGTCCAAAACCGTGGCCTCGGCCCGCATGATGGCCCGCCACCAAACCACCTACGCCCAGCTGGTGGCCGCGGTGTCGCCCGAAACCCGCAAGGCGTATTGCAGCCTGGTGGATGCCTGATTGCTACCTAAAGAGTAGCTACTTGTGCTGGTGGAATAAGCACTAGAGGCCTAAAACCTTTGAGGAAATAGACAAATCAAGCCGCCGCGCCGATGGTCTCCAGCGCCGCCAGTGCCTGGGCGGGCAGCACCAGATGCGCGGCAGCCAGGTTCTCCTGCAAATGCGCCAGTGACGAGGTGCCCGGGATCAGCAGGATGTTGGGCGCGCGCTGCAGCAGCCAGGCCTGCGCCACCTGCATGGGCGTGGCACCCAGCTCGCCCGCCACGCGGGTCAGCACGTCCGACTGCAAAGGCGAAAAGCCGCCCAGCGGAAAGAAAGGCACGTAGGCGATGCCTGCGGCGGCCAGTTCGTCGATCAGAGCGTCATCACCGCGCTGCGCCAGGTTGTACTGGTTTTGCACGCAGACGATGCGGGCGATGCGGCGGCCCTCGACGATCTGCTGGCGCGTGGCATTGCTCAGGCCGATGTGGCGCACCAGCCCCTGCTGCTGCAGCTCGGCCAGCGCCGTCAGCGGGGCTTCCAGCGAACCCTCGGCAGGCCCGTGCACATCGAACATGAGGCGCAGATTCACAACCTCCAGCACATCCAGGCCGAGGTTGCGCAGGTTGTCGTGCACCGCGGTGCGCAGCTCGGCCGCCGAAAACGCCGGCATCCACGAGGCGTCCGCGCCGCGCAAGGCACCGATCTTGGTGACCAGCGCCAGGTTGTGCGGGTACGGATGCAGCGCCTGCCGGATCAGCTGGTTGGTGATGTGCGGCCCGTAGAAGTCGCTGGTGTCGATGTGGTTGATGCCGCATCGATGGCAGCGCGCAACACGGCGAGCGCGGCTTGCGAGTCTTTGGGCGGGCCGAAAACGCCCTTGCCCGCCAGTTGCATGGCCCCATAGCCGAGGCGCTGCACACTGCGGTCGCCAAGGGGGTAGGTGCCGGCTGCGGCGGTGCGGGTGGTGGTCATAAAAGCTTCCTTGGATGGTTGATGGAGCGACTGTAGGCGGCCATTGAGCGTGCGACAATCCATCTCACTCCGCACGGGCTGTGCGGAAAACCGAACAATCCACCATGGTCAGCAACCTCGCCGACATCCACGCATTTCTGGCCGTCGCCCGCGCCGCCGGTTTTCGCGAAGCGGGCCGCGCCACGGGCAGCAGCGCATCCAGCCTGAGCGAAGCCGTGCGTCGCCTGGAAAACCAGCTTGGCGTGCGCCTGCTGAACCGCACCACACGCAGCGTGGCCCCCACCGAAGCCGGTGCGCGCCTGCTGGACCGGCTGGAACCCGCGCTGCGGGAAGTCGATGCGGCCCTGGACCTGGTAAACAGTTTTCGCGACAAGCCTGCGGGCACGCTGCGGCTGAATGTGCCCGTCAGCGCCTCGCGCTTGGTGCTGCCCCACATCGTGCCGGCCTTTCTGGCGGCCTACCCGGACATCCGCCTTGAAGTGGTGGCCGAAGACAGCTTTGTCGATGTGCTGGCGGTGGGCTGCGACGCCGGCATACGCTACGACGAGCGCCTGGAACAGGACATGATCGCCATCCCCATCGGCCCGCGCCAGCAACGCTTTGCCGCCGCCGCCTCGCGCGTCTACCTGGAGCAGCACGGCCGCCCCCAGCACCCGCGCGAGCTGCTGGACCACGCCTGCCTGCGCGGCCAGTTCTCCAGCGGCGCCATACCCGCCTGGGAGTTTGAAAGCCAGGGCGAAAGCGTCAAGATCCAGCCCACCGGCCCGCTGCTGGTGCGCATCGGTGCAACCGCCGACCTGGCGGTGGATGTGGCCGTGGCAGGCACCGGCATCGTCTATTTGTTCGAAGACTGGCTGCGGCCTTACTTTGCACGAGGGGAGCTGGAGCCTGTGCTCGAACCCTGGTGGCCGCGCTTTTCAGGGCCCTTTCTTTACTACCCCGGCCGCCGCCTGCTGCCCGCCACGCTGCGGGCCTTTGTGGATTTCGTCAAGGCCATGCCGCCCTGGCAATGACGGCGATTTGCTATTTAAAAAATAGCTACTTGTGTAGGTGGAATATACGCTAGAGGCCTAAAATGCTTACATTTCATCAATCGGCGTGGAACGCTCCAGAGCCTGCGCCTCCAACGCGTAGCGCTCGCGGGTTTTGACGTAAAAGCTGGCACCAAAGCGACCCACCGGGTGGTAGTGCTGCAGGCGCACGCGCCAGGTGTCGGTGTCGATGAGCTCGTCGCGCGCATGCATCCAGACCACTTTGCCGATGAAGATCTGGCGGCTGTCGGTTTCTATCAGCTCCCACAGCGTGCACTCAAACGCCACCGGGGCCTCGGCAATGCGCGGCGGGGCAATGGCGCAAGACGGCGCGGTCGTCAGGCCCACGGCCTCCAGCTCGCTCTGGTCGGGCGGCAGGCGTTCACCACAGCGGTGCATTTGCTCGGCCAGGTCTTCGTCGCACATGTGCACCACAAACTCTTTGCTGCGCTTGATGTTGGCCGCCGTGTCCTTGAGCTGGCCGTCTTGGAGGCGGTTCAGGCTGATCATCACGATGGGTGGCTCCTCGCCCATCATGGCAAACATGCTGAAGGGTGCGGCGTTAACCACCCCGCCCTCGCTCAAGGTGGTCACCAACGCAATCGGCCGCGGCACGATCAGGCTGGCCATCATTTTGTAGCGTTGGTATTCGGTGAGGGTAGCGAAGTCGACGTTCATAGGGAGGTGGCATGCAATAGCTATGCCTGCGGGGGTTGAAAGCAGGCGATAAGAAATCGCAGGAAGTCATGGACAGCGGTAGACAAAATGTTGCAGTGCTGACCTTGCCCTCGAAAAACGTATCCCTTGCTGAGTGTTTAAATTCACGCAAGGAGAACGGAAATGACGAAGACGGCGAGAGCGCGATACACGCTCG
>NZ_JANXMU010000046.1 GCF_025354435.1 Rhodoferax sp.
GCGGTGCTGGGCGAATCCCGCTTCTTGGTCGGCGGCCAGGGCCAGGGTGTGTTGCTTCATCTTTGTCGCCTTGTGAGGGATGACAATACCAATGCAAGTCACGCGCCAGGTCGGGACTTATTCAGCGTTGCCTTAACGCCCGGACGGCCAGCGGTAGCCCAACACCGAGGCCAGCGGGTAGCTGTTTTCACACACGCAGTCCAGCTGGTTGCCGCCCAGCAGCAGCACCTGGTCGCCCTGGGTGCGCAGGTAAAAGCCGACATGGCCGGTCCAGCCGGTGGGGTTATCGCGGGTCAGCACCACGATGCAGCCGGGCACGGGCGCATCCAGCGGCTGGCCCCAGTCCAGCCAGGAGCGGGCCAGCGCCGAGCCGGTGCCGGTGATGCCCACCTGGGCCAGCGTCCAGTTCACGAAGGACGAACACCAGGCCGCCTTGTCGTCATAGCCCGCGATATGGGTGCCTGCGTGGTAGGCGGTGATGCGCGGATTGCTCTGGCCGGGCGGTGCGGTGCGGACGCCCTGCTCGCTGGCAGCCACCAGCATCCAGGTAGCGAAGGGCTGGAGCGTCAAAACAAGCCTTGTGGCACCTTGTCGGCCTTGGTTTCCAGCGGGTTGGCGGCCAGCCAGTTGGCCGGGTACTGGCGCATGAATTCTTTGGCTTTCTCGACGCGTACGGTGAGCCAGGCGTCCACTGCACCTTCGTTCAGGATGACCGGCATGTGTTTGTCGTTGCCTTCGGGGCCGTAGCGGCGCATCAGGGCGTGGTTGTTGGCGTTGACAGTCAGCACGGTGTAGCTGAGGAAGGGCACGCCGTCTGGCCCGGTCCAGCTGGCCCACAGCCCGGCCACGCCCATGGGTTTGCCATCGATGCGCGAGATGCGCGTGGGCACGGCCTTGCCGCTGCGCCAGTCGTCGGCAAAAAACGCCTGCATGGGCACGATGCAGCGCTGGTTTTGCAGCCAGGCATCGCGAAAGTTTTGCGTGGTGCTAGCCGTCTCGGACCGGGCGTTGACCAGCTTGGGCGCACGCAGCTTGCCGTCCGATGCCGACTTGACCCAATGCGGCACCAGGCCCCACTGGGCGGGGATGAGTTCGCGGCTGGCGGGGGTGCCCGGTGGCGCATCGGCAGGCGCGGCCACCGGTCGGATGCAAAACCCCGGCTTGCGCGGCCACATGTCGCGCTCGCCCAGGGCGCTGGGCGGTTCGACATTGAAAGCGTCTTGGTAGGCGGCGGCTTGTTGCAGGGATTCGTAGTGGGTGGTCATGCGGGGATGGTAGCGCGCTGGGAGAGCAGCGGCACGGCATGCAAGCGGCGGCACGCCAGATGCAAATACTTACAAAGCCGCTCTGCAGACCCAAATGGCGTGGTGCAAATTTACAAGCTTTTTAAGCCTCTAGCGTAATATCTACCTGCACAAGTAGCTATTATTTAAATAGCAAATACAGAATGCAGAGCCAAAACAAGAAACAGGCAGCCTGGGCCGCCCACTGCGGCAAAACAGTCCACAACGTCAACCACGGCCCAGATTACGGCGTTTAAAACCTATCCTTAGGGGTTTGTGGGGCCTGAAAACACCGCCCGTCACAACCCGAATACAGTTTCGCCTCCTGCCAACGCAGCAACTTACTTGACGACCAACACCATGAACACACCTACCGATTCCATTTCCAAGCCCCGCCTGCACCCCATGGTCATTGCCGCCTGCTCCGCCGTGGTGCTGGTCTGCGCCGTGGGCACGGCCGCCATCATGGGCTGGATTCCCACCTCTGCGGCCCGCAACACCGAGACCAGCGGCCTGGCGCAACCGGCGATGATGGCCCCGGTAACAGCTCCAGTGACTGCCCCGGTGGAAGCCCCCGTCCGAGCCCCTGTAAAGGCCCCGCAAATGGCCGCAGCGCCCGTGCGCAATACCACCACCCACACCGAGCCACGGCCGGTTGCCGCCATCTGCAGCAATTGCGGCGTGGTGGAATCCACCCGCGAAATCACCACCGCCGCCCAAGGCAGCGGTGTGGGCGCGGTCGGCGGCGCAGTGGTGGGCGGCGTGCTAGGCCACCAGGTCGGCGGCGGCCGGGGCCGCGACGTGGCCACCGTGCTGGGTGCCCTGGGCGGTGCCTTTGCCGGTAACCACATCGAAGGCCAGGTGAAAGCCTCGCACAGCTACGAGATCGTGGTCCGTCTGGACGACGGCTCCACCCGCACCCTGCACCAGTCCGAGCAGCCCGGCTGGCAAGCCGGTGACCGGGTGAAGATCGTCAACGGTGCACTGCGCTCCATCGGCTAAATCTAGATTTCAAGCAGAGGCCTCACACAACGGCCATCAAGCGCCGCACCGCCGCACGGGCGGTATGGCGCAACTCTGCCACATCCACGCCCTGCAGCACGTCGTTGCGCACCACCTGCTGCCCGGCCACAAACAAGGCTTTCAGCAGGGGCCGCCCGCCGCTGACCACTGGCCCCAGCGCCACATCGTGCAGGCCAAAGTAGCGCGGGTCGTCCAGCGCGTAGACCGCCAGGTCTGCCGCCATGCCGGGGGCCAGCGTACCCACATCGCCCAGGCCCAATACGGTGGCACCGCCCGAGGTGCCCCAGGCCACCACGTCGTCGGCACTGACCGCCACGCGCGCGCCCTCCCCGGCACCGCCACGGAACAACGGCTGGCTTTTGTCGCCCTGCGCGGCGCGCTGCATCAGCCAGGCAGCATGCACTTCCGACACCATGTCGGCGGCTTCGTTGGAGGCCGCACCGTCCACCCCGATGGAGATGGGCACACCCGCCGCCTGCAGCGCCATCACGGGCGCGGTGCCGCTGCCCAGGCGGCCATTGCTTTGCGGGCAGTGGGCGATGCCGGTGCGGGTGCTGCCCAGCAGGGCGATTTCTTCCGCATCCAGCTTGACCAGGTGGGCAAACCACACGTCTGAACCCAGCCATTCGTGCTCGGCCACAAAGCGCACCGGCGACAGGCCGTGCATGGCGTGCACGCTGTCTTGGTAGCCCACGGTTTCCGACAGGTGCGAGTGCAGGCGGATACCCAGTCGCCGGGCGGTGCGGGCGCATTCCCGCAGCTCGCTCGGTGCCAGCGAATACGGCGGTGTGGTGGGGGCCATGACCACGCGGCGCATCGCGTCTGGCGCGGGGTCGTGGTAGCGGGCGGTGAGGCACTCTACGTCGGCCAGGTAGGCATCCAGCGTCTCGGGGCGCATGGCCTGGGGCAGCTCGGCCTCTAGCTGGCGGGTGCGGGTGGCACCGCCGCGGCACAGCACAAAGCGCAGGCCCATGCGCTCGGCCTCCTCGAACAAAATCGCCGATCCGTCGAAGGGCATGCCGGGGTAGTACAGGTAGTTGTGGTCGGCCACCGTGCCGCAGCCCGACAAGGCCAGCTCCAGCAGGCCGATGCGTGCGGCGGTGCGGAACAAACCCTCGTCAAACGCCGCCCGGAAGCGGTACGGCGTGGCCGCCAGCCAGGCCGTCAGCGGCAGGTCGATACCGCCCGCGTCGCCCTTCAGCAGCGACTGGAACAGGTGGTGGTGGGTGTTGACCCAGCTGGGGTAGATAACGCAGTCGGTCGCGTCGACCACCGTCTCGCCCGGCTTCGGGCTGAGCTGGCCGATGGCCTCGATGCGCGTGCCACGCAAGCGGATATCGGGGCCGGCAATACGGGATGCAGCGCCGGGTTGCCCGCTCAAAATGGCAGCGGCGTTGCGGATCAAAGTAGTCGTCATATCGCGCTTTCGTGCCAATGGCCCAAGGCCTTTTTAGATAGCCAAACCATGCTGATGAAAAGTAACACACCAGTGACAGAAATCAGCACCAGTGCAGCGAACAGGCGCGGGATGTTGATCTGGAAACCGGCCTGCAAGATCTCATACGCCAGCCCCGCCCCGGTGCCGCCCGTACCGGCCACAAACTCGGCCACCACCGCACCAATCAAGGCCAGCCCGCTGGAGATGCGCAGCCCGCCAAAAAAGAACGGCAAAGCACTGGGAATGCGCAGCCGCACCAGGGTCTGCCAGCGGCTGGCGCCGTTGAGTTTGAACAGGTTCAGCAGCCCCGGGTTCACGCTGCGCAGGCCCAGCACGGTGTTCGACAAAATCGGGAACAGCGTCACCAGCGTGGCGCACAGCACCAGGGCAAAGGTGGGGTCTTTGACCCAGATGATGATCAGCGGCGCAATCGCCACCACCGGCGTGACCTGCAGCAGGATGGCGTAGGGGAACAGGCTGGCCTCGATGAAGCGGTTTTGCACAAACACAAACGCCCCGGCCACGCCCAGCAGCACCGCCAGCGCAAACGCCAGCACGGTGATTTTCAGGGTCACCGCCAGCGCCCGCAGCAGCGACGGGCCGTCGGTCAGCAGGGTGTGGGCGATGTCGCTGGGCTTGGGCACCAGGTAGATGGGCACCTGCCAAAGGGTGCACACAGCCTGCCAGACCAGCAGCAGGCACAGGCCAAAGCCCAGGGGGGCCAGCCAGTTCAGCACGCCGGGGCGTTGCAGCAAGGGGGTTGTCATTCATCACTCCTTCAAAGGTTGTCTTAATGGGCCGACATCAGCAGGGCAGACAGTTCGCGGCAGTGGTCGGCGAACGCAGGGGACAGGCGGTAGGTCTCGGAGCGGTCTGGCTCGTCCAGCGGCACGTCGGCGATCAGGCGGCCCGGCCGGGCGGCCATCATCACCACCCGGCTGGACAAAAACACCGCCTCGTAGATGCTGTGGGTAACGAACACTACCGTCAGGCCCCGGGCGGCCCAGAGGGCGCGCAGGTCGGCATCGAGCTTGTTGCGGGTGAACTCGTCCAGCGCGCCAAAGGGTTCGTCCATCAGCAGCACATCGGGTTCGGTGACCAGCGCCCGGGCAATGGAGGCGCGCATCTGCATGCCACCCGACAGTTCACGCGGGTACGACTGGCCAAAGGATGCCAGCCCCACCTGGGCCAGCGCCGTGGCCACCCGGGCATCGGCCTCGGCACGCGGCACGCCGTGCAGGTCCAGCGGCAGGCGCACATTGCCCGCCACGGTGGTCCAGGGCATCAGGGTGGCCTCCTGGAACACCATGGCGGTCTTCAGGCCGGACTTGGCTGGGCTGTCGAACCCGGCCCAGCGCACGTGGCCGTGCGAGGGCGTTTCCAGCCCGGCAAACATCTTCAGCAGCGTGCTCTTGCCGCAGCCCGAGGGGCCGAGCAGCGAGACGAAATCACCCCGCTGGATGCGCAGCCCCATGCGCGCCAGGGCGTGGGTGCCGTTGCCGTAGGTTTTTTCTACCTGGTTGGCGTGGAGCACGGTGTCGGCATCTGGCGGCAAGGACAGCACCGTAGGCACAGTGGGCACTGGAATAGGCAGGGCTTGCATCAGCATGGTGCGTACTCCTTAGGCTGGCACGGCGTGGATGGGAATGTGCCGGTTGCCCTGGTGCACTTCTTCCTCGCCGTGGGCCTTCAGCAGGTCCAGCAGCTGGCGACGGACCATCAGGCCGGGGCGGTCGCTGGGCATATGGAATTCTTGCCGCCGCGTAGTGTCGATGCAAGCGTCGAAGTCGGTGGCTTCCAAAATGTCGCGGTCTTCGGCGGTGATGGCCGCGTCCCAGGCTATCAGCTCCTGCGTGCTGCACGCCTCCTCGCTGTCGTTGCGGTACAGCCACTGCACCAGCATCAGCCGGTCGTCGCCGATGGGGGTGGCGCAGTTGTAGATGATGTGGTCGATGCCGCTGTCGGGGTACTGGCAGCCGAAGCGGCGCGCAAACGGCAGGTAGTAGCGGTTCGTCAGGTGCCGCTGCGTCATGGGCGCGGTGCTGCCGGTCACGCGGTGGCCCGCGGGCGGGTTTTTGATGGGCACCCAGGTCTCGGCCTCGAAGCCGTAGTCGGTGTCATGGATCTCGTACTTTTGCGGTACCGGCTGGTCGATGTCGCCAAAGTTGGCCTTGTGCACGAAGCTGAAGTGCGAGTTGTCGAAGGCGTTCTCCATCACCCGCACCGGGCTGGTTTTCCATTCTTCGTAGAACTGAAAGATGCGGCGGTAGCCGGGCGCGCCGTCTTCGGGGAAGTGCGGAATATCGCGCAGCGGGTCTTCCAGCGCCACCCACACATAGCCGTAGCGCTCCTGGCAGTGGAAGGACGGCACCTTGGCCCCGGCGGGGATGTTGCCGTCGGGGTTTTGCGGAATCCGCACGCAGCTGCCGCTGCAGTCGTAGGTCCAGCCGTGGTAGCCGCAGACGATGTGGTCGCCGTCGACAAAGCCCTTGGACAGCTTGGCCGTGCGGTGGCAGCAGCGGTCGCGCAGCGCGGCGGGCGTGCCGTCCTGCTTCTTCCATAGCACCAGGTTTTCACCCAGCAGGGTGAACGGTTTCGGGCCGTCGTCCAGCTGGTGGATGGGCATGAGCGCGTACCAGAAGCGGCGCAGTATGGGTTGTTGGGTCACTAGCATGTTGGGTACTCCTTCACGCCGCTCAGGGCATGACCTTGAGGTCTTTAACGAACTGCGTGGTGTAGGCCTTTTTCCAGTCCACATCGGCCTTGAGCAGCCCGGCGGCCACCATGAAGTCGAAGGTCTGCCTCCAGCGCGCATCGGTCATCACGCCCGCGCCCAGCTTGGCGGCATCGCCACCGTCAAAGGCTTTCAGCTCCTTGATGCGCTTGACCGCGTAGGCCAGTTGCTCGTCGTCCATCTTTGGGTTGTCTTGCTTGATCAGCGCGTTGCCGGGGGCCGGGTCGGCCAGGTACGACTTCCAGCCCTCGATGCTGGCACGCACAAAGCGCTGCACCAGCGCCGGGTTCTCGGCCACCAGCTTGGTGCTGCTGACGATAGATTTTCCGTAGGGCGGGTAGCCCTCGTCGGCAAACAAAAAGAACTTGGCTTTCACGCCCGCCTTGGCGGCCTGGAAGGGTTCCGACGAGGGGTAAGCCTGCTGCGCGGTGTTGGCATCGGCAAAGAAGGGCTGCAGGTTGAAGGTGTAGGGGCGTGCCTGGTCCTCGGTGTAGCCGTACTTGGCTTTCAGCCAGGGCCACCAGGTGGGCCGGGCCGAGGTGGACACCAGAATCGTCTTGCCCTTGAGGCCACCCAGCCCGGCCACATCGTCGTGGGTCATCAGGCCTTGCAGGTCTTTTTGGAACGCGGCCCCCACGGTGGTCACCGGCAGGCCCTGCTCTACCGATTTGAGCGTTTGCAGGTCGTAGCCCATGATGAAGTCGGCCTGCCCCGCCGCCAGCAATTGCATGCCGTTGACCTGCGGGCCGCCCATCTTGATGGTCACGTCCATGCCGTATTTTTTGTAGATACCGGTGGCCACGGCTTGGTAGAAGCCGCCGTGCTCGGCCTCGGCGTACCAGGAGGTGAGGTAGGTCACCTTGTCCTGCGCCCAGGCCGCGCCGGTGAGCGACACGGCAGCCGCCGTGAGAGCCAAGCGGGCGAACCACCGGCGAGAGAGAAGAGGGGAATTGCGATGCATGTCAGTCTGTCCTAAAGCTAGATGGCTGTGGAAAGACGAAAGCACCGCGCAGAGACCGGCCCCAACACCGCACCAGGGTGCGGACGGCCACAAGCTGTTCTCCGGGGTGTTCAAGTCTGAACACCCATGCACACGCCAGGCGGCATGTGCATGCGACGGTACTTCCGCCACCGGAGCAATGACCGACAACCCATGCCCTGTAGGGGGCGGGTTGCTGACAGCTTCTACTCCACCTACGACCATGCAAATGGTGTGCCAGGTGGATGGCACGGCTTTGGTGCAACCGTTTCACCCGGCCTGCGAATCCCCAAACCTAGGGTTTCACCCTAGATTGCAGTTGCAACACAGCCTGCGTGCTCCCGACACACAAAAGCCGCCGCGGCTTGGGAAGATCACCCCATCGCAAATCACTGCAACAACCCCAAGGACTTCACCATGACACGCTCTATC
>NZ_JANXMU010000060.1 GCF_025354435.1 Rhodoferax sp.
CTGTTTGCCGCGCTGGTGAACCTGGTGTTTGGCCTGCTGGTGGCGTGGGTGCTGGTGCGCTACAGCTTCCCCGGCAAAAAGATTGTGGATGCGCTGGTGGACCTGCCGTTTGCGCTGCCCACCGCCGTGGCCGGTATCTCGCTGACCGCGTTGCTGGCCGGTAACGGTTGGATCGGCCAATATTTGGAGCCCATGGGCATCAAGCTGGCGTTTACCCCGGCGGGCATCGTCATAGCGCTGATCTTCATTGGCCTGCCCTTTGTGGTGCGCACAGTGCAGCCGGTGTTGGAAGATGCCGAGAAAGAGCTGGAAGAAGCCGCCACCTCGCTGGGCGCGACCCGCTTGCAAATTTTCACCCGCGTGATCCTGCCGCACATCGCCCCTGCGCTGCTGACCGGCTTTGCCATGGCCTTTGCCCGGGCGATTGGCGAGTACGGATCCGTCATTTTCATCGCGGGCAATATGCCCATGGTGTCGGAAATCACGCCGCTGATCATCGTCGGCAAGCTGGAGCAGTACGACTACGCCGGTGCCACCGCAGTGGCCTTGGTGATGCTGGTCATTTCATTCGTTTTGTTGCTGCTGATCAACGCCTTGCAGGCCTGGCAGCGCCGCCACGCAGGAGCCCCGGCATGAGTGCGCTTTCCAAACCCGTGCGCCGCGCCAAAGCGGGCACTACCGAAGCCGCCTGGGTGCGCACCACGCTGCTGACCATCGCCCTGGTGTTTTTGTTTCTGTTTCTGGTGCTGCCGCTGGCGGCGGTGTTTACCGAGGCCTTCCGCAAGGGCGCGGGCGCGTATTTTGAAGCGCTGCAAGAGCCCGATGCCTGGGATGCCATCAAGCTCACTCTGCTGGCTACCGGTATCGCTGTGCCGCTGAACCTGGTGTTTGGCGTGGCCGCGGCCTGGGCGATTGCCAAGTACGAGTTCTGGGGCAAGTCGTTTCTGACCACCCTGGTGGACCTGCCGTTTTCGGTGTCGCCGGTGGTGGCTGGGCTGGTCTATGTGCTGATGTTTGGCGCGCACGGCTGGTTTGGCCCGTGGCTACAAGCGCATGACATAAAGATTATTTTTGCGGTACCCGGCATCGTGCTGGCCACCGTATTCGTGACCTTTCCGTTCATCGCCCGCGAGCTGATTCCGCTGATGCAGGCCCAGGGCAACGACGAAGAGCAGGCGGCCATCGTGCTGGGCGCCACCGGCTGGCAAACCTTCTGGTACGTGACCCTGCCCAACATCAAATGGGGCCTGCTGTACGGTGTGATCCTGACCAACGCCCGCGCCATGGGCGAGTTTGGCGCGGTGTCGGTGGTGTCCGGCCACATCCGCGGCCAGACCAACACCTTGCCGCTGCATGTGGAGATTTTGTACAACGAATACCAGTCGGTGGCCGCGTTCGCCGTGGCCTCGCTGCTGGCCATCCTGGCACTTGTCACCCTGGTGATCAAGTCGATTGCCGAGTGGCGTATCGAGCGCGAGCTCAAAGCCATTGCCGAAGCCCCGCCTGAACAGCCCCGTGTGGATGTGCCTACGCCCCCATCGCCGCCCCCCTTTAACGGCCAACTGGCTGTGGCCCATTGAAAGAACAGCATGAGCATTGAAATCCGCAATATCCACAAACAGTTTGGCAGCTTCACCGCCTTGGGTGACGTGAGCCTGGACATCGAATCCGGTGAACTGGTCGCCTTGCTCGGCCCCTCGGGCTGCGGCAAAACCACACTCTTACGCATCATCGCCGGACTGGAAACGCCGGACGCGGGCAGCATCCATTTCTCGGGCGCAGACACCACCGACGTGCATGTGCGCGAGCGCCAGGTGGGCTTTGTGTTCCAGCATTACGCGCTGTTTCGCCACATGACGGTGTTCGAGAACGTGGCCTTTGGCCTGCGCGTCAAACCCCGCAACCAGCGCCCTAGCGAGGCGGTCATCAAGGCCAAGGTGCACGAGCTGCTGGGCCTGGTGCAACTGGATTGGCTGGCAAACCGCTACCCGTCGCAACTCTCCGGCGGCCAGCGCCAGCGTATCGCCCTGGCCCGCGCCCTGGCGGTGGAGCCCAAAGTGCTGCTGCTGGACGAGCCCTTTGGCGCGCTGGATGCCAAGGTGCGCAAAGAGCTGCGCCGCTGGCTGCGCCGTCTGCACGATGAGCTGCATGTCACCAGCATCTTCGTGACCCACGACCAGGAAGAAGCCCTGGAAGTGGCCGACCGCGTGGTGGTGATGAATAAGGGCAAGGTCGAACAAATCGGCTCGCCGCAGCAGGTGTGGGACCACCCGGCCAGCCCGTTTGTCTACGGCTTTTTGGGCGATGTGAACCTGTTCCATGGCCGCGCCCACGAGGGCGAGGTGCAGCTCGAAGGCATCAAGATCCAGGCCCCCGAGCACGACGCGGCCCAGGATGCCAAGGCTTTTGCCTACGTGCGTCCGCACGACATCGAGGTGCAGCGTTACACCAAGGGGGAAGGCCTGGACGATGCCGGCAAGCCGCGTGGCATGGTGGTCACGCTCAGCCGCGCCCTGGTGATCGGCCCCATCGCCCGTTTGGAACTTACGCCCGTGGATGCGAACCAAGCGGGGGACAATACCCAGGACAACCTGATCGAAGCGCAACTGCCTGCGCAAGCGTTCCGGGATCTGGGTGTGAACGAGGGCGACACGCTGGTGGTAATACCGCGCCGCGCCAAGGTGTTTATTGAAGAGGCCGCTGGCGTGTGATGTGATATCCACCTGGCGGTCAATTATTTTGAAAGCCAATGGATGTTATTGAAGTTGATCGATACGGCCCCGCGCCGAGTGTGGTTGCTGGTGTGCCTGGGCTGTATTGGCCTGCTGGCTTTCGGTTTGTACCTGCAGCACGTGGTGGGGCTGGAGCCCTGCCCGATGTGCATCGTGCAGCGCTATGCTCTCGTTTTGGTAGCGGCTCTCGCTGGTGCTATAAGCGCTAGTGGCCGAAAAGGCTTGCAAAATGGCGGCGTGGTCTTGCTGCTGCTGGTGGCGGGTTTCGGGGCCTTTGTAGCCGCCCGCCAAAGCTTTTTGCAGTGGTACCCCCCCGAAGTGGCCACCTGTGGCCGCGACCTGTACGGCATGATTGAAACATTCCCGCTCAAGCGTGCCATCCCCATGATCTTCAAGGGCGGCGGCGACTGCACCGTGGTGGACTGGACCTTTCTGGGCGGCTCCATCGCCAACTGGTCGTTTGTCTGCTTTGCGCTGATTACGGCACTGGCCCTGGTGTTTCTGGCCCGCACATCCCACCGACGTTAAAGCTGTTTATAATTGAGTGGTTGCTCAATTAATAACAAAACCCCATGGCCCGACCCCGCAGCATAGACAAGCATGCCGCCATCCTGGATGCCGCCATCCAGGTGATCGCGCAGCGCGGGCTGGCGGCCACGCCCACCTCGGCTATTTCCAAGGCGGCAGAGGTAGCCGAGGGCACGCTGTTCACCTACTTCAAAACCAAGGACGCGCTGGTCAACGCGCTGTACCTGGAGATCAAGCGCGAAATGGCCGATGCCATGATGGACAGCTTCCCGCACCACGCAGCCATCCGCCAGCAATTGCAGTACGTGTGGGACTGCTTTGTACGCTGGGGCGTGGCGCATCCGGCCAAAAAACAGGTGATGGACCAATTGAAAACGGCAGCCGCCATCACCCCGGAAACCCGGCAGATCGCGGCTGCACCGTTTGCAGAAATTGAGCAACTGTTCCGCGCCAGTGTGGCAAACCGGGTGCTACGCGACTACCCAGTGGCCTTTATTTGGGCCTGTATGGCCAGCCTGGCCGAAGCCACCATGGACTTCATGTCCCGCGAACCCGAGGCCGCAGACAGCTACCGGTACATCGGTTTTGAAATGCTGTGGAACGGCATTGCCCAGACAAAATGATTCGGAAATTTTTTTGGATTTTTAGTTGCGTGATTACTCACGCATAAAGGAGTGTTGATGCATTGGAGTCTTCAAAATATCCCACCCCAAAACGACAAGCGGGTGGTAGTGACCGGGGTGGGCGGGCTGGGGTTCGAGGCCGCGCTGGCCTTGGCGGGTGCCGGGGCCGAAGTCATCTTGGCCGGGCGCAATCCGCAAAAGGGTACGGATGCCGTGCGCCACCTGGTGCGAATGCTGCCCCAGGCGCGGGTACGGTTTGAACTGCTGGACCTGGCCAGCCTGGCATCTGTTTACAGCTTCGCCGATCGGCTGGTGGCCGAGGCGCAGCCCATCGCCATCTTGGTCAACAACGCCGGGGTGATGATGCCGCCGCAGCGCCAGGCCACGGTCGACGGCTTTGAGCTGCAGTTTGGTACCAACTACCTGGGCCACTTTGCGCTGACGGCCCGCTTGCTGCCGCTGCTGTGCCAGGGCCAGGCGCGGGTGGTGAACCTGAGCAGCATTGCGCACCGTGGCGCGGCCATCCAGTTTGACGACCTGCAGTGGGAGCGTCGCTACAAGCCCTGGGCCGCGTACGGCCAGTCCAAGCTGGCGATGCTGATGTTCAGCTGCGAGTTGCAGCGCCGCAGCCAGCAAGAGGGCTGGGGCCTGAGCAGCTACGCGGCCCATCCGGGTTTTGCCCGTACCGAGCTGATTGCCAACGGGCCCAAACTGGGCCCGCTGCTGGCACAGATCAACCAGTGGATACAGCCGTTTGTGAGCCATTCGGCGGCGCAGGGTGCTCTGCCGACCTTGTTCGCGGCGGTAGACCCACAAGCCCAGGCGGGGGCCTACTATGGCCCCGACGGGTGGTTTGAGCTCAAAGGCCCGCCGCACCTGGCTAAAGTAGCTGCGCCCGCGCGGGATGCCGATGCGGCAGCCCGTTTGTGGACGGTTTCAGAGCAACTGACCGGGACGCACTGGCTGCCCCAGACCTCAGGAGTTGCACGATGTATATCTTGATTTTTGGCACCTCGGGCATGGTGGGGCAGGGCGTGTTGCGCGAATGTCTGGCCGACCCCGCCGTCACACAGGTACAAACCGTGGGCCGCACACCGCTAGGCCAGCAACACGCCAAGCTGCGCGAGCTGGTGGTTCCCAATATGGAGGATTACAGTGCGGTAACCGCTCAGCTCACGGGGTTTGGTGCCTGCTTTTTCTGCCTGGGTGCCACGTCGTCTGGCCTCTCCGAGGCGCAGTACAGCCACATCAGCTACGACCTGACCTTGGCCGCTGCCGAGGTGCTGGCACGTTGCAATCCGCAGATGGTGTTTGTCTACGTGTCGGGCGCGGGCACCGACAGCACCGAGCAGGGCCGCAGCATGTGGGCGCGCGTCAAAGGCCGCACTGAAAATGCTTTGATGCGCCTGCCATTCAAAGCGGTGTACCTGTTCCGCCCTGGCGTTATCCAGCCGCTGGACGGCATCCAGTCCAAAACCGGCTCCTACCGCATCCTGTACAGCCTGCTCAAGCCGCTGCTGCCCGTGCTGCGGGCGCTGCTACCCAATCATGTGCTTACCACCCGCCAGATCGGTCAGGCCATGCTGCGCTGCGCCCATACCGGCGCACCCAAGGCCGTGCTGGAGGCTGCAGATATTCGCGCTCTGGTTTAGATGGAAACAGGCTCTAGCGCATATATTATTTGCGCTATTAGCTACTAAAAATGTAGCATTAGTTGGTTTCTACACCTTATGCAGGCC
Organism: Rhodoferax sp.; assembly: GCF_025354435.1. Lineage (GTDB taxonomy): Bacteria > Pseudomonadota > Gammaproteobacteria > Burkholderiales > Burkholderiaceae_C > Rhodoferax_B. The sequence continues at coordinate 5,623 of NZ_JANXMU010000060.1, forward strand.
AGATGGGCTGCAAGCCCATGGTGGTATGCAGGGTGGCACCGGGGGCCAGCAATTGGCCGCCTACGTCGCCCTGGCCTTGCTGCGCCAGGTTCATCCAGTCGGTGCAGTTACTCACAGGCTCGATGCAGAATATCTCGCCCCCTTTGGGGCAGTACAACACGAAGTAGTTGAACGGGGCCTGTGCCGTCATCACCAGCGCGGTGCCGGTGTCGGGCCAATCCACGCGGGCTTGCTGGTTCCAGCCGATGAAGTTGTTGTCCAGGTCCAGCGTGTCCAACACGATGCCGCTGCGCATAGCGGCCAAGAAATCAGGCTTTTGCAGCGTGGTCGGCATGACTTCGGCATCGCCCCCCCACATTGCCTGCACGTCAGTGGTCAGGCGCGTACCGGCGCGGTGCGGCACGTAGGGGTGGTGGCCTACGCCCACCGGCATGTCTACCGTATCGGTATTGGTGACCGACAGCAGCACCGTCAAACCGGTCTGTGCGTCCAACGTAAACCGCTGTTCTGCGCGAAAGGCATAGGGCCACACACCGGCAGGGCTGTCCAGCGCCAGGGTGGCGTGGTCGCTGCCCTGGCTAACCACCTGCCAGGGCTGTTGCCAAGCGGTGCCGTGGATGGCGTGTTTCGAATCCGGGTAGTTGGCGGGCAGGTCCAGCGGGCGCGGGCCAAAGCTGCTGTGGCCATCGCGGATGCGGTTGGAATAGGGCACCAGCGGGTAGCTGGCCATGGTCCAGGGCGTGGCCGGGTTGGGGTCCGTGTTGGGGCGCAGCCAGTGCTGTTGCTGGTCGCCACGCTGGCTGTAAAAGCTGGCAATGGCACCACCAACGGCTGGGGCCAGGGTGGCGATGAGCTCACCGGCACGTAATTCAAGGGTAGATGTCATAGGGTTTCGGTCAATGTTGGGGGGGCGCAGACGTAACGGGCACGACCCTGGTCTTTGGCCTGGTACAGGGCGGCATCGGCCTGAGACACCAGATCTTCGGAACGGGTGTTTGGGCCTGGGAGGATGCTGGCCACGCCGATGCTGAGGCTGACGCAGTCGGACACCAGCGATGCCACATGCGGCAGGCCTGCATCGCGCATGCGGTCCAGGCAGCGCTGGGCTACAAAGCTGGCACCCAGAGTGTCGGTATCCAGTAAAAGAATCGCAAACTCCTACCCGCCGTAGCGCATCAGCAGCTCGCCGGGGCGGCACAGGCAGGCGGTCAAAATCCGCGCTACCGCCTGCAGGCAGGCATCGCCGCCTGGATGGCCATAGTGATCGTTGTAAAGCTTGAAGTGGTCGATGTCGATCATCAGCAGAGCCAGGGGCTGCTTTTGGCGTGCACTGCGGGCCCATTCGGACTGCAGGCATTGGTCAAAGTAACGCCGGTTGCCCACACCGGTCAGGCCATCGGTGATGCTGAGCTGCGCCAGCTGCGTGTTGGCTTTCTGCAGCTCGGCCTGGAACTGCATGCGCTCGGTGATGTCCAGGTGCGTGCCCAGGATGCGGGTGGCCCGGCCTGCCGCGTCGCGCTCGATCACCATGGCGTGGCTCAGCACCCAGATCCAGTGGCCTTCTTTGTGCAGCATGCGGTGTTCCAGCTTGTAGCCCGCAGCCTGGCCTTTGGCATGCGCCAAAAAGGCCGCATGCACGGCTGGCGCGTCTTGGGGGTGGATCAGGCTTTGCCAGAAGGCCGACTTCAACGGTGTGGCCTCGGGGGCGTAGCCCAGCATTTGCCATTGGCGCTCGTTGATGGTCAGCGTGTCGCTCGCAATATCCAGGTCCCACAGGCCCAGGTCGGCCCCTTTGAGGCCAAACTCGAAACGGCGCATGGTTTCTTGCAGTGCCTGCTGTGCGGTTTTGTGGGCTTGTTGGAGCGCCCGGCGGCGGTTGTGCACATAGCCCAGGGCGACGCAGGCCCCGGCACACAGCAGGCCAAAAACACCGGCCGAGGCCAGCGCATCGGTACGCCAGGGCGCATCGATCGCTGCCAGGTTGCGGCTGACCGAGACGGTCAGTGGTTTGTTCATGCGCAGTTCGGGGGGCAGGATGTTGCGCATGGCCACCATGCGTTCGTCCTTGTAGCGTTGCGACGGGCCGATCAAATCACTGCTGGCCTGGCCTGAGTCCACATGTTGCCGAAACAAGGAGCCTGCAACGTTGAGGTCTCGCTCGCGCGGGGAGTTGTCTGGCGGGGCAACCAGGAATTCTTTGCCGTCGCCATGGGCGATGCTGACGGCCATGTCGGGCGCATAAATCACCGAGCGCATCACGATGTCGAAATAATCGGGGTCGAGAGATGCAAACACCACCCCGGCGAACCGGCCCTGGTCGTCTGTGAACGCCTTGCTCAAGGCCACCACGTAGGCATTCAAGACCGATAAAAAAGGCGGTGAAACGTACAGCGCAGCGTAGTCCGGCTGTGCCTGGGGCAAGGCAAAGTAGGTTCGCGTATGGAAATCTTTACCTAAAAGATCTTTGCGGTTGGCCCCGACCACCAGGCCGTCTTTGTTGAGCACGATCATGGCGCGTACACCCGGCATCGCATCGGTCAGCACCTGCAGGCGGCGCTGCAGATTGGTTTCGGTGGCATCGCCATCGGCGTAGAACAGGTCGTAGCGCACACCGGTCAGTGCGCTGTTGGCACCTTGTAGCTGGCGGACCAGGTTTTCTTCGACCACCCGGGCCTGGTTTTGCAGTTGGTTGCGTTCACGTTCGCGGTTGGCGCTGTGCGCCCGGCCCAGCCAGTACGCCACGGCGCTGCCCAGCAGGGCCAGTAGCAACAACAACACCAGCCACTCCCGGACATGGCGTCGGTCCATTCGGGCAGGGGGGGTGGGGGGAAGGGGTGTGGACTTCACTGCGCGCGTTACACGGTCAGGCTGGGGGTATACAGGTGGGCCATTTGTAATTGTAACGAGGCTGGTTTGCCAGATAAAACTGCACCGGGGGCCACGCTTGTGCGCACTTTCTGTGAACTTTCGATTCAGAATTTGATGTTAATCTTCCCGGCTGACAAGTACTTACAAACATTACCACCCCGGGACGATGCAAATATGGCGATGGACCTCGTCGATGACCTGCTTAGCCGACTCGATCAGCTCAATACCATTGGGGCGGCGCTGTCCAAAGAGCGCAACACCAACAGCCTGTTGGAAGGTATTTTGATTGCCGCCAAAAACATCACCCAGGCCGATGGCGGCACCCTCTACCGCATGACCGAAGATGGCAGCGCGCTGCGGTTCGAAATCATGCGGACCAACTCGCTGAACCTGTTTCTGGGCGGTACCACCGGTAAAGCCATCGACTTTGCGCCGCTGCAATTGATCAACGCTGAGGGTGGTTTCAACGACACCATGGTGGCCACGTTTGCCGCCATCCATGACCGCACCGTCAATATTGCCGATGCCTATGTAGAGGCCGGTTTCGACTTCTCGGGCACCAAGGCGTTTGATGCCCGCACCGGCTACCGCTCGCAGTCTTTCCTGACCGTGCCGATGAAGAACTTTGACGGCGAAGTCATCGGCGTGCTGCAGCTCATCAACGCGCTGGAGCCGGGCCTGGGCCGGGTGGTGACATTCTCCGAGGCTGACCAGCGCCTGGTCGAGTCATTGGCTTCGCAGGCTGCTATTGCCCTGAGCAACCGGCAACTGGTGAACCAGTTGGAGACACTGTTCGAGTCGTTTGTGCAGCTCATCAACACCGCGATCGACGACAAATCGCCCTACGCCCGCGACCGCTTCAACCGCGTGCCCGCGCTGACCCTGATGCTGGCTTCCGCCGTGGATGCCACCACCGAAGGGCCCTACGCCAGCTTCCAGATGAGCGAGCGCGACCGCTACGAGCTCAAAATCGCGGGCATGCTGCACGACTGCGGCAAGATCGCCACGCCGGTGCACGTGACCGACAAGGCCACCAAGCTGCAAACCTTATTTGACCGCATTGAGCTCATCAGCACCCGTTTTGAGGTCCTTAAACGCGATGCCGAAATCGCCACCTTGCGCCAGCAACTCGCGATGCGGACCTGCACAGACCCCGCCGCCGAAGCCGCCGCCGAGCAGCGCGGCGACGAGATCCGGGTCCGTATCGATGCCGACCGGGCTTTTCTGCGTGAAGTGAACCAGTCGCAGTCGGTGTTATCCGATGTCCAGCTCAGAAAAATCCGCGATATCGGCGTGCGCCGCCATTGGCGCAATGCCGACGGTGTGCAAGTGCCGTTTTTAAGCAGTGACGAGCTGGAGAACTTGTCCATCCTGCGCGGCACGCTGACCGAGCAAGAGCGCGACATCGTCAATCACCACGTGGTCGCCACCCAGACCATGCTGGAGCAAGTCCCTTGGCCCAAGCACCTGAAAAACGTTCCTGAATACGCCAGTACCGGCCATGAGCGCATGGACGGCAGCGGTTTCCCCAAGGGGCTGACCCGCCACCAGATGTCGCTGCAGGCCCGCATGCTGGCCTTGGCCGATGTGTTTGAAGCCCTGACCAGTGCCGACCGCCCGTACCGGCCACGCATGAAGCTGTCCAAGGCGCTGGAGATCATGGTGCGTTTCAGCAAAAATGGTCACATCGATCCCGACCTGTTCGACGTGTTCATGCACAAGGGCGTATACCGCCACTTTGCCGAAAAATACCTGAGTCCCGAGCAGATTGACCTGCCGTCGTTTGAAGACACCGCTCCGGCTGACTTGCACAGCCATTGAGCTTTAGAACTTCTCCGTAAAGAAGTTGGTGTAGCACAGCGTAGCCTGGGGGTGAATCACAGTTTCTTCACCAGGACTTGGCTTTTGCGGTCCCAGTTGTACTTGCGCTTGCGGGCCTCGGGCAGCCACTCGGGGTCTACCTGCTCGAAACCGCGTTTGATGAACCAGTGCATGGTGCGCGTGGTGAGTACAAAAATGCTGTGCAGTCCGGCGGCACGGGCGCGCTGCTCGATGCGCTTGAGCACCTTTTCGCCATCGCCCTGGCCTTGCACCTGGGGCGACACGGTCAGCGCCGCCATCTCGCCGGTGTGGGCCTCGGGGTAGGGGTAGAGCGCCGCGCAGGCAAAGATCACGCCGTCGTGCTCCACCACGGTGTACAGGTCGGCATCGCGCTCGATCTCGGTGCGGCTGCGCTTGACCAGGGTGCCGTCTTTCTCAAACGGTTCGATCAGTTGCAGGATGCCGCCCACGTCGTCCACCAGCGCCTCGCGCAGGCTTTCCAGTTTTTCATCTACCACCATGGTGCCGATACCGTCGTGCACGTAGACCTCCAGCAAGATCGCGCCGTCCACCGCAAACGGGATGATGTGGCTGCGTTCCACGCCGGATTTGCAGGCCTTCACGCAGTGTTGCAGGTAAAACGCGGTGTCGGTCGGGCGGTTGGCGGCGGGCAGGTCGGCCAGCAGCTTTTCGGCCACGGCCAGCGGCAGTTCGGTGTCGATGGGATTGTCTTCGCTCTCGGGCTCGCCGGGGCGCATGCGGATGCCGGGCACCTCGGTCAAAAAGATCAGTTTGTCGGCCTGCAGCGCGCTGGCTACCGAGGTCGCCACTTCTTCCATCGTCAAGTTGAACGCCTCACCGGTGGGCGAAAAACCAAACGGCGACAGCAGCAGCATGGCCCCCATGTCGAGCACGCGGGTGATGCCGCCGGTATCCACCTTGCGCACCAGCCCCGAATGCTGAAAGTCGATGCCGTCCACAATGCCGACCGGCCGGGCGGTGATGAAGTTGCCCGAAATCACCCGGATGGTGGCCCCGGCCATTGGCGTATTCGGCAGGCCCTGGCTGAACGCCGCCTCGATCTCGTAGCGCAACTGGCCCGCGGCTTCCTGGGCACAGTCGAGTGCCACCTCGTCGGTGATGCGGATACCGTTGGCGTATTTGGGCGCATGGCCTTTGGCGCGGAGCTGTTCGTTGACCTGCGGCCGAAAGCCGTGCACCAGCACCAGCTTTACGCCCATGCTTTGGATCATCGCCAAGTCTTGCGCCAGGTGCGGCAGCTTGCCCGCCGCAATCGCCTCGCCCGCCAGCGCCACGACAAAGGTCTGGTTGCGGAACTTGTGGATATACGGTGCCACCGAGCGGAACCAGGGCACAAAGGTAAAGTTGAAAACAGAAGTCATCATGGGCGCGCAGCCGGTGCAGGACGGCAAGGAGTGTGAGGGAAAAGTGTAGCAGCCACCCGGCACCCTGGTGCCAGGCGTGGGGCTACATGCCTTTTAGGCCTCTAGCGCATATTTCACCTACGTAATGTGCTATTAAAACCGCAGCATACCTAGTGTGTGCGCTCTCCGGCCAACGCCGCGTGCAGCAAGCGCAGGCTGTGCGGTTCGCTCAGGAAGCGCATGTGTTCGGCAGCGCTGGGGGCGGCGCCGCCGGTGCGGCTGAGTTGCAGCACGCGTTGGCGGCGGTGTTCGCCGCGCAGGCCTTGGCCGGTGTGGCGCGGGCCCAGGGCTTGCAGGGCCAGGGCGGCCAGGCGGGGCAGGTCCGCCAACCAAGGCGTTGCCGTTGCACGGGGGGCGTGGGCATAGCGCCAGGCTTGCTTCAGCACGGATGGCGAACGGCTTTCTTCGGGCACCAGCAGCCAACCGGCATCTTGCAGGCGCTGGCCCAGGCCGACGCGGCTGCTGAGCACGGTGAAGGGTACGGCCAGCAGCAGGGGCAGGCCCATGGGCAATAGCCACAGGAGAGAGTCGGGGGCGAACCAGGCGACCGCGCCCAGCAGGCAGGCCACGGCCAGGCCCAGGGGGCCGAAGCGCTGGGCGGCATAGCCCCAGGGCAGGTCGCTGGCCTCGCGCGGGGGCGAGGTCCATTCCAGCTTCCAGCCGGTCAGGCCACCCAGCACGAACAGGCTGTGCGCGGCCATGCGCAGGGGGGCTTGCAGCATGGACATCAGCGCCTCCAGCACCGTGCTGCCCAGCAGCTTCAGGCTGCCGCCAAAGGCCGCTTGCTCACCGCGCAGCAGCACGGCCAGCAGGCCCAACACGCGGGGCAGGGCCAGCATCAGCGCGGTCGATACCCACAGCGTGGCCACGCTGCGGCTGGACCAGAGTGGGATCTCGCTGTCGTGCAGCCACAGCGCGGCACCCAGCACCACGTACAGCAGCCACAGCGGGGCCGACACGTAGGACATGGCTCCAGTGGCCAGCATGGCGCGGTGCACCGGGCGCAGGCCGGGTTCGGTCAGCAGGCGGGCGTTTTGCAGATTGCCCTGGCACCAGCGGCGGTCGCGTTGCAGCTCGGCCAGCAGGTGCGGGGGTTGTTGCTCGTAGCTGCCTTCCAGGTCGTTGACCAGCCAGACTTCATAGCCTGCACGGCGCATCAGCGCGGCTTCCACAAAGTCGTGCGACAGGATTTCGCCCGCCAGCGCGCCCTTGCCCGGCAAGGTGGCCAGTGCGCAGTGCTGCATGAACGGGGCCACGCGGATGATGGCGTTGTGGCCCCAGTAGTGGGCCTCGCCGAGCTGCCAGAACTGCATACCGGCGGTGAACAAGCGCCCGGTGACGCGGCTGCCAAACTGCTGGCCACGGGCGTGCAGGGTGGCGTGGCCACAGGCGCGGGGGGCGGTTTGCAAGATACCGGCGCAGGGGTGGGCTTCCATCAGCCGGGCCAGGGTGACCAGGGTGTCGCCGCTCATCACGCTGTCGGCATCCATCACCACCATGTAGCGGTAGCTGCGGCCCCAGCGGCGGTAAAAGTCGGCCACGTTGCCGGCCTTGCGGCGGGTGCGGTGCTGGCGCCAGCGGTAGTGCACGCGCAGATGGCGGCCCGCAGTGTGAAGCTGCTCGCGCAGGGCCTGCCAGGCGGTGAGCTCGGCGGCGCGCAGGGCGGGGTCGCTGCTGTCGGACAGCACAAACACATCAAACAAACGCTCGGCGCCGGACGTGCTGAGGGATTCGCAGGTGGCGCGCAGCCCGGCAAACACCGTGGCCACGTCTTCGTTGCAGATCGGCATGATGACGGCGGTGCGGGCATCGGACGGCAGCACGGTATGGGCCGCGCTGCGCGCCGACAGCGCATGCGGGTCGCCGCGCAGGGTGACCCAGAAACCCATCACCGCGGTCACCGTGCCTGCCGACACCCAGGCAAACAGCAGCGCAAACAAACCGAGTTGCGCAGCCAGCAAGACATCGCTGCCCGCACCTGGTTGTGCGCGCCACAGCAGGGCGGTGGCAAACACGGTGGCGCTGGCGATCCAGAACAGCAGCCAGTGGCGGCGCTGCTGCGCGGCGGCCTCCCAGGCCGGTGGCAGTACCTGGTGCTGGGCGGCACTGGCGCGCCAGGGGGCATCAGCAGGGGCTTGCTGGCCGCGCAGGCGACCGGCCAGGCCGAGCCAGGGTTGCGCCCGCATGGAGCCGCGCTGGATGGGGGGCATACCGGAGGAGGAAGATGTGTGGTTCATGGGGCAACCTGGATGTAGGTCCATGTCTCACTGACCGTTTGGGGGCCAGTGCTGGACGGGGCGGTAAGAAAAGCGCGCAGCTCCACCGGTTGCGCAGGGTTCAGCGTTTGCACGCGCAGGGCCATGCGCCATGCCCCGGTGGAGTCGACGCGGTACACGTTGGATTCGGTGATGCGGCCATTGCTGTTGGCGCTGGCCACGGCCTTGAGCTCACCCGAGATGGGCAGGACCGGACCGGTGAAGTCCACGATGTACTGCTGCTCGTTTTTGGCCAGCGGGGCAAAGCTGTGGCCGACGCGGGTTTGCGCCACCCAGGCCTGGGGCGGGCGCTGCTGGGCATCGCCCTGCCAGTCCACGCGCCAGGCGATGTCCAGCGGCTGGCCGGGCGCGGGCAGGGTGGCGGGCACCCAGTAGGCGACGATGTTGTCGTGGGTTTCATCGGGCGTGGGCAGTTGCACCAGCTCGACCCGGCCAGGGCCCCAGTCGCCCAGCGGCGTGACCCAGGCCGAGGGGCGGCGTTCGTAGCTGGCCTCGGTGTCTTCATAGCTGGCGAAGCTGCGGTCGCGCTGCATCAGGCCAAAGCCTTTGGGCGCGCGGGTGGTGAAGGAGGTGACCAGCGGGCTGCGCGGGTTTTGCAGGGGCCGCCACAGCCATTCGCCCTCGCCGCTGGCCAGCATCAGGCCGTCGGAGTCGTGCACTTCGGGGCGAAAGTCAGTGCGGCTGGGCTGGTTTTCGCCAAAGCTGAACATACTGGTCAGCGGGGCGATGCCGAGGGTGCGGATGGGGTTGCTGGGTGTGTCGCGCAGGTACAGGCGGGCCTTGACGGTCATACGGGTGGTGGTGCCTGGCTCGATCTCGAAGCGGTAGACACCCGAGACGCGAGGCGAGTCGAGCAAGGCCAGCACGGTCATCGCCGTGGCACCGGCTTTCGGGCGCTCGATCCAGAAGTCGGTAAAGCGGGGGAATTCTTCTGGCCCGCCGCCCGCCGTGTCTACCGCCAGGCCGCGTGCCGACAGGCCGTAGTGCAGCCCAGCGCTGAGGGCGCGGAAGTAGCTGGCCCCCTGGAACACCACCAGCTCGTCTTTGTAGGCCGGGTTGTTCAGCGGGTAATGGATACGGAATCCGGCGTGGCCGATGTCGCCCCAGGTGGTGGGCTGCAAGGTGTTGGCACCGTAGCTGAAGTCTTTGGGGTTGAAGGTGAAGGGGCGCTCGCCTTCAGGGCTGATTTCATGCAGGCGTACCGGCTCGGTCTGGTACTTGCCCAGGTGGAAGAACATCAGCTCAAACGGCAGTTGCTCGGCGCGCCAGGCGGCCTGCTCGGGCTTGAAGCGGATGTCGCGCATCTGGTCGTAGGTGAGCTTGCGCAGCACCTCCGGCGTGCGGCTGGGCACGGGGCTGTAGGGTTGGGTGGCCAGGGCGCGGGCGCGTTCTCCCACAGAGTCGAAGTCGGTGGACATTGCGACCAACGGGATGGCCAGCACCAGTGCGGCCAGGGAGCGGTTCAGACATTGCATGCCCAAACCTAGTGCAAACCCTAGGCCAGTGTGAAAAACACTTTCAGATCAAGCACTTAACCGAGTTTTCGCATGTGTAGCAGGATGTAGAGGTCTGTAAAGCGTCGCTGATTGGCGACAGGCCCCGGCAGCCGGCCCGGCGTGCAGGCCGTAAGTGCTTGATGAATAAGGGAAAACCCGTTGTCGCTAGCGGGCGACAGGCGGCTCGGGGAGGTCGCCATTTTGCGACTCGGGGCCCGCATCGCCCCGGAACAGGCCCGGTGTCAGCCCGTGTTTTTGCAGCAACCGGTAGAACTCGGTGCGGTTGCGCTCCGCCAGCCGGGCGGCATCGGCGACCTGGCCATCGGTGAGCTTGAGCAGGCCCACCAGGTAGTCGCGCTCGAAGCGGTTGCGCGCCTCGGTAAAGCCCAGCACTTCCACCGTGGGTACGCGCAGCGCCCGCTGCACCAGGGCAAGGGGGACCAGCGGTGTGGTGCACAGCGCGCAGACCTGCTCCACCACGTTGTGCAACTGCCGCACATTGCCCGGCCAGGCGGCGGTGGAGAGCTGGCCCAGGGCATCGGGCGCAAAGCCTTTGAGCGGCTTGTGGTACTTGCTGGCCAGGCGCTGCAAAAAATGCTGGGCCAGCAGGGCGATGTCTTCGCGGCGCTCGGCCAGCGGCGGCAGGGTGAGGGTGACCACGTTGAGGCGGTAGTACAGGTCTTCGCGGAAGTCGCCGCTGGCCAGGGCCGCCTCCAGGTCGCGGTGGGTGGCCGAGACGATGCGCACATCCACGTCCACCGACTGCTGCGCCCCCACGGGCCGCACCTGGCGCTCTTGCAGCACCCGCAGCAGCTTGACCTGCAGGGCGGGCGGCATGTCGCCAATTTCGTCCAGAAACAGGCTGCCGCCGTGGGCGCTCTGGAACAGGCCCCGGTGGTGCGCCACCGCGCCGGTGAACGCGCCCTTGACGTGGCCAAACAGCTCGGACTCCAGCAGCGCCTCGGGGATGGCGCTACAGTTCACCGCCACAAACGGGCCGTGGGCGCGTGGGCTGGCGCGGTGGATGGCGCGGGCCAGCAGCTCCTTGCCACTGCCGCTTTCGCCCCGGATCAGCACCGAGGCATCGCTGGGCGCGACCAGCCGGGCCTCGGCCAGCACCTCGTCCATCACCGCGGAGCGGCTGACGATCTCTTCGCGCCACACCTCGCCCGCCGAGCCCGGCAGGGGCCGCGCCGTGGCCGATACCGCCAGCGCCCGCCCTACAGCGGCCAGCAGCTCCTGCCCGTCAAACGGCTTGGTCAGGTAGCTGAAGACCCCGCGCAGCGTGGCATCCACCGCATCGGGGATGCTGCCGTGGGCGGTCAGCAAAATCACCGGTAGGCCGGGCAGGCGGGCCTGCACCGCGTCGAACAGGGCCAGGCCGTTCATGCCGGGCAGGCGCACATCGCTCAGCACCAGTTGCGGCCGCAGCACTTCCAGCCGAGCCAAGGCGGCTTCGGCGCTGGCCACGGCGGTGACCTGGTGGCCAGCCGCGCCCAGGCGCAGCGACAGCAGGCGCAACATGTCGGCATCGTCGTCCACCACCAAAATTTGTACACGTGCCGGGCTCATGGTGCTTTGCCCACGCCGTTGCGGGGGGCCAGCGAGCGCTCGATGGCCTTCAGGGCTTCGAGCTGCTCGGTGAGCTGGTCGATGCGGCGCTGGCTGTCGCGTAGTTGCTGGGCTTGGCGGTTGATTTGTTCATCCAGGCGCTTTTGCTCGGTGGCGCGGGACGCCAGCAGCCGCACCCAGTCGGCCCAGGGCTGGGCGGCGGGGTCGGCGGAGGTTTGCAAGGCTTCTAACTGGGCCAGGGCCTTGGCGGCATCGCCGGGCACCCGCGTGTGCAACCAGACCAGGGCCAGGTGCACCGCGCTGGCTGGGGTGGCGGGTTCGGCGGCGATGCGGGCAGCTAGCGCGGGCAGCACGTCGGGCGCAGCCTGGCGCAACTGGTCTTGCCAGTGCTGCAGCTCGCGCCCGGCCTCGGCGGTTGGGTCGGGCGCCGGCAGTATCGGTGGCGGCAATACGAGCGGCGGCGGCGCGGGCGGGGTGTGGATGGGCGCTGCCTGTCGAGGGGCGTCCGGTACAACCTGGGGCAGTGGGCTGGCGCAGGCAGCCAGCACCAGCAGGCTGGCGGCGCAGAGCCATCGTAAACATTTAGGCATGGGAGGCATCCAGGGGTAAAAGTATGCGGAAGCAGGCCCCGCCTGCATCGGCCATCAGCAGCACCCGCCCGCCGTGGGCGGTGACCTGCTCGCGCACGATGGCCAGGCCAATACCGCTTCCGCGTGGTGGGTGGGTGCCGTTGCTGGTGCTGTTAGGGGGCGGCTGGGTGCTGCCTCGGTAAAACGGGTCGAAGATGTGTTCGCGGTCGGCGGCGGCCACACCGGGGCCGTCGTCGTTGATTTGCAGGGCGATGTACCGCTCTTCGGCACTGCCCAGCAGGCCCACCCACCAGCGGATGCGCCCGCCCGCCGGGCTGAACCGGATGGCGTTCGACAGCAAATTGCCGAGCGCCATGCCCAGCCGCTCCGGGTCTACCGGGTGGCTTAGCGTGGCATCGCCTTCGACTACCACCGCCAATCCACGGGCTTGCCAGCTCAGGCGCTGGGCCTGCACCACGTCTTGCACAAGGTGGTGCAGCAGGGTGGGGCGGCGTTGCAATTGCCGGGCATCGAAGGCGGCGGCGTTGTAGCGCAGCAGGTCTTCAATTTGCTGCTGCAGCACACTGGTGTTGTGCTGCAGGATGGCTACGATCTCGGCCTGCTCTGCGCCCAGCGCACCGCCCACGCCCTCGCTCAGCAGGGCCACGCCTTCGCGCAGGGCGGCCAGCGGGGTTTTGAGTTCGTGCGAGGTGTGGCGCAGAAATCGGGCTTTGTCTTCGTCCAGCTCGGTCAGGCGCAGGCGCAACCAGTCGAGCTGGCGGCCCAGGCTGGCCAGGTCGGACGGGCCGCGGATCACCACCGGCTCGTTCAGCCGCCCCTCGCCCAGCGCCACGATGGCCCGGCCCAGGCGGCGCAACGGCTGGGTCAGCCACAGCCCAAAGGCCAGCGCCGCCGCGGCCGCGGCCACGATGGCCACCAGCACCTGCTGTACCTGGCGGTTGCGTTGCGTCTCCAGCGCGTCTTGCACTTCCTGGTTGTGCTCGGCAATGCTTTGCTGCACCTGCAGCGTCAGCCCGCGCGAGATGCCGTCCAGCGTGCGGAACTCGGCCGCTACCGTCTCGCCCCGGGCCGCCAGGGCCAGCCGCCCGTCGGCCAACTGGCTGCGCACCCGCACCACCGAGGCCAGCCACTGTTGGGCCAGGGCGGCCGTGGGCGGGTACTGGCCCAGCGGCAGCAGCAGTGCCTGGGCCTGGTTGGCGGCATCGTCAAAGCGCTGGCGCAAAGCGTCGTCGCCCAGCACCAAGTACTGGCGGGCGGCCCGCTCCATGTCGGTACTGCGCTCGGCCAGGCCGCGGGTGGAAAGATTCAGCTGCACGCTCTGCTGCCCGGCCACGCGGCTTTGGGCCAGCACCCCTTGCAGCGCCTGCAAACCGCTGAGCGACACCGCGCCCAGCAGCAGCGCAATCAGCACGAAAGCGAACAGCAGCAGTTGGCGGAAGGAGGCGCGTAGGGTCAAATCGGTAAGGCTCCTGGACAGGTGGCGTAATGCGGCAACCAGTATAAAAGAGTGTGCTGCACTGCAACATGGGGGTGCCAGCCGTGGGGCTATGCTGGGGTCAACGCAGCAGCAAGCATTTCTTTAATTTACAAGCTTTTTAAGCTTCTGGCGTATATCCTGTCTACGCTAGTAGCTATTAATTTAATAGTAATCGCCATGCAAACCCCGACGCAGACTCTGACGCTACCCCAAGCCCGCAACCTGCACCTGGCCGCCCAGGGTTTGCTTACCACGCCACGCCGAAAAGCCACCCCCAGCGACCTGCGCCAGTGCATCCAGCGCATGCAACTGCTGCAGATCGACACCATTAGCGTGGTGGCGCGCAGCCCCTACCTGGTGCTGTTTTCACGGCTGAGCACCTACCCGCAGGCCTGGCTGGACGCGGCCCTGGCCAGCGGCCAGTTGTTCGAAACCTGGGCCCACGAGGCCTGCTTTGCGCCGGTGGAAGACCTGCTGCTGCATCGCAGCTACAACCAAAACACGCGCCGCCACTGGGGCTTGATGAACGGACAGGCGGTTCAAGCCCGCCAGCGCAGCCACCTCGACGCGCTGCTGGCCCACATCGGTAGCAATGGCCCGGTCAAGTCGTCTGAGTTCGCCCGCACAGACGGCAAAACCAGCGGCGGCTGGTGGGACCGTAAGGACGAAAAACGCTGGCTTGAAGCCCTGTTTGCCAGCGGCGAGCTGATGGTGGCCCGGCGTGACAGCTTCCAGCGGGTCTACGACCTGGCGCACCGCGTGCACCCCCACCTGACCGATGCGCCACTGCCCGAGGCCGCCGAGGTGCACACCGGCTTTGTAGAAAAAGCCATCCTCGCCCTGGGCATCACCCAGGCCCGCTGGGTGAACGACTACTTCCGCCAAAAGCCGCGCCTCAAGGATGCCGACCTGGACGCGCTGGTGGCGCAAGGCGTGGTCCAGCGCGTGAAAGTACAAGGCTGGACGGCCCCTGGTTACGTGCACCACCAGCACACCGAGCTGCTGCAAAAAGCCGCCGCAGGCCACCTGCGCGCCACCCACACCACGCTGCTGTCGCCCTTCGACCCCGTGGTGTGGGACCGCGAACGCGCATCCACTTTGTGGGGTTTTGATTACCGCATTGAGTGCTACACGCCCGAGGAAAAACGCACCTACGGCTATTTCGTGCTGCCCATCCTGCACAAGGGGACCCTGGTCGGCCGGTTGGATGCCAAGGCGCACCGGGCACAGGGCGTGTTTGAGGTGAAGGCACTGTTTGTGGAGCCCGGCATGAAGCTCAGTGATGCGGCGGTGCGGGCCGTGGCCGAGGCGATCCAGCGTTGCGCGGATTGGCACGGCACGCCGGAGGTACGGCTGGGGCGGACGGTGCCGGAGGGCTTGCTTGAGCGCCTAAGCAATGCTTTGCTGGTGAGTGGTTGATATGGCAGGCCAGCCTGTGGACGGTCGGCATCAATAATTTACCAAAGTGCCGAGTCGCGCATGTCTGTGAGGCGCTTACGCGCTTGGCTTTTGCGGTATTGCAGTATGCCGACGGCAACGGCCAACGCCAGACCGCTGCAAAGCAGGTCTTCCCAGATGCTCAGACTTCTGCCTAACAAAGTCACCCCCAAACCAAATATCCCTGCGGCGGTGAGCACCCCTGAAATGGCTGTAAGAACGATGTTCAACATGGGATTCAGCGCCGGGTATTGAAATGCTGGCAGTGCGTACAAGGGGAACAAGCTGGGCCATTCAACGTGGGCGACGAGGGTGCGTTTCCAGCTGCCATCCTGGCTTAGTGCGGCATGGCGGCGCGGGTAAGGGCGTCATTGATAGTGCCCTGCGCGTTCATGCTGCGGACCATACCCAAGCCGTTTGAGCTGGCGTTGATCATGGTCTGGACGTTGATCTGCTGGTTGTTCAGCGTATTTTGGATGATGGTGCCCGCCCCTATGTTCGCGAGATTGGCGGGAACAGTGTTGCCCGGGCCGTTCTGCACCAGGTTCAGGCCATGGAGCTGTCCATTCAATTGCAAAGCCTGCGCGGGCGTCAGCTTGGCCAAATCTCCGACGTTCAAGCTGGTTTCTGTGATCAGTGCGCCATTGATATAGACCGTGCGGGTGATGCCAAAGCTGACCAGCAGTCCGCCCCCCACGTCGAAGCCGCCGCGTAACTGGTCTAGGGTGCGGTCGCTGACGGTGTGCCAGATGCCGCTGTCGGCAGGGTTCTGCAGCTGTTCAGCGGCCTCTGAGCGGTCCGAAAAGTAACTCAGGACCACCAGAATGGCGCATATGCACAGGTTTCTTCCCCACTTGGTGTGGATAAAGCGGTTAGTGCGCATCAGTAATCTCCGGGCCCGAGTCGGGGCAGGGCGATGCCAGCCAGGCCGTCGCGGTTTAGGCCGTCTCCTACGGGGGCGCGTTGCGCTACGCTCCAGTCGGCCTGCAGATTGAAGCGGGCGGTGTCCATGCGGTTGTGCACGACAAATAGCAGGTGATTCTGCCAACTCTCCTCAAAAGCTGCGCGTGGCACGGCACGGGTACCCCGTGCGGGGTCGCCGACCAGTACCCGGTCGGGTTGCACGCCTTTGACCACCACAAAATGGTGGTAGCCGTTTTCGTTGATGAGCACGATGGCCGGTATGCGGGCCTCGTTGAGTTTGTCTAGCGGCTGCTCGAACCCATCAGCCTCAAATCCATGTACGGCCAGCACGCGTTTCATGTCGAGCAGTGAAAAGCCTTCGCGCTGGATCTTGTCTTGGTCGCCGTTCGCGTACATCTCTTCAAATACCCGTTGCTCGCTGACCGGATAGTTGTAATGGTGCGTCAGCAAAGTGGCTACGGCGGCCGAGCCACAACTGAAGTCGTATTTCTGCAGCAGCGTGCTGGTCCAGCGGGCTTCGCGGATGCTGGTGACCGGGACGCGGAAGTCTCCCGCGCCCATCGATGGCAAATGCGCTACCTGCGCGGGTGCCGTGCCGACACCGCTGAGCAGCACGAAAGAGAACAACAGGCGGCGCATGGTCTTGCCATCAGTTCAGCTGTAGATGCAGGATGACTGCATTCTGGATCAGCACGTTCGCGCCGGAATTCTGGATCACCACCGGTATGCCGCTCATATTGGTGAAAGCGCCAGAGCTGATGGCGTTGTTGCCGGTACTGACCTGTTGCGCGGTGTTGTCGGAGGTGGTTCCGGTCAATGTCATGTCATTGCGAACGATCTGGGAACCGCCGCGGTAATGGCCCAACGCGGCCATGGCTACCGGTTTGTTGAAGCCGGCCATCCTTGTGGTGGTCGCGCTGTTGCCTGTGTCCACAACTGTCTGCGCCGTGGCGGATGCCATCACAACGCAGGCCAGCAACAAGCTGCCCGACCAGGATAGTATTTTTTTGGATTGCATAAAGTTGTCCCCTCGGTCTCTGGATGGCGTGACTAGGGTGCCGGTATCGACCATGCATTCCGCATCCGGGGATGCGGAATGCATGGAATTACGGGCTACGTGTTAATGGCCCACAGACAAATTGGCCTGCACGTTCACGCTTTGCTGAACCAGCGATGCGATGCCGCTGTTCTGGCTGGCGACCATGATGCCGGCAGCCGACTGGCCGACGCTGGTCATGGTATTGGACATGTTGAACGTACCCGCATCAACGGTGTTGGTGCCGGCAGCTCCACCTGTGCCGCTACCACCGGCACCGGCTGTGCCGCCCATGGCCGTGTTGGTACCACCGTTGCCAGCACCGCCTGTGCCGCTGCCGCCAGCGCCGCCAGCACCCGCTGTGGTGGTACCACCCGTAGCGGCACCACCAGTGGCGCTACCGTTAGTGGCTGCGCCGCCCGCACCGCCCGTGCCAGCACCCGCGGTACGGGTGCCGCCGCCAGCATTGGCGGATGCAGTGCCGCCTGCGCCACCTGCACCACCTGCGCCTGTCGTGCTCGTACCGCCAGAGCCGGTTCCTGTGCCGGTACCGTTTGCGGTTCCGTTATTGCCGTCGCCATTGGATGCGGTTCCAGTGCCGGTGCCATTGGCATTGGCAATGGCACGGCCGCTGTTGCCGCCGTCGTCGCCGTTGGCATAGGCTCTGCCGGATTTATCGCCACCGCTGGCACTGCCACCCCAGCCGCTACCGGCTTTGCCGCCATCGGCACTGCCGTTGATAGTTTTGGTACTGGCGCCACCGGTGTAGGCCTTGCCGCCATTGCCACCTTCTTCACCATCGCCTTTGCCGCCCGATCCGCCGTTGCCTTTGCCAGATGCATAGCCGCCCTTGGCATTGCCGCCGTCGCCGCCATAGCCCTTGCCGCCATTGGCATTGCCGGAATTGGAGGCGCTATTGCCAATGCCGTAGATGCGAACGCCCGAAACAGAGCCTTCCAGCTTGCTGGTGGCCGTGGCGGTTGCTACGTTGAAGGCATTGGTGAAAGTACCCGTTGAGCCATTGTTGAGGGCCGCAGAGCGCGAGCCACTGGCATCGGCCCCCCCCGTATCGCGGTAGTTGGTACTGCTATTGGCGTAGGAGTGTGTACTCGAGTCTGTCTTGGTGACGGTTTTGGTATCGGTATTCGTTTTGGTAATAGTTTTGGTATCCGTATTGGTCTTGTTAGTGGTGATGGTCTTCGTGTCGGTATTCGTCTTGGTGCTTGAATCCGTAAGGTTGCTGGTAGCGGTATTGGTGTTGCTGCCACCGTCATCGGCCCGCTGCCGTGAATTCACGTCCAACGTATCGGCAAATGCCACACTGCCCAGACCAAACGCTGCTACGAGAGCAGAAGCCAAAAGTGTTCTTTTCATAAAGCCTCCAAATGTTAAGAGTAGAAAGTTCCTCAATTGAATCGCGACACCACAACTCCGGGGCTGCAACAGCAAATTGTGTGCCTGTTTTTTTTGCTTTGGTTTGTATGCGATTTGCGTGGGGAAATAACGTAATTCATTGGTGAATCTACCTAGATATGGGGCCTTTGTGCCTACCGATGCCGGGTATCCACCGCGCCTGGTTGTAACGATTCCGTGACTACACGTTGATACGTTTGGCGTTGGTTTTCGACCGAAAGTAAGCATGCCTATGGTGTTTTTTGCATGTTCATTCTTGGCACTGCCGTTTCTACTTGTCACATTCTTGTGACAGTGATCCGTGGGTTTTTAACGCCACTGAGGCATGCAATTTAGGTGAGTCCAAGGCAGATCTGCGTCTGTGCTGCCAGTGAATACACCCACATGAATTCAAAAAACTGCATCAATTGTGTGACATCAAAGTACAAATTATTTTTTACGTACAGTTTCAATTTAGTTATGTTTTGAGTGCTAAGATTTTTCGCAACAATGCAAAATACTTTCAAGAAAAAGTAAGGCTCTGCCGCCTTGAGCCTTGATACCAAGGAGTCATTCCATGAAAGCACTCTGCCAAGATCGGCCGTTGTTGTTTTTGGCTTGTTCATCAATGGTGTTGTCCTGCATGGGGGCCAACGCGCAGGAGGTGCCGCTGGCCCCCAGCGTTGACCAAAGGATCGAGGCATTGCAGCAGTTGGTGGCGGAGCAAGGGCGGCAGATTGAAGCCCTGCGCCAGCAGGTGGCCAGCCAGTCGGGTGCTACCAACCCTGAAAGGGCGGCAAACGATAGCCCGCAACCCCCCAACAATGCCACCGCCGAGGGTTCCACACAGGCGGTGCGTGTTGGTGTGGCACCCAGCGAGGACACGCAGACTCCCAAGCTGGCCCAGTTATTCGACCAGCCGGGCATCCTGACGCCGCGAGGCCACTACGTTTTTGAACCGTCATTGCAGTACGGATATTCATCGAGTAACCGGGTGGCCCTGGTGGGCTACACCATTATTCCCGCCTTGCTGATTGGTCTGATTGATGTGCGGGAGGTAAAAAGCCATGTGGCGACGATGGCGTTAGCGGGCCGCTGGGGGATTACAAATCGCCTGGAAGGGGAGGTGAAAATTCCCTATGTGTACCGTTCCGACTCGACGGTCAGCCGCGAGATATTCACGGGCTCCGCTTCAGACAGCGTCTTCAATAACAGCGGCAAGGCGGTCGGCGATGTAGAGGTGGCAGTCCGTTATCAATTGAACCAACCCCAGAACGACTTTCCCTTCATGATCGGCTCGCTGCGGTTCAAGTCCCGTACCGGCAAAGACCCATTTGAGGTGGTGACAGATTGCGTCACCCGATGCGTGGGCAACACCACGGGCACAGGTCTTCCGATGGAGTTGCCCACAGGTTCTGGCTTTTATTCCCTGCAAACCGGCCTGACCTGGTTGATGCCATCCGACCCTGCCGTGTTTTTTGGCAGTTTCAATTACACCCACAATTTCGGCCGTAGTGATGTCTACCGCACGGTGTTGAGCGGGGAGCGCGAGTTCCTTGGTTCTATCAAGCCAGGCGACGTGCTGGGCATCAACTTTGGTGTCGGACTGGCGATCAATGAGCACTCTACTTTCAGCGTCGGCGTAGACATGAGCTCCATAGGCCGCACCCGCCAGAATGGCATACCGGTGGCGGGTTCGGTACGTACGCAATTGTCGTCCTTGCTGCTGGGCTACTCCTACCGCATCAGCCCTAAGACCACCGTGAATGTGGCCGTGGCGGCAGGGCTGACGCCCGACACGCCGAATATGACCTTGACTGTCAGGATTCCCATATCTTTCTAGCAAGGTTCACTATGTTGGTTCGGGGCATCCTATGTGTGAATTTGGGAGGTGATGGGCATGCCATCAACGACCATCTGACAAACGTCGGCTGGTCGCCCACGCAGGTTGCAGATCTACCAGCGGCCCAACGGATCCAGGCCCAGAAGCGTTTTCAAGTCGGCCTGCTGATCACGGGTACGGAGCCTACGGTGTCCGATGCTGCATTGGAAGCCTGCGTCAAGGCCTCCCGTGGGACCGAATGGGTAGCCGTGTGTGCCCCCCAGGCGCTGGAGTCCTCAGGTTTCCGGGATCTGGTTTTGGGCTTCTTCTTTATTTACCAGACTTTGCCGCTGGACTGTTCTGCCTTGGGATGGTTTCTGGACCACGCGGAGCAGCGTGCCATGCTGCGGCAACGCTATTACGCTCCAATGCACTCGGTCGGAGCCCTTGGCATGGTGGGGCACGGGGCGGCCATCACGCATTTGCGCCAGCAGATCCGAAAGGTGGCCATGACGGCGGCCCCCGTGCTGATCGGTGGTGAAAGCGGTAGTGGCAAAGAGTTGGCGGCGCAAGCCATACACAGGTGTTCGCGGCGCTCTGCCGGGCCGTTTGTTGCGGTTAATTGTGGAGCCATTTCACCGTCACTCATCCATTCGGAGTTGTTCGGCCATGAGCGAGGTGCGTTTACGGGTGCGTCGGCACAGCACAGTGGACTGATTGAGGCCGCCAATGGGGGCACTATTTTTTTGGATGAAATCGGTGATTTACCGCTGGAGCTGCAAACCAATCTGCTGCGCTTTCTGCAGGAAAAAACGATTAACCGCGTGGGCGCCGTACGCAGCTTAACGGTAGATGTCCGTGTGGTCGCGGCATCCCACATCGACCTTGCCGAAGCTGTGTTGAAGGGGCGGTTCCGGGAGGATCTGTACTACCGCTTGAACGTATTGCCCATCGAGGTCCCGCCGCTACGTGGCCGCATCGAGGACGTGCCGGAGCTGGCCGAGCATTTCTTGCGCTGCTGCATTAATGAAGGCAGTACCCGTGTTGATGGTTTTCGCCGGTCGGCCATCGCGGCCATGCAGGCACACCATTGGCCGGGTAATGTGCGGGAACTGCACAACCGGGTAAGGCGTGCGGTAGTAATGGCCGACCAGCGCTTGATCGGGTCGGCCGACCTGGGGTTGACGGCAGCAGAAAAAACCGAAAGTCTTGGTTTGGATGCTGTCCGAACGGTTGCCGAACGCGATGCCATCAGCCTGGCCCTTGCGCGCGTGGGACACAACGTCACGCTGGCGGCGCGCGAATTGGGTGTTTCACGGATGACCCTTTACCGCTTGATGGACAAACACAGCATTGCGCAGTGCGGGCAATAGCCTGCGACAGCGGTCAGCGCTAGAAAACCCCCAAGGACCTGCGTGCTAAATAGCCAATGGACGCGCAGCGTGGCCGCAACGGGAGTTTCGGGGTCTGCTTGATGTACGGATAACAAATGTGTGAAGTGGCGAATCGGCACCAGCGCACCCGGATAATCCCCCGATATGTTGAAAATCGAGTTCCCCGAATCCCTGCCCGTATCCGCCAAGCGCGACGAGATCATGGAGGCCATTGCGCAGCACCAGGTTGTCATTGTTTGCGGCGAAACCGGCTCCGGTAAAACCACGCAGTTGCCCAAAATCGCCCTGGCCATGGGGCGCGGCAAGCTGAACCATCCCGGCGCACGCGGCCACCTCATCGGCCACACCCAGCCACGGCGGATTGCCGCCAGTTCGGTGGCCAAGCGGATTGCCGAAGAGCTAAAAACCCCGCTGGGCGATGTGGTGGGTTTCAAGGTGCGCTTCCAGGACCGGCTGGGGCGCGATGCCTCGGTGAAGCTGATGACCGACGGCATTTTGCTGGCCGAGACGCAGACCGACCCTTTGCTGCAGGCCTACGACACGCTGATCATCGACGAGGCGCACGAGCGCAGCCTGAACATCGACTTTTTGCTGGGCTACCTGCGCCAGATCCTGCCGCGCAGGCCGGATCTGAAGGTCATCGTCACCTCGGCCACCATCGACGCGGACAGGTTTTCCAAACACTTTGAATCGCGCCAGGGCCCCGCGCCGGTGATCATGGTGTCGGGCCGGATGTTCCCGGTGGAACAGCGGTACCGGCCCTTCGAGGAAAGCCGTGAATACGGGCTGAACGACGCGATTGCCGATGGCGTGGACGAGCTGTGGCGCGACCCGCACAACGCGGGCGATATCCTGATCTTTTTGCCCGGCGAGCGCGAAATCCGCGAAGCCGCCGACCACCTGCGCAAGCACGTAAGCCACCAGCCGCTGTACCGCAGCGCCGAGGTGCTGCCGCTGTTTGCCCGCCTGAGCCCCGCCGAGCAGGACCGCATTTTTGACAACCACGGCGACCGCCGCATCGTGCTGGCTACCAACGTGGCCGAAACCTCCCTCACCGTCCCAGGCACTAGATACGTCATTGACGCAGGTACGGCGCGCATCAAGCGCTATTCATTCCGCAGCAAGGTGGAGCAACTGCTGGTGGAGCCGGTCAGCCAGTCTTCGGCCAACCAGCGCGCCGGGCGCTGCGGGCGGGTGGCCAACGGCATCTGCATCCGGCTGTACGACGAGGTGGATTTCAATGGCCGCCCGCGCTTTACCGACCCCGAAATCCTGCGCAGTTCCCTTGCGGGCGTGATCTTGCGCATGAAGTCGTTGCACCTGGGCGTGGTGGACGACTTTCCTTTTCTGGAGCGCCCCTCCAGCCGCGCGATTGCCGACGGCTACCAACTCCTTAACGAGCTGGGCGCGGTGGACGATGTGAACGAGCTCACCGGCATGGGCAAAGAGCTGGCCAAGCTGCCGCTCGACCCCCGCGTGGGCCGCATGATTCTGGAAGCCCGTGACCGGCAGGCGCTGGACGAGGTGCTGGTGATCGCCAGCGCCCTGAGCGTGCAGGACGTGCGCGACCGCCCCATGGACATGCAGGCCCAGGCCGACCAGGCGCACGCCAAGTTTGACGACGACCGTAGCGAATTCAGTGGCTATTTAAATTTGTGGAAGTGGATCAACGATGCACGGGGCGGGGAGGGTGCGCACAAACTCAGCAATCGCCAGTACGAGCAGTTGTTGCGGCAAAACTTCGTCAATATCCGCCGCGTGCGCGAGTGGCGCGACATTTACAGCCAGCTGCACACCGTGGTGGCCGAGCACAAATGGCGCTTGAACGCGGCCCCGGCCAGCTACGAGCAAATCCATTTGTCCATGCTGTCCGGCCTGCTGGGCAACATTGGCTGGAAGACCGAAGGGGACGAAGTCGCGCAGACCGAGTACCTGGGCGCGCGTGGCATCAAGTTCCACCGCCACCCCGGGGCGCACCTGCGCAAGAAGCCGGGCCGCTGGATCGTGGTGGCCGAGCTGGTGGAAACCACGCGCCTGTTTGGCCGCGGCATTGCGGGCATCGAGCCGCAGTGGGTAGAGCAGGTGGCCGGCCATTTGCTCAAAAAGCAGTTGCTCGACCCGCACTGGGAAAAGAAGGCCAGCGAGGTCACCGCGCTGGAGCGGGCCACGCTGTACGGCATCGTGATCTACAGCGGCCGCCGCGCCAACTTTGGCCGCGTGGACCCGGTGGGGGCACGCGAGATCTTCATTCGCGAAGCCCTGGTGCAGGGCCAGTGGGACTGCAAGTTCCCGTTTCTGGAGGCCAACCTCAAGCTCATCAAACTGGTGGAAGACCTGGAGCACAAAGCCCGCAGGCAAGACGTGCTGGTGGACGACGAGCTGATCTACGCTTTCTACGACCAGCAACTGCCCGCCGATGTGTATGGCGGCGCTAGCTTCGAGCGCTGGTACAAGGAAGCGCTGCAGCACAACCCCAAGCTCCTGCTGCTGACCCGCGAGGAGCTGATGCGCCACGAGGCGGCGGGCATCACCACCCAGTCGTTCCCCAAGACCATCCGCCTGGGCGGTGTGGACTGCGCGGCCACCTATTTGCACGAGCCGGGCGATGCCAAAGACGGCCTGACCGTGACCGTGCCGCTGTTCGTGCTGAACCAGGTGAACGACGAACGCTGCGAATGGCTGGTGCCCGGCATGCTCAAAGACAAGGTGCAGGCGCTGATCAAAACCCTGCACCAGCGCCCGCGCTCGCGTCTGGTGCCGTTGCCCGAAACCGCCCGCACCATGGCCGAGACGTTGAACACGCCCGAGATATTCGGCCAGGGCCCGCTGGTCGATGCGGTGCTGAAGCTGGTGCGTGCCGCCACTTCGCTGGACATCGCCCGCGCCGACATCAAGGCCGACATGCTCAGCCCGCACATGTTCATGCACTTCCGCGTGGTGGACGAGCATGGCCGCCAGCTGGGCACGGGCCGCAACCTGGGCGCGCTGAAGGCCGAGCTGGGCGCGCAGGCGCGCGGGGCCTTCCAGGCGCTGGCAGGTTTGAAGATGGCCCAAAATGCCGCCGCGCCCATTCTTAAGAAAAATCAGCCTCTAGCCCATACAGAATATACACAAGTAGCTATTAAAATAGTAGCTAAGCCTGCTGCCCCCGACAACCAGCGCTACACCGCCTGGACCTTCGGTGAGCTGCCCGAGCTGCTGGAAATCCAGAAGGGCGGCCAGACGCTGATTGGCTACCCCGGCCTGATCGACGCGGGGGATGCCGTCACCATCGAGGTCTTCGACGAGCCCGAAGTAGCGGCAGCCAAGCACCGCGCAGGCCTGCGCCGCCTGTTCTCGCTGCAAATCAAGGATGCGCTGAAGTACCTGGAAAAGAACATCCCCGACCTGCAAAAAATGGCCGTGGTCTACATGCAGGTGGGCAAAAACGCCGACGGCTCGGGCGGCGGCACCATCGAGGAGCTGCGCGCGCAAATCATCGACGTGGCGCTGGACCGCGCCTTTTTGCTCGACCCGCTGCCCACCGACGAGTTCGCCTTCAAGCGCCGCATCGACGAAGGCCGGGGCCGCCTGACCCTGATCGCCAACGAGGTGGCGCGCCTGGCACTGACGGTATTGACCGAGTACGGCACCGCCGCCCGCAAGATCAAGGACACCAAGAACGCCCCCGAGGCCACGGCGGATGCCGCCCAGCAGCTGGCCCGCCTGATTCCCAAGCGCTTTTTGGCCAGCACCCCGTGGCCCGCGCTGCAGCACACCGCCCGCTACCTCAAGGCCATCACCGCTCGGTTGGACAAGTACCGCGCCGACCCGGCGCGCGATGCCGCCCGCATGCTGGAGCTGCGCCCGCAAGAGCAGCGCTACTGGCGGCTGGTGGCCGAGCGCAAGGGCGTGGCGGATGCCCGCATGCAGGAATTCCGCTGGCTGCTGGAAGAGCTGCGTGTGAGCTTCTTCGCGCAGGAGTTGAAAACCCCGCAACCCATCAGCGTCAAACGGCTGGACAAAGCCTGGGCGCAGTTGGGCTAGGGTGCTACTGTTTTAAGAGCTGCTTGTGCTGGTGGGATGAGCGCTAGCGGCTTATTTTTTATAAATTTCACCAGCCCGGTGTAAAAAGTCTAAATATTTTTACCCGGGTTTAACTTGTGCCTTGTTATATCCGGGTAGAATTAGTTTATTATTTTTAACCCGGATAAAACTATGGCTTGGTTGGACACACTCTGTACCGCCTTTGAAGGCGAGTACTGCATCGCCAGAGGCCCCCTGCGCGACGTGGCCCCGCGCGCCAAGGCGGCGGCCGACCTGGCGGCAGACAGCTCGGCACCGCTGCCCTTGCTGGTCTTCGCGGATGCCAGCAGCGAGACCATCGAGCTGGACTGGCGCAGCACGCTGGACGTGTTTACGGCGCGGCTGGAGCGGCAGGCGCAAGCGCTGGATGCCTTGGCCCCGCCCGAACCCATGGACGTACCTGCACCCGATACCGACGCACCGCGCGGCCCTGGCCGCCCCAAGCTGGGCGTGGTAGCCCGCGAGGTCACGCTGCTGCCGCGCCATTGGGAGTGGTTGGCCACGCAGCCGGGCGGGGCATCGGTGGCATTGCGCAAACTGGTGGAGCTGGCGCAGCGCCAGTCGCAGGCCCAAGACCAGGTACGGCGCACTACCGAGGTGGCGTACAAATTCATGTCCACCATGGCGGGCCACCTGCCGGGCTTTGAAGAGGCCAGCCGGGCGCTGTTTGCCCATGACCTGGCCGGGTTCATCGCACGGATCGCCGACTGGCCGGTCGACGTGCAGGCCCATCTGCACAACATCCTGGCCGAGGCGTGGCAGGCATGAACCGCGTACTGTCTACCGCTGCCGCCCCTGTGCCCAAGCCGCTGTGGAAGGTGTACCTGGCGTTTCTGGTGCCCATGATTGCCAGCAACTTTCTGCAGGCGCTGTCGGGCACCGTCAACAACATCTACCTGGGCCAGATGCTGGGCGTGGGGGCGATGGCCTCGGTGTCGGCGTTCTTTCCGGTGCTGTTTTTCCTGATCGCTTTCATGATCGGCCTTGGGGCCGGCGCCGCCGTGCTGATCGGCCAGGCCTGGGGTGCCAAGGACCTGGAGCGCGTCAAGGCGGTGGCGGGCACCACGCTGATGGTGGGTGTCTGCGCCGGGCTGGTGGTGGCGGTGTTTGGCGGCGGCTTCACCCCCGGCCTGCTGCGCGCTTTAGCCACCCCGGCAGACATCCTGCCCGGTGCGGTGGCCTACGCTCGGGTGATGTTGGTGGCGGCACCGGCAGTGTTTACCTTCTTGCTGGTCACCTCCATGCTGCGCGGCGTGGGCGACACCACCACACCGTTGAAAACGCTGTTGATCTCCACGGCCATCGGTCTGCTGGTCACGCCCGCGCTGATCCGTGGCTGGGGCGGCTTGCCGCAAATGGGTGTGGCCAGCGGTGCCTACGCCGCGGGCCTTGGATTTGTGGTGGCTATGGCCTGGACGGCCTGGTCGCTGCGCCGCGCCGGGCATGTGTTGGCGCCCAACGCTAGCTTCTGGCCGCACTTGCGCATCGACCGGGCCATTCTGGCCAAGGTGTTGCGCATTGGTCTGCCGACGGGGTTGTCGATGATCACTATCTCCATCGCAGAAATCGCCGTGCTGTTTCTGGTGAACCGCTTTGGTTCGCAGGCTACGGCGGCGTATGGCGCGGTGAACCAGATCGTGTCGTACGTGCAGTTTCCGGCCATCTCGATCGCCATCACCGCGTCCATCCTGGGAGCCCAGGCGATTGGTGCCGGGCGTGGCCATACCTTGGGGCAGATTGCCCGCACCGGCATCTGGCTCAACCTGCTGCTGACCGGTGCGCTGGTGCTGCTGGGCTATGTGTTTTCGCGCAGCATTCTGGGGTTGTTCATCACCGACGGGCAGGTGGTGGATATGGCGCAAACGCTGCTGCACATCATGCTGTGGAGCAGTGTGGTGATGGGGATGTCAATGGTGCTGTCGGGCCTGATGCGCGCCAGCGGCACCGTGCTGGTGCCTACGCTGCTGACCATGCTGGCGATTGCCGGGGTGGAGATTCCTGTGGCTTGGGTGCTGAGCGGCATCTACGGCCTGAACGGCATTTGGGCGGCCTACCCGGTGGCATTTTTGGCCATGCTGGCCATGCAAACCGCGTACTACCGGTTGGTGTGGCGCAAAAAGCCCATCCACGCGCTGTGAAGTCGGCGTACCCGCACGGGGCATGAAATTGCCGTAGATCGGGGGGCAGCCGCTTTACATTGGACTCTTCTGACCTTATAGGGGGCGATAAATGTTGCAACGCTTCTGCGCCGCCATGGCATTGGCATCCAGCATGGCTGTTGCGGCAGCAGATGGACCGCTCTGCCCCGACCACCCGATCCGCTTTGCCTTCTTTGAGATGGGGGCGCTCTACAGCCGGGGCGTGGGTATCGACAAAGACCTGGTCGAGGCGCTGCAAAAGCGCTCGGGCTGCACGTTTTCGGCGGCGGTCCAGCCCCGGGCCCGCACCTGGCTGGAGCTGGAGCGGGGTAATCTGGACATGACCGCATCCGCCCTGAGCACGCCCGCCCGCGAGAAGTTCACCTGGTTTGCCGACTACTTTGTAGACCGCAACAGCCTGTTACTGCGTACCGAGCTACCCGCAACCGTGTTGTCGTTGGCGGATCTGGTGGCCGACAATCGCGTCCGCTTGGGTGTGGTGCGCGGCTTTGTGCACGGCGCGGGGCTGGATGTATTGGTAGCGGAATTGCGCAGCCAGGGGCGACTGGAGGAGGTGGAGGATCAAGAGACGTTGTACCGCATGCTGGCGGTGCGGCGCTTTGACGCCATCTTTGGCTACCCCTATGTATACGTCCAGTACCTGGACCAGAACCAGATCGGCGACAAGGTCCGGGCGGTGGAATTGACGACGCTGCCCACCACCCGCAACTACCTGGCCTTGTCGCGCAAGGCGTTTACCCAGTCGCAGGCGCAGCGTTGGCAGGAATTGCTCAACACCATGCGCGCCGACGGCAGCTTGCAGGCTATTTTCCAAAAGCACCTAGGCTCCGCGGCGGCGCACACGATGCTGAAATACTAGTCAAATTGGCATGTAGCGCATGTATTACCTACACGAGTAGCTATCAAAATAGGTATTGATGAGCAGGAAGGGTTAGGGTGGTTCGGTATGAAAATTGCGTCTTCTTATGTGCCAAAGACACCGGTCGCCCAAAATGTTACAAACCTTCTGCCGTGCGCGAAGTAATGCAAAGAATATTTTTGTATGCAGCCTGGTAAGGCGCATGGCACTATAGTTTCCCTAGATTCATTTTTCTCAACCACAGGATTATTCTCATGCTGAACGGAAAAACTGCACTCGTCACCGGCTCCACAAGCGGTATCGGTCTGGGCATCGCACTCGAACTCGCCAAGCAAGGCGCGAACATTATCTTGAATGGCTTTGGCGACCACACCGGCCCCAAGGCTGAGGTCGAGGCACTGGGTGTCAAGGTAGGTTACAGCGGTGCCGACATGAGCAAGCCTGCCGAGATTGCTGCCATGATTGCCTACGCCGATGCCGAGTTCGGCGGCGTGGATATTCTGGTCAATAACGCCGGCATCCAGTACGTGGCACCGATTGAAGAGTTTCCGATTGAAAAGTGGGATTCCATCATCGCCATCAACCTGAGCGCGGCTTTCCACGCGACACGCCTGGTGATTCCGGGCATGCGTGCCAAAAACTGGGGCCGCGTGATCAGCATTGCGTCCGCCCATGGCCTGGTCGGTTCGGCCCAAAAAGTGGCTTATGTGGCCGCCAAGCACGGCATCGTGGGCATGACCAAGGTGGTGGCCCTGGAAACCGCCCAGACCGGCATCACCGTCAACGCTATTTGCCCCGGCTGGGTACACACCCCGCTGGTGCAAAAGCAGATCGAGGACCGCGCGGCGGCTGAAAAAATGACAGTTGAGCAAGCCACCAAAGAACTGCTGCAAGAAAAAGAACCTTCGTTGCAATTCACTACCGTCGAACAACTGGGTGGCCTGGCCGTGTTCATGTGTTCCCCCGCGGCCGACAACATCCGGGGCGTGGCCTGGGCGGCAGATGGCGGCTGGACCGCCCAGTAAGGCGCAACAGCACCATGAAAATCGAAGACGTGCGCGCCAAGGCATTCGCCATGCCGCTGACCAACCCCTCGTTCCCCCGGCCACCGTACCGGTTTTACAACCGCGAATACATCGTCATCACCTACCGCACCGACCCCGCTGCGCTGGCGGCGGTGGTGCCCGAGCCGCTGGTGGTGACCGACAACATCGTCAAATACGAGTTCATCCGCATGCCGGACTCCACCGGCTTTGGCGACTACACCGAGTCGGGACAGGTGATACCGGTCAGCTTCAACGGTGACCACGGCGGCTATGTGCACTCCATGTACTTGGACGACGATGCGCCCATCGCTGGGGGCCGCGAGCTCTGGGGTTTCCCCAAAAAGCTGGCTAGCCCCAAGATAACCCACGAGGGTGAGGTGCTGGTGGGCACGCTGGACTGCCGCAGCATCCGCTGCGCCACCGCCACCATGGGCTACAAGCACCAAATTGCCGACAAGGACGCGGTGCTCAAGTCCATGCTGGCCCCCAACTACATGCTGAAGATCATTCCGCACGTCGACGGCGGCCCGCGCATTCTGGAGCTGGTGCGCTACTACCTGGAAGACATCCAGGTCAAAGGTGCCTGGACCGGCCCCGCCGCGCTGGAGCTGTTCCAGCACGTGACGGTGGACGTGGCCAAGCTACCGGTCCTGGAGGTGATTTCGGCCATCCATTACGTGGCAGACCTGACGCTTGGCATGGGCGAAGTCGTGCACGACTATTTGGCCTGATTTGGGGTTTTGAGGGTCATTTTTAGACCCTCTAATCGACCTCTAGCGTAGATATTACCTGCGCTGTGTGCTCTTGTTTTTGATGAAAAAACAGGAGCATTTTTATTTACAGCCTGGCCAGCCGCCCCAGCGCCGCCTGCAGGGTTTCATCCTTTTTGGCAAAGCAAAACCGCACCACGCGCTGGTCGAAGCCGTTGCCGTAAAAGGCCGATAGCGGAATGGCGGCCACGCCGATTTCCTTCGTCAGCCACTGGCAGAAGTCGGCCTCGCCCAGGTCGCTCACCTCGGAAATGTCTACGCACTGGAAGTAGCTGCCTTCGCTGGGCAGCAACTTGAATTTGGTGGTGGCCAGGCCGGCGCGGAACAGGTCGCGTTTGCGCTGGTAGAAGGCGGGCAGCTCCAGATACGGTGTGGGGTCGGCCAAGTAGCGGGCCAAGCCGTGCTGTACAGGGGTGTTGACGGTGAACACGTTGAACTGGTGTACCTTGCGGAATTCGGCCATCAGCGGGGCGGGGGCCACCACGGTGCCGATTTTCCAGCCGGTTACGTGGAATGTCTTGCCAAAGCTGCTGACGATGAAGGTGCGCGCGGCCAGGCCGGGGTAACGGGCGGCGCTTTCGTGCTGGCGGCCGTCGAAGACCATGTGCTCGTAGACCTCGTCGCTGATCAGCAGCACCTCGGTGGGCTCCAGCAGGTCTTGCAGCGCCAGCATGTCCGCCCGCGACCAGATAGTGGCGCTGGGGTTGTGCGGCGAGTTGATAAGGATGGCGCGGGTCTTGGGCGTGATGGCCGCGGCGATCTTGTCGAAGTCGGGGCGGAACGTGCGGGGTGTCAGCGGCACCCGCACCGCCGTGCCACCGGCCAGTTCGATGTTAGGCACGTAGCTGTCGTAGCAGGGCTCCAGCACGATGACTTCGTCACCCGGGCGTACGACGGCCAGGATGGCGGTGATGATGCCCTGGGTGGCACCCGCGGTGATGGTGATTTCGGTCGTTGCTCTATATTTGCGGGCGTGGAGTGCTTCAATTTTTGCAGCAACGGCCTCGCGCAGTGCCGGGATGCCGGGCATGGGCGGGTACTGGTTCAGACCCTGCTGCATGGCCTCGGTCACTGCCTGGACCAAAGCGGGGGCGCAGTTGAAATCCGGGAAGCCTTGGCCCAGGTTCACCGCGTTGTGCTCGGTGGCCAGGGCCGACATCACGGTGAAGATGGTGGTGCCGACGGCGGGGAGTTTGGTCTCGATGTGGGGGGTACGTGGGTTCATGTCAAAGCTCACAGTCCGTTATAGCTCGTAGTCGTTTACGTGGCCGCTCATCGCCTGCGCCACCAGGTTGCGGTCCAGCCGGTCGCTCAGCAACTCGGCAAACTTGAAGACAAAATTACGCAAATAGGCGCTGCGTTTGAAGGCCACGCGGGCGATATTGGTGCCGAACAAGATCCCGGCGGGGCGGGAGATCAGGTCGGAATTGACATCGTCGCGCACCGCCATTTCGGCCACGATGCCGATGCCCAGGCCCAGGCGCACATAGGTCTTGATCACGTCCGAGTCGATGGCTTCCAGCGCGATGCGGGGTACCAGCTTGCGGGAGGCAAAAGCCTGGTCGATCTTGGTGCGGCCCGTGAACGACGGGTGGTAGGTAATTATGGGTTCCTGGGCAATATCCTCCAGCGTGAGGCGCTCTTTTTTTGCGAGCGGATGGTTGGCCGGAAAGACGATCACGTGCTGCCATTCGTAGCAGGGCAGGGTGACCAGTTCGGTGTAGTTGGCCAGCGATTCGGTGGCAATGCCGATTTCGGCCACTTCGTCGATCAGCATGCGGGCCACCTGGTCGGGTGCGCCTTGGTGCAGGCTCACATTCACCTTGGGGTAGGCCTCACGCAGCTTGGCCACCGGCACCGGCAGCACATAGCGCGCTTGGGTGTGGGTGGTGGCGATCGACAGGGTGCCGCTGTCTTGCGCGCTGAATTGTTCGCCGATGCGCTTCAGATTGCCGACTTCGCGCATGATGACCTCGATGCTGCTGAGCACGTGCTGGCCGGGTTCGGTGATGCGTTTGAGGCGCTTGCCGTGGCGGGCAAAAATTTCCACACCCAGCTCTTCCTCTAGCTCGATGATGGCTTTGGAGACGCCGGGCTGGGAGGTGTGCAGGGCTTTGGCGGCCTCGGTCAGGTTGAGGCCGCGCCGGGCGGCTTCCTGGACAAAGCGGAATTGGTGTAGGTTCATATCGAATTTCAGCAAATTATGAAATTCATTATGCCTTATGTGTCTATAAGGGTGGCTCTAGCGCGAT
The DNA here is from genome assembly GCF_025354435.1 of Rhodoferax sp. Taxonomy (GTDB): domain Bacteria; phylum Pseudomonadota; class Gammaproteobacteria; order Burkholderiales; family Burkholderiaceae_C; genus Rhodoferax_B. Next base: position 38,324 of record NZ_JANXMU010000060.1, read on the forward strand.
CTTGGCGAGTAGCGCGACGAGTTGGGTATTCTCGCCCACTGCCGCTTGCAAGACGATGTTTACGCCCGGGTGCTGCTGGCGCAGGCCGTCCATCAGCACCGGCAGGTCTTCGCGTACATGCCGACCGACACCCAGGAACATGGGCACTACGGTCAATTGCTGCGCGCCCTGGGCCACCAGTTGGGCTGCTGCGGTGGGCAGGTCGGGCGTTGTCAGCTCTAAAAAGGCGCAGGCCACCTGCACCTGCGGGTCGGCAGCAGCCACCTGGGCGGCTACTGCCTGCATGGGGAGGTGCCAAAGGGGGTCACGGGAGCCGTGGGCAAACAAAATAACCGCTCGTTGCATATCAACGCCTTAAAACTAGCCAGCCAAACGCGGCCAGCGACAGGATGGAATAGATCAAGCCGGGCGCGGCGGCGGTCAGCCAGGGCTGCCAATTTTGCAGGTTGCCGATATAGCCAAACACGTTGTTCAGCAAAAAGAAGCTGATACCGGCCATCACACCACCAAACACGTAGGTGGTGATGCCCCCGGCGCGAAAGTGCAGATAAGCAAACGGCAGGGCCAGCACCACCATCACCAGGCAGCTCAGGGGGTAGAAGACCTTGCGCCAGAATTCGATCTCGTAGCGCTGGGCCGACTGGCCGTTGTCATTCAAATGGCGGATGTACTGGAACAGGTCCAGCGTGGCCATGCGGTCGGGCTTGAGCAGGGCGGTGGACACCATCTCGGTGCTGATCTCGGTGGGCCAGCGGTAGGTGGGTAGCTGGGTACGCTCGACGCTGGCTGTGTCGGTGGCCTGCGTGTCTTGGGTATGGAAGCTGCTGCGCTCCACGTTGGTGAGCGTCCAGGCTCCGCCGCTGGCCACATCGGCAGACTCGGCGTGCATCAGCGACACCAATAGGCCGTTGTGGTCAAACTCAAAAATCCGCACGCCCTGCATGCGGCCCTGGGCTCCCAGTGCGCTGACGTTGGCGGCAAACGAATGGTCGTCTTGCTTTTCTTTGAGCCAGGCGCCCGTCTGCCCTACGGTGATACCGCCCTGGTAGCGGGCTTTGATGAGCTGGGCGGCACGGTCGGACACGGGGGCCAGGTAGTCGCCAATGGCAAAGGTCAGCACCACAAACGCCAGGCCCAGCAGCAGCAGGGTGTGCAAGGCCCGCCAGGGGCCCAAGCCGCTGGTGCGCAGAATCGTGTATTCAGAGCTTTGCGCCAGCCGGGCCATCACAAAGATGGTGCCGATCAGCACGGTGATGGGCAGCAGTTCGTACAAATGGCTGGGCACCATCAGCGCCACCACCAGCAGTGCGTGGGTGAGCTGGTAGCCGTTTTCACCGCTTCGGCCGACCCAGCGCAGCTCGTCCACAAAGTCAAAAAAGAAAAACAGCGCCAAAAACCCCAGGGTGACGAAACCCACGGCGACCAGGATTTCCTTGTACAGAAGTTGGCGGATGGTTCTCATGCTGCGGCTCCGGTGCGGCTGCGCGGCAGCAGGTTGCGCCAGGATAGATGGTTGTGCCGCGCCAGCAGCCATACCAGCGCCAGTACAAACACGCCTCCATGCAGGCCCAGCATGAAGCTGGCAAAAGGCACGGCACCGTTGGCAATCCAGTTCTGGCCCAGGTTCAGCAGGTTGTAGTACGCCACAAAGGCAAACAGCGCAAACAGAACGCTGCCTCCCCGGCCAGAGCGCGGGTTGCCGCCCGATAGGGCCAGCGCAATCACTACAAAGTTCAGCGCGGCCAACGACAGGCTGAGTCGCCAAGCCAGTTCGCCCAGGTTCAGTGCGTTGGGATCGCGGACTAGGTCCATGCTGGAGCGGGCGCGGGAAGGCGGGGCATCCAGTGCGCTTATGGCGTTGCCACCGATGCGGGTGCCGTATTCTTTGAATTCACTGACCTTGAGGTCGGGCTCGCCCAGGTTGGACTCCAGCCGCTGACCGTTGTTGAGGATCAGAAACTGCTGGTCGTTGATGCGGTCGATCTTGGCGCTGCGGGCCGAGGTGACGGTTTCTTTGCCATGGTCGATGGACGAGATAAAGATGTTATTGCCGCTGCGTTTGTCGGGCCCATCCTCACCCGTTTGCTTGTCGATAAAAAACACCCGGTTGCCATTGGCCGATTCCTGAAATTGCCCCGGCGCGATGCGCTCCAGATCGCTGCGTTGCTCAAAGCGGTCTTTCATATCCTGGATCTGCTGGTTGGACCAGGGCCATACCACCAGCGCAAACGCGGCCACCGCCAGCAAGATAGGCCAGGCAAAGCGAAACAATGGCCGCAACAGCCCGACCAGGCCCTGGCCGCTGGCGAACCAGATCACCATTTCGCTGTCACTGTACATGCGCGAGAGGGTGCTGACGATGGCCACAAACAGGCTCAGTGTGAGGATGGTGGGCAAATACCCCAGGACGGTATAGCCCAGCACCATCATCACCTCGGAAGGGTTGACGGCACCTTTGGCGGCCTGGCCCAGGGTGCGGATCAGCATCATGGTCATCACGATGGTGATCAGGGCGACCAGCGTAGCGCCGAAACCGCGCGCCAGCTCTTTGCGAATAGAAGAATGGAATAACATCGTTAACGGATTGCAAGCTATCGAGTGACTGGCCACATCTGGCCCAACCGACACGACAACACGACTAAATTTATGAACTTTGAACTGAAATCTTTGGACCTGGCTGCCTGCGCCGCCGAGAAATGCGATGCCCTGATTGTGCTGGTGTCCGAAGCCTTTGCGCCGGGCAAGGATGCATTGTCTCAGTTGATTGCACAGGCCCGCAGCTCCGGGGATTTGGACACCAAGCCCGGCAAGTTGCTGCAAATGTACCGCCCGGCCGCAGCCACCGCCACGCGGGTGCTGCTGGTGGGCGTGGGCGACGGCTCCGTGCGCCATGTGCGCCAGGCGGTCGGTACGGCTGTAGCCGCCGCCAAAGGCACGGCCGTTCACAAGATACTCATCAGCTTTGCCGGTGCTGCCGCCCAGAAGTCCGTGCGCGCCGTGGTGCAGGCGGTGGCCGAAGCCACCTATGTTTACACCACCACTAAATCCAAGCCCGAAGGCCGCGTGCTGGCCAATGTCTGGCTGTGCGCCCCCGATGCCGCTGTGGCCCAAGCCGAGTTGGCCCTGGGCACGGCCACGGTAGCCGGTGTCGAGCTGGCCAAAGAATGGGCCAACCGCCCCGGCAACCACGCCACGCCCACGCTGCTGGGCACGGCCGCCAAGGCGCTGGCGCGCTTCCCCAAAATCCAGTGCGAAGTGCTGGGCCCCAAGGAAGTGGCCGCACTCGGCATGGGTTCATTTATGTCGGTGGCCCAGGGCTCCAGAGAGCCTCTGCGGTTTATCGTGCTGCACTACAACGGCGCGGCCAAAACCGTGGCCCCCACGGTGCTGGTCGGCAAGGGCATCACCTTTGACACCGGCGGCATCTCCATCAAGCCTGCGGCCGAAATGGACGAGATGAAGTTCGACATGTGCGGCGCCGCCAGCGTGCTGGGCGTGTTCCGCGCGTTGGCCGACCTGAAGCCTGCCATCAACGTGGTCGGCCTGATTCCGGCCTGCGAAAACATGCCCGACGGAGGCGCGGTCAAGCCCGGCGACGTGGTCACCAGCATGAGCGGCCAGACCATCGAAAACCTCAACACCGATGCCGAAGGCCGCTTGGTGCTGTGCGATGCGCTGACCTACGCCGCACGTTTCAAGCCGCGCGCCGTGATCGACATCGCCACCCTCACCGGTGCCTGTGTGGTGGCCCTGGGCGGCGTGCGCAGCGGCATGTTTTCTGCAGATGACTCGCTGGCTGCTGCCCTGCAGGCTGCGGGTGAATCGTCGCTGGACCCGTGCTGGCGCCTGCCGCTGGACGACGAGTACGGCGAAGGCCTGAAGTCCAACTTTGCCGACATGGCCAACGTGGCCGGGCGTGCGGGCGGGGCCATTACGGCGGCCAAGTTCCTGCAGCGCTTCACCGCCAAAATGCCCTGGGCACATCTGGACATTGCCGGCACGGCCTGGAAGAGTGGGGCTTCCAAAGGCGCTACGGGTAGGCCCGTAGGACTGTTGCTGGACTATGTATTAAATCAGTCTCCAGCGCATATTGCACCTGCGCAAGAAGCTACTAAATCAGTAGCAAAGCGTAAAACGACAGCGCCTGCGGTTGTCGCGCTCAAAGTGGCGGCCACCGCCAAAACACCGCGTAAAACTCCTCGCAAGATGGCTACCAAGTAAGCCGGGCTGTTCGCACATGACCCACGTAGAGTTCCACTTCAACGCGCCCGACAAAATCGCCTACGCCTGCCGTCTGCTGCGCAAGGCCAGTCGCCAGGGCGGTCGGGTGGTGGTGGTCGCAAACGCCGAGCTGCTGCAGGCTCTGGACGCGGCCCTGTGGAGTTTCAGCGCCACCGACTTTGTGGCCCACACCCTGGCCACCCACGATGCCAGCGTGCTGGCAGCATCGCCCGTGCTGCTGCTCGAGTCGGCGCTGGAGGCCCCGCACCAGCAGGTCTTGCTGCAGCTGGGAGATACGGTACCCGCCGGGTTCGAGCGCTTTGAGCGGCTGATCGAGGTGGTCACGCTGGACGAGGACGACCGCGTCCTGGCCCGCCAGCGCTGGAAGCATTACGCGGGCCGCGGTTATGCGGTCCAACGCAAGGATTTAGAGCTGAAAGAGCCCGCATGATGCATGAGACCCCTCGCCAACCCCCGCGTTTTGTGCCCACACTCACCGAAGTGGTGCAGCCCATTTCGGTGCCTGTCGCTCCCGCGACACCCCCTGGATTTATCACCTCCGAGGCCTTGGAAGACCAGATCATCCACCGGGTCATGCAGCGTATCGACCTGTCGCTGGAGCGCCGTTTGCGCGAGGCGGTAGCTGCCATGGTGCTGCAGCAAACCCAGTCATTGGTTCCACGTTTGCGCGAAGAAATCGAGTTTGTAGTGCGCCAATCGGTGTCCGATGCGGTGGCCGATGAACTGGCTACGCGGGTTCCTTAGAGGTCTAAAAAACCATTTTTGTATGCCCCAAATGAGCGCAAAAATGGTTGTCCGTGTGTTCCCTATGTTTCGGGCCTAAAAATTGCGGTATGGTTTGGCCCGTGGATTTACCCATTCACTGTGTTTATCGCTATCCAGCCATTTTGTACATTGGAGTTTTTATGCAAATGAAGTTGAAATTGACTGTAGCTGCTGCCATTACTGCTGTGGCAGGTATGGCTTCCGCCCAGGACGTACAGGTCGTGAAAATCGGCCATGTAGCCCCGATGTCTGGTGCGCAGGCCCATTACGGCAAAGACAACGAAAACGGTGCCCGCATGGCCGTGGATGACTTGAACACCCAAAACGTAGTGATTGGTGGCAAGAAAATCAAGTTTGAGCTGGTAGCCGAAGATGACGCTGCCGATCCAAAGCAAGGTACCGCGGCTGCACAAAAACTGTGCGATGCCAAGGTCAACGGCGTGGTCGGCCATTTGAATTCGGGTACCACCATTCCTGCGTCTAAGGTCTACAACGATTGCGGTATTCCCCACATCACCGGTGCGGCAACCAACCCCAACCTGACCAAGCCTGGTTACAAAACCACCTTCCGTATCATCGCCAATGACAACTCGCTGGGTGCAGGACTGGCTTTCTACGCAACCGATGCGCTGAAGCTGAAGAAAGTCGCCATCATTGACGACCGTACCGCTTACGGCCAAGGTGTTGCCGAAGTGTTCAAGAAGACCGCTATGGCCAAGGGCATGACGGTAGTGGACGAACAGTTCACCACCGACAAAGCCACCGACTTCATGGCGATCCTGACCTCCATCAAGTCCAAAGCACCCGATGCCATTTTCTTCGGCGGTATGGACCCCCAAGCTGGCCCAATGCTGCGCCAAATGGAACAACTTGGCATGACCAACGTCAAGTACTTTGGCGGCGACGGCCTGTGCACCAACGAAGTGGCCAAGCTGGCTGCCGGTGCCAAGACGCTGGAAAACGTGGTGTGTGCTGAAGGCGGCGCTTCCCTGGTGAAGATGCCAGGTGGGGTGGAATGGAAGAAGCGTTACGACGCCAAGTTCCCTGGTCAGTTCCAGATCTACAGCCCGTACACCTATGATGCCACGATGGTGCTGGTCGATGCTATGAAGCGTGCCAACTCCACCGACCCCAAGGTCTACACCCCCGAACTGTTGAAGACCAACTACAAGGGCGTGACTACCACCATCAGCTTCGAACCTAATGGCGAACTGAAGAATCCATCGATCACCCTGTCCGTCTACAAAGACGGCAAGAAGACCGCGCTGAACTAATCGTTTAAGCACCCACAAAAAAGCCACCGCGAGGTGGCTTTTTTACGTCTGGGTGTTTGCTATATATTAAATAGCTGCTGCCGCCCATCCAATAAGCGCTGGTAGCCTAAAATGCATATACATACCGCGATGACAGTCCTTCCAGGGATACCGTGGAACTGGCTCCGCCAGGCCACTGGTATCGCCCTCTGCAAGGGGGTTGGCGAAAAGCGCTTGCGCTGTAGCCTGGGGGTGAGCCTAGTTACGCGCGTGCGTCGCCCCAGCGGAGTTGAGCCATGTCGTCGCCGCGGTACAGGGTTTCGCCGGCGCGGTCCACGCAGTAGTTGGGCGAGACAATCATTTCGTTGAAATGCATGTCGGCGGCAATGCGGGTGTACTCGAACAGAATGCTACGGGTCACCTTGGCACCGGAGCGGATCACGCTGCCGTGGCCGATCCAGCAGGGGCCGATGATGGTGGCACCCGGCTCTACCTTCACGCTGGAGCCCAGATACACCGGACCCTGGATGTTGCACTGGTCCCAGGCAACAGAAGTGTTCAGGCCCACCCAGATGCCAGGCTTGACCTCGCGCCCGGGTATGTTCATCTGCGCTACTTCGCCGCGCAGCACGCGCTGCAGCACCGACCAGTAATCGCTCACACGGCCAATGTCGATCCAGTTGAAAAAGCGCTTTTGGGCATAGAACGGCAGCTTTTCGGCCACCAGTTGTGGAAACAGCTCGGCACCGATGTCGTACACCTTGTTGGGCGGGATCATGTCAATGACCTCGGGCTCAAAGATGTAAATGCCGGTACTGGCCAAGGTGGACTGGGCTTCTTCGGGCTTGGGCTTTTCCTGGAAGGACTGGATCTGCCCCTGTTCGTTGGCCACCACAATGCCGTAGTTGGACACTTCGTTCAGCGGCACATCCAGCGTCACCACGCTGGCAATCGCGCCCTTGGTCTTGTGCTCGTGCAGGGCCGCACCGATATCTAGGTCGATCAGCGCATCGCCGCACAGTACCAAGGTAGGCTCGTCAAAAAAGCCGCTGAAATCTTGGATGCGCCGCATCCCACCCGCCGAGCCAAAGGGCTTGGGAATGATGTCACCGTGCTCGCGTACGCCTTCGTAGGCGTAGCCGATCTGCACGCCCCAGCGGTGGCCGTCACCAAAATACTGCTCGATTTTGTGGTGGTGGTAGGCCACATTCACCATGATCTCTTTGATGCCGTAGTTGGCCAGGTGCTCGATCAGGTATTCCATGACCGGCTTGCCCAAAATTGGCACCATCGGCTTGGGCAAGTCTTTGGTCAACGGGCGCACCCGTGTTCCTTGCCCTGCCGCCAAAATCATTCCCTTTGCCATGCTGGTATTTCCCTATTTAGTGTGAGCGGGTTGTGACGTGCCGATTATGAATGTTTAATTTGAAGGTTCTAAGGCCGCCAAGCCGTAGTGGGCAGCCTTGTCAGCGGATACTGGGGGATTTCCACAGAGCTGACTGTGCGGTAGGTAACATATGGACGCAAAAAAAGGCCTGTCGTTGCAATAACGACAGGCCTGATATTGGCGGAACAGGCGGGATTCGAACCCGCGGAGGGCTATTAACCCTCACACGCTTTCCAGGCGTGCGACTTAAACCGCTCATCCACCGTTCCTAAGCCTCAAATTCTAGCACGCAATTGGCGCGGTATTTTCAATGTGCCGCGTTTCTGCCAGGGACGGCGTGTTTTTCCAGGTCTTCCAGTAAAACAAACTCCAGCGCGCGGATGTGGGTGGATTCCAGCACCACGGGCGGGGCAACGCCAGCCTCGAAGGCTTCTTTCCAGCGGTTGGCGCACAGGCACCAGCGGTCGCCGGGGCGCAAACCCGCAAAACGCCATTGCGGCCGCGGTGTGGTCAGGTCGTTGCCACGGGCCAGCGAGAAGGCCAGGAACTCTGCCGTCACCTTGGTGCAGATGACGTGCGATCCGCTATCGCTCTCGTCGGTGCTGCAGCAGCCGTCGCGGAAGTAGCCCGTCAATGGGTCGTAAGAGCAGGGCACCAGTTCGTTGCCCAGCACGTTGTGTTCGATGGCGGGTGTGTCCATGGCCGTCCTACTGTGTTTTCACCGTGTTGACCATTTTCATTGCGGACCCGATCAGGGCCGACACCTCGGTCATATTGCTGGGCACGATCAGGGTGGTGTGGGCATTGGCCGCCACTCTGGCGTAGGCCTCTACGGCCTTTTCTGCGACTTTGAGCTGTACCGCTTGCTCACCGCCCGGCTGGCGTATGGCGGCGGCGACCAGTTCAATCGCATGGGCATTGGCCTGCGCTACTGCTGTGATGGCGGCTGCTTCGCCCTGCGCATTGTTGATGGCGGCCTGCTTGGCGCCTTCGGAGCGGGCGATGAAGGCCTCGCGCTCGCCGGTGGCAATGTTGATCTGTTCCTGGCGACGGCCTTCGGATGCGGCAATCAGCGCGCGTTTTTCCCGCTCAGCGGTGATTTGCGCCTGCATGGCGTGCAAGATTTCTTTGGGCGGGGTCAGGTCCTTGATCTCGTAGCGCAGCACCTTCACGCCCCAGTTCAGGGCCGCTTCATCGATGGCTGCTACCACCTGGGCGTTGATGATGTCGCGCTCTTCAAAGGTTTTGTCCAGTTCCAGCTTGCCGATCACGCTGCGCAACGAGGTTTGCGCCAGTTGGCTGATGGCCATGATGTAGTTGCTGGAGCCGTAGCTGGCGCGCATTGCGTCGGTCACCTGGAAGTACAGGATGCCATCGACTTGCAACTGCGTGTTGTCGCGGGTAATGCAAACCTGGCTGGGAATGTCGAGCGGAATTTCTTTCAACACGTGCTTGTAAGCCACACGGTCCACAAACGGCACCAGAAAGTTCAGTCCTGGGGTCAGCGTGCCGTGGTATTTGCCCAGGCGCTCAATGACCCAGGCGTGCTGCTGGGGCACCACCTTCAGGGTACGGCTGATGAAGATGATGGCGATGACAAGTACGACGATGGCAATTTCCATGGAGGCTCCGGTTAGTTATCTGAGTGTTTCACAGTTTGTCGACCAGCAGGCGGTTACCGATGACTTCGGCCACCCGGTGCGGGCCTGCGGTGGGTACGTTGCCGGGGCGGTGCAGCACCGTCCAGTTGGCCCCCCGGTAGTGCACCTGGGCCGTACCGTCGGCATTCCAGGCATCGACCTGCACGGTTTCGCCAATGTCCAGGTTTACATCGGGGTTGGCGCTAGCGGGCAGGTTCTTGGGGTGCTTGCTGCGCACACGGTGCCACACGGCGACGGCACCACCGCCCACCACACTGGCCACCAGGGTCTGCAGCACGGTGCTGCCGCCGGCATAGGAGGCCAGAGCGGCAGCAGCAAAGCCCAGCGCCAACATCAGCAAATAGAAGGTGCCGGTGACCAGTTCTGCCACGATGGCACCCCCGGCTAGCAGCCACCATAAAGTCGATTCCGCCATTGCATGCCTTTTGTTGTATGGGTATCGCCACATTTTGGGACCAAATCAGGGCATCGCCCCAGAAGCTTCATACGAAGTCCTTACACTTCGCGCCTGTTTTGATATTTACAGGACTTACGCGAGTCCATATTTCCCTGCGTTAATTTGGCTGGAGGCCGGCATGAAGTTTCGTTTCCCTATCGTCATCATCGATGAAGATTTCCGCTCTGAAAACACCTCTGGCCTGGGCATCCGCGCCCTGGCCCAGGCGATTGAGACGGAGGGGTTTGAGGTGCTGGGCGTGACCAGTTACGGCGATCTGTCGAAGTTTGCCCAACAGCAAAGCCGCGCCAGTGCTTTTATCTTGTCGATCGACGACGAAGAGTTCTCGCCCGGCCCGGACCACGACCCGGTGGTGCTCAACCTGCGCCACTTCATCGCAGAAGTGCGGCGCAAAAACCTGGATGTACCGATCTACATTTACGGCGAAACCAAGACTTCGCAGCATATTCCCAACGACATTCTGCGGGAGCTGCACGGCTTCATCCACATGTTCGAGGACACCCCTGAGTTTGTGGCCCGCCACATCATCCGCGAGGCCAAAAGCTATTTGGAAGGCGTGCAGCCGCCGTTCTTCAAGGCCTTGCTGGACTACGCCGAAGACGGCTCGTACAGCTGGCATTGCCCCGGCCATTCCGGTGGCGTGGCTTTCCTGAAGAGCCCGGTGGGCCAGATGTACCATCAGTTTTATGGTGAGAACATGCTGCGTGCTGACGTGTGCAATGCGGTGGAAGAGTTGGGTCAGTTGCTTGACCACAATGGCGCGATTGGCGAGAGCGAGCGCAACGCTGCGCGCATCTTCAACGCCGACCACTGCTTCTTTGTGACCAACGGCACCAGCACCAGCAACAAGATGGTCTGGCACCACACCGTGGCCCCGGGCGACGTGGTGGTGGTAGACCGCAACTGCCACAAGTCGAATCTGCACGCTATCATCATGACCGGCGCGATCCCGGTGTTTTTGAAGCCCACGCGCAACCACTTCGGCATCATCGGCCCCATCCCCAAGAGCGAGTTCGAGCCCGCCGCCATCAAGGCCAAGATCCGCGCCAATCCACTGCTGCAGCACATTGATGCCGACACCATCAAGCCCCGCATCCTCACGCTCACGCAAAGCACCTACGACGGCGTGCTCTACAACACCGAAACCATCAAGAACATGCTCGATGGCTATGTGGAAAACCTGCATTTCGACGAAGCCTGGCTGCCGCACGCTGCCTTTCATCCGTTCTACGGCAGCTACCATTCGATGGGCAAAAAGCGCATTCGCCCCAAGCACGCCGTGGTGTATGCCACGCAAAGCATCCACAAGCTGCTGGCCGGTATCAGCCAGGCCAGCCATGTGCTGATCCAGGACTCGCAAAACGTCAAGCTGGACCGCCACCTCTTCAACGAGGCCTACCTGATGCACACCAGCACCAGCCCGCAGTACAGCATCATCGCCAGCTGCGACGTGGCCGCGGCCATGATGGAGCCGCCCGGCGGCACGGCGCTGGTCGAAGAAAGCATTGCCGAAGCGCTGGACTTCCGCCGCGCCATGCGCAAGGTGGATGAGGAGTACGGCACCGACTGGTGGTTCAAGGTCTGGGGACCGGACAAACTGGTGGAGGAGGGCATTGGCCGCGCCACCGACTGGATCATCAAGGGCGAATCCAAGTCCAACGCCAAGGCCAACTGGCACGGCTTTGGCAAGATGGCCACCGGCTTCAACATGCTGGACCCTATCAAGTCCACTATCGTCACACCCGGCATGGACCTGAACGGCAAGTTCGCCAAGACCGGCATCCCGGCCAGCATCGTCACCAAGTTCCTGGCCGAGCACGGCGTGGTGGTCGAGAAGACGGGCCTGTACAGCTTCTTCATCATGTTCACCATCGGCATCACCAAGGGCCGCTGGAACAGCATGTTGACTGCGCTGCAGCAGTTCAAGGACGACTACGACAAGAACCAGCCGATGTGGAAGATCCTGCCCGAGTTCTGCCAGAAGCACCGGCGCTACGAAAAGATGGGCTTGGCCGACCTGTGCCAACACCTGCACAACCTGTATGCCAAGTACGATATTGCGCGTCTGACCACCGACATGTACCTGAGCGACTTGACCCCGGCGATGAAGCCCAGCGACGCCTACGCCCACATCGCCCTGCGCAAGACCGAGCGGGTGGCCATCGACAACCTAGAGGGCCGCATCACCGTGGGCCTGGTGACGCCGTATCCACCGGGCATCCCGCTGCTGATTCCGGGCGAAGTGTTTAACAAGAAGATCGTGGACTACCTGAAGTTCTCGCGCGAGTTCAACACCCAATGCCCCGGCTTTGAGACCGACATCCACGGACTGGTCGAAGAGGTAGATGTCGACGGCAAGCACCACTACTTTGCCGATTGCGTGAAGGCCTAATCCCTCACATTCGGTTTGCTATTAAATAAAGAGCTGCTAGCGTAGGTACTACCTGCACTAGCAGCTCTTTTTTTATAAATTTTCAAAGGATTTAAGTAGCTTTTGAATCCAAAGCCCCGCCGCGCTCCGTATTGATCTCAGCCGCAACATTCGGCTTGTTATCCACCTACTAGGAGCTTTCCATGGTCTCGATCCAAACCACCCGCAAAATTGCCTCTTTCAGCCTGGCCGCCGTGATGGCCGCTGTGTCTTGTGCCTCCATGGCCGCTGACGTGATGGTTGGCGGCGCGCCGATGATGGCCTCCAAGGACATCATCGACAACGCCGTCAACTCCAAAGACCACACCACCCTGGTCGCCGCCGTCAAGGCCGCAGGCCTGGTGGACACGCTGAAAGGCCCTGGCCCGTTCACCGTGTTCGCCCCCACCAACGCCGCCTTTGCCGCCCTGCCTGCTGGCACGGTAGACACCCTGCTCAAGCCAGAAAACAAGGGCACGCTGACCACCATCCTGACCTACCACGTGGTGGCGGGCAAGTTTGACGCAGCGGCCATCAGCAAGATGATCATGGACGGCCATGGCATGGCCACGCTGAAGACGGTAAGCGGCGGCACGCTGACGGCCAAGGCCGGCGGCGGCAAGGTGATGGTCACCGATGAAAAAGGCGGCACCGCCAATGTGACGATTGCCGACGTTTACCAGTCGAACGGCGTGATCCACGTCGTTGACAAGGTTCTGTTGCCTAAGTAATCACACATCCACGCCACTACAAATCCGCATCGGCGCGCAGCCGTAAAAAGCTCGCAAAGCGCGGAATGCCGCTGGGGTTGACATCCCGAAACCGGTAGCTCACCCAGGTCCCCAGCGCAGGCGGATCGCGCCGCTGGGCATCGCTGAAACCGGTGCCCAGCTTGAATTTCAGGCCCTCGGGTGTTTCCACCTGTAGCGCGCCCAACATGCCCTCATATTTACCCTTACCCGCCACATGCCCCACCACCCGGGCTTCGGCATCGTCAAAGGGCTTCAGTTTTAGTAAATCGCCCTTGCCAGGGCTGGCCAGCAGGGCATCGCCGCGGTGCAACACCAGCCCTTCGCCACCAGCCTGCACCGTTTGGCGCAGCAGGGCCTGCAGGGCAGGGTGGCTGACCACGCGGGATTGCGCCACTGGCTGCACCCAGGCAGGCAGCCCCAGTTGCTGCAGGGCGACCAAGCGCGCGTCAAAAGGTCCCGCGTGCGCGGGCAGGTCAAACACCTGGTAGCGCATCTGCCGCCAGGCGGCATCGCCCGCATCGCCTTGCCGCACGGTCGATACCGCAGTGGCAAAGGCCGCGTGCCCCGCCCACAGCTCGCCGTCCAGTGCTTCGCGAGGCCAGCCTGCGGTAAACCATGCGGGCGCACTAATGCGTTGGCCTCCGCGGGTCCATAGCTGTGTGCCGTCCCAGTAGCCGCGCACGCCGTCCAGCTTTTCGCTGACCCAGTAGCCCTCCAGCGCGATGCCGCTGTGGTAGGCCGTGGGCCGCTGCAATGCGGGTGGGCTGTTGGCGTGGCTCCATTGGGGCATACCCGCCATGGCGGAGAGCAGCAGGCTTTGCAACAGGGTTCGGCGGTGGATAAAGGGTGTAGTCATACCAACAATTTACGCCAAACAAGGCGTTTTAGGGCAGCTACATTTGCAAACAAAATACCTGCTCAGGCAGCGCTGCACCTAGTTACAGTTGTCCGCGCATTGTTTACTCGCACCTCTTTCCCCGCCCCATTGGAGACTCCACCGCATGCCTATTTTTTCCTTCCGCCTTGCCTCGGTCGCCGCCGCTGCCGCTCTGTGTTGCGTCGCCCAAGCCGCCTCTGTTGCACCTGTCGCTGCCGAGCACGGCATGGTCGTCACGGCCCAGCATCTGGCCACCCAGGTCGGTGTGGATGTGTTGAAACGCGGCGGCAACGCCATCGATGCCGCTGTGGCCGTGGGCTATGCGCTGGCCGTGGTCTACCCCGCCGCGGGCAACCTGGGCGGCGGCGGCTTCATGACCGTGCAGCTGGCCGATGGCCGCAAGACCTTCCTGGATTTCCGCGAAAAAGCCCCGTTGGCCGCCACCGCCAATATGTACCTGGACGCTGCGGGCAATGTGGTCCCCGGTGCCAGCACCAATGGCTACCTAGCCGTGGGCATTCCCGGTTCGGTAGCCGGTTTTGAAGAAGCCCGCACCAAGTACGGCACCATGCCGCGCGCCAAGCTGCTAGCCCCGGCCATCCAGTTGGCCGAGCGCGGCTTTGTACTGCAAGAGGGCGATGTCGAGATGCTGAAAACCTCGACTGCCGACTTCAAGAAGGACGCGCCGTCTGCCGCTATTTTCCTCAACAAGGGCGAGCCCTTCCAGATCGGGCAGAAGTTGGTCCAAAAAGACCTGGCCAAAACCCTGAAGCTGGTCAGCCAGAAGGGCACTGACGGCTTCTACAAAGGCACGGTGGGTGCCCACATCGTGGCCGCCAGCCAGTCTGGCAAAGGCATCATCACCCAGGAAGACCTGGACCAGTACAAGGTGCGCGAACTGGCCCCGGTGGAGTGCGACTACCGTGGTTACCACATCGTGTCGGCGCCGCCTCCCAGCTCGGGCGGTGTGGTGATCTGCGAGATTTTGAACATCGTCGAAGGCTATCCGCTCAAAGAGTTGGGCTTTCGCTCGGCCCAGGCCGTGCACTACCAGATCGAGGCCATGCGCCACGCCTACCTGGACCGCAACAGCTACCTGGGCGATCCCGACTTCGTGAAAAACCCGCTGGACCGCCTGCTCGACAAAGCCTACGCCGCCAAGATCCGCGCCGCCATCGACCCCAACAAGGCCGGTGTCTCCAAGGACATGAAGCCCGGCGTGGCCCCGCACGAAGGCAGCAACACCACCCACTACTCCATCGTTGACAGCATGGGCAACGCCGTGTCGGTCACTTACACGCTGAACGACTGGTTCGGTGCCAAGGTCACTGCCGCCAAAACCGGTGTGCTGCTGAACAACGAGATGGACGACTTTACCTCCAAGGTCGGCGTGCCGAATATGTACGGTCTGGTTCAGGGCGAAGCCAACAGGATCGAACCCGGCAAACGTCCCCTGAGCTCCATGAGCCCCACCATCGTCAGCAAAGACGGCAAACCCGTGATGGTGGTCGGCACCCCCGGTGGCAGCCGCATCATCACCGCTGTCACGCATACCATCATGAACGTGATCGACTACGGCATGAACGTGCAGGAAGCCGTGGACGCGCCACGCTTTCACCAGCAATGGCTGCCTGATTTGACCAACGTCGACACCTTCGGCATCAGCCCGGACACCCGGAAGATTCTGGAAGGCATGGGCCATAACCTGGCTGAACCGCAGCCCGCCAACCACCTGGCCGCCATTCTGGTTGGCGCGCCCACCCTGGGCGGCAAGCCGCGCGGTAACTTCCGCTTCTACGGTGCTAACGATCCGCGCCGGAATACCGGCCTGGCCGAAGGCTATTGATGTAGTAGATTGCTATATTTAATATAGCTGGAGGCGCGAGTGCAATATGCGCCAGCGCCTTTATTTTTATAAATTTTCAAAAACGCTTGCTAAAGCGCAGGATGGCGCCGATCGGCGCTGCCGCAAGGCACGGCGGCGATGCTTGTCGTCAGCTCAATTGGCAGCGCTGGGCCCGGTTGAGGTAGTGCTGCAATGGCGGCGTCTGCAGGCCGGCCTGCTTCGCCTGGTCGTCCCACAAGCGCAGCGCCACGGCTTCCTCGGCATGCGGCCGGGCGATGAAATGGCTGGCCTCGGTGCTGGAGAACACGCCGCCCTGCAGCGCCAGGCTGCGCTGCGAATCCGGCGATAGCGCCTGCAGATAGCCGGTGCGGACCGCACATAGGTAGCGCTTGGCATCGACGTGGAATTGCACCGCGTCCAACACCCTTTGGCCAAACACGCCGCGCAGAAACGGCTGCGCGCGAAACTGGTGCAAGTCGTCGACACCACGCAGCGTCGGCGAGTCGCCCAGTCCGGTCAGCAGATGTCCCAGATCGTGCAGCAATGCGGCGGTGACCAGTTCGTCGTCGGCGCCAGCCTGCTCGGCTAGCAGCGCAGTCTGCAACGCGTGTTCCAGCTGGGTCACCGGCTCGCCGCTGTACTGGCTGTGGCCGTGGCGGTTGAACAGGGTTTCGATGTCGGTCAGGTTCAGTGGCATGGTGGTCGGTCACAGGCAGGTAAAAGCCGGGCAGGGGATTCAGGCGTAGCTTTTTTCCGCCGCCATACCTGTAAAAACCAGGTCGCTTTGCGTGGCTGCAGCAGGGCGGTTCTTGTAGTTCTGCAGGGTGCGGTCGCGGCTGTTCATCACGTGCTGGAACATTGCCAGGCCGGCGGCGTCGGCATCGCGCGCAGCAATCGCCTTGACGATCTGGTGGTGCTCACGTGAGTAGATGGCCATCGATTCGCCGGTTAGGTTCTGCCGGCGGAACAGCGACAACTCGTTCACCAGCTTGCGGTAGGTGGCGCTGAATTTTGAGTTGCCGGTGAGCTCCAGCAGCCGGTCGTGGAAGCCGAGGTTGAGGCGGTGGTAGTCCTGCGCGTTGCCAGCCTTGGTGGCTTGCTCCATTTCGTCGACAAACTGGCGCAGCTCCTTGATTTTTGCTGCGTTCACCGTTTGCGCCAGCTTGCGGCCGACGTACTGGTCCATCACTGCGCGCAGCTCGAAGATATCCAGCACCTCTTCAATCGGCACATCGCGCACGAACACGCCGCGGTTCTTTTCGGTCCGCACCAGGCCAGACTCTTCCAGCATGCGCAGGGCTTCGCGCACCGGGCCGCGCGACACGCCCAGCTGCGTGGCCAGAGTGGATTCGGTGAGCTTAGCGCCGGAACTGAATTGGCCATCCAGAATCATGCGCTCGATCTCGGTCTGCACCAAACTCGCGAGCGAATTGCGCTGTACCAGTGCAATGTGAGGGTGGGGTGAAGCTTGTGTTGGCATGGCTTTATCGTAGTGTTCTTATTGAAGATTGTCTACGATTCTCAATCTGTAAACTACGATAAATGAAATGATGGCATTGATTTTGCATCGACCGTGTGTCATCAGGATGACATAAGGCTTGGTCAAAATCCGTTCTTTTCACGAGGAGTCTCCCCCATGCATTTCTGGAAATCTACCCTGGCTGCCGTACTCGGCTTGGTCTTCGCCGCTGGCGCCGCGTATGCGGAAAAGATCCAGCTGACGGTCTACACCGCGCTGGAAGTCGATCAGATCAAGGCCTACCAGGTGGCCTTCAACAAGGTCAATCCCGACGTTGAAATCAAATGGGTGCGGGACTCCACCGGCGTCATCACCGCCAAGCTGCTGGCCGAGAAAGCGAATCCCCAGGCCGACGTGATCTGGGGCGTGGCCGCATCCAGCCTGGCCTTGTTCGACAAGAACGACATGTTGGAGCCGTATGCGCCGATCAACCTCGACGCCATCATGTCCAAGTACCGTGACGCGAGAAAGGTTCCGGCCTGGTGGGGCATGGACGTGTTCGGCGCTACCGTCTGTTTCAACACGGTCGAAGCGAAGAAGAAGGGCATTGCCATGCCAACCACCTGGAAGGATCTGACCAAGCCGGAGTTCAAGGGCCAGGTGGTGATGCCAAACCCGGCTTCGTCCGGCACCGGCTTCTTCGACGTGGCGGCCTGGCTGCAGCTGTGGGGCGACGACAATGGCAAGGGCGGCGGCTGGAAGTACATGGATGCGCTGCACGAGAACATCGGCCAGTACACCCACTCCGGCTCCAAGCCTTGCAATATGGCGGCTGCTGGTGAATACGTCGCTGGCATTTCGTTCGAGTACCGTGCCCACGCCAACAAGGCCAAGGGTGCGCCGATCGAGCTGGTGTTCCCCAAGGAAGGCCTGGGCTGGGATCTGGAAGGATTTGCCATCTACAAGGGCACAAAGAAGCTGGAAGCCGCGAAGCAACTGGCGGACTGGGCTTCCGGTAAGGACGCGATGGTGCTGTACGGAAAGAATTTCGCCATTACCGCCCAGCCCGGCGTGGCACCGAAGCTGGCTGATATTCCGGCCGACTACGAGTCGCGTTTGATCAAGATGGACTTCAACAACTCCGCCGTCAACCGTGACCGCATCCTGGCGGAATGGTCCAAGCGCTACGACGCCAAGAGCGAAAAGAAGTAAACATGCTGGCGCCCCGTGATCCTCTCGGCGGCGACTCCCTCGCGGTGCACGAGGAGAGCAGGCTGCAAGACGCCAGCTATTTGCGGCTGGAGAACATCCACAAGAGCTTCGGCAGCTTCCAGGCGCTGCAGAAGATCGATCTGTCGATACGCCGTGGCGAATTCGTCTGCTTTCTCGGTCCCTCGGGCTGCGGCAAAACCACGCTGCTGCGGACGATTGCAGGGCTGGAGACCCAGAGCTCCGGCCGCATCGTCCAGGCCGGGCGCGACATCTCGCTGTTGCCGCCGGCCCAGCGCGACTACGGCATCGTGTTCCAGTCGTACGCGCTGTTTCCGAACCTGACGATACGCGACAACGTCGCCTACGGCCTGGTGAGTCGCCGCGTGCCACGGCTGCAGATCGACGCCCAGGTCGAGGAACTGCTGCAACTGGTGGGCCTGCCAGGCCAGGGCGCGAAATACCCGGCGCAGATGTCCGGTGGTCAGCAGCAACGGGTGGCGCTGGCACGGGCTCTGGCCACATCGCCAGGCCTGCTGCTGCTGGACGAGCCGCTGTCGGCGCTGGACGCGATTGTGCGGGTGCATTTGCGCAACGAAATCCGGTCGCTGCAGCGCCAGCTCGGCGTGACCACCATCATGGTCACGCACGACCAGGAAGAGGCGCTGTCGGTCGCCGACCGTATTGTGGTGATGAACCACGGTGTCATCGAGCAGGTCGGCACGCCAATGCAGGTCTACCGCGAACCGGCCTCGCCCTTCGTGGCCGATTTTGTCGGCAAGGTCAACAAGCTGGCGGCGGTGGCCGAGGGCGACCACTGGTTTCGCTGCGGCGGGTTGCGCCTGCAGTGCGCACTGGGCAGCGGCGCCGACTTCCGGCCCGGCCACGCCGTCCATCTGTATCTGCGCCCCGAAGACCGGACGATCGACGGCCTGCGCGATGACCATCCTGGCCTGTGCAGCGGTACGGTCGAGCATGTCGAGTTTCTTGGCGGCAACTGCCTGGCGCGGATGGCGATCGACGCGGTGCCCGGCCAGCCGGTGCAGTTGCAGTTTTCACTGAACCAGATGGACGAATACAGCATCCGCGAGGGCGGCCGCCTGCGCTTTGCGCTGCGCGCCGACCGCGTGCGTGTGTTTCCCGCCGCCGAAGCCTGAGCTTATCGCTCACCCGCCAACCAACTCTGCACCATCCATGTCTGCTGTTCTTGTTTCCGTCGCGCCGCGGCCGCACATCGCCTGGAGCGACCGGCTGGCGCAGGCCGCGCTGCTCGGCATCTTGCTGCTGCTGGCAGTGGGCCTGGTGGCGCCGCTGCTGCTGATCCTGTCGCAAGCGCTGGGTGGCGAGGGCTCCCGCGGCGGCCTGGGCAACTTCACCCGTTATCTGGCATCGCCGGCGCTGCTGCAAAGCCTGTGGCACAGCGTCTGGGTGTCGGTGCTGGTGACGCTGATCGTGCTGCCACTGGCGTTTACCTTCGCCTACGCCATTACACGCAGCTGCATGCCGTTCAAAGGATTGCTGCGCACCATCACGCTGCTGCCGCTGCTGGCGCCGTCCCTGCTGTCGGCGATTTCGCTGATCTATTGGTTTGGTAACCAGGGTGTGGCCAAGGAGTTCTGGCGTTCGCTGGGTTTTGACGGCATCTATGGCCCGTCCGGTATCGTGCTGGCCGAGTGCTTTGCGGTGTTTCCGCACGTGCTGATGGTGTTGGTCACGGCGCTGACTCTGGCCGACGCCCGGCTGTACGAAGCTGCCGATGCACTCGGCACCAGCACCTGGCGCAAGTTCTTCACCATCACCTTGCCCGGCGCCAAATACGGGCTGATTTCGGCCGCGCTGATCAGTTTGACCCTGGTGGCGACCGACTTCGGCATCCCCAAGGTGGTGGGTGGCAATTTCAATGTGCTGGCCACCGATGTGTTCAAGCTAGTCATAGGCCAGCAGGACTTCCAGCGCGGCGCGGTGGTGGCCCTGCTGCTGCTGACGCCGGCGGTGCTGACCTTCATGGTGGACTATTTTGTCCAGCGCAAGCAGACCGCCATGCTCAGCGCTCGGGCCGTTGCGCTGGCACCCAGGCCGTCGCCCGGTTTTGACGCGGCGATGACGCTGTTTTGCTGTGCCATCTGCGCGCTGATGCTGGCGGTGTTCTGCATGGCCGTATTTGCCTCGTTCGCCACGCTGTGGCCTTACAAGCTGGCACCCAGCCTGGTGCACTATGTCTCCGGCCTGGTGGACGCCGAACTCGGCGAGGCTTTCGTCAACAGCCTGAAGCTGGCTGCCGGCACCTCCGTCATCGGCCCGCTGGTGGTATTTGTCGGCGCCTATCTGCTAGAGAAAACCCGCGGCCTAGACTGGGCCCGGCCGCTGATCCGGCTGATGGCGATGCTGCCGATGGCGGTACCCGGCCTGGTGCTGGGTCTGGGCTACATCTTCTTTTTTAACGCGCCGCAGAATCCGCTGAATTTTCTCTACCAGACCGGGGCGCTGCTGGTGCTGTGCACCATTGTCCATTTCTATACCACCGGCCACCTGACGATGCTCACCGCGCTGAAGGCCATCGACGCGGAATTCGAGTCGGTGTCCGGTTCGCTAAAAGTGCCGTTCTACGTCACTTTCTTCCGCGTGACCCTGCCGATCTGCCTGCCGACTCTGCTGGACGTGTCGCGCTATTTCTTTATCAATGCCATGACCACCATCTCGGCCGTGGTGTTCCTGTATTCGCCCGAGACCAAGCTCGCCTCGGTCGCCATCCTGAACCTGGACGAAGCCGGCGATACCGGGCCGGCCGCGGCCATGGCGGTGCTGATTGCCGGCGCCTCGCTGCTGGTCACCATGCTCTATCTGGCGCTGGGCAAGCTGGTGGAAAAACGCACCCAGGCCTGGCGCACCCCTACACGCTGATGGCAGCGCGGACTCCATGACTCTCACCCTATCTCCTATGCAGAACTCCCAGAACTTTGACCTGATCGTGGTCGGCGCCGGCATCGTCGGCCTGGCCCATGCCTACACCGCCGCCCGGCGCGGCCTGCGCGTCTGCGTGGTCGAGCGTGATGCAGCATGCGTCGGCGCCTCGATCCGCAATTTCGGCTTCATCACCGTCACCGGCCAGGGTGCCGGCGACACCTGGCGCCGCGCCAAACGGGCCCGCGAGGTATGGGGTGAAGTCGCGCCGCTGGCCGACATTCCGCAAGTACACCATGGTCTGTGGTTGACGGCTTTCCGCCCGAAGGCGCTGGACGTGCTGCAGCAATTCATGGCCACGGCTATGGCCGAGGGCTGCGCGCTGCTGGACGTGGCCGAGGCTGCCCGCCGCGCCCCCAGTCTGCAGCTGGACGGCGCCCAGGCCGTGCTCTACAGCCCGCACGAGATGCGGGTCGAGTCGCGCACCGCCATTGGCCAGCTGACGCGCTGGCTGGCCGAAACGCTGGGTGTGCAGTTCCGCTTCAGCGAGGCGGTGCTGGAAGTGGCTACGCCGCGGGTCCGCACCGCGCGCGCCACTCTGCATGCCGAGCGTGTGGCGGTCTGCACCAATACCGAGATCAACGGCCTATTCGCCGAACGCCTGGCCGCGCACCAGCTGCGCCTGTGCCAGCTGCACATGCTGCGGGTGCAGCCCGAGCCCGGCTTTCAATTGCCCGGTTCGGTGATGGCCGACCTGAGCCTGGTGCGCTATCACGGGTACAGCCAACTACCGGCGGCCGCCGCGCTGCGCACCCAGCTGGATGCGGAAGAGGGCGAGTCGCTGGCGCACGGCATCCACCTGATCGTGGTGCAAAGCGCCGATGGCTCGCTGGTGGTCGGCGACTCGCACCACTACGGCCCGGTGCTCGAGCCATTTGCCAACCAGCGGGTGGACGAGCTAATCCTGCAGCATATGCGGCGCACGCTGAAGCTCAAGGACGCGCGTGTTACCGAGCGCTGGGTCGGCACCTACCCGTCTTCCGCCAGCACCGACTGCCTGATCGACCAGCCCGATGCTGCCACCCGCATGGTGCTGGTCACCAGCGGCACCGGCGCCAGCACCGCCTTCGGCATCGCCGAAGAAGTTTTTGCCAACTGGTAAGCCCAAATATGACCACAACCACCCACACTACCGCACCCCACACCCAACTCACCGCCGTCGTCTTCGACTGGGCCGGTACCATCCTCGACTTCGGCTCCTGCGCGCCGATGGGCGCTTTCGTACGCCTGTTTGAACAGTTCGGCATCGAGCTCAGCATCGAGGAAGCCCGTGGCCCGATGGGCGTGGCCAAATGGGACCATATCCATGCGCTGGGCGCGCTGCCGCGCATCGCCGCGCAGTGGCTGCAGGTACACGGCAAAGCCTTTACCGATGCCGACGTGGACCATCTGTACGAAGTCTTCACGCCGATGAATGCCGCCGTGGTGGCCGACTTTGCCGACTTCATTCCCGGCGCGGTGGATATGGTTAACACCCTGCGCGCGCGCGGCCTGAAGATCGGCTCGACCACGGGCTACAACCGTCACATCATGGACGTGGTGACGCCGATTGCCGCTGCCGGCGGCTATGTGCCCGACAACCTGGTGTGCGCTGGTGATCTGGCCGCCGGCCGACCGTCGCCGCTGATGATGTACCGCACCTTTGCCGACATCGGCGTCTGGCCGCCGTACACCGTGGTCAAGGTGGACGATACCGGCGTCGGCATCGAAGAAGGCCTGAACGCCGGCACTTGGACCGTCGGCTTGGCCGTCAGCGGCAACGCCATGGGTCTGAGCCTGGTCGAATGGCATGCGCTGGACCCGACGCAGCAGCAGCAGCGCCGGCTGGCCGCCAGCGCCAAGCTGCAGGTGGCGGGAGCGCATTACGTGGTTGATTCAGTGGCTGATTTGCTGCCTGTGCTGGACGACATTGCCGCCAAGCTTGCCATGGGCGCACGACCCTGAAAATCAGTTTGCTATCGATTAAATAGCTGCTAGCGCAGGTTCTATTTGCGCTAGCGGTCGTTTTTTTTTAAATGCTGCGGATATATGCCGTGGTCAGCCGGCTTCGCCGATACCGCCCACTACCTGGCTGAAGCCGCCGTCCACATAGGTGATCTCGGCGCTGACACCGGCCGCCAGATCGCTGAGCAAGAACGCGGCCACGTTGCCGACATCGTCAATCGTCACGTTGCGGCGGATCGGGCATTCGGCTGTGGCTTTCAGCATCTTTCCGAAGTCCTTGATACCACTGGCGGCCAGGGTTTTGATGGGGCCGGCGCTAATGCCGTTGACGCGCACGCCCTTGGGGCCAACCGACTCGGCCAAGTAGCGCACGCTGGCTTCCAGGCTGGCTTTGGCCAGGCCCATGGTGTTGTAGTTGGGCAAGACGCGCAGGCTACCCAGGTAGGTCAGGGTGAGCAGGGCGGCCTTGTCGCTGAGGTACGGCAGGGCGGCCTTGGCCATGGCGGGAAAGCTGTAGGCGCTGATGTCGTGGGCCACGCGGAAGCTTTCGCGGCTCAGGCCTTCCAAAAAGTCGCCGGTGATGGCTTCACGCGGCGCAAAGCCGATGCTGTGGACGAAGCCGTCGAAGGTGGGCCAGGTCTGGGCCAGGTCGGTGAACAGCTTGTCGATCTGCAAGTCATCGCCCACGTCGCAATCAAAGATGAGCTTGGAGTCGAAGTCGGCGGCGAATTCGGTGATGCGGTCTTTGAAGCGCTCGCCCACGTAGCTGAAGGCCAGCTCGGCGCCTTCGCGGTGGCAGGCCTTGGCAATGCCGTAGGCGATGGAGCGGTTGCTCAGAACACCGGTGATGAGTAGTTTTTTGCCAGCCAGAAAGCCCATTTTTTATCTCCTGAAAAAGTAAACGACACCGGCTATTCCCTGCGGTCCGGCCTGTGTCAAAAAGTATTGCAGAATTGTCGCATGCGGGTTACGGCTGTTTTACTTTGGATGTGCTGCTGCGTGCCCGCTTGGGGCGCGCATGCCTACGCACAATTTGGCGACGTGAAATACCCCGCCGGGTTCGACCATTTCAGCTATGTGAACCCCAACGCCCCCAAGGGCGGCGAGATCCGCATGGTGCCACCCACCCGGCCCACCAACTTCGACAAGTTCAACCCATTCACCCTCAAAGGCACGGCCCCTTTTGGCATCGGTGGCATGCTGATGGAGACGCTGCTGGTGGGCAATATGGAAGAGCCCACCACCGCCTACGGCCTGCTGGCCGAGGACGTGGAGGTCGCCCCCAACCAGCTTAGTGCCACTTTCAGACTGCATCCCGCCGCCCGTTTTCATGACGGCACGCCGGTACTGGCCGCCGACGTGGCGTACTCCTTCAACACCCTCATCAGTAAGCTGGCCGCGCCGCAGTACCGCAGCATCTTTGCCGAGGTCAAGGGCGTGGTGGTACTGGGCGAGCGCAGCGTGCGCTTCGACTTTGCCAGCCCCAACCCCGAGCTGCCGTTGGTAGTGGGCACCGGCCTGCCAGTGTTCAGCCGCGCCTGGGGCAAGGGCGTGCCGTTTGACCAGATCGTGGAGCAGGTGCCGATCGGCTCCGGCCCGTATAAGATCACTAGCCCGAAGCTTGGCCGGGACATCACCTACACCCGCGACCCGGCCTACTGGGCGCGTGACTTGGGCGTACGCAAGGGGCAGTTCAACTTCGACCGCATCACCTACAAAATCTACCTGGACGAAACCTCGCGATTCGAGGGGCTACGGGCCGGGGAATTTGACTTCATGCGCGAATTCATCTCGCGCAACTGGGCGCGGCAGTACGTGGGCAAGCAGTTTGACAACGGCACCTTGAAAAAAGCCACCTTTGTGAACCGCAACCCCGGTGACTTCCAGGGCTATGTGCTGAACCTGCGCAACCCGAAGTTCAAAGACGTGCGGGTGCGCGAGGCACTGGGCCTGGCGATGGACTTTGAATGGCTGAACCGCCAGCTCTTTTACGGCGCTTACCAGCGCGTCAACGGCTACTTCCCCAACAGCGAATTCCAGGCCCAGGGCCTGCCCGGCGCAGACGAGCTGGCCCTGCTGGAACCCCTGCGCGCAAAGCTGCGGCCCGAGGTGTTTGGCCCCGCCTACCTATCGCCCAGCACCGCGCCACCGCGCAGCCTGCGCGACAACCTGCGCCAGGCGCAAAAGCTGCTGCACGAGGCCGGTTGGGACTACGCCGACGGCGCGCTGCGCAACGCCCAAGGCGAGGCTTTCACCATCGAGTTTTTAAACGACCAGCCCAGCCTGGCGCGGGTGGTTGCGCCGCTGCAAAAGTCGCTGGAAAAGCTAGGCATTGCGCTGCAGTTGCGGGTGGTGGATTTCTCACTGTCCAAGCAAAAAATGGATGCGTTCGATTTCGAGATGACCAGCGTGCGCCTGGTGGGCAGCACCGCGCCCGGCGGTGAGCTGCTGGAGTTGTTTGGTTCCAAAGCGGCGGCCACACCCGGCTCCAGCAACACCTGGGGCATTGCCGACCCTGCTGTCGATGCGCTGCTGCAAAAAGTCGTCACCGCCACCACCCGGCCCGAACTGGCCACCGCCATGCGCGCCCTGGACCGGGTGCTGACCCACGGCCACTATTCCATACCGCAGTGGTTCAGCAACGCCTTCTTTGTGGGCTACCGGCCCACCCCCTTCGTGCTGCCCGCCACCACACCGCCGTACTACCAGGCAGACGGCTGGGCCAGCAGCACCTGGTGGGCTTCGCCCAGCAATAAATAGCCATGCTTGCTTACATCCTCAAACGCATTCTGCTGATGGTGCCCACGCTCTTGGGCGTGCTACTGGTGACCTTTGCCGTGGTGCAGTTCGTGCCCGGCGGGCCGGTGGAGCAGATGGTGTCGCAGCTGCAGGGCCGCGATTCGGGCGGCGAGCGGGCTGCGGCATCGGGTGCGGGCTACCGCGGGCGGCAGGGCATCGATGCCAAGCAGATCGAAGAAATCCGCCAGCTTTACGGCTTTGATAAACCTGCGCCGCAGCGTTTTTGGCAGATGCTGGGCCAGTTCGCCCGGTTCGACCTGGGCCAGAGTTTTTACCAGCACAAGGACGTGTGGCAGCTGGTGAAAGAGAAGCTGCCGGTGTCCATCAGCCTGGGGCTGTGGACCTTTTTTCTGAGCTATCTGGTTGCCGTGCCGCTGGGCATTGCCAAGGCGGTGCGCGCCGGGTCGCGGTTTGACTTTGTGACCACGCTGCTGATTCTGGTGGGCTACGCCATCCCCGGCTTTGTGCTGGGCGTGGCGCTGGTGGTGATTTTTGGCGGGCAGTTGCAGTGGTTTCCGCTGCGCGGGCTCACCTCCAGCAATTGGGACACGCTGAGCTGGGGCGCGAAGGTGGTGGACTACCTGTGGCACATCGCGCTGCCAGTCACCGCCATGGTGCTGGGCAGCTTTGCCGTGACGGCCATGCTGACCAAGAACGCGTTTCTGGAAGAAATCCGCAAGCAGTACGTGCTGACGGCCCGCGCCAAGGGTTTGAGCGAGCGGCAGGTACTGTGGAAGCACGTGCTGCGCAATGCGCTGATCCCCATCGTCACCGGCTTCCCGGCGGCCTTCATCGGCGCGTTTTTCACCGGTTCGCTGCTGATCGAAACCCTGTTTTCGCTCGACGGCCTGGGCCTGCTGAGTTATGAGAGCGTGATCCGCCGCGATTACCCGGTGGTGCTGGGCACGCTGTACCTGTTTACGCTGATCGGCCTGGTGACCAAGCTGATTTCCGACCTTTGCTATGTGTGGGTAGACCCCCGGGTTCGATTTGACTAATACCACCTCGCCCAGCCCTGGCCGCCGTGCTTGGCAGCGCTTTCAACGCAACCGCCTGGGCTACTGGAGCCTGGTGATTTTCTGTGTGCTGGTGGCCTTGAGTCTGCTGGCCGAGGTGCTGAGCAACGACCGCCCGTTGGTGCTGCGCTACCAGGGCCAAACCTATTTCCCGCTGGTGAAAGACTACGCCGAGACCACCTTTGGCGGCGATTTCCCCACGCCCGCCGACTACCTGGACCCGTTCATTCAGTCGCAGTTGGCCAAAGATGGCAATTGGGCAATCTACCCGCCCAACCCCTACGGCCCCAAGACGCTGAACTATTTCGCCCAGTTTCCTAATCCCTCGGCCCCGTCGCGCGCCAACCTGCTGGGCACGGACGACCGGGGGCGCGACCTGCTGGCGCAGCTGATTTACGGCTTTCGCGTCAGCGTGCTGTTTGCGCTGGCGTTAACGGCAGTGGGCACGGTGCTGGGCATCGTGACCGGGGCGGTGCAGGGCTTTTTTGGCGGCAAGACCGACCTGGCGTTCCAACGCTTTATCGAAATCTGGGGCTCCATGCCCGAGCTGTACCTGCTCATCATCTTCAGCGCCATCTTCGCGCCCAGCATCAGCCTGTTGCTGGTGCTATTGAGCCTGTTTGGCTGGATGGGCCTGAGCGATTACGTGCGTGCCGAGTTTCTGCGGAATAGGCAGATGGACTACGTGAAGGCCGCGCGCGCCCTGGGCGTAGGCAATGCGCAGATCATTTGGCGGCACATCCTGCCCAATAGCCTCACGCCGGTGGTGACCTTTTTGCCGTTCCGCCTGAGCGCCGCCATCCTGGCGCTGACCTCGCTGGACTTTCTGGGCCTGGGCGTGCCGCCCGGTACGCCATCGCTGGGCGAGCTGCTGAGCCAGGGCAAGGCGAATATCGACGCGTGGTGGATTTCGCTGTCCACCTTTGCGGTGCTAGCGATCACGCTGCTGCTGCTGACGTTTATGGGCGATGCATTGCGCGATGCACTTGACCCACGGAAAGTGGATCAACTCCCTGTTGATCCCCGGAAGGCGCAGGCATGAGTTTGCTGGACGTACAAGATTTGACGGTTAGCTTTGATGGCAAGCCCGTGGTGAACTGCATCAGCTTCCAGATCCAGCCTGGCGAAAAGCTGGCGCTGGTGGGCGAATCAGGATCGGGCAAAACCATCTCCGCTTTAAGCCTGCTGCGCTTGGTGGCTGATGCACAAACTACGGGCAAGGCGCTGTTTGGCGGGCAGGACTTGCTGGCGCTGTCCGAGCACACGCTGCGCGGCATCCGGGGCAAAGACATCGCCATGATCTTCCAGGAGCCGATGACGGCGCTGAACCCGCTGTTCACCATCGGCCGTCAGATCGCCGAAGTTTTTGAGCTAAAACAGGGTCTAACGCAGGCGCAATCTGCGCTAGCAGCTATTGAAATACTAGCAAGCACGGGTGTGACCGAACCGGCCCGCCGGGTCGGCAGTTACCCACACCAGCTCAGTGGTGGCCAGCGCCAGCGTGCCATGATTGCCATGGCACTGGCCTGCCGGCCGAAGCTGCTGCTGGCGGATGAGCCCACCACGGCGCTGGATGTGACGGTGCGTGGCCAGATTCTGGCGCTGCTGTCCGACCTGCAGCGGCAGTACGGCATGGCCGTGCTACTAATCACCCACGACCTGCACCTGGTGCGCCAGTTTGCCGACCGCGTGGCGGTGATGGAGCGTGGCCGTATTGTCGAAACCGGGGCTGTGGCGGGTGTGTTCCAGAACCCGCAGCACGCCTACACCCGCAAACTGATCGCCAGCAAGCCGGTGCGCGATGTCGTGCCCGAATCCTCCGCAGCGCCAATGCTGCAGGCTAAAGCGCTGCGGGTAGCCTATCCCACGGCCTTGCCGGGCATGCGGGGTTGGTTTCAAAAGTCCGAGTTTGTGGCTCTGCAAGATGCGAGCTTTGCCATCCCGCCCGGCCAGACGCTGGGCGTGGTGGGCGAGTCGGGCTCGGGCAAGTCCACCCTGGCCTTGGCCGTGCTGGGTTTGCAGGCCTACGGCGGCGCGGTACACCTCGGCGGGCAGACCTGGGGGAGGGACGCCGCAAAGAACAAAGCGCTGCGCTCCACCATCCAGGTGGTGTTCCAGGACCCGTTTTCCTCTCTGTCGCCGCGCCTGACGGTCGAAGAAATCGTGGGGGAGGGCCTGCGCGTCCACGCCCCGCAGCACAACGCCGCCGAACGCCAGCGCCAGGTCCTCCAGGCGCTGGCCGACGTGGGGATGGACGAGGGGAAGTTTCCCGGCCTGTTGCAGCGCTACCCGCATGCGTTCTCTGGCGGGCAGCGCCAGCGCCTGGCGATTGCACGGGCGCTGATCGTGCAGCCGCAGCTCTTGGTGCTGGACGAACCCACCAGTGCGCTGGACGTGACCATCCAGCAACAAGTCCTGCAATTGTTGCAAAGACTGCAACGCGAACGCGGCCTTGCCTACCTGCTAATTACCCATGACATGGATGTGATCCGCGCCATGGCGCACCAGGTGCTGGTTGTGCAAAACGGTGAAATCGTGGAATCGGGCCCGGTGGCGCAGGTGCTGGACGCACCGCAGCATCCCTACACACGAACTTTGGTCGCGGCAAGCACGTAGTCCCGTAAAAGCCCCTACAAAGCAGTGCAATAAGCCCATTTCTGGGCTAGAATAAGAGTTCACGACCAAACGGGCGGGTAATTACCGCCCGTTTTTTTTGGTCGATTGTTTTTAACAGGCTTCAAAAAGCAGACTTTTCAAGTGCTTTTGAGGTCATTGCACCTACTAATATCACACGTGGCGTTACAAGAAATCGTTGAACAAACCGTAACCGGATTCGGCTACGACCTCGTAGAGATCGACCGCTCTGCCGGTGGTTTGCTGCGCATCACGATCGACCATCCTTGGGTCGCTGGCGCACCTGAGCAGTTTATCAACGTCGAAGACTGCGAAAAAGTCACCCGCCAGCTTCAGTTTGCACTGGAAGTCGATGGCGTGGAATACAAGCGGCTGGAAGTATCTTCGCCCGGTATCGACCGCCCTTTGCGGCACAAAACAGATTTTGAGCGCTTCGTGGGTTACGTCATCGACGTAAACCTTAAGGCGGCCCTTGGCGTTGCTGCAGAAGGCAAAGTCAACGCCAACCGTAAAAAATTCCGCGGCACGCTGGAGGCCGTGGCGGCTGTCGGCACTGCCGCCCTCAGCTGGCAAATCGTCTGGAGCGATGAGCCCGAGGCCAAGCCCGGTGCACGCATCAGCAAAAAGCGTATTCCAGCGCCTTTACAGGCTATGGGTTTCACCCTGGATGAAATCCGGGATGCACGGCTGGCCCCCATCGTTAGTTTCAATGGTCGCAACACAAAAGACACGGGTGTTGCGCAAGAGTGATGGTCCGGCGTGATGGCTGCGTAAGCACAGTCCGGCGGGTTTGATTTTTTTGGTTTAAGTGTTCAGGAGATTCGTGACATGAATCGCGAAATGTTGATGTTGGTAGATGCCATTTCACGTGAGAAGAACGTGGAGCGGGATGTTGTTTTTGGCGCGGTGGAGTCGGCTTTGGCGCAGGCCACCAAAAAGCTGTACCAGGGCGAAGTGGATATCCGCGTCGCCCTCGACCGTGACAGCGGCAACTACGAAACCTTCCGCCGCTGGCTGGTGGTGCCAGACTCTGCCGGTTTGCAAAACCCCGAGGCAGAAGAGCTGGTGTCGGACGTGCGCGACGACATTCCTGACATCGAAGAAGGCGACTACATCGAGAAACCGATCGAGTCCCTGCCGATTGGCCGGATTGGGGCCATGGCCGCCAAGCAGGTCATTCTGCAAAAAATCCGCGATGCCGAGCGCGAAATGCTACTCAACGACTTCATGAGCCGTGGCGACAAGATTTTTGTCGGCACCGTTAAGCGCATGGACAAGGGCGACATCATTGTCGAAAGCGGCCGCGTCGAAGGCCGCCTGCGCCGTAGCGAGATGATCCCCAAGGAAAATCTGCGTACCGGTGACCGCGTCCGCGCCATGATCATGGAAGTGGACCTGACCCTGCGCGGCGCACCGATCATCCTGTCGCGCAGCTCGCCTGCCTACATGATCGAGTTGTTCCGCCAGGAAGTGCCCGAAATCGAACAAGGCCTGCTGGAGATCAAATCCTGCGCCCGTGACCCTGGCTCCCGCGCCAAGATCGCCGTGCTGTCACACGACAAGCGTGTCGATCCTATCGGCACCTGCGTTGGCGTGCGGGGTACCCGTGTCAACGGCGTCACCAACGAGCTGGCGGGTGAGCGCGTCGACATCGTGCTGTGGAGCGAAGATCCAGCCCAGTTCGTGATTGGTGCCTTGGCCCCGGCCAATGTGTCCTCCATCGTGGTGGACGAAGAGCGCCACGCCATGGACGTGGTGGTCGATGAAGAAAATCTGGCGATTGCGATTGGCCGCGGTGGACAAAATGTGCGCCTGGCTGCCGATCTGACCGGCTGGAAGATCAACATCATGGACGCGGCCGAATCGGCCCAGAAGCAGGCCACCGAGACCGATTCCAGCCGCAAGCTGTTCATGGAAAAGCTCGATGTCGACGAAGAAATGGCCGACATCTTGATCCACGAAGGCTTTACCAGCCTGGAAGAAATCGCCTACGTGCCGCTGCAGGAAATGTTGGAAATCGAAAGTTTCGACGAAGACACCGTGCATGAGCTGCGTTCGCGTGCCAAAGACGTGCTGCTGACCATGGAAATTGCCCTGGAAGAAGACGCCGAAGCGGCCGAACCGGTCTCGCAAGACCTGAACGACCTCGAAGGCCTGACCCCCGAACTGATCGCCAAGCTGCAAGCTGGCGGCATCCACACACGCGACGATCTGGCCGACTTGGCTGGTGATGAGCTCTCCGAAATTACCGGCCAGTCTGAGGACGAGGCCACGACCTTGATCATGAAGGCGCGCGCACATTGGTTTACCAATGACGCCGCCTCTCAAGAGTAATGGTCATGAAAGGTCACACAATACATGTCCAATACTACCGTCGCCGAGTTTGCCGTTGAACTCAAAAAATCGCCCGAAACCCTGCTGGAACAACTCCGGGGGGCGGGTGTGCCTAAAGCCGCTACGTCTGATGTCCTGAGTGAATCCGACAAGCAACGCCTGCTGGGCTTTTTGCAGGCCAGCCATGGCACCGCTACGCTGGAACGCAAGAAAATCACCCTGGTGAAAAAATCCACCAGCGAAATCAAACAAGCCGACTCCACTGGCCGTGCCCGCACCATCCAGGTGGAAGTGCGTAAAAAACGCACTTTCATCAAACGTGAAGATGGCATGGACGGTGTGATCGAAGGTTCCGCTGAATCCGAGGTCGAAGTCGACGTGTCTGCCAGCAATGGTGCGGAAGAAGCCGAATTGGCCCGCCGCGAAGAAGAAGCCCGCCGCCAAGCCGAGCTGATGCGCCGCCAGGAAGAAGAATTGATCGAAAAACGCCGTCTGCGCGAAGAGCAGGAGGCCCGCGATGCGAGCGCGCGCGCTGTGGCCGAACAAGCCGCACAGGTGGCTGAGGCTGCCGCCAAAGCCGCCGCCGCCCAGGCCGAGCAGCAAAAAGCGTCTGCCCCCACCGCATCGACACCGGCTCCCGGCCTGTCGGCTGTGGGCCAGAACATCAATGCCGCCGCCGATGCGGCGGCATTGGCCAAAGTCCAGGCACAAAACGATGCCCGCGCTAAAGTGGCTGCTGATTCCAAGGCCCGTGCCGACGAAGAAGCCGCCCGTGTGGTGGATTTGGGCGACCGTCGCCGCAAGGCCGAAGCCGAAGCCGCCGCCATCCGCTTGATGATGTCCACACCCAAAAAGGTGCTGGTTGCGCACAAGAAGGTGGAAGAACCCAAGCCCGTCGTGAAGCCGCCGGTGCTCGATGCCGCCAAGGCTGCCGCCATGAAGGGCACGCTGCACAAGCCTGCTGCAGGTGCGACACCGGCCAAACCCGCTCCTGGCGCCCCAGCGGCTCCGGGTGCTGGCAAAGAAGTCAAATCCGCCAA
This sequence comes from Rhodoferax sp., assembly GCF_025354435.1. Lineage (GTDB taxonomy): Bacteria > Pseudomonadota > Gammaproteobacteria > Burkholderiales > Burkholderiaceae_C > Rhodoferax_B. Next base: position 71,370 of record NZ_JANXMU010000060.1, read on the forward strand.
GCTGTCCAGCAGCTGGGCTGATCCGGCGAAGAAGAAACCTCTGCCGACCCGTGGCGACTCCAGTGGTGGCGTAGGCCGTGGCAACTGGCGCGGAGGTCCGCGTGGCCGTCGTGGCAGCAATGACCGCGACCAGCGCGACGACAACATGTCGCAAGCACCAGTGGAAGCGCGCACTTTGGAAGTGCATGTGCCTGAAACCATCACCGTGGCCGAACTCGCCCACAAGATGGCGGTCAAGGCCTCCGAGGTGATCAAGCACCTGATGAAGCTGGGTCAAATGGTTTCCATCAACCAGCCGCTGGACCAAGATACGGCCATGATTCTGGTCGAAGAAATGGGCCACAAAGCCGTTGTGGCTGCGCTGGACGATCCAGAAGCGTTTACCGCCGAAGAAGTGTTGCAGCAGGTGTCCGAATCCCTGCCGCGCGCTCCGGTGGTCACCGTCATGGGCCACGTCGACCACGGTAAAACCTCGCTGCTGGATTACATCCGTCGCGCCAAGGTCGCCTCCGGTGAAGCCGGTGGCATTACCCAGCACATTGGTGCCTACCACGTGGAAACCCCGCGCGGTATGGTGTCCTTCCTGGATACCCCGGGCCACGAAGCGTTTACCGCCATGCGTGCCCGTGGTGCCCAGGCTACCGACATCGTGATTCTGGTGGTGGCGGCCGATGACGGCGTGATGCCGCAAACCAAAGAAGCCATTAAGCACGCGAAAGCGGCGGGTGTGCCCATCGTGGTGGCGATCAACAAGATCGACAAGCCCGATTCCAACCCCGAGCGCGTCAAGAACGAGCTGGTGATCGAAGACGTGATCCCCGAAGACTTCGGTGGCAGCTCGCCTTTCGTCTCCGTGTCGGCCAAAACCGGCCAAGGCATTGATGAGTTGCTGGAACAAGTGCTGTTGCAGGCCGAAGTGCTGGAACTGAAGGCACCGGTCGATGCCATGGCCAAGGGTCTGGTGATCGAAGCGCGTCTGGACAAGGGCAAGGGCCCGGTGGCCACCGTGCTGGTGCAGTCGGGTACCTTGAAGACCGGCGACATCGTGCTGGCTGGCTCTACCTATGGCCGCGTGCGTGCCATGCTGGACGAGAACGGCAAGCCGTCCAAGTCCGCAGGTCCGTCGATCCCGGTGGAAATCCAGGGTCTGACCGAAGTGCCACAAGCGGGTGATGAATTCATGGTCTTGCCGGATGAGCGCCGGGCCCGTGAAATCGCCACCTACCGTGCCGGTAAGTTCCGCAACACCAAGCTGGCCAAGCTGCAAGCCGCCAAGCTGGAAACCATGTTCACCGACATCACGGCGGGCGAGGTCAAGATGTTGCCGATCATCGTCAAGGCCGACGTGCAGGGTTCGCAAGAGGCTTTGGCCCAGTCGCTGCTCAAGCTGTCGACCGACGAAGTCAAGGTGCAAATGGTCTACACGGCGGTCGGCGCGATTAGCGAGTCCGACATCAATTTGGCTATCGCATCCAAGGCCATCGTGATCGGTTTCAACGTGCGGGCCGATGCCGGTGCCCGCAAGCTGGCCGAGAACAATGCCGTGGACGTGAAGTACTACAACATCATTTACGACGCTGTCGATGAGTTGAAGTCCGCCATGGCCGGCATGCTAGCTCCTGAGCAGCGCGAAGAAATCATCGGTATGGCCGAGATCCGCACGGTGTTCGTGGCGTCCAAAATTGGTACGGTGGCAGGCTGTATGGTCACCACCGGCTCGGTCAATCGCAGTGCACGCTTCCGCTTGCTGCGCGAAAACATCGTCATCTACACCGGTGAAATTGATTCGCTCAAGCGCGTCAAGGACGATGTGCGCGAAGTCCGCGAAGGCTTCGAGTGCGGTATCAAGCTCAAGAACTACAACGACATCGCCGTCGGCGACCAGTTGGAATTCTTTGAGATCAAAGAAATCGCCCGTACGCTGTAATGGTCAAACGCAAGGCCGCTGCGCCGAACCGCAGCCTCAAAGTCGCCGACCAGATCCAACGGGATCTGACCGAGCTGATCGCCCGCGAGTTGAAAGACCCGCGGGTGGGCATGGTGACCATACAGGGGGTGGAAGTCACGCCCGACTACGCGCACGCCAAGGTGTTTTTCAGTGTGCTGACCGGTAACCCGGACGAATGCACCGAAGGTTTGAACCAGGCCGCAGGTTTCTTGCGCTCGGGTTTGTTCAAGCGGCTGCATATCCACACCGTGCCGACCTTGCACTTCCACTATGACCGGACCACCGAGAAAGCCTCGGACATGAACGCGCTGATTGCGCGGGCTGTCGCCTCTCGGGCCAAGGAAGACTGAACCGCATGACCGCAACGCCACGTGTACGGGTTGCCAGGCGCCCCGTGCACGGGGTGCTGCTGCTGGACAAGCCCTTGGGCCTGTCGAGCAATGACGCGCTGCAAAAAGTCAAATGGCTGCTGCGCGGCGAAAAGGCGGGCCACACCGGCACGCTTGACCCGCTAGCCACCGGTGTGCTGCCCCTGTGTTTTGGGGCCGCTACCAAGTTCAGCCAGTTGCACTTGGATGCCGATAAAACCTACTTAGCTACGGCTCGGTTGGGGCTGAAGACCAGTACCGGCGATGCCGAAGGCGATGTGATTGAGACCCGGCCTGTGGCGGTAACGCAGGCGCAGATTGATGCTGTGCTGCCGCGTTTTACCGGCCCGATCCGCCAGGTGCCGCCGATGTACAGCGCCTTGAAGCGTGACGGCAAGCCCCTGTACGAATATGCGCGGGCCGGCATTGCGATTGAGCGGCCTGCGCGGGATGTAGAGATTTTTGAACTAAAAGTGGCTCTGGCCCAGCCAGAATCTACGCAAGAAGCTATTGAAATAGTAGCAAAGTGCTCCAAAGGCACGTACATCCGTACGCTGGGTGAAGACATCGGCGAGGCCCTGGGATGTGGTGCGCATTTGACGGCTTTGCGCCGTATTGCTACGGGTGACTTTGCGATTGGCCAGTGTGTGACGCTGGCCGCATTAGAAGCCATGACCGAAGACGAGCGGCTGGCATGTTTGCTGCCGGTGGATGCGCTGCTGGCGCAACACCGCCGTGTCACGTTGGATGAACAGAATGCAGGGCGGTTCCTCAGCGGTGTGCGCCGCCGGGGTGACTGGCCCGACGATGACCGCGTTGCGGTTTACGGAGATAAGCCGCCGTCCTTGCTGGGTGTAGCCCAGGTCAAGGCCGGTGAATTGATACCAGGGCGACTGCTAAGCCCGCTGGATATTGGCCAGATTTTGGATCAGGCCCAGGCGCAAAAAGCAGAGAACCCTTTGATTCAGGAGTAGAGAACTATGAGCATTAAGCAAATTCGTAACATCGCCATCATCGCCCACGTCGATCATGGCAAGACCACCATGGTCGACCAGCTGCTGCGCCAGTCCGGCACCTTTGCCGAACACGAAAAAGTCGTGGACACCGTGATGGACAACAACGCGATTGAAAAAGAGCGTGGCATTACCATTCTGGCCAAGAACTGCGCCGTAACCTGGGAAGGCACGCACATCAACATCGTCGACACCCCCGGCCACGCCGACTTCGGCGGCGAAGTGGAGCGTGCGCTGTCGATGGTCGATGGTGTTGTGCTGTTGATCGACGCCCAAGAAGGCCCCATGCCCCAGACGCGTTTCGTGACCAAGAAGGCCTTGGCCCTGGGTCTGAAGCCGATTTTGGTGGTCAACAAAGTGGACAAGCCCGGTGCGCGCCCTGACTTTGTGGTCAACGCCGCTTTCGATCTGTTCGACAAACTCGGTGCCACCGACGAACAACTCGACTTCCCCGTGGTTTACGCATCCGGCATCAACGGCTGGTCGTCGCTGGTTGAAGGCGAGCAAGGCGAGCAGTGGGGCCCCGATATGTCGGCCCTGTTCAACACCGTGTTGCAGCATGTGCCGGCCCAAACCGGTGATCCTGAAGCGCCTTTGCAACTGCAAATTTCGGCCCTCGATTTCTCCACCTTCGTGGGTCGGATTGGTGTTGGCCGCATCAGCCAGGGCACCGTGCGCCCGATGATGGACGTGGTGGTCATGGAAGGCCCGGATGGCAAAGCCGTTAAAGGCCGCATCAACCAGGTGCTGACGTTCCAGGGTCTGGAACGCGTGCAGGCGCTAGAAGCCGGCCCCGGCGAAATCGTGCTGATCAACGGCCTGACCGACATCGGTATTGGCGTGACCATTACCGACCCGATCACGCCGATGCCCTTGCCTATGCTGAAGGTGGATGAGCCTACCCTGACGATGAACTTTTGCGTCAATACCAGCCCATTGGCCGGTCGCGAAGGCAAGTACGTCACCAGCCGCCAGATCTGGAACCGCCTGCAAAAGGAACTGCAACATAACGTGGCGTTGCGCGTCAAGGAAACCGACGAAGAAGGTATCTTTGAAGTCATGGGCCGCGGCGAACTGCACTTGACCATTCTGCTGGAAAACATGCGCCGCGAAGGCTATGAGCTGGCGGTTTCCAAGCCCCGCGTGGTGATGAAGGAAATCAACGGCGAAAAGCACGAGCCCATCGAACTGGTGACCGCCGACATCGAAGACCAGCACCAAGGCGGCGTGATGCAAGCCTTGGGCGAACGCAAAGGCGAACTCGTCAACATGGAGCCGGATGGCCGTGGCCGTGTGCGTCTGGAATACCGTATTCCTGCCCGTGGTCTGATTGGGTTCACCAACGAATTCTTGAATTTGACGCGCGGCTCCGGCCTGATCGCCAACATTTTCGACTGCTACGAGCCGCACAAGGGTGACATCGGCGGCCGCAAGAACGGCGTGCTGATCTCCATGGACGCAGGCGAAATCTTCACCTACGCCCTGGGCAAGCTGGACGACCGCGGCCGCATGTTTGTGCGCGCCAATGACCCGGTGTACGAAGGCATGATTGTGGGCATCCACAGCCGTGACAACGATCTGGTGGTCAACGCCACGCGTACCAAGCAGCTGACCAACTTCCGCGTGTCCGGCAAGGAAGACGCGATCAAGATCACGCCACCGATCGAATGCACGCTGGAGTACGGCGTTGAATTCATCGAGGACGACGAACTGGTCGAAATCACGCCCAAGTCGATCCGTCTGCGCAAGCGCCACCTGACCGAAAGCGAACGCAAGCGCGCTGGCCGCTAAACGGAATCAATCCCCAGTATTAGCTGGGTGATTGGCCCCTGAAACCCCGGACGCTTTTATAGCGTGCCGGGGTTTTTTACGCCATCTTCCACTGACTCGCCCTGACAATCGTGCTGTGAAATTATCCCATTCCCGCGCCGTGTTCATGATGGTTCTGGTCACGCTGATGTGGTCGATTGCCGGCGTAACCACGCGGCATCTGGAGTCGGCGCACAGCTTCGAAATCACCTTCTGGCGCAGCTTTTTCACCGTGCTCTCGCTGCTGGTGATCCTGCCGCTGCTGCAGGGCCGGGCGGTGTTTGCCAAGATCCGCCAGGGCGGCTCGGCGCTGTGGTTGTCGGGCGTGTGCTGGGCCGTGATGTTTACCGCCTACATGCTGGCACTGAGCCTGAGTCCCGTGGCCAATGTACTGGTCACCATGTCGATTGCGCCGCTGCTGACCGCCTTGCTGGCGCGCTTTGCCATTGGCCACCGGCTGCCGACCCGCACCTGGGTGGCGATTGCGGTGGCCGGGGCGGGCATTGTCGTCATGTACGGCACCCAGCTGAGTTCTGCCGGTGGTCCGGGCCAGCTGGTGGGCACCTTGATCGCACTGTGTGTGCCTCTGGCCAGCGCTGTGAACTGGACCGTGGTACAGCGCAGCCAAGCTCAGGGCAAAGATGTGGATTTGGTGCCTTCGGTGTTGATCGGTGCCGTGTTGTCGTCACTGGTGACCTTGCCCCTGGCCCTGCCGCTGCAGGCCACGCCGCACGACCTGGGTCTGCTGGCCATGCTGGGTTCGGTGCAGTTGGCGATTCCCTGCATTTTGTCGGTCTGGTGCGCCCGGGTGCTCAAAGCGCCCGAGGTGTCGCTGCTGCAGCTTCTCGAGGTCTTGTTTGGCATCACCCTGGCTTGGCTGGGAGCCAATGAAGCCCCGGGTATGGTGGTGCTGGTGGGCGGCACCCTGGTGCTGGGGGCGCTGGTGTCGAACGAAGCGCTAGGGTGGTGGCAGCGTAGAGCCGTTCTTTAACGCAATTCGCCGCGCTGGCTTTCTACGCCTTCCAGTTCGCGCTCTACCTCGGCCCGCATGGAGCGCACGGCGACCAGGGCTTTCTCGAAGTCGTTGACGGCTTTGTCCAGGTTTTCGGGGGTGGGGTCGCTCACGTCGCGGTGGGCGGCCACGAAGGCTTTGGCCTGGGTGGCAATGGCACCGGCCAGATCGGCTTGGCTGTCGGCCATTTCTTGTGATTTCTGCATTTCGGCTTCGCCGAAGGTGCGTGAGAACAGTGCCAGCATGCCGTAGGCACGGCTGAGCTCGTTGGCCTGCTGCTGGGCACGCGTGGCTTCTGCCAGCACGGCGCTGGCGGCGGATACGGCCGAGCGCACTTCAAATTCACGCAGCAACTGTGCCGTGGCGTGGTGGGCGGCGGTGGCGGCGCGCGCGGCACGGTGGGCAATCAACGCGGCCATGGCGGCCAGCACCATCCCCACAAAGCAAAGGGCAACCGCCACAACAGCGAAGATTTGGGTAATGGTCATAGAACACCTTGTGCAATAAATATAAGCAAAATATGCCTCTAGCGCATATTCTGCTTGCGCGGGATGCTATAAAAAATAGAGTAATCTCGCCTATTGTGCCCCAAGTGCTAGGGTTTATTTTTTCCTTCGGGATAAGCCGGCAACGGCAAGCGGTCGAACCTCGTGCGGCCGCTGGCGGCGGTGATGCGGGCCAGCTTTTCCGTCGCTTCGCCGGTCACCCAGTCCCACTTGAAACGCCAGGTCCAGCAGCCGATGGTGCCGGGGGTGTTCATGCGGTGCTTGCCGTCCAGCCCCATCACGTCCTGGAACTGGCACAGCGCGTGGTTGGCCACCGACTGGGCACAAGCGCGCAGCATGGCCCAGTGCACGTCAGAGCCATCGGTGTGCAGGTACTCGCCCGCGTAGGCGCGTTCACGGTCGGTGCAGTCGGCCCACCAGCCCACCACAGTGTCGTTGTCGTGCGTGCCGCTGTAGACCACGGTGTCGCGCGCGTAGTTGTGCGGCAGGAAGTTGTTGCCCGCGTCGTCCGAGAACGCAAACTGCAAGATCCGCATGCCCGGAAAGCCCGCCCGCAGACGCAGTGCATTCACCTCGTCGGTGATCACGCCCAGGTCTTCGGCAATGATGGGCAGCTTGCCTAAAGCGGCTTCGATGGCGGCAAACAGGTCGTAGTCGGGGCCGGGCATCCAGCGGCCCTTGACGGCGGTGGGTTCGCTGGCCGGAATCTCCCAGTAGCCTACAAAGCCGCGGAAGTGGTCGATACGCACCACGTCGGCCAGGCTGAGCTGGCGCTTCACGCGCTCGATCCACCAGCGGTAGCCGTCAGCTTTCATGGCCGACCAGTTGTAAAGCGGGTTGCCCCAGCGCTGACCGGTTTCCGAGAAGAAATCGGGCGGCACCCCGGCAATGACCAACGGGTGGCCTGCGGCATCCAGCTCGTACAGGTCGGGGCGCGACCAGCAGTCGCTGGAGTGGTGCGCGATAAAAATCGGCAGGTCGCCCACCAGATGGATATTTTTGCCGTTGGCGTAGCCCTTCAGGCGCTTCCACTGCACGTCAAATTGCCACTGCACAAAACCCCAGAAACCAATTTCATTTGCGTACTGGGTGCGGGCTGCGGCCAGGGCGGCCGGTTCGCGGCGCGACAGCGGCTTGGGCCAATCGGGCCACAGAGCAGGGGTATGGGCCTGGTCCAGCGCCATGAACAAGGTGTAGTCGCCCACCCAGCTGTGTTCGGCCTGCAACCAGGCGGCGAACGCCGCCCGGTCTTCCGGGGTGGCGCTGGCCTGAAAGCCTGCGAAGGCTTCGCGCAGCTTTTGCAGGCGCCAGGGCACGACCTGGCCGAAGCTGATGGTTTCGTCGTTGAAGGTCGTGGCCAGTGCGTCCTGGGTGATCCAGCCCTTTTCTACCAGCGGCTCAAAGGCGACCAGCAGCGGGTTGCCCGCAAAAGCTGAGCTGCCCATGTAGGGTGAATCGCCGGGACCGATGGGGCCCAGCGGCAGGGTTTGCCACAGCGACTGGCCCGCCGTTTCCAGCCAATCCACAAAGTAGAAGGCGTTCGGCCCAAAGTCGCCGCAGCCGTGCGGGCCGGGCAGGGACGTGGGGTGCAGCAGCACGCCCGAGGTGCGTTGGTTCAACAGGTCAGAAGCCATAGTGTGGGGTCCAGTCAAAGTTTAAAAATCAGGCAGCGAACCAGCTAAAGCCTTTGGGGGCCAAGGCAAGCACGCCCTGGGCCAGGTCTTGGGCTCCAAAAATGCGCTTCCAGCCCGCAGCGGCAATCGCGGCGGGCAGGGTGACGTTCACTGCGTCATTGGACAGGTTTTGTACCACCAGCACCTGCTGATCCTTGGTGCCACGCACGTAGGCCAGGATGCGGTCGTCCAGTGTGGTCAGTGGCTGGAAGTTGCCGGCGGCCAGGGCCGGATGGGCGCGGCGCACGGCCAGCATGGTGCGCACGGCATCGTGGGTGCGGGCGGGCAGGCTGGTGGCATCGGCCAGTTGCCGATCCACACTCTCCCAGTCCACGGCACCGCGCACCTTGTAGCGCGCATCCTGGTAGCCGGTCAGGGCTTCCTGGTCAGCCTGGAACTGGTTGTCGTTGGGCTTGGCAAATTCGTCGCCGTAGAAAATCACCGGCGTGCCCAGCAGGGTGAAGCTGATGCTGAAGGCCAGTTGCACCGCCGCTGCATCGCTTTTGAACAGATCGACCAGGCGCGAGGCTATGCCTTCGCCCTGGCGGAAATCCCACTCGGGCTGGTGGCAGTAGGCGGCGTGGATGGTTTTGCGCTCCTCGGGGGTGACCATCTCCAGCGTCAGCTCGTCGTGGCAGCGCAGGAACGAGAACCAGCCGCAGGCATCCGGAATGTCGGGCGTGAAGTCGGTCGAGAGCGTGTCAAAAATCGGTTTCGCCGAGTGGGTGGCCAGCGCCAGGTAGATGCGCGGCATCACCGGGAAATGGTAGGCGGCCTGGCACTCGTCGCTGTCGCCAAAATAGGTGACCACCTCAGCGGGCGGCTGGCAGGCTTCGGCCAGTAGGATGGTGCCGGGGCGCACGCTGTCCAGCACGGCGCGGAAGAACTTGACGATGGCGTGGGTGCCGGGCAGGTTCTCGCAAATCGTGCCTTCTTCCTTCCACAGGTACGGAATCGCGTCTGCGCGGAAGCCGTCCACCCCTTGCGCCACCCAGAACAGCAGCACGCGGCACATGGCCAGCAGCACCTCGGGGTTGCGGTAGTTCAGGTCGGGCTGCGAGTCGAAAAAGCGGTGGAAAAAGTAGGTGTCAGGAGCCTCGGGCAGCGGGTGCCAGTTGCTCGGCATCATGCCTTTGAAGATGATGCGGGCTTCTTTGTAGCGCTCGGTCGTGTCGCTCCAGATGAAGTAGTCACGGTACGGGTTGTCGGGGCCTTTGCGGGCTTCCTGGAACCACACGTGTTGGTCGGAGCAGTGGTTCATGGCCACGTCGAAGATCACGCGGATGTTGCGGCGGTGGGCCTCGGCCAGGAATTCGGCAAACGTGCCCTGGGCCGCGGCATCGCTGCCACCCACCAGCTCGCTGCGGATCTTGGTGTAGTCGCTGATGTCAAAGCCGGCATCGCGCATGGGCGAGTCCAGGATGGGCAGCAGCCACAGGCAGGTCACGCCCAAGTCTTGCAGGTAGGCCAGGCGATTCGTCAGGCCTTTGAAGTCTTTGTTAAAGAGGTCTACGTACAGCGAATACACCACCACTTCCTTGAACCAGGTGGCGGGTGGCGGCGGCGCGGCAATAGCTGCGGAATGGGCGGCGGCCTGCAATTCGGCAAGGAAAGTGTCCAGCTTGTCGGCGTACTGGTCTTGGTAAAGCTGCTGCCAGAGCTGGCGCATTTGGGCGGATAAGGTGCTGGTCATTGTATTTCTCCAAAGCGCTTTGAATGCGCGGCGCTGCGGATTGTACGGTCGCCATCGCAGGGCGGAATACGGGTTGCACCTAATGGCGGGAAGGCAAACGCAACAAGCCGGTGGCCAGGGCCGTGCCGCACACCACCACCAGTCCGCAGCCCAGCATCCACAGGGTCAGCGCCTCGCCCAAAAACACCGCGCCGTACAGCACGGCAAACACCGGCACCACGAAGGTCACGGTCAGCGCCTTGGCCGGGCCGATGTTGGCAATCAGCCGGAAAAAGATGATGTAGGCCAGCGCTGTGGACACCGTGCCCACCACCAGCAGCGCAGCCCAGGCGTGCAGGCTGGGCCAGTGCGCAGGCCATAGCCAGAAGGCGGGCAGGGCCAGGCCCAGGGCGGCCCCGATCTGGCTGCCGGTGGCAATCACCAGCGGCGGCACGTTGCCCAGAAAGCGCTTGGTGTAGCTGCCGGTGAGGCCGTAGCAAGCGGCGGCTAGCAGGCAGGCCAGCACCGCCCAGCCGGGCGCGATGCCGTGGCTGTCGGGCTTGAAGCTGGCTTTGTCCCAGGCCAAGAGGGCCACGCCTACAAAGCCGATCACCAGCCCCAGGCTGCGCGAGGCGTTGGGCCGGTCGCGCAGCCAGAGCCAGGCTATCAGCGTGCCAAACAGCGGCGTGGTGGCGTTCAAAATCGACGATAAACCGGTGGTGATGGACAGCAGCGCAAACGAAAACAGCGCAAACGGCACGCCCGAATTCAGCACGCCGACCAGCAGCACCGTCTTCCAGTGTTGGCGCAGGCCTGGCATCTGCCCCTGCCAGGCTGACACGGGCAGCAGGGCCAGCGCGGCAATCGCTACCCGCAACGCCGCCGTGGGCACGGCGCCCATCTCCATCGAGGCGGTGCGCATAAAGATGAACGACGCGCCCCACACGGCGGCCAGCAGCACAAAATCAAAAATCCAGGGCTTGGACGGTGATTTCAAATCAATACCCCTTCCAGTTGCAGCAGCGCGGTTTTGCGCTCCAGCCCACCGGCGTAGCCGGTGAGCGAACCGTCCATGCCCAGCACCCTGTGGCACGGCACCAGCACGCTGACGGGGTTGCGCCCCACTGCACCGGCTACTGCCCGCACCGCGCTGGGGCGGCCCAGGGACTGGCTTAAAGCACCGTAGCTGGTGGTGGCACCGCGCGGGATCTGCAGCAGCGCCTGCCACACGGCCTGCTGAAAGGGCGAACCACCCACCAGGTCCAGCGGCAGGCTGAAGGGGGTTGTGGCACCGGCAAAGTAGGCATCCATGAAAGCCGCGGTTTGCAGCAATAGCGGATGTTGGGGGGCCAAGTGCCAGGTGGCCATGTCGGGCTGGTGGCGCTGGCCGTCAAACCACAGGCCGCACAGGCCCAAGTCGGTGGCGGCGGCCAGCATGGGGCCCAGCGGGCTGGCAAAGCGGACGTAATCCGGAGTGGTGGTAAATTTCATATAAAAATGGCAGTTAGCGCAGGTAGATCATTCGTTAGTAGCTATTTTTTTAATAGCTTTGGCCGTATGGGTTTTGGCGGGCAATTCGGCCCAGGCGCGCAGCACGGCGTAGCTACGCCAAGGTTTCCAGGCCTGGGATGCCGCCTCGGCCGCCAGGCTGGCCAGGCGCACATTCGGGGCATCCTGCACGCCCAGGGCTTTGTGCAGGGCTACGTCACCGGCCGGAAACGCATCCGGCCAGCGCAGGGCGCGCATGGCGATGTACTGAGCCGTCCAGTCGCCGATGCCGGGCAGGGCTTTGAGGGTGTCGATGGTGCTGTGCACCGGTACACCGCCGTGCAGGGCGAGCTGGCCGCTGTCCACGGCGCGGGCCAAGGCCAGGATGGCGTTTTGCCGCTGTTTGACAATGCCCAGTTGGCCCAGCGCGTCGCCCGATAGCTGCGCCAGCACGGCGGCGCTGGGGAACAGCCGGGTCAGCTCCGGGATGGGCGTGGCGATGGGCGCGCCAAAGGCATCCACCAGCCGCTGCGCCAGGGTGCGGGCCGCGGCCACGGTGATCTGCTGGCCCAGCACGGCGCGCACCGCCAGCTCAAAGCCGTCCAGCGTACCGGGCACGCGCAGACCTTCACACTCCGGGAAGCGGTGCTGCAGCACGCGGTGGATGGCTTGGGGGTCGGCATCCAGGTCCAGCCAGGCGCGCACGCGGCGTATCAACAGCGGCAGTACGCCGTGCAGGCTGTCGGCCACGTGCAGCAGCACCTGGTGCCGCTCGGGTGCGAACTCGGCGCGCAGCCAGCCCGTATGGGTGACTTCCGCTATTTTTATAGAAAAAGTGCGGCTAGCGCATGTTCCATCTACGCTAGTAGCTATTAATTCAATAGCATTTACTTGGCGCTGGGCCAGAAATGCACCCATGGCCGCCACATCAAAAGGCGGGCGGTAGCCGAGCTTGATGGCCAGGCCCTGCACGCGGGCTAAAGCCGAGCCACTGCGGCGCAATTGCGAGGGATTGAGCCCGTAGCGTTCCACAAACACGGTGTTGAAGCGCCGCACGCTGGCAAAGCCGCTGACCAGCGCGATCTGCGCCACCGGCAGTTGGGTGTCGGCCAGCAGTTGCTTGGCGGTGAGCAGGCGGCGGGTTTGCAGGTACTGCAGCGGTGAGACGCTGAAGTGGGTTTCAAAAATACGCCGCAGATGCCGGTCACTGACGCCCAGGCGGGCCGCCAGCGCGGGCAGGGCGCTGCCACCCTCGTCGCTCCAGGCTTCGGGCTCGTCCAGCATGCGCGCAGCCTGGTGGGCCAGGATGCTGGTGGCGTCCTGCATTGACCAGGCCAGCGCGTGCGGTGCCAGCTCGGGGCGGCAGCGCAGGCAGGGCCGGAAGCCCGCGCTCTCGGCCTGCGCCGGGTGGCCAAAGAAGCGGCAGTTCTCGCGCTTGGGGGTTTTGACGGCGCAGACCGGGCGGCAGTAGATACCGGTGGAGGTCACGCCAGTGAAGAAACTGCCGTCAAACCGGGCATCGCGGGTCTGCAGGGCCAGGTAGCAGGCTGCGTCATCGGTGCTCAGATCAGTCGGTGTCATGGCTGGATAGTACGCGAGGCCTGCGGGGGAACTAGCCGTTTTCGGACCTGTGCACAGTACTGCTGGCTTTGCTGTTTTTCATATGCCATTACCAAGGGCTGCACGGTTCTCGGGGAAAATCAAGGCATGTCATATCAAATCATGGAAGTCACGGGGTCTGATTGGGAGGGCCGCCAGCCGGTCGAAGCACTGACCGACACCCTGGAAAACGGCGGCGTGCTGTATTTTCCGGCGCTGGCATTTACGCTGTCGCCAGACGAATTGCCGCTGCTGCGCCCCGACGTGCGGGCCCCCAAATCGCGCAATATTAGCCAGCCTGCGCACGGTGTCGTCAAGGGGGCCGTAGGCTCACCAGAGGAAATGGCCGCCCTGAGCGGCATGATGCAGCGCTTTCGCCGCCAGGCGGTGCAGTTGGTGCACGGCCTGTTTCCGCGCTATAGCTCCCATTTGCGGCTGGAGCCCACCAGCTACCGCCCGACCGAGGTGGCCACGCGCACCCAGTCGTGGCGGGCCGACGACAAGCGCCTGCACGTAGATGCGTTTCCGTCGCGGCCGAACCGGGGCGAGCGGATTTTGCGGGTGTTCAGCAATGTCAACCCGCATCAGAAGCCCAGGGTGTGGCGTGTGGGCGAACCGTTCGAGGCCATGGCCCAGCAGTTTTTGCCCCTGATTCCTGGGTACCGGGCCTGGGAGGCGCACGTGCTGCACGCCCTGGGCGTCACCAAGTCACTGCGCAGCGAGTACGACCACATGATGCTGCAGCTGCACGACCACCTCAAGCGCGACGCGAACTACCAGAAGAACGCGCCGCAAACCGTGGCCGAGTTTGCCGCAGGCAGCACCTGGGTGTGTTTCTCGGACCAGACCTTGCACGCAGTGCACGGCGGCCAGTACATGATGGAGCAGACGTTTTTTATGCCACCCCAGCACCAGTACCGGCCTGATCAAAGCCCGCTGGGAATCTTGACCCGTCTAGCCGGGCACCCTTTGCAGGGCGCACGGCTTTAAATCGACAAACCTGCGCCCTTGGCGGCCAGCAGGATCAGGCTGTTGGCGGGCAGCGGGAAGATGTCTTTGCCCTTGCCCGACCAGCTACCCAGGCCGCGCGGATGGGTGGTGTCCAGCACCACTTGCCAGCTTCCGGCAGGCAGTTGGAAGGGGTCCACGGTGTTGCCTGCGTTGACCAGCAATAACAACGGGGCCTTGGCTTTGCCAGGTTTGCCGATTAGGCAGCCCAGCACCCGGTGCTGCGGGTCTCGCCAGGCATCGCCTTCCAGGGGCACGCCGCTGCCGCGCAGCCACGACAGATCGGGCAAGCCCAGCACGTCGGCCACGCCGCTGTACCAGTGGTTGGCAAAAGGCAGGGCCTGGTGGCGCAAGGCAATGACGCGTCGGGTGAACGCGATGAGATCTTCGTCGGCGGCGGCCCAATCGATCCAGGTGGTGGGGTTGTCCTGGCAATACGGGTTGTTGTTGCCGCCTTGTGTATGGCCCAATTCGTCCCCAGCGCATATCAGCGGTGTGCCTTGCGCTAGTAAAGTAGTAGCAAGCAGGGCGCGTTGCAGGTTGCCGCGCAAGCTGGTGACGAGCGGGTCGTCGCTGAGGCCTTCGGCACCGCAGTTGAAATTGAGGTTGTGGCCGTGGCCGTCGCGGTTGTCTTCCAGGTTGGCCAGGTTGTGGCGTTCGTTGTAGCTGACGAGATCGCGCAGGGTAAAGCCGTCGTGCGAGACCACGTAGTTCACCGACTCGGCCGGGGCGCGCTGGCGCGGTTGGTACATGTCGCTGGAGCCGCACAGGCGCTGGGCCATGTCGGCACGGGTGTTGTCGGCCACCGGCGCACCGGAGGCGGCAGCGGTTTGTATCCAGAAGCCGCGCATGCTGTCGCGGAAATGGTCGTTCCACTCTTGCCAGCCGCGGGGGAAGTTGCCGGTCTGGTAGCCGCCGGGGCCGATATCCCAGGGCTCGGCGACCATCTTCACGCGCGACAGCACCGGGTCTTGGGCCACGGCGGTGAAGAAGGCGCTTTGGCGGTCAAAACCTGTGTCGGTGCGGCCCAGCACCGGGGCCAGGTCGAAACGGAAGCCGTCCACGTGCATCTCACTGACCCAGTAGCGCAGGCTATCCAGCACCATTTGCAGCACCCGTGGCTGGCGTACGTCGATGGTGTTGCCGCAGCCGGAATAGTTTTCGTAGTAGGCCGGGGCTTCGGGCGGTAGGCGGTAATAGCTGGCGTTGTCCAGGCCACGGAAACTGATGGTGGGGCCGCCGTCACCGGCTTCGGCTGTGTGGTTGTAAACCACGTCCAGCAACACTTCTAGCCCGGCGGCGTGCAGGGCTTTGACCATGGTGCGGAATTCGTCGCGGGGCGACATACCGTCCACACCGCTGGCCAGCCGCGGGTCCACGCTGAAAAAACCCAGCGTGTTGTAACCCCAGTAGTTGCTCAGGCCCATGCCACTCAAGCGCTCTTCGCTGAGCGAATACTGCACTGGCAGCAGGTTGACGGCGGTAATGCCGAGCTGTTTCAGGTGGTTGACCGAGGCGGGGTGCGCCAACCCGGCAAAGCTGCCACGCAGGGCGGGTGGGATGTTTTCGTTCAGCTTGGAGAAGCCTTTGACGTGGCATTCGTAGAACACAGAATCCGCCAGCGGCACACGCGGGGCCTTGTCGCCCGCCCAGTCAAACTGGTCGAAGGTGACGCGGGCCTTGAGTGCCAGCGCGGCGTTGTCTCGGGTGTCCATGTGGCGCGGGTGCAGCCGGTCGCCTGCAAAATGCTCGTCGCGCCATTCAAAGTGCCCCACGATGTCGCGGGCGTAGGGGTCGAGCAGCAGTTTGGATGCATCAAAACGGTGCCCCCGGTCAGGCCGCCAGGGGCCATGGGCCCGCAAACCGTACACCAAACCGGGCTGGGCACCCGGCAGGTAGCCGTGCCATACGTCGCTGGTGTGGGCGGGCAGCCGGAACCGGGAGACCTCGTGCTGGCCGCTGGGGTCGAAGATGCACACGTCCATGGCCTGGGCATGGGCGGAAAACACCGCGAAGTTGATGCCGGTGCCGTCAAAGCTGGCACCCATCGGCCAGGGCTGGCCGGCTTGCACTTCGGGCAGGGCGGGGCGGCCGGGGAGGACCGCGGTAGGGGCAGGGGCAGTTGTCAGACTTTCCATTCAAGCATCACTGTGGCCAGGGGAGGCAGGTTGAGTACAACGGAATACGGTTTACCGTGCATGGATACAGCTTCAGCAGAAGCCGTGCCAAGTGGTGTACCGACGTTGCTGCCGCCGTAGTGCGCCGAGTCGGTATTGAGCTTTTCGTAGTATGTACCCGCTTGCGGTACTCCGAGCCGGTAGCCATTCCAGACGTTGGGTGTGAAGTTGCATACCACCACGATGAAGCTGCTGTCGTCCATGCCCCGGCGGATGAAGCTGATGACCGAGCGCTCGGCATCGTTGTGCTCAATCCACTCAAACCCGGCGGGGTCAAAGTCTTGCTGGTACAGCGCCGGGGTGCTGCGGTAGAGCTGGTTCAGGTCGCGTACCAGTTGCTGCATGCCGGCGTGCGGGGCCTGGTCCAGCAGGTGCCAGTCCAGGCTTTGCTCGAAGTTCCATTCGCGGTCTTGGGCAAATTCGCAGCCCATGAACAGCAGTTTTTTGCCGGGGTGGCCAAACATATAGCCCATGAAGGCGCGCAGGTTGGCAAATTGCTGCCAGCGGTCGCCGGGCATCTTGTTCAGCAGCGAGCCCTTGCCGTGCACCACTTCGTCGTGCGAAATCGGCAGCACGAAGTTCTCGGTAAACGCATACACCAGGCTGAAGCTGATTTCGCCCTGGTGGTGCTTGCGGTAGATCGGGTCGCGCTCCATGTAGGCCAGGGTGTCGTGCATCCAGCCCATGTTCCATTTGTAGTGGAAACCCAGGCCACCGGCGTAGGTAGGGCGCGATACGCTGGGGAAGGCGGTGGACTCTTCGGCCAGGGTGATGGCTTGCGGGCGTTCACCACCGACCACTTCGTTCATGCGCTTCAAGAAGGCGATGGTCTCTAAATTTTCGCGGCCACCGTGCACGTTGGGAATCCATTCCCCGGCCTTGCGGCTGTAGTCGCGGTACAGCATGGAGGCCACGGCATCCACACGCAGGCCGTCTACGCCAAAGCGCTCCAGCCAGTACAGGCCATTGCCCACCAGGAAGTTGCTGACCTCGGTGCGACCCAGGTTGTAGATCAGGGTGTTCCAGTCGTTGTGGAAGCCTTCGCGCGGGTCGGCGTACTCGTACAGGTGCGTGCCGTCAAAGTTGCCCAAACCGTGCGCGTCGGTGGGGAAGTGGGCGGGCACCCAGTCCAGAATCAAACCGAGTCCTTCGGCGTGGCAGCGGGCCACAAAGCGCGCAAAGCCTGCCGGGTCGCCAAAGCGGGCGGTGGGCGCGTACATGCCCACGGGCTGGTAGCCCCAGGAGCCGTCAAACGGGTGCTCGCTGATGGGCATCAGCTCCAGGTGGGTGAAACCCATGTCGCGGGAATAGGGCACCAGGGTATCGGCCAGTTCGTCCCAGTCCAGCCAGCGGTTGCCGTCATCGGTATTGCGCCGCCACGAGCCCAGATGCACCTCGTAAATACTGATGGGCGCATCTAGCGCATTGGCTTGCTTGCGCGCGGTCGATGGCGGTACAAACGGCGGTAGGTTGGCCACCACACTGGCCGTGGCCGGGCGCAATTCGGCCTGCAGGGCGTAGGGGTCGGAGCGGGCGGGCAGCACCTCGCCACTCTGGGTACGGATCTCGTATTTGTATTTGGCCCCCACTTGCACGCCGGGCAGAAACAATTCCCACACGCCGCATTCGCGACGCAGGCGCATGGGGTGGCAGCGGCCATCCCAGAAGTTGAAGTCGCCCACCACGCTGACGCGGCTGGCATTGGGGGCCCACACGGCGAACCGGGTACCTGCCACGCCTTCCATGACGGTAGGCTGTGCGCCCAGCACCTCGTACGGGCGCAGATGCGTGCCCTCGCCCATCAACCACACGTCCATTTCTCCCAATACCGTGGGGAAACGGTAGGGGTCGTCGATGGTGCCGCTGTGGCCATCGGCCCAGACCACCCGCAGGCGGTAGGCAGCGCCCGGGGCCAGTGTGATTTCGCCCTCAAAAAAACCGGCTTCGTCTTGCAGGGCCAGTGGCCCCAGCACCATGCCCTTGGCCGACTCCACCACCACGCTTTGCGCGCCAGGAAGGAAGCAGCGTACCGACGTGGGGCCAGTGGCCAGAGCGTGCGGGCCAAGTACCGCAAAAGGGTCTCCGTGGCGTGCGCCACAAATCATCTCAACATCATGGGCGTGCAACATAAGAACCGATCTAGAGTGGGTTTACATGGAGGGAATCGCGCTATTGCGGTGTTGTCTGTCACCGCATTTTTGTTATAGCGTGTTCGGAGCGTCTGCCGCGATATGCCAAATTTGCTGGGCGTATTCGCGGATGGTGCGGTCGGAGGAGAACACCCCCATACCCGCCACATTGGTGATGGCCTTGGCGCACCAGGCGGACGGCTGGCGGTACAGGTCGTCTACCAGGGATTGCGTGGCCACATAGGAGGCGTAATCGGCCAGCAGCAGGTAGTGGTCGCCGCCCCACAGCAGCGAATCCACCAGTGCGCGGTAGCGGCCGGGCTCGTCGGGCGAAAACTGGCCGCCCGAGATGGCATCCAGCACGGCCTTGAGGGCGGGCGTGCTTTCGTAGTAACGCATGGGCTGGTAGCCGCTTTGCTTCAAGGCCTGCACTTCGGGAGTTTTGAGACCGAAGATGAAGATGTTGTCGTCGCCCACGTTCTGGCGGATTTCGATGTTGGCACCATCGTCGGTGCCGATGGTCAACGCGCCGTTCAGGGCCAGCTTCATGTTGCCGGTGCCCGAGGCCTCGGTGCCTGCGGTGGAGATTTGCTCGGACAAGTCCGCACCCGGCATGATGATTTCGGCCACCGACACGCCGTAGTTGGGCATGAACACCAGTTTGAGCTTGTCGCCGATACGCGGGTCGTTGTTGATCACGCTACCCACGTCGTGGATCAGGCGGATGATGGACTTGGCCGTCACGTAGCTGGACGCCGCCTTGCCCGCGAAAATCACGGTGCGCGGCACCCAGTTGGCGGTCGGGTTGGCCAAAATGGCCTGGTAACGGGTAACCACGTGTAAAACATTCAGCAACTGGCGCTTGTATTCGTGGATACGTTTCACCTGCACGTCAAACAGGCTGTCTGGGCTGACCTTGATGCCGGTGCTCTTCTCAATCGCGTTGGCCAGACGTACCTTGTTGGCCCGCTTGACTTCCATGAACGACTTTTGGAAAGCCGCATCGTCTTTTTTGGCCTTGAGCTTTTGCAGCTGGTCCAGATCGAGCCGCCAGCCCTTGCCCAGCGTGCTGTCCAGCAAGTTGGACAGGCCGGGGTTGGCCTGTGCCAGCCAGCGGCGCGGGGTCACGCCGTTGGTCATGTTGGTGAAGCGGCCGGGCCAGATGGCGGCGAAGTCGGCAAAAATGGTTTGCACCAGCAACTCGGAGTGCAGTGCCGACACGCCGTTGACCTTGTGGCTGCCGACGATGGACAGGTTGGCCATGCGTACGCGGCGCTCGCCTTGCTCGTCAATCAGCGACAGGCGCGCTAAGAAGGCACTGTCGCCCGGGCGGTGCAGGGCCGCCATTTCCAGAAATTCCTTGTTGATGCGGAAGATGATTTCCAGGTGGCGCGGCAGCACATGCTGCATCAGGCCCACGGGCCAGGTTTCCAGCGCCTCGGGCATCAGGGTGTGGTTGGTGTAAGAGAAGGTCTTACAGCAAATCGCCCAGGCTTTGTCCCAGGGCATGCCGTGGTCGTCGCATAGTACCCGCACCAGTTCGGCCACGCCAATGGCGGGGTGGGTGTCGTTCAAATGGATAGCGACATGCTCGGCCAGGTTGTCCAGCGTGGGGTGTTCGCGCAGGTGGCGCACCACCAGGTCTTGCACCGATGCAGACACAAAAAAGTATTCTTGCTTCAGGCGCAGTTCGCGCCCGGCGGGCGTGCTGTCGTTGGGGTAGAGCACCCAAGAAATGTTCTCGTACTCGTTTTTCATGCTGGCCGCACGGGCGTAGTCGCCGGTGTTGAAGGCATTCAGGTCGATGTGGGCGGGCGCTACGGCCTTCCACAGGCGCAGGGTGCTGACCTTGTCGGTGCCGTGGCCGGGCACCACCATGTCGTAGGCTTTGGCCGCCACTTCACCGGCGTTGCGCCACACGGGCGCGCCGTTGACCTGCTCGACCCAGCCGCCAAAGCGGACCGGGTAGCTGATGTCGGCACGGGGAAACTCCCAGGGCGTGCCGTTTTCAAGCCAAGGATCGGGGTATTCCATTTGCGCGCCATTCTGGATGTCTTGCGCAAACATGCCGTACTCGTAGCGGATACCGTAGCCAAAAGACGGCAGGCCGACGGTGGCCATGGAATCCAGAAAACAGGCGGCAAGACGGCCCAGCCCGCCGTTGCCCAATGCGGCATCGGGCTCGCGGTCAGCCACGGTCTCCAGGGTTTGGGCGAATTTTTGCAGGCCGGTGGCGGCTTCACCACGGATATCCAGCGCGCCCAGCGCATTGGACAGGGTGCGGCCCATCAAAAATTCCATGGACAAATAAACAACACGGCGGGCCTTGGCAGCGTGGTCGCGCGCCTGGGTTTGCACCCAGCGTTGTGACAATTGCTGGCGCGCAACTTGCGATACAGCCAGCATCAAATCGTTCGGGGTGGCTTCTGCGGGACTGACACCGACGGTGTCGAGCAAATGCTGTTCAATACCGGCTTGAATGGAGGTAGCTGTAGGGGCAATACGCTGGGTCACAGGGGCATCCTTTGTGTGGGTTGGCACAAGCCAGAATCCGATGTACGGATGGCTATTTTTCTAGTCTAAGCGCTTTGAATGCGGGTACACCGCTCATTTCCAGAATTCTCGCACGAGGTAACCCGCCGGTAACTGTTTTTTAAATCCTCGGATTAAGATGCTGGCGTTAACCAAAAAACCCGGTCAACAATTAGCCCAGGACTTGCGTAAGTCCCCTGTTCGCCCAGAAGGCTTGCAGGGGGTACTGCGTAAATCCTCATCCTTTCTCTGGAGACAAAAAATGCAGCAAAACAACTTAGCGCTCGGACTGGACCTGCCCAAACGGGCAATTGCATTGGTGCTCGCCGGTGGGCGTGGCAGCCGATTGATGAACTTGACAGACCGCCGCGCCAAGCCTGCGGTGTATTTTGGCGGCAAGTTCCGAATTGTTGACTTTGCACTGTCCAATTGTTTGAATTCCGGTATCCGCCGCATTGGTGTCATTACCCAGTACAAATCGCACAGTTTGCTGCGCCATTTGCAGCGCGGCTGGGCATTTTTGAAGAACGAGATGAACGAGTTTGTCGATCTGTTGCCCGCACAGCAGCGCAACGACAACGAAAACTGGTACCGGGGCACAGCTGACGCGGTCTACCAAAACCACGATATTCTGGAGAGCTACGGTGCCGACTACATCGTGGTGTTGGCGGGCGACCACATCTACAAGATGAACTACGCGCTGATGCTGGCCGACCACGTGGCCCAAGGGCGTGAATGCACCGTGGGCTGCATCGCCGTACCACGCGCCGAAGCGTCGGCTTTTGGCGTGATGGCCATCGACGAGAACCGCCTGATCACCGAATTCCTGGAAAAACCTGCCGATCCACCATCCATGCCGGGTAACCCCGACATGTCGCTGGCCAGCATGGGCATTTATATTTTTAACGCCGCCTTCCTGTATGCCGAGCTGGAGCGCGACATGGCGGACCCCACGTCTAGCCATGACTTTGGCAAAGACATCATTCCCCGCGCCGTGCGCAATGGCCTGGCCACCGCCCACCCGTTCTCCATGAGCTGCGTGCCCGATGCGGCCGAAGACGAGCCGTACTGGCGCGATGTCGGCACGATCGACGCGTACTGGGATGCCAACATCGACCTGACCGCCACCGAGCCCAAGCTCAACCTGTACGACACCCACTGGCCCATCTGGACCTACCAGGCCCAGCTGCCACCGGCCAAGTTTGTCCACAACACCGACGACCGGCGCGGCATGGCGATCGAGTCCATGGTGTCCGGCGGCTGCATTGTGTCGGGCAGCGTGCACCGCTCGGTGCTGTTTTCCAGTGTGCGGGTGCATTCGTATTCTGAGGTCAAATGGTCGGTGCTCTTGCCCGACGTACAGATTGGCCGGGGTGCACGCATCAACCGTGCGGTGATCGATCGCGGCTGCGTGATTCCTGACGGCATGGTGATCGGCGAAGATGCCGCGCTGGATGCCGAGCGCTTCCACCGCAGCGAAAACGGCATCACGCTGGTCACCTCTGCCATGCTCAAAAAGCTGGCGGAATGAAAGTCCTGCAAGTAGGGGCCGAGGTTTTTCCTCTGGTCAAAACCGGCGGCTTGGCCGATGTGCTGGGGGCCTTGCCCCAGGCCCTGGTGGCCGCCGGTGCCGATGTGCGCCTGCTGCTGCCGGGCTTTCCCGCGATTTTGACGGGCTTGCAAAAGCCGGTCGTGGTCTGCGAGATCGGTGCGGCGTTTGGTGCCGCGCGGGTACGCCTGGTGCGCGGCACCATTGTGGCCAGTGGCATAACGGCCTATGTGGTCGATGCGCCTTATTACTACCAGCGCACGGGCAACCCGTACCTGGGTGCCGATGGACTCGAATGGCCCGACAACGCCCAGCGCTTTGCCTTGCTGGGTTGGGTGGCGGCGCATGTGGCCGCAGGCGGCCTGGATCCGGCCTGGACTCCGGACGTGCTGCACGCCCACGACTGGCATGCCGGTATGGCTTGCGCCTACCTGGCCTCCAACCAGGCAGCCACGGTGGCCACCGTCTACACCGTGCACAACCTGGCTTACCAGGGCCTGTTTGATGCCAAGGATTTCCATCTGCTGGGCTTGCCGGCGCGTTTCATGGACCCGACCCGACTGGAGTACCACGGCAAGTTCTCATTCATGAAAGCCGGGCTCACCCATGCCCAACGCGTCACCACCGTCAGCCCCAGCTACGCGGCCGAGATTGCCACCAACGAGTTTGGTTGTGGTCTGGACGGCGTGGTGCGCTCGCGCGGTGCCGACGTGTCTGGCATCTTGAACGGGGTAGACGATGCAGTGTGGAACCCCGCTGCCGACAAGGACATCACCACCCCGTACTCCGCCACCGCACTGGCGGGTAAGGCCACGTGCAAAGCGGCCTTGCAAAAGGAACTCGGTCTACAGGTGGATGCCAAGCGGCCCCTGTTCACCCTTGTAAGCCGCCTGACCCAGCAAAAGGGCTTGGACCTGGTGCTGGCCGCGATTCCTGAAATGTTGGCTGCCGGTGCGCAACTGGCCGTGCAGGGCAGTGGCGATGCTTTGCTGGAAAAAGCCTTTACCGAGGCTGCTGCGGCGCACCCGGGGCAGGTGGCCGTGCGCCTGGGTTACGACGAGCCGTTTGCCCACCAGATGATTGCCGGAGCCGATGCCATGCTGGTGCCGTCTCGGTTTGAACCCTGCGGGCTGACCCAGCTCTACGCATTGCGCTACGGCACCGTGCCGGTGGTACGCCGCGTCGGCGGGCTGATCGACACGGTGGTGGATGCCAGCGAGACCAGCCTGCAGGACAACACCTCAACGGGCTTCATGTTTGGTCCGGCCAGCAAGGAGGCCCTGGCCTTGGCGGTACACCGTACCGTGCAGGCTTTTGGCCAGCCAGCCGTGTGGGCGCAACTGCAGCAGCGCGGCATGGCGCAAAACTTCTCATGGGCTGCAGCGGCCGCGCAGTATCTGGCCCTGTACCAGACACTGTGCACGCCAGCCAAAGCCCCGGCCAAGGCCAAAAAGTAGCCAAAAAGTGCCGGGCAATCAACCGGCGATGGGCTGCCGGAAATACACGCATGGCGTGACTACAATTCCGGCAGTCCATCCGGCCATCTTATACAGGGATGGCCGGGTTTTTGATTTACTTACTCCCCTCACACCATGCACATCGCCAGCTCCATCTTCAAAGCCTACGATATCCGCGGCATTGTTCCCACCACCGTGACCGAAGCCGTTGCCGAAGGCATCGGCAAGGCCTTTGGCACGATCGCCCTGGCAGAAGGTGAAACGGCGGTGGCCGTGGGACGCGATGGCCGCCTGAGCGGCCCGTCGCTGGTGGCCGCGCTGATCCGCGGTTTGGTAGCCGTGGGCATCGAGGTAATCGATGTAGGCACCGTGACCACGCCCTTGTTGTACTTCGCTGCCAACACCCTGTGCCGCAGCGGCATCCAGGTCACTGGCAGCCACAACCCCAAGGATTACAACGGTTTCAAGATGGTCATGGGCGGTCGTTCCATCCATGGCGATGAAATCCAGGCCCTGCGCCGCATGATGGAAGCCGAGACTTGGCTGCCCAAAACCGGTGGTTCGGTGCGTAGCGTGGATGTGCTACCTGCCTACACCGCCCGCATCGTCTCGGATATCAAACTAGCCCGCCCGATGAAGATCGTGGTCGATTCCGGCAACGGCATTGCAGGTGCATCGGCCCCCGACATCCTGCGCGCCATCGGCTGCGAGGTAATCGAACTGTTCAGCGAGGTGGACGGTAACTTCCCCAACCACCACCCCGACCCCAGCAAGCCCGAGAATCTGCAGGACCTGATCGCCGCGCTGAAAACCAGCGGTGCCGAGCTGGGCCTGGCTTTTGATGGTGACGGCGACCGCCTGGGTATCGTTACCAATGACGGCACCAACATCTACCCCGACCGCCAGATGCAGCTCTTCGCCGAAGACGTGCTGCGCCGTGTCCCCGGCGGCACCATTTTGTTTGACGTGAAATGCTCGCAGCGCCTGGCCCCGGCCATTGCCGCTGCCGGTGGCCACCCACTGATGTTCAAAACCGGCCACTCCCTGATCAAAGCCAAGATGAAAGAAATCGAAGGCGCAGGTGGCCAGGCCCCGCTGGGCGGCGAAATGAGCGGCCATATCTTCTTCAAGGAGCGCTGGTTTGGTTTCGACGACGGCACCTACGCGGGCTGCCGTTTGCTGGAAATCGTCAGCCAGTCGCCCGATGCCAACGCCGTGCTGCACGCCTTGCCTACCAGTTTCTCCACCCCCGAGCTCAACGTGGCCTGTGCCGAAGGCGAGCCGCCCGTAGTGGTGGCCAAGGCCTTGGCGATGGTGGACTTTGCTGCGCCCGCGGTGGTCAGCACCATCGACGGCCTGCGGGTCGATTGGCCGGATGGCTTTGGCCTGGTCCGCGCCAGCAACACCACGCCGGTGCTGGTGCTGCGTTTTGAAGGCCACACGCCCGAAGCCCTGGAACGTATCCAGCACGACATGCTGGCCCTGCTGCGCCGTGCCAAACCCGACGCCAAGCTGGCGGCCAGCGCCCATTGATGCCTGTGCCTGAGTCTTTGCCTGGAAAAGGGCAGGGCATGCGGGTGCTGATCGTCAAGCTGTCGTCTTTTGGCGATGTGGTCCAGACCCTGCCCACCCTGCACGACATGCGCCAGGCCTTGCCCCTGGCCACGTTTGACTGGGTGGTCGAAGAAGCCTTTGCCCCGCTGCTCCAGGCCCATGTGCCGCGCCTGGGTCGGGTGATTCCGCTGGCGCAGCGGCGCTGGCGCAAAACCCCGTTTAGCGCCAGTGTGCGGGCCGAAAAAGCGGCCTTCATACAGACGTTGCAGGCCGAAGCCTACGACGTGGTGATCGACCTCCAGGGGCTGATCAAATCCGCCCTGATTGCCCGCCAGGCCCGGCTCACCTCCAGCGGCTGGCGCGCCACCTACGGCAACGGCAGCGAAGACTGCGGCTACGAGTGGCCCGTGCGCTTCATGGTGCAGCGCCCCCAGCCCATGCCGCCGCGCATCCACTCCCTGCAGCGCTACCGCCGCCTGGCCGCGCTGGCGCTGGGCTATCCGCCGCGGGAAGACGGCATTGCCTACGACGAACTCCAGGTCACCCCGGTACAACCCGATGGCAGCGTAATGCTGGTCCACGGCACCACCCGGGTCGAAAACGAATGGCCGCTGGCTCACTGGGTGCAGATTGGCCAGCACCTGGTGGCCCAAGGCCTGACGCTCAGCGTGCCACAGGCGAACGCTTACGAGGAAAAGTTTGCCCAGCAGCTGTGCCAGGAGATTGGCCCGCAAGCCCGCATGCTGCCGCGCATGGGTTTAGCCGCGCTGGCCGCGCAAATGGCGGGCTGTGTGGGCGTGGTTGGGGTGGATTCAGGCCTGAGCCACCTGGCCGTGGCGCTGAACCTGCCGCACGTGCAAATTTTCAGCCAGCCGCGCATCTGGCGGGCTGGTCCGCTGGGTAGCCCTTACCAGGTCGCCGTGGGCGGGGCAAGGGCTCCCGATGTAGACACCGTGTGGCAAGCATGGCAAGCTGTGTGGAGCGTGTTCCACAACCCCCAAGCTATTCCTGCATGAATGTTCTGATCGTCAAACTCTCTTCCCTGGGGGATGTGGTGCACGCCATGCCGGCAGCCCAAGACATCTTGCACGCCTTTCCGGGTGCCCTGGTGGACTGGGTGGTCGAACCCGACTTTGCCCCCTTGGTACGCCGCTGTGCCGGTTTGCACCGGGTGATTGAATGCGACCTGAAGCGTTGGCGTGAAACCGTGTTTACCGCCGACACCCGCAACGCCTGGCGGGCGTTTTCATCCGACCTGCAGTACGAATGCTACGACGCGGTGTTGGACGTGCAAGGCATGAGCAAATCGACCCTGGTGGCCAAGATGGCCCGCCTGGGCTCGGACGGCCTGCGCTACACCTTGGACAACCAGGCCGAAGGCACGGCATTCCAGGCCCCCACCCGCTGGGCGGCCGACGTGACCGTGCCGGTGGAATCGCACATCCACGCCGTAGACCGGGCGCGGGTGATGTGCGCCCGGGCCCTGGTCTATGCCCTACCAGATAAACCCTCTTTTGGGCTGCAAGCGCATGTAAATACTGCACGGCGCGCTACCAAAACGATATCAAATCAATTTTTTGATGTCAGCCATGTCGAAGCCACGCCCATCGTGGCCTTTTTGCATGGCAGCACCCGTGCCGACAAAAGCTGGCCCGAAGCCCACTGGCTGGAACTGGGCCACCGCCTGAACGACCTGGGCTACACCGTGGCCTTTGCCCATGGCAACGACGACGAGCAGTGGCGCAGCGAAAGCATTGCCAATCGTCTGAGCCAGGCCGTCGTCTGGCCCCGTATGCCCTTGGGCGCGCTGACCGATGCCTTGGGCGAATGCCTGGGTGTGATCGGCATTGACAACGGCACCAGCCAGATCGCCGCGGCGCTGAACCTGCCCTTGGTCAAAATCTACAACTTCGACACCGTGTGGCGCACCGGCCCGCAAAACTGCGACCACCAGCTCAGCGTGTTCGCCGAACCTGCACCCACCGTCAATGCGGTCTGGAACGCCTGGATGCAAGCGTCCGCTCTCGCCGCATTGCGAGATTCCGCGCATTGATCCTGCGACTGTATTCTCTGTTGCTCTGGCTGGCCAGCCCGCTGCTGCGCCGAAAACTGCGGTCGCGCGCGCGGGCCGAGCCCGGCTACGCCGTGGCAGTACCCGAGCGCTTTGGCCACTACCACCAGCCACCCGGCCAGGGCTTTGTGTGGATCCACGCCGTGTCGCTGGGCGAAACCCGTGCCGCGGCAATTCTGCTGGCCGCCTTGCGCCGCGAGATGCCGGGCCTGCGCCTGCTGCTGACGCATGGCACGGCCACCGGGCGGGCCGAGGGGCAGGCGCTGCTGCAACCGGGCGATGTGCAGGTGTGGCAGCCCTGGGACAGCCACGGTGCGGTACGGCGCTTTGTGCGGCATTTCCAGCCCCGTATCGGCATCCTGATGGAAACCGAAATCTGGCCGAATCTGCTGGCGGCCTGCCAGGCGGCGGGCGTGCCGGTGGTGCTGGCCAACGCGCGGCTCAGTGCGAAATCGCTACGCCAGGCGCAGCGGCTGTCGGCCTTGTCTCGGCCAGCCTACGGTGCACTGGCTGCGGTGTTGGCGCAAACCGCTGCCGACGCACAGCGGCTGGCCGAGGCCGGTGCCCCCCTACCCAAGGTGCTGGGCAACCTGAAGTTCGATGCCACGCCCAACGCCGAGCAGCTCGCCGCAGGACAGGCATGGCGCAGGGCAGGGCGGCCGGTGGCGCTGCTGGCCAGCGCCCGCGAAGGCGAAGAGCTGATGCTATTGCAATATTTACAGTCTTTTAGACCTCTAGCGCATACTCCATCTACGCTAGCAGCTACAAAATTAGGAGTAATGGACGTGCAGTGGCTCATCGTGCCACGCCACCCGCAGCGCTTTGATGCCGTGGCGGCCCTGGTGGTAGAGCACGGATTCAGCCTGTCACGGCGCAGCCAGTGGACCGAGGAACCCGTACCCGCCGACGTGTGGCTGGGCGACTCGCTGGGCGAGATGGCGCTGTACTACGGCCTGGCCGATGTGGCTTTGCTGGGTGGCAGCTTCGCGCCGCTGGGCGGGCAGAACCTGATCGAAGCCACCGCCTGCGGCTGCCCGGTGGTGGTGGGGCCATCGACCTTCAACTTCGCCGAAGCCGCCGAACTGGCCATCGCCGCCGGAGCTGCCGGCTGCGTGGCTGACATGCCGGCCGCCGTGGTCCAGGCCCTGGCCTGGCTGAATGCGCCCGACACTTTGGCCTGTGCCACGGCTGCCGGGCCGCAGTTCGCAGGAGCCCACCAGGGGGCAGCGCTGAAAACCGCTTTGGCGATCAAAGAGTTTTTAGTATAAAAAGTGCCTTTAGCGCAGGATCTACCTACGCGAGTAGCTCACTTTTTCATAGTATCCAGCGCACTGGCCGAAAGATCGGCCTCCAGCGTGCGGCGCTCGTCAAACACAAAGCAACTGCCCTGGTAGTGCGCGCCGTCGGTTTCCTCGAAGTATTTGAGGATGCCGCCTTCGAGCTGGTAGACGTGGTCCAGCCCTTCCTCGCGCATCAAAATCGCGGCTTTTTCGCAGCGGATACCGCCGGTGCAAAAGCTGACCACGGTTTTTCCTTGCAACTCGGCCTTGTGCTCGCGCAGGGCGGCGGGGAACTGGCTGAACTTGTCGATGCGCCAGTCGATAGCCCCGGTGAACGTGCCGTGGTCCACCTCGAAGGCGTTACGCGTGTCCAGCGTGACAACCGGGCGGCCGTGGTCGTCCACGCCCTGGTCTAGCCA
This sequence comes from Rhodoferax sp., assembly GCF_025354435.1. Lineage (GTDB taxonomy): Bacteria > Pseudomonadota > Gammaproteobacteria > Burkholderiales > Burkholderiaceae_C > Rhodoferax_B. The sequence continues at coordinate 100,634 of NZ_JANXMU010000060.1, forward strand.
GCGCTTGACCGTGGCGGCATCTACCGCAGGCGCACGACCCGAGATGGGTTGGATGGCCGGGTGGTCCATACGGATGATTTCGTTTTTGACCTTCACCAGCATCTTTTTGAATGGCTGGCTGGCCGACCAGCTCTCTTTGGGCGCGATGTCGGCAAAGCGCGGGTCGCCGTGCAGGCGGGTGATGAAGCCGCGCACGGCCGCCTCGGGGGCCGCCAGAAACAGATTGATGCCCTCACTGGCCAGCAGGATGGTGCCTTTGAGCTCTAGCGCGGTGGCCCAGCCGTGCAGCAGATCGCGCAGGGCAGGGGCATCGGGCAGGGGGACGAATTTGTAAGCGGAGATGTTGAGGATGGAGTTCACCCTCTGATTTTAGTTAGGGTAGCGCCACCGGACTGCCAGGCTCCAGGCGGAAGGCGCTGACCATGCTGTTCAAGCCGAGGGCCGAGCGCTTCAGGTTCTCTGCCGAGGCCGCGCTTTCCTCCACCAGGGCCGAGTTTTCTTGCGTTATCTGGTCCAGCCGGGCCACGGCTTCGTTGATCTGGCCAATGCCCAGGCCTTGCTCGGAAGCCGCGGCGGTGATTTCGGCAATGATGTCGCTCACGCGCTGCACCTGGTGGACGATCTCGTTCATGGTGGTGCCAGCTTCTTGTACCAGCTTGCTGCCCGATTCGACCCGCCCCACGCTGGCATCGATCAGGGCCTTGATCTCTTCGGCCGCCTCGGCGCTGCGCTGGGCCAGCAGCCGCACCTCGCTGGCTACCACGGCAAAACCACGCCCTTGCTCACCGGCGCGGGCGGCTTCCACGGCAGCGTTCAGGGCCAGGATATTGGTCTGAAAGGCAATGCCGTTGATCACACCGATGATGTCCACAATCTTGCGCGAGCTGTCGTCTATGCCCTGCATGGTGGTGACCACCTGGCCTACCAGTTGGCCGCCGCGCACGGCCACGGTGGCGGCCGAGGCGGCCAGTTGGTTGGCCTGGCAGGCGGATTCGGTGTTTTGCGACACGGTGGCGGTGAGCTGCTCCATGGCGGCAGCGGCTTCTTCCAGGCTGGCGGCGGTGCTCTCGGTACGGGCGCTCAGGTCGATGCTGCCATGGGCAATTTCGGCGCTGGAATACTTGATGTCCTGGGACGATGTGCGCACCTCGCCTACCATCTGCCGCAGCGCGGTCTGCATGCTCGCCAAGGCTTCTTGCAGTGCACCAATCTCGTCTTCGCGGGTGCGCTGGATGTTAGAGAAAAGATTGCCTGCGGCCACTTCCTGGGCGATACGGGTGCAGTGGGCAATCGGCTTGCGGATGCTGGCCAGCACCGGCCGCGATACCCACACCAGTACCGTCAGCGCCACCACCAGCACGATCCACGAAGTGCGCGACACGTCTTTGCCGGTGGCGGTGAAGGCGGTAATTGAACTGTCAGACAGTTTGCTACCCACTACCGCGGTTTCGTCCACCCCGGCCCGGTGTTCCAGGTACAGCGCGTGGGCCCGCACCAGTTGCTCGCGGGCCGCCACCGCATCGTTCTTGGCCAGGGCGGGCATGACCCCCTCGCGTGCCGCGGCGATGAACTTCTGCGCCGCCTGGTGCTGGCGGCCAAAGAGTTGCTTCTCCAAACCATAGGGCGGGTTTTTCGTCCAGTAAGCAACCCGCGCCTCGTACTCACCGACCAGGCGGGTGACCTGTTTTTGCGCCTCGTCCACCGGCATGGTGCCTTCCACCGCCTGCGATAGCACCAGCCGCAACTCGATCAGGTACAGCGGCGGCGGCAAGATGTCGGCCACCACGTCCTTGGCCACAAAAGTCTGGTTGGCGATGTCGTTGAGGCGGTTGAAGCCCACGTAGGACTGCAGCGCAATGACCAGGGCGGCCAAGATGCCAACGGCGGCCAGAAACAGGGTGGAACTGCGGATGGAGCGGAACATCATGGCACCTCTCAAGGGTTTGAAGTGAAGCGCTCATGCGGCTACGGGCAAACCGCACATGGCACCGACACAAAGATGCCAACAGTTGATGACAAATTGTTTCAATTATGTGTTAAGTTGCGGTCTATCAGGCACTGATTGGTACCGGGCCAGCAACACAGACCCCGCCACTTAAAATGGCTATATGTTTGTTCACCTCCGCCTCCATACCGAATTTTCTGTCGTTGACGGCACAAACCGCATCGACGACACCGTCAAGGTGGCCGCCAAAGACCAGCAACCCGCGCTGGCCATCACCGACCTGAGCAACCTGTTTGGTGCACTCAAGTTTTACAAGGAAGCCCGTGGCAAGGGGGTCAAACCCGTCATCGGCGCCGAAATCTTTCTGGAAGGGCAGGGCCTGGATGCCACCGCCCTGTCGCGCGTCATCGTGCTGGTGCAGAACAAGCAGGGTTACCTCAATTTATCGGAGCTGCTGGCCCGTGGCTTTACCCAAAACATTGTCAAAAACCAGGCCGTCATCAAGTTGGCCTGGCTGCAGGAACTCAACGCGGGCCTGATCTGCCTGGCCGGTGCCCAGGCCGGGCCGGTGGGTCAGGCGCTGGTGCAGGGCGATACGGTGCGGGCCGATGCCATGGCGCAGCAACTGGCGGCCTTGTTTCCGCAACGCTTCTACATCGAGCTGCAGCGCGCGGGCCGCACCGACGACGAGGCCCATGTGGTGGTGGCCGTGCAACTCGCGGCCCGTCTGCAATTGCCGGTGGTGGCCACGCACCCGGTGCAGTTCACCGAAGAGTCCGATTACGAGGCGCATGAAGCGCGTGTTTGCATCTCTGACGGCGAGATTTTGGGCAACCAGCGCCGTGTGCGCCGCTTCACCCGCGAGCAGTACTTCAAGTCCAGCGCGCAGATGCTGGCGCTGTTTGCCGATATTCCCTCGGCCATTGCCAATACGATAGAGATCGCCAAGCGCTGCAACCTGACCCTGGTGCTGGGCAGGCCGCAGTTGCCCGACTTTCCCACGCCCGAAGTGGATGGCGTGCGCATGAGCCCTGACGACTACTTCCGCTATGCCTCGCACGAGGGCCTGAAAGAACGCCTGCTGCACCTGTACCCGGATGCAGCCAAGCGCGAAGAAGTTCGGCCCGGCTATATCGACCGGCTGGAATTCGAGATCACCACCATTTTGAAGATGGGTTTCCCCGGTTACTTTTTGATCGTGGGCGACTTCATCAACTGGGCCAAAAAGAACGGCTGCCCGGTGGGGCCGGGCCGGGGGTCGGGTGCGGGCTCTTTGGTGGCCTACGCGCTGAAGATCACCGATCTGGACCCCCTGCAGTACAAGCTGCTGTTCGAGCGGTTTTTGAACCCTGAGCGCGTCTCCATGCCCGACTTTGACATCGACTTTTGCCAGGGCAACCGCGACCGGGTGATCGACTACGTGAAAGAAAAGTACGGCAAGAACGCTGTCAGCCAGATCGTCACCTTCGGCACCATGGCGGCCCGCGCGGCCATCCGCGACGTGGGCCGGGTGCTGGACCTGAGCTACAACTTCTGCGACGGCATCAGCAAGCTGATTCCCAACAAGCCCGGCATGTCGGTCACGCTGCAGTACCCACCCGCCACCAAGAAGGACGGCGACAAAAACAACTATGCCATCGAGATGGAGCCGGTGTTGGCCGCCCGCATCGAGGCCGAAGAAGACGTGCGCACCCTGATCGAGATGGCGCAAAAGCTGGAGGGCATGACCCGCAACGTGGGCATGCACGCCGGGGGTGTGCTGATTGCGCCGGGCAAACTGACCGACTTTTGCCCGCTGTACCAGCAGCCCGGCAGCGAATCGGCGGTGAGCCAGTTTGACAAGGACGACGTGGAGGCCATCGGCCTGGTGAAGTTCGACTTTTTGGGCCTGGCCACGCTGACCATTCTGGAAATTGCCAAGGACTTCATCGTCGCCCGCCACAAGGGTCAGGAGAACTTTGCGTTCGAAAACATCGCGCTGGACGATGCCAAAACCTACCGCCTGTTCTCCGAGGGTAAGACCGAGGCCGTGTTCCAGTTTGAAAGTACCGGCATGCAGCGCATGCTGAAAGATGCCAAACCCACCCGCCTGGAAGACCTGATCGCCCTGAACGCGCTGTACCGCCCGGGCCCGATGGACCTGATCCCCAGCTTCGTGGCGCGCAAGCATGGCCGCGAAGTGGTGGAGTACCCGCACCCGCTGGTCGCCGAGATGCTGAGCGAGACCTACGGCATCATGGTCTACCAGGAGCAGGTGATGCAGACCGCGCAGGTTCTGGGCGGCTACTCGCTGGGCGGTGCCGACATGCTGCGCCGCGCCATGGGTAAAAAGAAGCTGGAAGAAATGGCCGAGCACCGCCAGATCTTCCGCGATGGTGCCGCCAAGAACGACATCAATGAAGCCAAGGCTGACGAAATCTTCGACTTGATGGAAAAGTTTGCGGGCTACGGTTTCAACAAGTCGCACGCTGCCGCCTATTCGCTGCTGGCGTACCACACCGGTTGGCTCAAGGTGCACTACTGTGCCGAATTCTTCTGCGCCAATTTGACGGTGGAAATGGACGACACCGACAAGCTCAAACTGCTGTTTGAAGATGCCGGCAAGATGGGCCTGAGCTTCGAGCCGCCCAACGTCAACCTGGGCCGCCATCGGTTTGAGCCGGTTACCGACAAAATCATCCGCTACGGCCTGGGTGCCGTCAAAGGCACGGGCCAGCAGGCCATCGAGGCCATCGTGGCGGCACGCGAAGCGGGTGGGGCGTTTACCAGCCTGTTCGACTTCTGCGTGCGCGTGGATAAATCCAAGCTGAACAAACGCAGCGTCGAGGCACTGATCAAGGCCGGGGCGTTTGACGCGATCGAGATTAACCGCGCCGCGCTTATCGCCTCGGTGGACCGCGCCTTCGCCTTTGCCGCCGCCACACTGGCCAACGCCAACCAGGGTGGCCTGTTCGACATGGACGACAGCCACGGCTCCAGCACGCAAGAGCCAGAATTGGTCGAAACCCCCATGTGGGGCATCAAGGAACGCCTGACGCTAGAGAAAACCGCAGTGGGATTTTATCTGTCGGGGCATTTGTTCGACGAGGTGCGCAAGGAAGTGCGCCGCTTTGCCAAGCGCGACCTGGCCGACGCGGTGGACAGCCGCGACACGGTGATGTTTGCGGGCATCATCAGCGACCTGCGGGTCATCAACGGCCAGCGCGGCAAGATGGGCCTGTTCCGGCTGGATGACGGCACCGGCATGGTCGATGCGCGGGTCAGCGACGCGCTGATGCAGGCACACAAAAACCTGTTCAAGGACGACGAGCTCATCATCGCCATGGGCCGGGTACAAACCGACCGCTTTGGTGGCGGAGGCCTGCAGATGAACATCACCGAAGCCTGGGATCTGGCCACTGCGCGCTGCCGCTATGCCAAATTTCTGCGTCTGCAGCTCCCGCCCAACGCCACCGGCTCCGGCCTGGACATTGCCCAACTGGTGAAGGATTTCCCGCCTCAGCGCGAAACCACCGAGCAGGGCGATGTGGTGCACGGTCTGCCGGTGCGCCTGTCGGTGCAGCGCCAAACCGCGCAAGGCAGCGCCGTGGCCGTGTTGCAGTTGGGCGAGCAAGCCAGGTTTTACCCAACCGACGCGGCCTTGGCTTACTGCCAATCGCAAGCCGCCCAGGCGGTTGTCGCATACGAGGAGTAAACCCATCCATCTCTACGGGCGCGCTGCCAAAGGCCGTAGGGATGGTTTTTATGCTTGCTAGCGGATCCGTAGCTAGCTGTGCAGGTAGTGCCTACGCTAGCGGGGCTTTTTTTCACGCAATCCTTGGAAGTGGCCATTTCCAATTTTGCGCTGTCTTCTTAACTTAACATAATATACATCGTATAAAGTAATACGTACTGCTAAAAAGAGCTCCGTTGGCACACAACGCGGCATACTCAACTCTGCGCTTACCAACGGTACCCGCTGCCAACCCCCCACCCAATCGAACTTACACGATGAACGACCAGTTGCTTTTCGCGGACTATATGCTGCCAATGACGCCGGGCAACCCGGTGATCACCAACGGTGCCGTGTGGGTGGATGGTCGCGGTCGGATCGCGGCCGTTGGCGCGGCGGCGGATGTGCTGGCGCTGGCGCCGCCCAACGCCAGCGTTCGGCACCTCAAAGACCGGCTGCTGATGCCGGGCCTGGTCAACACGCACTGCCATTCCGGGCTGTTGCGTGGCACCGCAGAAGGTTTGCCCGTTTGGGCTTGGTTGCAGCAGTTCATTGATCCAATGCACCGTGTGCTCAACGCCGAGGAAGCTGCTGCTGCATCGTGGCTGTGCTACGCCGAATCGCTGCTGTCGGGCACCACCACGGTGGTAGATATGTGGCGCTTCATGGATGGCAGCGGCTTTGCGGCGCAAGAACTCGGAATTCGGGCCATTCTGGTTCCGTATGTGGCCGAGCACCCCGAGCACGCCTATTTCGAAACGCTGGACAGCAACGAGCGCACCATCCAGCAATGGCACGGCAAGGCCGATGGCCGCATCAGCGTTTGGGTCGGCCTGGAGCACATGTTTTATGCCGTGCCCCAGGCTTGGGACCGGGCTGTGCGCATGTCCAAAGAATACGGTGTGGGCCTGCATACCTATAGCAACGAAAGCCGCTTCGATGTGGAGGAAACCCAGCGCCGCTACGGCATGCGCCCGGTGGAGGCTCTGGCCAAATTTGGCTTGCTCGATGCCCACCGCGTACTCTTGGCCCACGGTGTGTGGCTGTCCGACGGGGAAATCAAATTGCTGCGGGAGCGCGGCGTGGGCATCGCGCACAACCCGGTCAGCAACATGAAGCTGGCCAGCGGTGCCGCGCCGGTAGAGAAACTATTGGCCGCGGGTATCGCGGTCGGACTCGGCACGGACGGTGAGAAAGAAAACAACAACCTCGACATGTTTGAGGAAATGAAGGTCGCGTCTTTGCTCGCCAAGTTCTCCAAGCTCGACGCGCAAGCGCTGGATGCCTGGTCCATCTGCAGAATGGCCACGGCAACCGGTGCCCGGGCGCTGGGTATGGACCACGAAATCGGCACGCTGGAAGTGGGCAAAGCCGCCGACCTGATTGCCGTGTGCACCGGCACGCCGCGGATGACGCCGCTGTTAACCGGCCCGCATTTGAACCTGCACCACAACCTGGTCCACGCCGTCCAGGGCGGCGACGTAGATTTGACGATGGTGAACGGGCGGGTTTGCGTGGCCGATGGCCGCTTGGTCACGGCCGACATGCGCAGCCTCATCGATAGGGTCAACCGCGTGGCGCCAGGTCTCTTCGCCCGCCGCACGGCCTGGCTCCAGCAGAATGGCGTGGGTGTGCAGCGCGGAGACGAATCACCCGCCGAGGGGTTGTTCAGGTTATAAGCTATATAAATAATAGCTGCTAGCTTAGGTTATATATGCGCTAGAGCCACTTTTTATTTATATTTTTGTACCCCGCGCACCCGCGCCCTGCCCCGCCTGCCACGGCATCCGCGCTAGAGACCCTGGGGACGCCAGCCGATGCGCATGACCGTTACGACTAGCTGGCCAGACCATAGGCCTTATAGTCGGCCCAAAAGAAACAAATAGACACACTTAGAGACGGAATCAACCCCCATCCACGATGACAACCAAGCCTTCCCGACGCTACCCCAGCGCTGTCCATGCATGGGTGGTGGCGGGTATTGTTTTTGTGATTACAGCATGTGCTGCGGCACTGCTGGTGTGGAGCATGGAACAGCGCCGCGTGCAAAGCGAGCGCGCCAGGGTCGACAGCATCGTGGCCGACCGGGCGCACGCCATCCAGAGCACGATTGAGCGGGCGCTGTCCAGCGCTTACGCGTTGTCGGCCATGGTCCACCAAGCGGGTGGGGAATTCTCGAATTTTGAAGGCGTGGCCAGCGAAATGCTGTCCTTGTACCCGGGGGTGACCATGTTTGCCCTGTCACCGAGCGGCATTGTTCGCAAGGTGGTACCGCTGGCAGGCAACGAGGCCACCATGGGCTTTAACCAGCTCAAAGACCCGGTGCAAAGCAAAGAAGCCAACCGCGCCGTACAAACCGGCAAGCTCACGCTGGCGGGGCCGCTGAACCTGGTGCAAGGTGGCTTGGGCGTGGTGGGCCGTTTGCCGGTGTATTTACAGGATTCCCCGCTGGCAGGCGTGAACCCGTCTGCCCCGCGGTTTTGGGGATTTGTGTCGGTGGTGATCCGCTTGCCGGAAGCTTTGGCGGGCAGCGGCGTGGCGCAGTTGGCCGACCACGGCATCGCCTACGAGCTGTGGCGCATACGGCCCGACAGCCAGCTACGGCAGAGCATTGCCATGTCGGGTACCCAGGCCCCGGTCGATACCGTGGACCGCGATGTGCTGGTACCCAACGGGAACTGGGTATTGAGCGGCGCGCCCATCCAGGGCTGGGGCGACCCTGCCGGGCTGGCGTTCAAAGTGGCGCTGGGCCTGCTATTCAGCGCCCTGCTGGGCTGGGCGGCCCATTTGCTGATGCAACTCAAACGCCAAGAACACAACCTGGAGGCCCAGGTCGTCGAGCGCACCTACGAGATATCGGCCACCCAAAACAAGCTGCAGGCCACGCTGGATGCCATACCCGACCTGATGTTCGAACTCGGCCTGGACGGCACGGTGTACGACTGCCGCATGCCCCCTGCCCTGCTGCTGGACATCCGGCCCGAACAGTACCTGGGCCGCAAGGCCGAAGATGTATTGCCCGTAGAGGCGGCGCGCACGGTAGGTGCAGCCTTGAACGAGGCACAGCAAACCGGCCGTTCAGAGGGGGGCCAGGTGCAGCTGCCGTTTGCCCAAGGGCTGCAGTGGTTTGAAATTTCGGTGGCGCGCAAAACGCCGCTAGAAGCCGTACCGGCTGGCATGCCCGATGCGGATGCACCGCGCTTCATTCTGCTGGCCCGCAACATCACCCAGCGGGTGCAAGCGGATCTGGATCTGCGTATTGCCGCTACGGCCTTCAATGCCCAGGATGGCATGGCGGTGACCGATGCCCAGCGCCGCATCTTGCGCTGCAACTCGGCATTTACCCAGATTACCGGCTACACCGAAGCCGATGTGCAGGGCCAGAGCCTGAACATTCTCAATTCAGGCCGCCATCCGCGAGAGTTCTACCAAACTATGTGGGAAAGCGTGGATACCGCCGGCACCTGGCGTGGCGAGGTCTGGAACCGGCGCAAAAATGGTGCCATTTACCCCGATGCGCGCAGCACCACGGCGGTCAAAGATGCCCAAGGCCAGGTCACGCACTACGTCAACACCTTCAACGACATCACCCAGCGCAAGGCGGCCGAAGAAGAAATCAACCAGCTGGCGTTTTACGACCCGCTGACGCACTTGCCCAACCGCCGCCTGCTGGTAGACCGGCTGCGCCAGGCCTTGGCGCTGGGCGCACGCAGCCACCACTTTGGCGCACTGCAGTTCATTGATCTGGACAACTTCAAGGCGCTGAACGACAGCCTGGGCCACGACATGGGCGACTTGCTGTTGCAGCAGGTGGCGACGCGGCTGGCCGCCTGCGTGCGGGCTACCGACACCGTGGCCCGCCTGGGCGGCGACGAATTTGTGGTGCTGCTGACCCAACTCAGCACAGACCGCGATGAAGCTGCCGCCCACGCCGAAGCGGTGGGCGAAAAGATGCGCCACGCCATCACCCAGCCTTACCTGCTGGAAACGCACGAGCACCAGTTGTCGGCCAGCCTTGGCATTACCCTGTACCAAGGCATGGATGCCAGCATTGACGAGCTGCTGAAACAGGCCGATCTGGCCATGTACCAGGCCAAAGCGGCCGGGCGCAACACGCTGCGTTTTTACGACCCGCAGATGCAGGCGGTGGTGAACACCCGCGTAGCGCTGGAGGCCGACATCCGCCGGGCCCTGTTGGTACAGCAGTTTCAGTTGTACTACCAGGTGCAGGTGGATGCTCAGGGCCTGCCCGTGGGGGCCGAGGCGCTGCTGCGCTGGCCGCACCCGCAGCGCGGCATGGTGCCACCCAACGATTTCATTCCACTGGCTGAGGACACCGGTTTGATCTTGCCGCTGGGCCTCTGGGTGCTGCAGCAGGCTTGCACCCAGCTTCGCGCCTGGAGCCAGCACGCCGCCACCCAGCATCTGACGCTGGCAGTGAACGTCAGCGCACGGCAATTTCGCCAGCCCGATTTTGTGGCATCGGTGCTGCAGGTACTGAACAACACCGGCGCGGCGGCACGCCTGTTGAAACTGGAGCTGACCGAGAGCCTGCTGGTCAATGACGTAGAGGAAACCATCGCCAAAATGCGGGCGCTCAAGGCCAGCGGCGTGGGTTTCTCGCTGGATGACTTTGGCACCGGGTATTCATCACTGTCCTACCTGAAGCGCTTGCCGCTGGAGCAGCTGAAAATCGACCAGTCTTTTGTACGGGACCTGCTTACCGACCCCAACGATGCGGCCATCGCCCGCACCGTGATCGCACTGGGCCACAGCTTGGGCCTGGCGGTGATCGCCGAAGGTGTGGAAACCGAAGCACAACGCAGTTTTCTTGCAGCCCAGGGCTGCGACGCTTACCAGGGTTACCTGTTTAGCCGACCGGTTCCGGCGCAGGCTTTCGGGGAGTGGCTGCAGCGCTATGTAGGGCAGCCGCCGAGCTTTCCTACAATCTGACCCCATGCCCAAGACCCTCAAACTGATCCTACTGTCCCTGCGCGACCTGGTCGTCTCGGCCGGTCCGGTCGTATTCATCGTGATCGGCGCACTCGCCGCAGCCTACTGGTACCTCGATCCACAGCCGCCCAAAACCGTCACCCTGGCCACCGGCCCGGCAGGCAGCGCCTATGCCGAGTTCGGCCAACGTTACGCCAACGCCCTCAAAACCAACGGCATCGACGTGGTGCTGAAGGCCACCGACGGCGCAGCCGACAACCTGCAAATGTTGCGCAATGGCGAGGCCGACGCAGGCTTTGTGCGCGGTGGCAGTGCCGACCCGGTTGCCGACGAAGAAGCGGGCCTGATGTCCCTGGGCAGCCTGTTTTATGAACCGCTGTGGCTGTTTTACCGCACCGACGCGGCGCGCAAAATCGACCCAGGCACAGCCACGCTGACCGCCCTGCCCCAGTTGAAGTCGCTGCGCATCAATATCGACAAACAAGGCAGCGGCGTGCCCGACATCATGGAGAAGATGTTCAAGGCCAACCACATTGAGGCCCGTACGTTGCGGTCTTCGAACCTAGAGCCCGCACCCGCCGTGGAAGCGCTGCTGGCAGGCAAGCTGGACCTGATCGTGCTGGCCTCGGCACCCCAGTCGCCGCTGGTGCAGCGCCTGCTGCGCACGCGTGGCATCCAGCTGATGGACTTTGGCCAAAGCGATGCCTACGCCCGGCGCTTTCCTTTCCTGTCAGCCGTGACGCTGCCGCGTGGCGTGATCGACCTGGCCGCCGACATGCCGCCGCACGACGTGTCCATGCTGGCCGCCACCACTTCGTTGGTATCACGCGACCAGACCCATCCCGCCCTGCGCCAGCTGTTTGCCCAGAGCGCGCAGACCGTGCACAGCGGCGCGGGCTGGTTCAACCGTGCGCGCGACTTCCCCAACACCCGCACCAGCGAGCTGCCGGTCAGCCCCGAAGGTGACCGCGCCATCAATGGCACACCGCCGTTCTGGCAGCGCTACCTGCCCTTCTGGGCCAGTAACCTGATCGAACGCATGTGGCTGGTATTGGGTGGTCTGTTGGTGTTGATGCTCCCTTTGAGCAAAATCGTGCCGCCGCTGTACCAGTTTCGCGTACGCAGCCGCGTTTTCCGCTGGTACGCAAGGCTGCGCGAGATTGAAACCAAGGTCGATGCGCACACCGGCGAGCGCGATGCCCTGCTGGACGAACTCGACGAACTCGACCGCCTGACCCACCGCATCACCGTGCCCTTGTCGTACACCGACGAGCTCTACGCCCTGCGCAACAACATTTACGCCGTGCGCAAGCGCCTGTTGGCTAACTGGCCCAAAGCATCCGAGCCAGTAGTAACAGAAGCAGAAGCGTGAAGGGCCCACAAAAACAAAAACGGCCCGCATAAACGAGCCGTTTCCATTCCAGAGATACCGTGGAACCGGCTCCGCCGGGCCACTGGTATCGCCCCCTGCAAGGGGGGCGGCGCAAGACGCGAAGCGCTGCAGCCTGGGGGTGTGCTTACTTCAATGCTTTGAAACGCATCCGCTTAGGCTTGGCACCCTCCTCGCCCAAACGCTTCTTCTTGTCGGCTTCGTACTCTTGGTAGTTACCGTCAAAGAATGTCCACTGGCTATCGCCTTCGCAGGCCAGGATGTGGGTGGCGATACGGTCCAGGAACCAACGGTCATGGCTGATGACCATCAGCGAACCGGCGAATTCCAGCAGCGCGTCTTCCAGAGCACGCAGGGTTTCCACGTCCAAGTCATTAGACGGCTCATCCAGCATCAGCACGTTGCCGCCTGCAATCAGGGTCTTGGCCAAGTGCAAACGACCACGCTCACCACCGGACAGCGAACCGACGCGCTTTTGCTGGTCGCCGCCGTTGAAGTTGAAGCGGCCACAGTAGGCACGGCTGGCCATCTGGAACTTGCCCACGTTCAAGATGTCGAGCCCACCGGACACGTCTTCCCAAACGGTTTTTTCATTGGCTAAATCGTCACGGTTCTGGTCCACAAACGCCATCTTGACGGTCTGGCCGATTTTCACCGTGCCGCTGTCGGGCTGCTGCTGCCCGGCGATCATGCGGAATAGCGTGGATTTACCCGCACCGTTGGGGCCGATGATGCCGACGATGGCGCCAGGTGGCACTTTGAAGCTCAGGTTGTCGATCAACACACGGTCGCCAAAAGACTTGGTGACGTTGACGAATTCGATCACTTCTTGGCCCAGGCGGTCGGCCACGGGGATGAAGATTTCGTTCGTCTCGTTGCGCTTTTGGTATTCAAAGTCGCTCAGTTCTTCAAAGCGGGCCAGACGGGCTTTGCTCTTGGCCTGGCGGGCCTTGGGGTTCTGGCGCGACCATTCCAATTCCTTCTTCAAGGCCTTGGCACGCGATTCTTCGCCCTTTTGCTCTTGCTCCAGGCGCGCGCCCTTTTGCGTCAGCCAGTCAGAGTAGTTGCCTTTGTACGGAATGCCGGAGCCCCGGTCCAGCTCCAAAATCCATTCGGCGGCATTGTCCAAAAAGTAGCGATCGTGAGTAATAGCCACGACGGTGCCCGAGTAGCGCTGCAAAAATTGCTCCAGCCAGTCCACCGATTCGGCATCCAAGTGATTGGTAGGCTCATCCAGCAGCAGCATGTCGGGCTTGGACAACAGCAGACGGCACAGCGCCACGCGGCGCTTTTCACCACCGGACAACACGCCCACTACGGCATCCCATGGTGGCAGGCGCAACGCGTCGGCGGCGATTTCCAGTTGGTGCTCGGAATCGGTACCGGCGGTGGCGATGATCGCTTCTAGTTCGGCTTGCTCGGCGGCCAGTGCGTCAAAGTCGGCATCCTCTTCGCCATAGGCGGTGTAGACCTCTTCCAGGCGCGCCTTGGCGGTGAATACCTTGCCCATGGCGGACTCGACGCTTTCGCGCACGGTTTGCGTGGGGTCCAGTTGGGGTTCCTGCGGCAGGTAGCCGATGTTCAGGCCAGCCATGGGCTGGGCCTCGCCTTCGATTTCCTTGTCCAGCCCGGCCATGATCTTGAGCAAGGTGGACTTGCCCGAGCCGTTCGTACCAAGCACGCCGATCTTGGCGCCAGGGAAGAAGCTGAGCGAAATATCTTTGAGAATGTGGCGCTTGGGCGGCACGATCTTGCCGACGCGGTTCATGGTAAATACGTACTGGGCCATCTTTTTGAGAGTGAAGTTGCTGCAAAAAATCTGCCGAAACAAGTCGGGCGAACGCCGATTATCCCAGCATGCGACAATCTACAGGTTGCGGCATTCCAATTGGCTGCAACGCCAGCACTTCGCTGGGGGCCAAAACCAAGATAAACCCTCTTGTTTTGCGTCCATTTTTAAAAAATGTCTGCCTTTGATTGGTGCCCCAGTTCACAACTGGAGCGATAGGCCAGGCTTCCAAGCGCCCAGGACGGGCGCAACAAAATGAACTTTGAAGAACTGAATCTGGCCCCGGCCATTCTGAAGGCCGTGCAAGAGCAAGGCTATACCGAGCCCACACCGATCCAAGCACAGGCCATTCCGGTCGTCTTGGCGGGACACGATCTGCTGGGCGGTGCGCAAACCGGCACCGGCAAAACGGCAGCTTTCACCCTGCCCCTGCTGCAGCGCCTGACCGAGAGCGCTCCGGCAACCAACAAATTTGGTGGCAAAGGCATCCGCGCCCTGGTGCTCACCCCCACCCGCGAACTCGCCGCCCAGGTGGAAGAGTCGGTGCAAACCTACGGTAAATACCTGGAGCTGACCTCCACCGTGATCTTTGGTGGTGTGGGCATGAACCCGCAAATCACCAAGGTCAAAAAAGGCGTGGACATTCTGGTCGCCACCCCGGGCCGCCTGCTGGATCTGATGCAGCAAGGCGTATTGGACCTGGGCCAAGTGCAAATGTTGGTGTTGGACGAGGCCGACCGCATGCTCGACATGGGCTTCATCCATGACGTGAAAAAAGTGCTGGCTGCCGTACCCAAAGATAAGCAAAGCCTGCTGTTCTCGGCCACGTTCAGCGATGAAATCCGTGACCTCGCCGCCACGCTGCTGAAGAACCCACAAAGCGTGCAAGTCACGCCGCGCAACACCACCGTGCAGCGCATCACCCAGGTGATCCACCCGGTTGGTCGCGGCAAGAAAAAGGCCTTGCTGGCCCACATCATCCAGGAACACAACTGGAGCCAGGTGCTGGTGTTCACCCGCACCAAATTCGGCGCCAACAACGTGGCCGAATTCCTGGAAAAGAACGGCATCACCGCCATGGCGCTGCACGGCAACAAGAGCCAGTCGGCCCGCACCCAGGCCCTGCAAGGCTTCAAAAGCGGCGATGTACGCGCGCTGGTGGCCACCGACATCGCTGCCCGCGGTATCGACATTGACGACCTGCCACACGTGGTCAACTACGAAATCCCGAACGTCTGCGAAGACTATGTGCACCGCATCGGCCGTACCGGTCGTGCTGGTGCCGAAGGCGCTGCCGTTAACTTGGTGTGCCTGGACGAAGAAGGCTTCATGCAGGACATCGAACGCTTCACCAAGCAAGAAATTGCCGTGCAAGTGATCGAAGGCTTCATGCCCGAACCCAATGAGCGTGCCGAACCCATCGCCATGGGTCGCCAAACGATCTGGGGCGGTGCCGGCAAGCCACCGAGCCGTGACGTGATGCAGGCCGCTGCCAAGGCAGCCCGCACCGAAATGCTGCAGCGCGTGCGCGACAGCAAGGGTGCCAATGGTGGCGACGGCGCTGGCCGTGGCAACAACGGTGGCGGCAATGGCGGCCCCCGTAGCAACGCACCCCGTGGCGGCCCCCGTGCCCCACAAGGTGACGGCATGGCTCCTCCACGCCCCCAAGGCGCGCGTCCACCCCAGGGTGGCCGTGGCGGCCGTCCTAGCGGCCCCGGCGGTGCACGCACCGGTGGCGGCGGCTACGGTGGTGGCAATGCAGGTGGTGGTTACGGCGGCGGCAATGGCGGCGGTAACAGCTACGGTGGTGGCAATGGAAATGGCGGCGGCTACGGCGGCGGTGCACAGCCCGACCACACCCGCTCGGCTTCGATGGGTGGCCAGGGCCCTGCGCCCCGCCCTGCCCAAGGCGGCCAGCCTGACCCCATGCGCACCAGCGTAGACAGCATGCTCGACCGGGGTCGCCGTGGCGGCTTCGGAGGCGGTAACCGCAATAGCGGTGGCGGCGGTGGCTACGGTGGTGGCAATGGCGGCGGTAACGGTGGTGGCGGCGGCTTCGGCGGCGGCCGCAGTAGCGGCGGCGGCTCCCGTGGCCCCGGCGGCCCACGCGGTTCGTTCGGACGCTAATTTAAGAGTCTTTTAGACCTCTGGCGCAGATAGCACATGCGCTAGTAGCTACCAAATTAGGAGCATTCAATTCTCCTTACCTGGCGCATGGCATTCGGCATGCGCCTTTTTTATGGGCGTTTATTTTTACAATCGACCCTCTACCCACTCCCTCCTAAAAAATACCATGCGACTTCTCCACACCATGCTGCGCGTCGGCCACCTGCAGCGCTCTATCGACTTTTATACCCAGATTCTGGGCATGCAACTGCTGCGCATGTCGGAAAACGCCGAATACAAGTACACCCTGGCCTTCGTGGGCTACGGCAGCAACCCCGACCATGCCGAGCTGGAGCTGACTTACAACCACGGCGTAGACAGCTACGAGCTGGGCACCGCCTACGGCCATATCGCCCTGGCCGTGCCCGATGCCTATGCTGCCTGCGAAAAGATCAAATCTGCCGGTGGCCAGGTCACGCGCGAAGCCGGTCCAGTCAAGGGCGGCACCACGGTAATTGCCTTTGTGACCGACCCGGACGGCTACAAGATCGAGCTGATCCAGCGCGCCGAACACGCGGGCGGCTCAGGTATTTGATGCCCTGGCTTCGTCCCCTATTTAGTGGACGAAGCGCTCGCCCGGTGTATTGACACGGCCCAAGCGCCGGGCGGAACATGGTTTCTTTTTGAGGAGACACCATGGCCACCAAAAAAGCAACTGCCGCCGTCGCCAAAGCCAAGGCCCTGTCGCTGCACATGGGGCTCAATGCCGTCAGCGGCGCAGCCTATTCGGGGTGGACGGGGCCTTTGGCGGCCTGTGAGTTCGATGCCAATGACATGGCCGCCATTGCCAAGGCGCAGGGCATACGGCCCACCGTACTACTCACCAAACAAGCGACCCGCAGCAAGTTTTTAAGCGCCATACGCAGTGCAGCCAAAACGCTGGTCGCAGGCGATCTGTTCTTTTTGACCTACTCCGGCCACGGTGGGCAGGTCACCGATATCAACAGCGATGAACCCGACGGAAAGGACGAAACCTGGTGCCTGTTTGATGGCCAAATCCTGGATGACGAGCTGTACTTTGAGTACAGCCAATTTGCCGCCGGGGTGCGCATACTGGTGTTGTCGGACAGCTGCCATAGCGGTTCGGTGGTCAAGGCCATGCCCAACGAACCTGGCTCGCGGGCTATGCCCCTGGGGGTCGCCATGCGCGTGAACCGCGACCATAAAGCGTTTTACGACAAGCTGCAGGTGGACGTAGCCAAGGCCGCAGGCGGCCAGATCGCCGACCCTGACACTGCCTTGACCCAGGTGACAGTCAGCAACCGTCTGACCGCCGTGGTCAGCCAGTTCAAACCCTCCTTGGTATTGGTATCAGGCTGCCAGGACAACCAGACCTCGATGGACGGCGACCACAACGGCGCGTTTACCGAGCAAGTGCTCAAGGTGTGGGCCAACGGCACGTTTACCGGCACCTACCGCCAGTTCCACGCCAAGGTGCGTGCCGGCTTGCCGCCCACCCAGTCGCCTAACCTGTTCACACTGGGCAAAGCAGGCCCATTTTTGAAGCAGAAGCCGTTTACGGTCTGAAAAAAAGCGCCTTAAAAGGCGCTTTTTTTTTAGGCCTTCTTTTTCAAGGCCGCGGTATCCAGACACAACTGGGTGATGCGGCCCCAGTCGCCTGCCAGCATGGCATCGACCGGCACGATCCACGAACCGCCCACGCACACCACATTCGGCAGCGCCAAAAATTCAGGCGCGTTTTGCAGTGTCACGCCGCCGGTGGGGCAGAACTTCACATCAAAGAACGGGCC
Source organism: Rhodoferax sp. (assembly GCF_025354435.1). Lineage (GTDB taxonomy): Bacteria > Pseudomonadota > Gammaproteobacteria > Burkholderiales > Burkholderiaceae_C > Rhodoferax_B. The sequence continues at coordinate 118,340 of NZ_JANXMU010000060.1, forward strand.
GCTCCAGGCCTCCAGCATGGCGGGGCCACCGGCTTGCATGGCGGGGAAGAACTTCAACTCAGTGAAGCCGTCTTCCTGGGCCATCATGATTTCGCTACCCGTCGCCACGCCGGGCAACAGAGCCAAGCCTGCATCGCGGCAAGCCTGGCCGACGGTACGGGTGTAGCCGGGGCTCACGCCAAACAGGGCTCCGGCCTTGGCCGCGGCTTGCGCGTCGGCGGCGCTGCGGATGGTGCCTGCACCGATGACGGCATCGGGCACTTCCTTGGCGATGCGCTCAATACATTCCAGCGCCTGCGGGGTGCGCAGCGTAACTTCCAGCATGCGGATGCCGCCAGCCACCAAGGCGCGCGCCAGCGGTACGGCGTGGGCGACATCGTTGAGCACGATGACCGGAATCACCGGTGCGTCTTGCATGACTTGCAAGGCCGTCCAGCGGCCGGTGTGGTTGCTTAGACCCATGAGAGAGCTCCTTGTTCAGCGGTGAGGGCATTGCGGCGCATGCCAGAAAAAAGTTCACGGCCCATGCCAAAGCCATTGGCGACGCGCAGGGCTTCGGGCATGGTGGCCAAGGGACGCGCATCCCATTCGGCATCGGGCACCAGGGCCTGCAGCGTACCGGCCACGGCATCCAGGCGCACCACGTCGCCGTCCAGCAGCTTGGCCAGCGGGCCACCGGCCAGGGCTTCGGGAGATACGTGGATAGCGGCGGGCACCTTGCCCGAGGCACCGCTCATGCGGCCATCGGTGACTAGGGCCACGCGGTAGCCCTTGCCTTGCAGCACGGCCAGCGGGGGCGTGAGTTTGTGCAGTTCGGGCATGCCGTTGGCCTGCGGGCCTTGCCAGCGCACCACGCAGACCACGTCGCGGTTCAGCTCACCCGCATTGAAGGCCACGTGCAGGGCTTCTTGCGAGTCGAACAGGCGGATCGGCGCTTCGATGATGTGGCGGTCGTCCGGCACGGCGGATGCCTTGATCACGCTGCGACCCAGGTTGCCTTTCAGTAGCTTCAGACCGCCGGTGGGGCTGAAGGGGTTGGATGCGGGGCGCACGATGGTGGTGTCCTTGGACTCCAGCACGGTGTTCCAGGTCAGGGTGTCACCCACCAGCGCGGGTTCGCCTGCAAATTCGCGCAGGCCGCCGGGGCGCACGGTCAGCACGTCGGCGTGCATGAAGCCCGCGTCCAGCAGCTCGCGGATGATGAAACCGGGGCCGCCTGCAGCCTGGAACTGGTTTACATCGGCGCTGCCGTTGGGGTAGACGTGCGACAGCGTGGGCACTACATCCGACAAGGCGCTGAAGTCATCCCAGTCGATCACGATGCCAGCGGCGGATGCCACGGCGACCCAGTGGATCAGATGGTTGGTGGAGCCGCCGGTGGCCAGCAAGGCAACCATGGCGTTGACGATGCAGCGCTCGTCCACCACATGGCCGATGGGTGCGTAACGCTTGGCTTTCACGTCGGCCAGCACGGTGCGAGTGGCTTCACGGGTGAGTTCGTCGCGCATGGCACCACCGGGGGCCACAAAAGCCGTGCCGGGCACGTGCAGACCCATGGCTTCGAGCAGCATCTGGTTGCTGTTGGCGGTGCCGTAGAAGGTGCAGGTGCCGGGCGCATGGTAGGCGGCGGATTCGGCCTGCAGCAGCTCGGTACGGCCCACCAAACCCTGGGCGGCTTGTTCGCGCACCTTGGATTTGGCGTTGTTCGACAGACCGGTGGGCATGGGGCCCGCAGGCACAAACACGGTGGGCAAATGGCCGAACTGCAGCGCGCCGATCAGCAGGCCGGGCACAATCTTGTCGCACACGCCCAGCATCAGGGCGGCATCGAACATGTCGTGGCTCAGGGCCACGGCGGTGGCCATGGCAATCACGTCGCGGCTGAACAGGCTGAGTTCCATGCCGGGCGTGCCCTGGGTCACGCCGTCGCACATCGCGGGCACGCCACCGGCAACCTGGGCGGTGGCACCGTGGCGGCGGGCTTCAGCTTTGACGATGTCAGGGTAGGTTTGCATCGGCGTGTGGGCCGACAGCATGTCGTTGTAGGCGGTGACGATGCCGATGTTGAGTGCCTTTTCGGTCACCACCTTAAGCTTGTCGTTCACCGGCATACCGGCAAACGCGTGGGCTACATTGGCGCAACCCATGCGCTCGGCCCCCGGTTTACGCTGGGCGGCGGCCGTGAGGCGTTCTAGATAAGCGCTGCGGCTGGGGCCGCTACGCGCACGAATGCGGTCTGTGACCGCCGCTACCGTGGGGTGGATTGTCATGGTCTTTTGGTAACTAAATTACAGCCGCAATGGTACTCCGTAACCGCAGGGGTGGGCAGCTTAGGAGTTACCAGTAGGGTACGAAAGACCGCCGCGAAGGGGCGTAAAAACAGCCTGTCAAAAACTATTAAATAGATAGCTACTAGCGTAGGTTCTATATGCGCTAGAGGTCATTTTTATATATAAATTTATTTGCCACCTAGTTTGCGGTACAGGGTGTTGCGGCTCACCCCCAGTTGGCGGGCAGCCTGGGACACATTGCCATTGCACTGCAACAAGACCCGTTCCATGGTGCGCACCGACTGCGCGCGCAGCGGGCCTTCTGTTGCTGTGTCGGCCACCGTATCGGCAGCTACGGTGTTGCTGCGCAGATCCTGGGCCAGGTCGTCCGGCAGGTGGTGCCAGTCGATCAGGCTGTCGCCCTCGTCCAGCAAGGCGCAGGCTGTGCACAGGGCGTTGGCCAGTTGGCGCACATTGCCGGGCCAGTTGAAATGCAAAAAGGCGGTAACCAGGCTGGGGGCGAGTTGCAGGCTCTGGCCGGGGGCCAGTGTGGCCAGCAGCCGCTCGATCAACGCACCCTGGTCGCTGCGCTCCCGCAGGGGTGGCAGGTGCAGCGTGAGACCGTTGATGCGGTAATACAGGTCTTCCCGAAAGCGCCCGGCCTGCATCTCATCGCGCAGTTGGCGGTGGGTGGCGCAGACCAAAAAGAAGTCCAGCGCCACGGTCTTGCCGCCGCCCAGGGGCTGCACTTGGCGCTCTTGCAGCACCCGCAGCAGCCGGGCCTGGAAGGCCAGCGGCATGTCACCCACTTCGTCCAGCAGCAAGGTGCCGCCGTGGGCCTCGCGCAAGCGGCCGGGCGAGCCTTCGCGCCGGGCTCCGGTAAACGCGCCGGGGCTGTAGCCAAACAGCTCAGCTTCGATCAGCGCTTCGGGCAAGGCGGCGCAGTTCACCGCCACAAACGGGCTGTTTTTACGTGGCCCGGCGGCATGCACGGCGCGGGCAAACACCTCTTTGCCTACACCCGACTCGCCCTGCAGCAGCAAGGCGATGGGTTTGCCGACCACGCGGCGGGCCTTGTCCAGTGCGGCGCGGAAGGTGGCATCGCCCGTGTCCAGGGCCCCCAAAGCATCGCAGGTGGCGGGTTCGGTAAATGCAGTGGGCGTGGTGACGGTACGCGGCAGCGGCAAGGCGCGGCTGCGCCCCAAGTCCACCCGCAGCCAGACCTGGCCGCCGCTGGGGCCAAACACCTGGCGCACGGTGGCCGGGCCGGGCTGCAGCACCAGCATATGGGCCAGCGGCCACACGGCTTCCAGCTGCACACGGCCAATGCTGTCTCGCCCCAGGCACAGCCACTGCAGCGCCCCGGTGTTGGCACCCAGCAGCCAGCCCTCGGGCGACACCGCCAGCTGGCATTCGGTGACGCTGCCAATCCCCTCGATCTGGCTGTGGAAGCGCAAACGGATGTGGCCTGCGTGGCGGGTTTCAAACAGCTTGTGCTCGATCATCCGCGCCGCCGACCGGGCCAGGCCCAGGGTGTGCGGGTGGTAGCCGCGGTGGTCGCCAGAGATATCCAGCGCGCCCAGCAAGCGGCCTGCCGGGTCGTGGATGGGAGCAGCGGCGCAGGTCAGAAAGCCGTTGCGTTCCAGGTAGTGTTCGCTGGCATGCACGGCCACCGGAATTTGCTCGGCCATGGCGGTGCCGATGGCGTTGGTGCCCCGGTACTGCTCGTGCCAAGTGGCACCGGGGCGCAGGGCGACGCGGCTGGCGCGGTCTAAAAAAGCGGCGTCGCCCAGGGTGTGCAGCAGCAGGCCGCCGCTGTCGGCCAGGATCACCATGCAGTCGCTGTCGCGGGTTTGCTCGAACACAAATTCCATCACCGGGCGGGCGTGGGCCACCAGTTCGCGCTGGTGCTCCAGGGCGCGGGCCAGTTGGGCGGTGGATGCGTGCGGCGCGCCGGGGGTGCGGCCACTGGCCTGCAGACCAAAGTCCAGGCTGCGGCTCCAGGAGCGGGCCAGCCGCTCGTCTAGCAGGCCCGTGGGTACGCCACCCTGGTCGAGCAGCTGGCGGCGGGCCTGGCGCAGCGCCACGGGGGTGGCTCTGGCCGTGGGAAGGTTGGAATGCATGTGTTGTCTCCTTGCCGTCCCCGGTCCGTGTCGGGGCAGTCATGTAGCGAAGTACTGTAGTGTGTGACGCTGTTTGTGCCAAGCAGTTCAACCGATGCCACAGGGCGTGTGCTCCATTTTGGAACACCTGTCCCACACCGGGCGGACACCGCCTGCCGCGCAGGCCCGGTTCGGGCGGCTTTTGAACCGGAAACTGGGCTGTTGGGCCGTAACTGCCGATTGGCATGCGCCGTGCAATGAGGCCACCGTACCGGCAAGCGGTGCAAACATACCAAAACAGGAGACTTTTATGCTTTATCCCAACCCCGGCAGTGCCAACGCCCCTTTGCAATTCAAAAGCCGCTACGACAACTACATCGGCGGCAAATGGGTGGCCCCGGTCAAAGGCGAATACTTTGACGTGATCACGCCCATCACCGGCCTGGTCTACACCCAGGCCGCCTGCTCGGGTGCCGAAGACATTGAACTGGCGCTGGATGCCGCGCACGCCGCCGCCGAAAGCTGGGGCGCCACGGCCGCCGCCGATCGCTCCAACGTGCTGCTGCGCATTGCCGACCGCCTGGAAAAGAACCTGGAGCAACTGGCCTACGCCGACACCGTGGACAACGGCAAACCCATCCGCGAAACCCTGAACGCCGACATTCCCCTGGCCGTGGACCACTTCCGCTATTTCGCCGGTTGCCTGCGTGCGCAGGAAGGTGCCTTGAGCCAACTGGACGAAAACACCGTGGCTTACCATTTTCATGAGCCGCTGGGCGTGGTGGGGTTGATCATTCCCTGGAACTTCCCAATCCTGATGGCCGCCTGGAAGCTGGCCCCGGCCATTGCCGCAGGCAACTGCGTGGTGCTCAAGCCTGCGGAGTCCACTCCCATCAGTATCTTGGTGTTGATGGAAATGATTGCCGACCTGCTGCCGCCGGGCGTGCTGAACATCGTTAACGGCTATGGCCGCGACGCGGGCAAGGCCCTGGCCACCAGCAAGCGCATCGCCAAGATCGCCTTCACCGGCTCCACCGCCACCGGCCGCAGCATTGCCCAGGCCGCGGCCAGCAACCTGATTCCGGCCACGCTGGAGCTGGGCGGCAAGTCGCCCAACATCTTCTTTGCCGACATTGCCGATGCCGACGACGCGTTTTTTGACAAGGCCATCGAAGGCCTGGTGCTGTTTGCCTTCAACCAGGGCGAGGTTTGCACCTGCCCGTCGCGCGCGCTGATCCACGAGTCGATTTACGACAAGTTCATGGCCCGCGTGCTGGCCCGCGTCAAGCTGATCAAGCAAGGCAGCCCGCTGGATACCGATTCGATGATGGGTGCGCAGTCTTCGCAGATCCAGCTGGACAAAATCATGTCTTACATGGACATCGGCCTCAACGAAGGTGCCGAGCTGCTGACCGGCGGCCAACGCGCCACCCTGCCGGGCGACCTGTCCGGTGGCTACTACGTGCAGCCCACCATGTTCAAGGGCCACAACAAGATGCGCATCTTCCAGGAGGAAATCTTTGGCCCGGTGCTGGCCGTGACCACCTTCAAGGACGAAGCCGAAGCGCTGGCCCTGGCCAACGACACGCCCTACGGCCTGGGCGCTGGCGTGTGGAGCCGTGACGGCAGCGTCGCCTACCGCATGGGCCGGGGCATCAAGGCCGGGCGCGTGTGGACCAACTGCTACCACGCCTACCCTGCGCACGCCACCTTCGGCGGCTACAAAGAGTCGGGCATAGGCCGCGAAACCCACAAGATGATGCTGGACCAGTACCAACAGACCAAGAACCTGCTGGTCAGCTACAGCCCGAACAAGCTGGGTTTCTTCTAAAACGGCATGGCGCTATGCTTTTTAAGTTTAATAAGCATAGCGCCTAGTGTAGACAAAACATACGCTAAAGCACTATTTTTATCTTAGAAAATGGCCTAAAAATGGTCCATTAAGCAGCCCAGCAGACACGGTTGCGACCGAGCTGCTTGGCCAGGTAGAGTTGCTGGTCGCTTTGCTCCATCACCAGGGTAGGCACGATGCCGCCGGGCGGTAGCAGCACCGAAGTACCGCCCAGGCTGACGGACAAAAACGGGCCGACCAGCGACTTCTCATGCGGGATGAGCAGGTTTTCTACCGCACTGCGCGCCAGCTCAGCGCAGACCCGGCCACCCTCTGCGTTGGTGTGGGGCAAAAACAGCACAAATTCTTCACCGCCGTAGCGGGCCACCAGATCGGTCTCGCGCTTCAATGTTTTCTGTACTGCACCGGCGACCTGGCGCAGCACCCGGTCGCCACCGCTGTGGCCGTAGTGGTCGTTGTACAGCTTGAAGTGGTCCACATCCAGCAAGATGACCGACAGGTACTGCCCCGGCGGCCAACGCAGTTGCAGCGCTTGCTCCAGGCGGCGGCGGTTGGGTATTTCGGTCAGGGCATCCACCAGGGCCAGGCGCTCCAGCAGGCGCCGGTGCGACACGGCTTCGACGTGGTTGCGCACCCGTGCCCTCACGATGGGCGCATGAAAGGGCTTGGTGATGTAGTCCACCGCGCCCAGCAGCAGGCCTTTTTCTTCGTCGGCCACGCTGTCCAGGGCCGAGATAAAGATCACCGGAATGTGGCGGGTCTCGTCCTGGCTTTTCAAGGTGCGCAGCACCTGGTAGCCGTCCATGTCGGGCATCACCACGTCAAGCAACACAATGTCCGGGCGGTGGCGGGAGGCCAGGGATAACGCCATTTCGCCGCTTTTGGCCAGAATCACTTTGTAGTCGTCTTTGAGGACCTCGGCCAGCAGGCCCCGGTTGCTGGGCTCGTCGTCCACCACCAAAATTTTGGGCTGGTCGGTCACCATGGCCGACAACCTTCGCCCTGCAGTTTTTGCAAAAGGGCCTGCGCGCGCGCAATGGCGGGCTCGTATTCGACCTCTTCCACCAAGCGCACCAGCTCGGCCACCGCCGCGGCATAGGGGCTGGCCCGGCTGCCTTGCTGCAACACGCGCACCTGGTCTATCGCCAAGGCATCGTCTTGCTGCAGGCGCAACAGAAGTTGCTTCAATGCATGGACGGCATCAAAAGGCGTGCTGGGTGCCGGGGCGGGCTCTTCGGAATCGAGTTCTTTCAAGGCGACCAGCACCCCGTCCAAAGCCTGCAGAAAGGGCGTGACTTCGGCCGGGCCGGGCAGTTGTACGCTGGCCGCTTTTTCCAGGGTGCGGGCGGCATCGGCCAAGGCCTGGGCGCCGATGCCTTGGGCATTGGCCTTGAGGGTGTGGGCCAGGCGGTAGATGTCTTCGCTCTTGCCCGTGGCCAGCCACTCTTGCACTTGCAGCGGCGCGCGCCCGTATTCGGCCGCAAAGCCGCGCAGCACGCTCAGGTAAAACGGTTTACGCCGCGTGTGGTGGGCCAGGCCCGTTTCGGTGTTGATACCGCAGGCCTGCAGGCGCGCAAATATGTCGGATGGAGGGTCGATGGGTGGTGGGAGTGGCATGGGCAGTGTGGATGGCTGGGTTAGAGGTAAATCGTTGTCGGACTCGCTGGCAGGCGCGGGCGGCAACCAGCGCAACAGCACGGCAAACAGCTGGTCGGGGTCGATGGGTTTGGTCAGGTGGTCGTTCATGCCGGACTGCAGGCTCAGTTCGCGGTCACCACTCATGGCGTGGGCGGTCATGGCGACGATGGGCAACTGGGCATGGAGCGGGTCGGCGCGCAGTAGCCGCGTGGCGCTGATGCCGTCCAGCTCGGGCATCTGGATGTCCATCAGCACCAGGTCGTAGTGGCCGGCGTTGACCATGGCCACGGCTTCAGCCCCGTTTACCGCCACTTCGGCCGTTATGCCCACCTCGGCCAAAAACTCCAGTACTACCTGGCGGTTCAGCGGGCTGTCTTCGGCCAGCAGCACACGGGCACCGTGCCGGCGCAACAGTGCGACAGGCTTGACCAGGTGCTTTGCCCGCTCTTGCCGCAGTGCCCGCATGGCTTCGCTGCCCATCATGGATTCGGCAATCGCATCGTTCAGGGTGGATTCATTGACTGGCTTGGTCAGCACCTGGTCGATGCCCACGGCGGCGGCTTCGGTGCCCAGGCTGTCATGGCTGTAGGCGGTGACCATCAAAATGGCCATGGGCGCTACGGTGTGGGCATCCTGGCCGAGGCGGCGAGCGGTTTCCACGCCGTCCATGCCGGGCATATTGCTGTCCAGCAGCAGCAGCGCGTACGGGTCTGCGCTGTGCTGGGCGGTGCGGATCATGGCCAGGCCTTCTTCGCCGGAGGCGGCACTGTCGGGCCGCAGGCCCATTTGGGCTAGCATGCTGGTGAGCACGCCACGGGCCATGGCGCTGTCGTCCACCACCAGCGCACGGGCCTGGTCCAGGCCATCCACCACGGGGCAGTTCTGGGCATTGCCTTCTATTTCGGTGTTCAAAGCCAGCGGCACGGTAAAGCTGAAGGTGCTGCCCTGCCCCACCACGCTGCTTACCTGCAAGCTGCCGTTCATCATTTCCACCAGCTCTTTGCAGATGGCCAAGCCGAGGCCGGTACCGCCGTATTTGCGGGAAATGGAGTCGTCCTCTTGGGTAAAGGGTTCAAACAATGCATCTAGCCGGTCTGGTGCGATACCAACACCGCTGTCCACTACCGCAAAACACATGTGGGCCTGGTCGGGCGTACGGTTGTCGCAGTGCACGCGCAGCAGCACTTCGCCGTGCTCGGTAAATTTCACCGCGTTGGTGGCCAGGTTGATGATGATCTGGCCCAGCCGCAGCGGATCGCCCACCAGGTGGCGGGGCACGTCGGGGGCCACGTCGAACAGCAGCTCCAGGCCCTTGAACTGGGCCCGCAGCGACACCACACTGGAGACACTTTTGAACACATCACGCAGGTGAAACGGGATGTGCTCCAGGGTCATGCGGCCTGCTTCGATTTTCGAGAAGTCCAGCACGTCATTGATGATGTCCAGCAGCGACTCGGCCGAGGTGAGTATCTTGTCAAGGTAGTCGCGCTGCTTGGCGTTGAGGTCGGTTTTCAGCGCCAGCCGGCTCATGCCCATGACGGCGTTCATGGGGGTGCGGATTTCATGGCTCATGCGCGCCAGAAAACGGGACTTGGCGGTATGTGCCTTGCGGGTGTCTTCGGTGGCCTGGGCCCATTGGCGGGTGCGGGCTTCCACCTGGCGCTCCAGGGTTTCGTTGTTTTCGTCCACTTGGCGGGCCATGGTGCGCAAGGTGCGGGCCAGCATGCCGATTTCATCGCGCCGCTCTGCAGGCAATGCCAGGGCACCGCTGGCCACCGCGCGGTAATCCCCCGCCGCCACCCGCCGCGAAGCTTCGGCAAAGGCCTGCAGGGGCTGCACCACCTTGCGGCGCAACACCAGGTACAGGGCCAATAATTCCAGCACCAGCGCCACTACGCTCAAACCCAGAATGAAGGTCGCCGTTTGCCGCGCCGTGGTGGTCAGGAGTGACTTGGGGTACACGGTAACAAACCACCAGTTCGGCCCGTCCAGCCGGTCCACGGCCAAAAACGCGTCGTTGGCAACGTCATCCACCAGCACGCTGCGCGGGCCGCCGGGGGGCAGCGCGGCCTGCAGCTGCGCATACATGCTCGACAGCACGGGGTCGCCCAGCTTTTGCACCTCTAGCACGCCCTTGGCCGCGTCCATCTCCCGGATTTTGTCGGGGTGGGCCACCAGGCGGCCATCGGGGCGGATGATGAAGTTTTTGGCTCCGCTCAAATGGTCGTCAAACACCCGCTTGAACAAGGCGTTGAGCAAGATGTCCTGCCCCAGGGTGGCCAGGTGGCGGCCGTCCAGGTCTACCGGTGACTCGGCGGAAACCATCCACTCGTTGGCCGTGGGGTCAAAGTACATGCCGATCCAGACGGTGGCGCGGCTGGGGTCGTTGGCGGGGGTGGCGATCTGCATCCACTCCTCTTGCGCCATGTCCAGCCCGGCTTCGGCGTTCAGGCCCCAGGGCAGGCCGGGCCAGTAGACGATGTTGAAGTTTTCCGGCGAATGCACGTAGACATTGGCAAAGCGGTTCACCCAGGCCGGGCCAAACCGGTCCAGCAACCGCCACGACAGCACCAGGCGCTTGCGCAGGTCAGCATCGACGCGCTCGGGGGCAATACCCGCAAATCCGGTGATGTTGCGGCTCAGGGTGCCGTCAGGCCGCTCCAGGCCCTCAAACGCGGCCCGGCGCAGGCGGGTGGAGCCATCGGCTACGGTCTCGTAAAGTTTGCCAAAGTCGGCATCGGACACCGGCGACATGCTACGGTAGTCCTCTAAAAACTGCTGCTTCAGCACATCCAAGTTATCCATCGCCAGCTTGAACACCGCACCTTCTTTGGAGCCACGTTCGGCAATGTACTTACGCAGCTTATCTTGCGTCTCTTCGGTGAGGGTGTGGACGATATGGAAGTACGACAGCACGGTAACGGCAAGCACCACCGTGGTAATGCGCAGCGACATCTGCAGCAACGTGCGTACGGTGAGCGATTCGCGCAAACGAATGGGCGCATCCTGCTGGGAATCCAGTGTCGAGGATGCAGGAGTCATGGTTTTCCAGCCTTCCGGGAAACATTCCAGTTGCAAATTGAATGCAACTGTTTTAATTGCAACATTAGGTTAACGGAGTATGTCCCGCTTCGTCAATGTGCAGACGCGCCAGTCAGGCTTTGTTCAGCGGCACAATCAGGCTATGAGCCTATCCAACACCGCACTTGCCGACCTGCGCAAAAGCTACGAACGCGCCGAACTGAACGAAGAAGCCTCGCACAGCGATCCGCTGCAGCAGTTTGACCAATGGCTGAACGAGGCCATCGCCGCCCAGGTGCCCGAACCCAACGCCATGACCCTGGCCACCGTGGGCCACGATCTGCGCCCTTCCACCCGCATCGTGCTGGTCAAAGGTTTTGATGCGCGCGGCATTGTCTGGTACACCAATTTTGAGAGCCGTAAAGGCCAGGAGTTGGCGGGCAACCCATTTGCGGCCCTGCAGTTCCACTGGGTGGAACTGGAGCGCGTGGTGCGCATCGAAGGCCGGGTGACCAAGGTCAGCGATGAGGAAAGCGATGCCTACTTCCACAGCCGCCCGCTGGATTCGCGCATCGGGGCCTGGGCCTCGCCGCAGTCGCAGGTGATTTCGGGCCGTGGCGTGCTGGTGGCCAATGCAGCCAAGTTCGGTGCCAAATTTCTGCTCAACCCGCCGCGCCCGCCGCACTGGGGCGGCTACCGCCTGCAGCCCGACAACTGGCAATTTTGGCAAGGCCGCAAAAGCCGCCTGCACGACCGGTTGCGCTACACCTTAGATAGCAGCTCGTTCTGGTTGCGCGAGCGCTTGGCCCCTTAAATCTTTAAAATTGTTGCATGTCCTCCGCCCGGTCTAACGCCCCAAATCCCGTGCCATGGCTCGTACCTGGAGAGGCGTTTCCGCCGGTCAGCCAGGCCTGGGGGGCAATGGACCCGGCCCCGGGCTTGCTAGCAGCGGGCGGCTCGCTGGATGTGGACAGCTTGTTGGAGGCCTACCGGCACGGCATTTTCCCGTGGTTCAGCGAGGGCCAGCCGGTTCTATGGTGGAGCACCGACCCGCGCATGGTGTTGCGGGTGGATGCATTCCGGCTGCACCGCTCGTTGCGCAAAACCATAGCTAACTTTATAGTTAAAACAAGCGCTGAGGTCCGATTTGATACCAGATTTTCCGAGGTGATCCGGACCTGTTCGGGTAGCCTGCGGCCCGGCCAGTCGGGCACTTGGATCGTGGCCGACATGGTGCAGGCCTACGAGGCACTGCACCATGCGGGTTACGCGCACAGCGTAGAAACCTGGATCGACGGGCAACTGGTGGGCGGGCTGTACTGCGTGGCGATTGGCAATGCCGTGTTTGGCGAGTCGATGTTCACCCGCGTGCCCGATGCGTCCAAAATCGCGCTGGCGGCCTTGGTGTGTTTTTGCCGTGTCCATGGCATCCCCCTGGTGGATTGCCAGCAAAATACATCCCATCTGGCATCGCTGGGTGCGCGCGAAATTACCCGCTCGGCGTTTTGCGCGCAGGTGGCGGTGAATGCCAGGCTGACAGGCCCGGTTTGGCAATTTGACCCGCACTATTGGACCGCTCTGCAACCCCAACCGCTGGCTACCCCGTGACACACCTCACCGACCTGCCCCTACAAACCCTGCAGTTTTATGCCACTGCACCCTATCCTTGCAGCTACCTGCCCGAGCGGCAGGCCCGCTCCCAGGTGGCCACGCCCAGCCATCTGATCCAAACCGACACCTATTCCGAACTGGTGCGCAGCGGCTTTCGGCGTAGCGGCCTGTTTACCTACCGCCCCTACTGCGACGGCTGCCAGGCCTGCATGCCGCTGCGGGTGCAGGTAGCTGCCTTCAAGCCCGACCGCAGCCAGCGGCGCGCCAAACAACAGCACCGCAGCCTGCAGGCCCGGGTACTGCACCTGGGTTTTATGCCCGAGCATTACCAGCTCTACCTGCGCTACCAGAATGGCCGCCACGCGGGCGGCGGCATGGACCAAGACAGCATCGACCAGTACACCCAGTTTTTGCTGCAAAGCCGAGTCGACTCCCGCCTGGTGGAGTTCCGCGAAACCCTGGAAGATGGCACGCCCGGCGCGCTCAAGATGGTGTCGATTTTGGATGTGCTGGACGACGGGCTGTCGGCCGTCTACACCTTCTACGAGCCCGAAGAACGCGCCAGCTACGGCACTTACAACGTGTTGTGGCAGATCGAGCAGGCCGAGCAACTGGGTCTTCCCTACGTCTACCTAGGCTACTGGATCGCCCAGAGCCCGAAGATGCTGTACAAGGCCCGTTTTTTACCCCACGAGGTGTTGCGCGAGGGTGTTTGGACTGAAGGCTGAGCTCCGTCATTTCACATCATGCAATTTGGTATTTCACAAGGTAAGATGCGACACATCTTGTGAGAACTGCCCATGAAAGCGACCGACCCCAGTATTCCCGCCACACCGACCGTCCAGGTGATAGAGCGGATGTTCGCCCTGATCGATGTACTGGCCTCGCGCGAAGAGGCCATGTCGCTCAAGGAAATCAGCGAAAAAACCGGCCTGCACCCGTCCACCACTCACCGCATCCTGAACGATCTGGCCACCGGCCGCTTTGTGGACCGGCCCGAGCCGGGCAGCTACCGGCTGGGCATGCGTTTGCTGGAGCTGGGCAACTTGGTCAAGGGCCGCTTGAGTGTGCGCGATGCCGCATTGACCCCCATGCGCGAACTGCACCGCCTGACGCAGCAGCCAGTGAACCTGAGCCTGCGCCAGGGCGACGAAATTGTGTATGTGGAGCGCGCCTTCAGCGAGCGCTCAGGCATGCAGGTGGTGCGGGCCATTGGGGGCCGCGCGCCCTTGCACCTTACGTCGGTCGGCAAGCTGTTTCTGGCTATCGACGACCCGCAGCGCGTGCGGGCCTACGCCACGCGTACAGGCCTTAGCGGCCAGACCAAGAACAGCCTGACCGACCTGGGCCAGCTGGAGCGCGAGCTGGCGCGGGTGCGCCAATACGGCATTGCCCGTGATAACGAAGAGCTGGAGTTGGGGGTGCGCTGTATGGCGGTGGGTCTGTACGATGACCAGAACCGCTTAGTGGCCGGATTGTCTATCTCGGCCCCGGCAGACCGGCTGGACGAAAACTGGCTGCCCAAACTACAGACCACGGCCAACGCAATTTCATCAGCCTTGGGATACAAAGTAGCCCCAGGCGGCCGATAGCCGCTGGGTCAGGTCGTCAGGATCAGCCTGCGATCTTGACCGCGGTTCGCGCGGTCATCATGTGGTTTGCTTCGACCCAGTGGCGTACACGCTCGGCATCGGCAATACGGCTGAGTTTGCCAGCGGAATCCAGAAACACCATGATCAGTTTGCGGCCCGCAACCTTGGCCTGCAAGACCAGGCATTGGCCTGCTTCATTGATGAAGCCGGTCTTTTGCAGGCCGATATCCCAATCCGGATTTTTCACCAGGCGATTGGTATTGTTGAACTGCATCATGCGGCTGCCGATTTCGACCTGGTAGCCTTGCGACGTGGTGAGTTCACGCAAAGTGGGTTCGTTGTAGGCGGCATTCACCAGGGTGGCCAGATCGCGTGCGCTGGACTGGTTGTCGCTGGACAAGCCGGTGGGCTCGACATAGCGCGTATCTTTCATGCCCAGGCCTTTGGCCTTGGCGTTCATCAGAGCCACAAAGGTGGGCAAGCCGCCAGGATAAGTGCGGCCCAGGGCGTGGGCAGCACGGTTTTCGCTGGACATCAGTGCCAGGTGCAGCAACTCGCCACGGCTCAGGGTGGAGCCCACGGTCAAGCGCGAACGGCTGCGTTTTTCAGTATCTACATCGTCCTGGGTGATAGTGATCTCTTCGTCCATCGGCAAATGGGCTTCGTTTATCACCACGCCGGTCATCAGCTTGGTGATGGACGCAATCGGCAATATCGCCTGGTCATTTTTGCTGAACAACACTTCACGGGTGTCTTGGTCGATCACCAGAGCCACGCTGGATTTGAGCGCCAGCGCATCGGGTGCGCCGTGCAAACCGGCCAATTCACCAAACGAGGGCTTGGCCGGAATGATGGCGACCACAGGACGCATGGCAGCCCGCGACTTGGCGCTAATTTTCGTCTTGGACGCACGGGCTACACGCACTGTTTTCACACTGCTGCGCTTGGCTACAGCACTGCTGGTGTGGGTTTTTTGAATTTCAACCTTCTTGCGCTGCGCTGCGTGCGCAGGAGCCGCCAACAACGTTACGGAGCAGGTAAATACGGCAACAATTTGTAGCAAGCGGTTCAAAACAGGGCTTTCAGAGGAGGACATGGGATGATCTCCGGGCATAAACGTATGTGACCAAGTGTATCTAAATCAAAAACTTCACGCAAGATCAATGACTTAGATAGGCTTTTTAAGGTGATATTATTTTAGGGCCGATTTAGGACGGAAAGCCGTGCGCAGGGACCGTTTCCACCCCGATCCATGGGCCTTTACCTTCAGGTAACTTGCTCAGATACCGATGCACTCTTTTAGTTGCGCATGGTTCTTGCTTATTTTTTAATAAAGCGATCGGCTGACAGAACCCGACCCCGTAGAATCTCTGGCACGGCTTATCTTCGTAAGCCCCATGCCTCACATTCCAGGGAAAACCATGAGTTCAATCAATTTCATTGGCGGCGAAAAAGGCGGCGTAGGCAAGTCCGTTACGGCCCGCGTTTTGGCACAGTACTTTTTGGACACAGGCAAGGCCTTTACCGGCTTTGACACCGACCGTTCGCACAACTCTTTCACCCGCTTTTACCCCGACTTCGCGTCGCCGGTAGTGGTGGATAGCTTTGAAGGGCTGGACGTGATCGCCGAGGCGTTTGAAGCCAACCCCGAGCAAAACGTCATCGTGGACTTGGCCGCGCAAACCGCCGCCCCGTTGGCCCGCTGGATCCACGACTCCGACCTGTTCGAAGTGCTGGGTGACCTGCGTGTGGCGATTAATTTCTGGCACGTTGTTGACGAAGGCAAGGATTCTGTCAATCTGCTGGCCGACCTGATGAACAGCGTGGGCAATACGCCCAACTACATCATTGTGCTGAACCATGGCCGGGGGTCCGATTTCTCGCTGATGCAATCGTCTGCCGCCCTGCAGCAGGCCCTGGCCTACGGCGCACGGGTGATCGAGTTGCCCCAGCTGCAGGATGCCAGCATGCGCAAGATCGACCGCCAAAGCGCCAGCTTCTGGAGCGCCGTGCACGAGCGCAGCGAAACCGATGGCCTGGGCATATTGGAACGCCAGCGCGTCAAGACCTGGCTGCGCAAGGCATATGCAGGTTTTGATACTCTACCGCTCTAGCCTATTGTATAGTTTGCTATAAAAAAAGGGGCAGTACCGCATGGGTACTGCCCCTTTTTTGTGGGGAGGCAGGGGGAAACGACGGAGTTAGCCCGCGGTGGCTTCTTCCGACTCGGGCTTGGCCCGGCCTTCGCGCTTGGGCAGCGGCTGGATGTCGAGTTCGACCTCGCCCGTTTCCACGCCCTTTTCGTCGGTGGTGATTTTCATGTCCACCGTCAGGCGGCCACCGTCGATCAGGCGACCGAACAGCAACTCATCGGCCAAGGCGCGGCGGATTGTGTCCTGGATCAGACGCTGCATCGGACGCGCACCCATCAGCGGGTCGAAGCCCTTCTTGCCCAGGTACTTGCGTAAGGTGTCGGTAAACGTAACATCCACCTTCTTCTCGGCCAACTGGGTTTCCAGTTGCAGCAGGAACTTGTCCACCACCCGCAGGATGACGGTTTCGTCCAGCGCCTTGAAGCTCACGGTCGCGTCCAGACGGTTGCGGAACTCGGGGGTGAACAGGCGTTTGATGTCCGCCATCTCGTCGCCAGCTTCACGCGGATTGGTGAATCCGATCGTCGCCTTGTTCATAGTTTCGGCACCCGCATTGGTCGTCATGATGATGATGACGTTGCGGAAGTCGGCCTTGCGCCCGTTATTGTCGGTCAGCGTGCCGTGGTCCATCACCTGTAGCAGCACATTGAAAATGTCCGGGTGGGCCTTTTCAATTTCGTCCAGCAGCAAGACGCAATGCGGCTTCTTGGTGACGGCCTCGGTCAGCAGGCCGCCCTGGTCAAAGCCAACGTAGCCCGGAGGCGCACCGATCAGACGGCTCACCGCATGGCGTTCCATGTACTCGGACATGTCAAAGCGGATCAGCTCGATGCCCATGATGTAGGCAAGTTGCTTGGCCGCTTCGGTCTTGCCGACACCGGTGGGGCCGCTGAACAGGAACGAGCCAATTGGCTTGTCGCCCTTACCCAGACCCGAACGCGCCATCTTCACAGCCGAGGCCAGCACGTCCAGCGCCTTGTCTTGGCCGAACACCACACTCTTCAGGTCGCGTTCCAGCGTCTTGAGTTTGCCGCGGTCGTCGTTGGACACGTTGGCGGGTGGGATGCGGGCGATTTTGGCCACGATCTCTTCCACCTCGGTCTTGGTGATGGTTTTCTTGCGCTTGCTGGGCGGCAGGATGCGCTGGGCGGCACCAGCCTCGTCAATCACGTCAATCGCCTTGTCGGGCAAATGGCGGTCGTTGATGTACTTGGCGCTCAATTCGGCAGCAGCCTGCAGCGCGGCCACGGCGTATTTCACGCCATGGTGCTCTTCAAAGCGCGACTTCAAACCCTTGAGGATTTCCACCGTTTCCTGCACCGTGGGTTCCACCACATCGACCTTTTGGAAGCGGCGTGACAGGGCTGCGTCTTTTTCAAAGATGCCGCGGTATTCAGTGAACGTGGTGGCACCAATGCACTTGAGCTGACCGCTGGAGAGCGCGGGCTTGAGCAGATTGGACGCATCCAGCGTGCCGCCCGAGGCTGCGCCCGCACCGATCAAGGTGTGGATTTCGTCGATGAACAAAATCGCATTGGGCCGGTCTTTCAGCGACTTGAGCACGCCCTTGAGGCGCTGTTCGAAGTCACCGCGGTACTTGGTGCCCGCCAGCAGCGCGCCCATGTCCAGCGAATACACCACGGCTTCGGCCAGAATTTCAGGCACTTCTTTTTGCGTGATGCGCCAGGCCAGGCCCTCGGCGATTGCGGTCTTGCCCACACCGGCCTCACCCACCAGCAGCGGGTTGTTTTTGCGGCGGCGGCACAAAATCTGGATGGTGCGCTCGACTTCGTACTCGCGGCCGATCAACGGGTCAATCTTGCCTTCTTTGGCCAACTGGTTCAGGTTTTGGGTGAACTGTTCCAGCGGGGATGCTTTCTCGTTCTTTTCGCCGCCCCCCTCTTCGCCTTCGGCCTGGTTTTCAGCAGCCTTGACGGGCTCGGGAGGGTCGCTCTTCTTGATGCCGTGGGCAATAAAGTTGACCACGTCCAGGCGCGTCACGCCCTGTTGGTGCAGGTAGTACACAGCGTGCGAGTCTTTTTCGCCAAAAATGGCGACCAGTACATTCGCGCCGGTGACTTCCTTCTTGCCGCTGCCTGTGGACTGCACGTGCATGATGGCGCGCTGGATCACGCGCTGGAAACCCAGCGTGGGCTGGGTATCGACATCGTCGGTACCGGCGACC
The DNA here is from genome assembly GCF_025354435.1 of Rhodoferax sp. Classification (GTDB taxonomy): domain Bacteria; phylum Pseudomonadota; class Gammaproteobacteria; order Burkholderiales; family Burkholderiaceae_C; genus Rhodoferax_B. The sequence continues at coordinate 136,764 of NZ_JANXMU010000060.1, forward strand.
TGGGGCGTGTTGTCCTTGATGAAGTTGCTCAGCGACTTGCGCAAATCATCGATGCTGGCCGAGCAGGCCCGCAGCACTTCGGCGGCGCTGGGGTTGTCCAGCAACGCCAGCAGCAGATGCTCGACGGTAATAAATTCGTGGCGTTGCTGGCGCGCTTCCACAAATGCCATGTGCAAACTAACTTCCAATTCTTGGGCAATCATGTGAATTCCTTTTTTGCCTTACTCATTTCGACACCTAACAACTCTTTGTGACTCTCTTGCTACGCACTCTACATGGGTTGTGCTTTGCCATATTCAAGCCATGCAAATCAACCCACGGGTTCGCTGACGCATTGCAAAGGGTGTCCGTTCTGTTTGGCCGCCTCCAGTACTTGGTCTACCTTGGTGGCGGCTACGTCTTTAGAGTACACGCCGCACACGGCTTTACCGTCCAGGTGAATCTTGAGCATGATCTGGGTGGCCGTTTCGCGGTCTTTGCTGAAAAACTCCTGGATCACCACCACCACGAATTCCATAGGGGTGTAGTCGTCATTGAGCATGAGCACCTGGTGCATTTGCGGGGGCTGGATTTTTTCAGTGCGCCGCTCCAGCACGACCGAACCGCCATCATCGGGTGTGGATGCGGGGGTTACGGGCTGCGGTGGCTTTTTGGGGGTTTTGGTGGCCATGGGGCCATTTTATAGAGCAGTTTGCGGCCCTGCCGAGGGTCCGTGCATTCCAACTCTTACGCCAGTGTTGCGCTGGCGGATTCCCGGATAAATAAACCCGCACCATGCACCTTGGCATCGTGTTTGGCCAAGGCAGCGGCATTAGCCACTTCCTCCGCGTGCCCGTACTGGCCGCGATGGATGCGCACCGCGCCAATGGACAGTGTGGTGAACGGGAAAAACCGCGGTACGCCTTGCCGATCTTCGGCTTGGATGCCCCCTTCCAGCCGCGCCGGGGCATCGAACAAGGCCAGGGCCCGCTCGGCAAACTCCTGCACGATGGCTTCACAGCGCTGCACCCAGTCGCTGCTTTGGAACAGAAAAATAAAGTCGTCACCGCCCACGTGGCCCACAAAGTCACGTTTGGCATCGCAATGGGCCAGGGCCAGCTTGGCCACCAAGCGGATCATTTCATCACCACGCCAGTAGCCGTAATGGTCATTGAACGGTTTGAAATGGTTCAGGTCGGCGTAGCAAGCGACGAAGTCCGCTCCGGCATCCATCAGGCGCTCGATGTGCTGGCTGATGGGGATATTACCCGGCAGAAACGTCAATGGATTGGCGTGGCGGGCCGCCTCCAGCCGCACTTCGGTTACCGAACGCACCAGCTGGTCGCCGGTACCCAGCCCGATGTAGCGCCCGTTTTCGGTCACGATGAAGCCCTCGGTCAGGTAGCGCTGGTCTTGCGAGGTCAGGATGCCCACCAGCTCGTCCACGTTGTGGTCCCGCTCCACCAGGCGCGGCGCGTGGTTGGCATTGGCCAGGCAGGGCTTGCGACCATGCACCTCGCGGTAATACGGGGTTGCGTAGTGGGTCATGAACTGGTGCCGGTTCACCAGCGCCAGCGGGCGACCGTTGTCCACAATAGCAATCGCGTGCAACTCGGCGTGCTGCAAAAACAGGGCCGACAGCTGGTCGTTGGTGGTGTGCAAATCGGCACAAGGTGCTTGCTGCACCGCTAGGCCACGCAACACACCCGAGCGCGACACCCGTCCCGATGCGGGAAATATCGACACCAGCGTATCGTTCAAAACCTCCATGGCAGCTTCGTGTACCTTGATCCGGGGCGACAGTTCGGGTCGGCCCAGCAAATAGCCCTGCCCGTAGGTCAGATCCAGATCGCGCAGCACCCGCAGGTCATCCTGTGTCTCAATGCCCTCGGCCACCAACTGGGTACCAAAAATAGTGGCAATTTGCTTCAAGGCTTGTAGGGTTTGCAGGTTGTCGGCGTGGTGGGCGATGTCCTTGGTGAAGTATTTGTCGATCTTGACGATCTCCGGCTTCACCTGCGACCACAGCCGCAGGCTGGAACGGCCGTCGCCAAAGTCGTCCAACGCCAAGGACAGGCCCGCGGCACGCACCTCGCGGGCGACCTCGATCAGCTGGTCCATATTGTTCACGCGCTCGTGCTCGGTCAGCTCCAGCACCAGCATGCGTGGCAAGACACCAAAGCTGCGGACCCATTGCACCAGCGTGGCGCACCCTTGGCACTGCACTACGTCCACCAGGGCATCGGCGCTGATATTGACAAACAGCCGCCCGGGCTCTTGTAACCGGCCCCAGCCCTCCAGCGCCACACCCGCACAGAACAACTCAAACTCAAACAGCAGCCGTTCGCTGCGGGCTGCACTAAACAAGGCATCGGCCCCAAACAAAGCCGTGCCCTCGACACCGCGAATCAGGGCTTCGTGCGCGTAGATGCCGCCGTTGCGTAAGTCCACGATGGGCTGGAACACCGATTTCAGCGCATTTTTGCGCATCAAATCAGCCAGCGGCCCCACCCCGTGGCGGACCTTGCCTGGAAAGTAGTCGCGGGCCAAGCTTGGCATATCCACTGCAAAAGTATCCAAGGCATCACTCCATCTGAACGGCAAAAGCCTGGACCCTAAGGGATGCCGATGACAGCACGGTGAAAACGGACCAGATGTACGTCGCCCACTTTGAAAAACACATAAAACCATATAAACTATATAAATCGTTTAATTGGAGTTTTATAGATGACCACTGCCCCCAAAGTTGCTACCGTACCGACCCCTGCTACACCTGCTGCCGCTGCACCTGCCGTCGTGGCGAGCAAGCCCGTTGCACCAAAGAAAGTTGCGGTGCGCGCCAAAGTGGTGAAGGTCGTGAAGCCGGTTGCAGCTAAGCCCAAGCCAGCTGCGGTCAAAACCAAAGCGGTGCCCATGGCCAAACCTGCCAAGGTCAAAAAGCCCAAGCTGGTGCGCGACAGTTTCACTATCCCCAAGGCCGAATACACCGTGCTGGACGACCTGAAGCTGCGCTCCATCGCCCTGGCCCAGCCCGCCAAGAAGAGCGAACTGCTGCGCGCTGGCATCAAAGCCCTGGCGGCTATGTCCGACGCGGCCTTGCATGCTGCTTTGCAGGCCGTGCCGACCATCAAGACCGGCCGCCCGGCAACCGAAGCCGCATCCAAGCCAGCTGCTAAAAAAACCGTGAAGAAGATTGTGAAAAAAGCCTAAAGCAGGTCTGGGGCCTGCACGGACACCAGCACCGTCTGCCCCACACCCTCGCGCTCGCGGTGGCGCAACCACCACACAGCGCCCTTTCGCACCGAGAACTCGGGCTCGGCCATGCCCAGCAACTGGGCGATGGTTTCCCCCAGCACCGGCTGGTGCCCCACCAGCAGCACGTGCGCCTTGCTGTCGGGCCACTGGGCGACGGCCAGCAACTGCGCGGGGGTACAACCGGGGGCCAGCTCAGGCCGAAGCTTGAATTTGCGCCCTAAAGCCTGCACAGTCTGCTCGGTACGCCGCGCCGGACTGGCCAGCACACGGGTGCTTTCTGGTAGATGGCGGTCCAACCACTGGGCCATGCGTTGGGCCTGCTTGGTACCGCGCGGGGTCAGGCTGCGGTCCAGGTCGACCAGGGCATCACCGCCCTCCTCGGCTTCGGCGTGGCGCCAAAGAATCAAATCCATATCAGCTCTCTTGCCTGCGGCGGCGCTGGCTGTAGCGGTTCATCAACGCGGTTTGCGCGCTGTGGCCATCGGTCTGGGTGCGGGTGTAGCGACCGTCTGCGCCCAGGTCCCAGGCATCGCGCCCGTCCAGCAGGTAAGGCACCAGGCATTCGTCGATGACGCGTTGGCGCAGCACCGGGTCGGTCACCGGCCAAGCCAGCTCGATGCGGCGCAGCATATTGCGGTTCATCCAGTCGGCGCTGGACAGGTACAGCTCCTCTTGCTCGCCGCTGCCAAAGTAAAAGATGCGCGAGTGCTCCAGAAACCGCCCGACCACCGAGCGCACCCGGATGTTGTCCGTCCAGCCCGGCACCTGTGCAGGCAGCATGCACGCCCCGCGCACCACCAGATCGATGCGTACGCCCTGCTGGCCCGCGCGCACCAGGGCTTCGATCATGGCCTCGTCGGTCAAGGCGTTCATCTTGGCGACAATGCGCCCCGGCGTGCACTGCGCGGCAGCCTTACCCAGAGCGTTGATTTTGGCGATCAACTTGCGGTGTAGATGGAACGGGGCCAGGAGCAGGCTGCGCAGACGCGGCAGTTTGCTTTGTCCGGCGATGTGGATGAACACCTGCTCCATGTCGCCGGTCAGCACGGCATCGGCCGTGAGGTAGCTGATGTCGGTGTACAGCCTGGCTGTGCGCGGGTTGTAGTTACCAGTAGACAAATGGCCGTAGCGGCGCAGTTGCTTGCCCTCGCGGCGCGTCACCAGCAGCATCTTGGCGTGGGTTTTCAGGCCCACCACGCCGTACACCACCTGTGCACCAATGGATTCCAGCATTTCGGCCCAGTTGATATTGGCCTCTTCGTCGAAGCGGGCCTTCAGCTCCACCACCACCGTCACCTCTTTGCCCCGGCGCACGGCTTCGCGCAGCAGGGCCATGAGTTCGGAGTCCGGGCCGGTGCGGTAGATGGTCTGCTTGATGGCCAGCACGGCGGGGTCGTGCACCGCTTCGCGCAAAAAAGCCAGCACCGCGTCAAAACTTTCAAACGGCTGGTGCACCAGCACGTCGCCCTGCTTGAGCCGTTCAAAAAACGACTGGCCCTGCATCAATTGTTTGGGCCAGCTGGCCTGGAAGGCTGGGAACAACAGCGCCGGGCGGTTCACCAGGTCGATCAGCTGTGTCAGCCGCGCCAGGTTCACCGGGCCGTGCACCCGGTACAACGCCTGCTCGGGCAGGTCAAACTGTTTGAGCAAAAATTTGGATAGATGCTCCGAGCAGTCAGCCGACACCTCCAGCCGCACCGCCTGGCCGTAATGGCGCACTTCCAGCCCCTGGCGCAGGGCGGTACGCAGGTTGCGTACGTCGTCTTCGTCCACCGCAAGGTCGGAGTGGCGCGTCACGCGGAACTGCGAAAACTGCCCCACCTGGCGGCCCGCAAACATCTCTTGCAAATGGGCGCGGATCACGCTGGACAGCGACACAAACAGCATGCGGTCCCCTGCCACGGCATCGGGCAGGCGGATAAAGCGCGGCAGCACCCTGGGCACCTTGACGATGGTGATGTCGTTTTCGCGGCCAAAAGCGTCTTGCCCGCTGAGGCGCACGATGAAGTTCAGTGACTTGTTGGCCACCTGGGGAAACGGGTGCGACGGGTCCAGCCCCACCGGCACCAGCAGAGGCCGCACTTCGCGTTCAAAATAGCTTTTCACCCAGCGCCGCTGCACCGCATTGCGATCGCCGTGCGAGATGATCTGAAAACCCTGCTCTGCAAACGCGGGCTGCAACTGGTCGTTGTACAGCGCGTACTGGCGCGCCACCAGCGCATGTGCCGCGGTGGCCAGCGCCTTGAAGGAATCGACTGTATAGACCCCGCGGTAGTCGTTGGTGTGGGCCGCAATTAAGTGCGGGGCACCGCGCACCTCGAAGAATTCGTCCAGATTGGCCGAGACAATGCACAAATAGCGCAGGCGCTCCAGCAGCGGTACATCGGCCCGCACCGCCCAGTCCAGCACCCGCTCGTTGAAGGCCAGGATGCTGTGGTCGCGGTCCAGCAGCGCTACGCCGGCCGCCGGCTGAGAGGAGTTGTGGTTTTTATCAGGGTGGGGCATCAGGTGGTTACAGGCAGACGGGAGCGAAGGGTAGCAGCCAGTGTGCGTTGTTTTGATGTCAAATTCATGACAACCACGTGACGGTTTGCAGAAAGGAAAAGAGGCCTAAAAATATATAATTTTTAGGCCTCTAGCGCATATTTCACCTACGCTTTTAGCTATTTATTTAATAGCAATTCACATCAGGTGCGGTGGATCAGCAAAGTCTCGTACACGAAGTTCTGCAGAATCACCTGGTCGGCTGCTTCGATGTCATGGAAGTTGATGCCGTGCGAGTACACCGTGTGGAACGTGGCCCCGTCGGCCGTGCTGCCCGCCGACTGCTGCACGCTGCGGATCGAGGCGGTGGTGGTGATGGTCACGTCGCGGTCCGATGCCTGGTCGCGCAGCGTAAATTCAATGTCGATCAGGTCGCCCGAGGTGCCCAAAGGCCGGGCAGTAGATACCAGCGCACCGCTCAGACTGATGTCCGACAGCGTGGCCATTTTGAAGTTCTTGGGGTCGAGACCGCTTTTGATCTTGACTGGCAAATTGGCCTTGACCCGCACCGCCTTGCGCAGGCCCACCTTTTGGATGGCGCTGGGAAACGCCAGCAGCAAAAAGGCGCGCGGTGCCGTGACCACCGACTCAACCTTGCTACTAAAGGTAAACACCGACACCCCCGAGAACACTCGGATGATGACGTTTTCGCCCTCAGGCATGGCGCTACTTTCTTGCGGAATCTTCAGCAGCAAATACTCGCCTGGCACAAAACCGATCAGCGTGGTGTAGTGCACCGTGGGGTTGGCCGACTGGCTCGACATGATCTGCAGGCGCACACCCACCTGCAGGTTCATGTCTTCAAAGTCGATATTGGATTTTTTCGTCATGGCTATAGGAGCAAGTTTATTCATAAGTTGCTCAGAAACACGGTTTCTGGCGCTGTATGCAAATTTTAGCTCCCACAGACCTACACAATGCGCCCGCTAGCCCGTAGTCCCATAAAACGAGGGCCCTTGCGGCGAAAAACTGAAGTGCACTGTAGGGGCACTGATGTCATTGAACGGCATGCCCAGGGCAATTTCTCCGGTGCCGTGCAGCTGGCATTCATCGCGGCGCAGGGGTACATCGGTGTCGCTGCCGGTAAACCGCACCCAGGTTCCAAAGCTGCTCAGGTCAGTGATAAAAAATGCGCCGTTGCGCCAAGCAATGCGGGCGTGCAGCCGCGATACGCGCGGGTCTTTGATAAAAAACTCGGCCTGGTCGGCACGACCCAGGTGCACCGGTATGTCGTGCGATGAAAAACTGCGGTTGACATCCAGATACGCCAGGTGGATGTGCCCCACTTGGTGGGCTCCAGGCCGCTCGAGGTCGGCCAGGCTGGCCTGCATGGTGACAAATTCGGTGCGGGCATCCTCTTGCCATTCAATCTTGTACAGCGGCACAGCTTCATGGCGGCCCCGCAAATTAACCGGCCCCAGGCTCATAAAGCGCAACCCCAGCGCATCATCCACCTCGGCCACTACCGATTCGGTTGCCCAAATCTGGTTGCCGCCGGACAAATCGCTCAGGCGCGAGGCGACGTTGACCGCATCGCCATAGCAATCGCCATCCACTTCCACCACCTCGCCACGGGCGATACCGGCTTTGATTTCCATGCGGATGGCATCGGGCCACTTCAGCAGACGCTGCTGGTGGCCACGCTGGATGGCGATCACTGCGTTGGCGGCGTTGCCTGCGTCGGCAAATACGGCGAGCACGCCGTCGCCCAGCTTTTTGACCACCCGGCCTTGGTGGGCCTCGCACACCTCGCCAATCCACTGGGTGATACGGGTCACCGCACGGGTGGCTTTTTCGTTGCCAAGCGCCACATAGAAGGCGGTGCTCCCGGTGAGATCGGCAAATACGACGGTGGCCTGTACGCCCATGCTGGAGACTTTGTTGTTAATGGTCAGATAAATGGTGAATGCAGTTTAGTGCTGCAGATGAAAGCTATCGGATTGCATGCGCTTTACAAGACAAATTATGAATGCAAACGAACACACTCGGCAGACACTCCATTTTTTGGGTACCAAGGCAGATTCAAAATGTTTCCTTCTGCCGTAAATTTTCCGGGATGATTTACATGCAGTTACCAAAGCACGGCGTCTATGGTGCTTTGACAAGGGGCTTGTGCTACTGTAATGTGTAATTTGTCACATGTTTCGCATTTAATTCATTCTTCTACACACGCACGCATCCGTCCATGGCTTGGGACTCCACCTCCATCAAAAACAGCTTCTACAACATCATTGGTGTGGATACTGCGCGGGCAGATGCCGGGCGTGCGCAACAGTTGGAGCAGGTACGCTCCACCATGCTGGCGTATTTGGGCGAAGTCGATGGTTTTGAGGGCCCGGCCTTGCAGCACCGCGTGGCCTATGCAAAAGACGTGCAAACCCTGTGGTTCCTGCGTGCCGACCTGATGGGCGTGCTGGCCAACCGCGATGGCGAAAGTGCTGCCCGTGCGCGGATGGAGCAGATGGCTCCGCTGTTTCAGGGCCTCTTGCCCAAGGGCTTGGTGTCGCGCTCCAGTCGACTTCGTTGAGCCCCCCAGACTGCGGCGTTTCTGGGGGGGGGGGCTTGCGTTCTGGCTGAAAGGTGCTCAGTGGTGGTGATGGCCGCTGTGGTCATGATGATCGTGGTGGCCATGGTGGTGGTCTGCACCGCCATGCGACACATGGCCCCAGACCACCAGCGCCTCGCGGCCCTGTAGCGCCAACTCCACCGTGGCACCCACGGGCAGCAGCACCTTGGTCTGTACATGGCCGAAGGGCAAATTGGTCAGCACCGGCACCTTGAGCTGGCTGCGCAGCCACGCCACCACAGTAGCCAGCCGGAAAGTGCCGTCGTGCGGCACCTTGGTGAATTCGGTGAACTGGCCCAGCACAATGGCTTTTTGGCGCGCCAGCACCCCGCTGTAGAGCAACTGGGTCAGCATGCGCTCAATGCGGTACGGGTGTTCGCCCACATCTTCCAGAAACAAAATGCCACCCTGTATGTGGGGAAAGTACGGCGTGCCCAGCTGGGACACCAGTACCGACAGGTTGCCACCCCACAAAACTGCATCTTTTAAATAGAAATCGCCATCTGCGCTTACTTCATCTGCGCTGGCAGCTACGGAATCGATAGCAAGCTGGGCATCTTCACGCCCTAGCCGCCAGCCCGTGCCCTCGCCCTGCCCGCCCACCAGGTCGTCAAAGCAGGCTTCCATGATGTCGTCGGGTGTGCCTTCTACGCCAAAGCCCTCGCCCAACGCCGGGCCGGCCCAGGTGATGGCCCCGGTTTGCGCCAGCACGGCGTTTTGCAGGGCGGTAAAGTCGCTGTAGCCCACGAACTGGGTGCCTTTTTCAATCGACTTGGCCACGGCTTGGTAGTCAATGCTGGCCAAAATGCGGGTCAGGCCGTAGCCGCCGCGGGTGGTAAGCGCAATGTCGGCACCGCTGGCGGCCGCCCGGTGGATGGCGGCTACGCGGGTGGCATCGTCACCGGCAAAGCGCATATGGCTTTTGAGCGCATCGGGGTCGATCTCGACCGCGTAGCCCAGGGTTTTGAGCCGGGCCACGCCGCGTTTGAAAGCGGCTTTGTCACGAACCGCGCCAGAGGGGGAAAAGATGTAGATATGTTTTGTCACGCGCCTAGTATCCCATCGCGGTCAGGTTTTTAGCCCAGCACAGCGGGAACCCAGCGGTTGATCAAGGCCCCCCCAGCGATCAGCCAGCCAAACAGCATGGCCGCGAGCAGCGGCGGTTTGATCCCGGCTTTGCGGATGGCACCCAGGTGGGTTGCCAGGCCCAGGGCGGCCATGGCCATGGCGAGCAGCGCGGTGTCTACTTCGGCGATAACGGCCAGCACCGGTGCGGGCAGCCAGTGCAGCGAATTGAACAGCACCACCGCAATGAACCCAAGGGCAAACCAGGGCATGGCCAATTTGGTGGGAGCGCTGGCAGAGGCGTTGCCCGCCCGGGCCTCGTCACGTGCCAACCAGGCAGACAGTACCACCAAAAACGGGGCCAGCATCATCACCCGGACCATCTTGGCGATCACCGCGGCATCTGCGGCATCCGGGCCGATCGCTCGGGCCGCGGCCACAACCTGGGCCACCTCGTGGATAGTGGAGCCCGCATACAGCCCAAAGGCCTGCGCGCCGCCAGGGACCAGTTGCCAATGCTGGTTCAGCGTAAACAGCAGCGGGTACACAAAGATGGCCACGGTGCCAAACACCACCACCGTGGCCACCGCCACCGTCACCTGCTCGGCCCGGGCGCGCAGCACCGGCTCGGTCGCCATCACGGCAGCGGCTCCGCAAATCGAACTGCCAGCGCCAATCAGCATGGCCGTTGTGCGGTCCAGACCGAGCCAGCGGGTGCCGATCCAGCAGGCCAAGCCAAAGGTGGAGCCCAGCACCAGCGCATCGATCACCACACCCGCCAGCCCCACATGGCCCACGTCTTGCACCGTCAGCCGCAGGCCGTACAACACAATGCCCAAACGCAGCAGGGTTTGCTTGGACAGCTGCACGCCCGGCCCCACCGCCCGGCCCATCTGGGGGAACAGCGGCAGCGCGGTGTTGCCCACCACCATACCCAGCACGATGGCCAGCGTCAGCGCGCTCAAGCCGTGCTGTTGCAGCCAGTCGACACGGCCCAGCGCCATCGCTACGGCGGCTATTGCCCCGCTTAAGGCCAAGCCCGGCAATAGCCGCAACAGCTGCGGTGGCCCGCGCCGCCCTGCAGGGTGCAGGGTCTGCGAATCCGGGGTAAGATGCGTAACAGCCATTTTTTCTCCAACTGACAAGCCTTGTAAAAGGCGATGGAGGGACTGTAGATTTCTAGCGCTTACGCGTCCAACGGGTTGTTCATCTAATATCTACCTACTTGCTGGGTAAATTACTGTTACTAAAGAACGCCAGCGCGCGGTGGGCAATGGCTGCACCCGGCTCCTGCGCCGATGCCGGCAGCGTCCACTGCGTGGCGCCTTGAAAAATATCTGCCGGGCCCATGGGGCGGGCTGCTTCGGCCACCCGCAGTACCCGGCCCGGCCCCAGGCCTTGCACAAACGTGCGCACCGCCTGGCTGCTGAAGTCTTTATCCGTCTGCGCCAGCATGGCCGGGAAAGCCCGCGGACCCGCCTGGCTGCCTTTGTCGGGAAAAGGCGCGCGATCGGCGTCACTGTCGGCTTCACTTTGCCGGGCCGCGCAGCCTATGGCCAGCACGCCCGCAATTTGCTGCGGCAGGGCCATGGCCACCGCCAGGCCCAGCCGGGCGCTGTCGGCGGGCAGCACCAACACCACCTGCTGCAGATCCCGTTGCACCATGAATTCCTGCAGGATCTGCTGGTGGGTGGCGAAGCGGTGGAAGCTTTCTTTTTTAGGCTTATCGCTTTTGCCAAAGCCCACTAGGTCGGGGGCCACGGCGCGGTGCCCGGCGTGCAGTAACGCCGCAAACAGGGCGCGGTAGCCGTAGCTCCAGCTCTGGAAGCCGTGCAGCAAAAGATAGGTCAGGGGCTGGTCTGCCGCAGTGGCCGGGCGTTCATCCCAGTAATGCATGCGCAGCCCGCCGAGTGCGGGCAGGTCACTGGTGAAACGCGATGCCCACGGGGTGAGGGGCAGCGCGCCAAAAGCGGTGTCCGGGGTGCGTAAAGCGTCTTCCCGCAGCGGGTGGTGGTTGCGCTTGTGGTCGGCACGGCGCTGCTGGAAGAAGTCCTGCAGCAGCGCCGTGCATTCTTCGGCCTGTACGCCGCCCAGCACTTGCGTCTGGTGGTTCAATTGCGCTTGGGCAAACACGTTGATCACCGACCCGGCCGCGCCGGTTTTGGCATCGGACGCACCAAACACCACGCGCTGCAGCCGCGCATGCAGCATGGCCCCACTGCACATGGTGCAGGGCTCCAGGGTGACGAACAGCTCGCAGCCCTCCAGCCGGTAGTTGCCCAGCACCTGGGCCGCCGCGCGCAGGGCGTTGATTTCGGCATGCGCCGTGGGGTCGTGCCCGTCGATGGGGGCGTTGCGGCCGGTGGCGATGACCACGCCGTCTTTCAGGATGACGGCCCCCACCGGCACCTCGCCCGCTGCTGCTGCCAGGCGTGCCTGGGCCAGGGCGAGTTGCATGGCATCGAAATCGGTCATCGGGTATTTGCTATATTTATAATAGCTACTAACGTAAGCAGAATATACGCTAGAGGCCTAAAAAGCTTAAGGTTTTTCATCCGGCATGCTACGCGGTGTTTGCAGCGCAGCATCGACCGCTTGCTTGACTTGCTGTGGAAGTTGCTGGGCCGATGCCGTGCCTTGCGGCGTGGCCACCATGGGGGCAATTTGCTTCTTGGCCAGCAGGCTGATGACCACCACCACGAGCAACAAACCCAAAACACTGAAGATGGCGCGCATCACATATCCCGGTGGTGAACAAGGGCAGATTTTACGGTCTGCCCGGCGCCATTTCGGCTGTCGCTATGGATAGCTACAGACCAATTGGGGGCCATCTCCAATACTTCCAGCATGGATTTTTAAGGAGCCACCATGTTGCATTTCACCGCCAAAACCACGTCTTTGTTCGCGACCGCCTTGCTTGGCATCGCCAGCTGCCTGCCCGCCATGGCGGCGGACGACGAACTGGTGTTCTTCTGCCCGCCCATCATCATGGCGGCGGTGGGCCAGCCCACCACCGGCATCATGTGCGACGCAGAGCATTGCTTCCACCCCCAGTCGCCTGAGCTGAACGCCAAGCAGAAGGTGTTTTTGCAGTCGGCTACCGGGCAATGCCGCTACTTCACCGTGCAAGAAGTCAATGACTACTGGCCCAAGGAAACCACCCAACAGGCCAGCAAATAAATCAGCAAATCCGCAGCGGCAGCCAGAGCCGGAACTGCGTGCCGCCCGGCACGGCATCCCAGGCCACCGTGCCGCCAATCGCGTGGGCCCGCCGCGCCATGTTGGACAAGCCGCGGCCCATGTGCACTTTGGGCTGGAAGCCCTGGCCGTTGTCGACCAGCAGCACAAACACGCCACCTTCGGCCTCGCCCGTCGCCACCCGCAGTTCGGTGGCGCTGGCGTGCTGCAAGGTGTTGGAAATGCCCTCTTGCAGGATGCGCAGCACATGCAGGGCGCTGCGCGGGTCCAGCCAGGTGAGCGCGGGCACGTCCACCACCTCCCAGCGCAGGCGCAGGCCCGAACTCTCCAGGCGTGGGGCCAACCGGTAGCGCAGCGTGGCCAGCAACAGCAGCAGGTCGGCCTCTACCGGCTCCAGCGAATCCACCGTGAGCTTCAGGTCGTCGATGCATTCGCGCAGCACCAGGGCCATCTGCGCCTCGCTCAGGCCGCCGGATTCGGCCACCTTCAACGCGCTCATCAGCTGCGAGCCCATACCGTCGTGGATGTCTTGCATCAGCCGCTGGCGCTCCTGGCTCAAGACCTGGCGCTGCTGTGCGCTGCGTAGCTGCTCATAGCTGGCCGCCAGCTCGGTCTCGCGCTCGCGCAGGCGCTGGGCCAAGCGCAGATTGGCCTGCTCGGCGGTGTCCACGGCGCCCACGTAGCGGTTCAGAATGACGTACAAAAACATGGCCAGGCGCAAGGTAGTGGAGAACGGCCAGGCGTAGATGTGCTCGGGGTTGACCAGGTAGCTTTGCAGCATCCAGTCGTGCACGGCTACCGGCACATGCAGCAGGCCGATGCTGGCAGCCACCATGCCCTCGCGCCCACCGTGCCGCCAGGCGGCCCAGACCATCAACAGCGTGGCGGGAATGCCCGCCAGGTTGGTCACCAGGTAGGGCAACGGTGCCAGCGCGTTGAGCCAGGCCGTGTCTGACAGCAGTGGCAAGGTTACGGCGCTGGACAGCAGCAGCAAGCCCAGCAGCGCCTTCAGTGGCCAGCGCGGCGCGGTGGGCACCAGGGTGCACATGAAGGCGTACCAGGTGACCAGCAGCGCATTACCCGCATTGATGGTCATCCAGCCAAACCACACGCTGGGCAGGGTCAGCGGCTCCAGCCCCACGTGGAAGCGCTGGCTGCGCAGCACCCACAGCAGGGTGAACAGCGCAAACAACAAATAGGTGCGTTCCTCGCGCAGCAGCCACACCGCAAACGCAAACCCGCCCAGCCCCAGAAACGCCATGCCCATTACCTCGGCCAGACCGGTTTGCAGCATGCGCCGCAGCCGGTAGCGTGGCAGCAGCGCCTCTGCCGGGCCAATCCACAGGCTGGACACGGTGCCGCCCGCGTTGGCCAGGCTGTCGATGCGCAGGCGCAGCAGCCGGGGCGCGGGCACGGTGCCGTGGGCATCCAGCGGCACCCACAGCGGGTGGTTAAAGCCGTTCCAGACCGCGTCGCCCACCGAGCGAAACAGCAGCTTGTCGTCGCCATACACCGCAATGCGGCCTATGGTTTGCCAACGCGGCAGGTACAGCACCAGGCCACCGGGGGTGGCGGGTAGATCGCCCACATTCACCTGCAGCCAGGTGAGGCGCGGGGAGGCATCCAGCGGGGCTTGCAGGGGTTGCGGCCAGGTCAGGGGCAGCGCCCTGGTCTGCCAGGAGCCGTCCGCCACGGTGCCCTCGGGGGGCAAGGGGGCAAACGAGCCGCCGGAGCCGGTCATCCACTGCGCCTGCTCGATATGCTGCGCGCTGGTGTTATCCAGCCGGTGCTCCAGCCACAGCACCATGGCTGCGGCCAGCGCCAGTGTGGCCAGGCTAAGGAGCCAGTAGACCTTGGACGCGGGCTTCATAAATGGCTTCCAGCTGCGAGCGCACCTTGAGCTTGGCGTAAATGCGCCGCACAAAACTCAGCACCGAGTTGCGCGACACTCCCATCAGCACGCCAATTTCCTCGTAGCTGAAACCCTTGGTGATGTAGTCCAGCACCTGGCGCTCGCGCGGCGACAGGCGGGCCTGCTCCTCTTGCGGCATCTGCGGCACCAGGCTGGAAGCCAGCGGCATGGGCGCAGATTCGCTGGCCATGGCGTAGCGAAACCGGGTCAGCAACTGGCGCGCAATCAGCGGGCTGATGGGGCTGCCCCCGGCGTAGACGTTGCGGATTTCTTCCACCGTGAGCGCGGGCGTGCTGTCTTTGAGCAAATAGCCGCTGGCCCCGGCCTCCAGGCTCTGGATCACGTGGGCTTCGTCGCCAAACACGGTGCTGACCATCACCAGGCAGCGCGGCCACAGCTGCTGGGCGGCGCGGATGATGTCCAGGCCCGACCCGTCCGGCAAGCCCAGATCGACCAGCAGCACATCGGCTGCCGGGGTGGTGAGCATCTGCCGGGCCTGCTGGCAGTTGGCCGCCATGCCCTGCAAGTCCATGCTCGCCGCGGCCTGGATGGCATCGGCCAGGGCCTGCGCAAAAAACACGTCGTCCTCGACTAGGGCAACCTGGATGGGTGGCGAGAGGGCAGGGTTGGGCATGGCGCTTGGGCGGTAGGTTTCGAACCATTGTCGGGGCGCACGGGGCGATATGTCCGCCTGTCACTACGAATAGCTACAGACATTCGCCAGGTTTTTGCAAGCTACTCCGCCACAACCTCGCCCCGTGGATGCCGCCTTACACTCGTCCTCCCCCCAACTCCACCCAGCTCCGCACAGGAAACCCAACCGATGACCACCCCACTCTGCCGCTGTACCTGGGCCGACAGCAGCCCGCTGATGGCCACCTACCACGACGAAGAATGGGGCGTGCCCGAGCGCGACAGCCGCAAGCTGTGGGAGAAACTGGTGCTCGACAGCTTCCAGGCCGGGCTGTCGTGGGCCATCATTTTGCGCAAGCGCGAGGGCTTTCGTACCGCCTTCGCCCAGTTCGACCCGGTAGCCGTGGCCCGCTTCACGCCTGCCGATGTCGACCGGTTGATGCAAGACGCGGGCATCGTGCGCTCGCGCGCCAAGATCGAGGCCACCATTGGCAACGCCCAGGCCTACCTGGCCATGCAGGCGGCGGGCGTGGACTTTTCTACCTGGCTGTGGGGCATGGTGGGCGGCGCGCCGATCAAGGGCAACGGTGTGGTGCTGACCCAGTCGCCGCTGTCGGCCGATATCTCCAAAGCCCTCAAACAGCGCGGCTTCAAGTTTGTCGGCGCAGTGACCATCTACGCCTGGATGCAGGCCGTGGGTATGGTGGACGACCACAGCGAACGCTGCTTCCGCTACCTGCCGGGTTGATGGTGGGGTCCAGCGTTTAACGGACAAAACCCCCCATGGCCCAACAA
This sequence comes from Rhodoferax sp., assembly GCF_025354435.1. Classification (GTDB taxonomy): domain Bacteria; phylum Pseudomonadota; class Gammaproteobacteria; order Burkholderiales; family Burkholderiaceae_C; genus Rhodoferax_B. Next base: position 152,711 of record NZ_JANXMU010000060.1, read on the forward strand.
CCCCCGCTCTTTCCCGAGTTTGGCGATAACAACAGCAACGAGCAGCCGCCAGCTTCGGTAGTGCGCCCGTCGGCCAAAGGCACCACGTCGGTTCGTCCTCAGCCGCCCGACCCGGCCTGGGCCGCGCTGGCCCAAGCCCTGCCACGCCACCTGAGGATGGGCACCTCGTCATGGACCTATCCCGGCTGGGCCGGCTTGCTGTGGGATGGCGACTACGCCGACACCGCGCTTTCCAAACACGGCCTGGCGGCCTACGCCCAGCACCCGCTGTTACGCACCGTGAGCGTGGACCGCAACTTCTACCGCGCCCTCAGCGCCAGCCAATATGCAGCGTACGCAGCCCAGGTACCCGACGACTTTCGCTTCGTGGTGAAAGCGCCGAGCCTGGTCACCGATGCCCTGGTGCGCGCCGAAAACGGCCGCGGCCAGCAGACCAACGTCGCTTTCCTGAATGCCGAACTGGCCGTGCAGGAGTTCGTGGTGCCTGCGCTGGAAGGCCTGGGCCACAAGGTCGGCGCGCTGGTGTTCCAACTCAGCCCGCTGCCACCGACCTTGTTGGCCCGCATGCCGGAAGTGCTGGCGCGGCTGGGCCGGATGCTCGCCGCCCTGCCCACTTTACAACCCACCGCGCCGGACGGTGTGGTTGCGGTGGAAGTGCGCGACCCGGCCTTCCTCACGCCCGATTTCGTCACCGTGCTGCGTGGGGCGGGCGCAACCTATTGTCTCGGCCTGCACCCCAAGCTGCCGCCCATCCGCGAACAACTCGGCATGCTGCGCGCCCTCTGGCCTGGCCCGCTGGTCTGTCGCTGGAACCTGAACCGCCTGCATGGTGCCTACGGCTACGAAGATGCGCGTGATTTGTACGCTCCGTTCAATGCCATCGTGGACCCCGACCCGGACACCCGCCTCGCCCTGGCCAAAGCCGTGGCGGGCACCATCGGTCGGGGACAGAATGCTTTCGTCACCATCAGCAACAAGGCCGAAGGCTCGGCACCGCTCACCGTGTGGAGCCTGGCGCAGGATGTGCTGGCTGCGATGTCGCTACGGATGGGGACAGACCGGTCCCGGTAAAACCTCAAAAATGGCCGCTCAGCCAGGAGCTTTCGGCCATGTTTACCTCTTCACACCCGCCAGACCCCGCCCATGACACCTGGCGCTTGCGCGACGGCAGCGTGCTTACTTTGCGACCCATGCAAGCCCAGGACGGCCCGCTGCTGGATGCCATGCTGGAGCGCCTGTCGCCCCGCGCCCGGCACAACCGCTTTCACGGCGGTGTCAACAGCCGCCCTGCCCTGCTGGAGCCGCTGGAGCGCAGCGGCCAGGTGGCTTTTGTACTGACGGCCCAGCGTTGGGGCCAACTCCAGATCGTGGCCGAAGCCCGCTATTGCGTGGACGACAGCAGCGACGGTGCCGAGTTCGCCCTGGTGGTGGACGACCGCTGGCAACGCCGGGGTCTGGGCGAGCGGGCCATGCGCGCTTTGGGCAACACCGCCGCCCACGCTGGTCTGCACTGGCTGCACGGCGAAGTACAGGCCGACAACCGGGCCATGCTGGGGCTGATGCAACGCTGCCACTTCTGCTGCACGCCCGATGCCGAAGACCCGCAGCTGGTGCATGCCGAATCGGCCCTGCGCCTGAGCCAGGTGCCCGCAGCGCCCCATGGCTGGAGCGCCAGGGTCCGCCACATGGCCGGAGCCCACCGTGCATAGCCCTGTATCCCATTCTTCCCACGTGCCCGAGCCAAAGCTTGCGCTGGTACTGGGCAGCGGCGGCGTGCGCAGCATTGCAGCACTGGGCATGGCCGAGGTGCTGGCGCGCGAAGGCATACGGCCCGACCTGGTGGTGGGCTGCAGCGCCGGGGCCTTGTTTGGCACGCCCATCGCACTAGGGATGCCAATGGCCGACGCACTGCGCATCGCCACCACGCTGTGGACGACCGAGATCACCCAAACACCGCGCTGGCGGGCGATTCCGCAGATGGTCTGGCCGCGCTGGGGCCGCTTCGATGCCAACTTCAGCCTACGCGACGACCGGCTCATCCTGGCCCGCATGCACGCCGCCTTTGGTGACCTGCGGTTGGAGGATTTGCCCCTGCCCTTGCGCATCACGGCCACCGATGCCGCTACCGGTGCGGCGGTCGTCATCCGCCGGGGCCGGGTGGTCGATGCCCTGCGCGCCAGCGTGGCCATGCCCTTCATGTTTGCGCCACAGCACCTGGACGGGCGGCGGCTGGTGGACGGCTTTGTGTCGGACCCGCTGCCGGTCAGTGCCGCTAGCGATGCCCTTGCCGTGATCGCGCTGGGCTTTGAAGCCCTGATGCCGCAGCGCGTCAACAAACCGTCGCGGCTGCTGGCCCAGGTGACCTCGGCCATGACCAACAACCTGATGTACGCCCGGCTGGCCAGCGCCGAAGCCGACGGCATGCACCTGCTGCGCGTGTTTCCGCAGCTGGAGCGGCGCGTCAGCCTGTTTGACACCGCCGCCATGCCCTACCTGGTGGAGGCCGGACGGCGCGCCACCGAGGTGCTGCTGCCGAACATCATCGCCCTGCTGGAGCGCCGGCCACACCTGCTGGCCGTGGCCTAGAAATTATACATAAAATAGGCCTGTAGCGTATATTGCATATACGCTAGCAGCTACAAATTTGGTAGTATTTGTAAACCATCCACTCAGAAACCGGTTTTGTAGGTAAACACCACCCAGCCCCGGTCGGTGTTGCCCACGCCCCCATTGCCACCCGCCAGCGCGGTGCCTGCGGCGTTGTACTTGGCAGGCCCGGCGATGGTGTCGGCGTAGCGCAGGGTGAACTCGTGGGTTTGCGCGTAGGTGAACTTCACGCCCACGGCCCAGGAGGCGCTTTTCTCGCTGCCACCGCCGCTGCTGGCGGCGTTACCGTGGATGCCGTAGCTGAGCGACATCGGCAGCTCCATGTCCCACGAGGGCTGCACCTGCAGCCACTGGGGCGTGAAGTTCAGCGCCACGCCCAGGTACTGCTTGCTGGAGCAGCCATCGTCCTTGGAACCCGATGTCGCCACCCCCGGTGTGGCCACGGCACGGCAACTGCCATAGCCCTCGCCCTTGTACAGCTCGGGGTGCGAAGTCACCCGCGTCAACTGGCTGTAGGCCAGCTCGGCCACCAGGCTGCCGGTATCTGACAGCGCCGACTTGGGCAGCAAATACACGCCATTCACCACGGCATGGAAGGTGTCGCCGCGCGGGCCTTCGTTGTCGACCGCGCTGATGCCCGAGGCGTTCAGCGCCCCATCCATGCGGTACGACAGCTCGGAGCCCACGCTGACCGGGCCGATCACCCGGGCCGCACTCACACCAAACAGTTGTACGTTTTTGGGGTAGACCAGCCGGTACTGGCCCAGCGCCGCCAGCGTTTGCGGGGCAAACCAGGGCTGGTAGTCGTTGAAGCGGCGGTAGTACAGGCCGATGTTGGACTCGATCTCTTCGGCGTTGTACTTGGCGCTGACACCCCAGTTGCCCGTGTTCTTGGGGGTGAGCGAATCCACGTGGGTGAAAGCGGTGCCGGTGGGCGATACGGGCAGGCGGTCTGGCCCTTCAAACAGCATGTCGGCCGGGGCAAAGTAGGTGCCGCCGTAGGGCAGGCGCGTAGGTTTCCATTCAAAGAAATACTGGCCCTGCACGCTCAGGCGGTTGCTCAGCTGCGCCCGGGCCGACACATTGCCCAGCGGCAAAAACACCTCTTTGGTCTCGATGCCCGGGCTGGTGACGGCCTTGGCCCCGTCGGTGGGGGCCTGCGAATATGAAATCGCGTGCGCGCCTATCAGCAGGCCCTCGCCCCAGTAGTTGGTGTGGCGGCCCACCTTCAGGCTGACCGGCGTGGCCCCCAGGTTGAAGTTGCCCCACACAAAGGCGTCCAGAAATTCACCCGACGGGCCGTTGACGTAGCGCCGGACCGTCGGACTGTAGGTGTTGTTGACGTAGCTGGAGCTGTAGCCGGGCACCGTGGTTTGCACGCTGTGGTCGTCGTAGGCCTTGTCGTACCAGCCGGAGGCGCTGGCGTGCACGCCGAGCTGGTTCTTCCAGTTCAGGTCCACCTCGCCCAGCAGGTCCAGCCGGTTGGTGACCACATCGCCGCGTTTGAACTTGCCGTCGGATTCGTCATAGGTGGGGTTGGCCAGGATGCGGCTGTCTTGCTTGTCGGCGCGCACGCCCAGGTTGTAGCGGATGGTGGTGTCCATGCGCAGGCTGAGGTCTGGGTTGCCGGTGGCGATTTCGGACGCGCGGGCGCTGGGCGCGGCCAGGCTGCCGATGGCCAGCACGATGGCAGTCAGGCGGCGGTGGGGGGTACGGATAGGCATGGGTTTGTCTCCTTTGTTGGTTGTTGGCGGCTTACAGCACCACCGGCTTGAGCGCGTAGCCCGCCAGCCGGGCGTGCAGGGGCTGGGCCATGGCGATCTGGTCCTCCAGCTGCAGGGCAAAGTGGCGCAGCAGCGCCTGGTCGTGCTCAGGCCCGGCCTGCTGCACAAACTGCTCGAAGGCAGCATCCGCCGCATCCCACGATGCCGGTACCGGGCCGATGAACCGGGCCAGGCTGTCGCGCTCGCGCTGGGCGGCCTGGGGCCCGGCGGCATCCACCAGCCCGGCCCACTGGGCCAGGGTGGCGGCGCTGTCGCGGTGGTGGCGGTCCATGTCGGTGGCAATCGGCCCGCGCGCCACGGCCTGGCCGAGCACGTTGAACAGCAAGGCCTGGCGGCCCGGCTGGGGTAGGAACGGCGGGCTGGGCGCAATCTGAACGTCCATGCATTCGGCCATGGCCCATACCGTGGCGCGCCGGGTCATCAGATCCCAGACCAGGTACTCCAGCTCGAGACGGTGCGCGCCGGGTTCGCTCAGCGGGCCCGATAAGGCCATGACCGAGGTCAGCGAGAAGCAGGCGGTATGGAAGCTCAGCGCCCAGGGGTCCACGGCCTCGCCGGTGAGCTGCTGGTAGTAGCGCACCAGGTGCGACACATCGGCCCCCAGGGGCTCAAAGCCGTCGCGGGTGCGCAGCGATGCCAGATCGGCCAGCGGGTCGCCAATGTGCGAGGCTTCAAAGTCGTACAGGCCGGTGATTTTTCCGTCCACAAACAAAAACTGCCCCACATCGCAGTGGATAAAGCTGCTGCGGGTGCGGCCCGTGGGCGCGTTGCGGCGCATCCAGCGCATGGCGAATTCCACGAATGGCTGCGGTTTACGCTTGCCCCGCGCATACAGCGGCAGGTTGGCATCCAGGTAGGCCAGCACATTGCTGCGCGCATCGGCGGGCAGGCCGATACCGGCGGCCACAAAGGGCGCGGTGTCCAGCGCATGCATGCGGGCCAGCTGGGCCACGTACTGCTCGGCAATGCTTTGGCGCTGCGCGTCGTCCGCCGCCTGGGCGACATCGCGCACGCCGGGGGTGCGGTCCATCACGATGGCCAGTGGGTCGGGGCATACGCCGTGGATGTGCGGTACCAAGATGCCGTCGGCCTCCAGCTGGCGCAGGATGGCGGCTTCGCGCGCCAGGCCGGGAAAGGGTTCGGCATCCAGTTGCTTGTCGCCGCGGATATACAGCGGCACCACTGTGCCGTCGCGCTCCAGCTCGGCAAACCAGGCTTTGCGCCAGCGGGTTTGGCGCACCAGACTGGTGACGCGCCCGCCCATCTGCGATTCGATATAATGGCCCAACAAAATTTCTTCGGGGGTGTGCATAGGATCTTTGGGCAAAGTTAGGGCCCGGCGGCACCGGGCCGCCGAGTGGGAGACACAAGGGGAAAGATCAGCGCACGGTCATCTTGCTGACGATGGCATCCGGGTTCTGGTCGCGGTCGGCCACGGTGCCGGTAGACACCACCAGCCCGCCCTTGGCCAAGTCGCCCACCATGCTGTACATGTTTTTCTGGAAGTCGTAGGTCAGGTTTTTGACCGCGTAGGCGTGGCCCACGTCGTAGAGCTGCACCATCATGTTGAACGAGGTGCGGTAGAGCCCGCCCTGCTGGTCGTACGCGTCGAACATGCCGGAGCCGTAGCCGTCCTCGTCCAGGAAGTAGGTGCGTTTGGAGTAGGCGTGGCGCATGTCGGGCTTGAGCGTGGCCTCGACCACCCAGGCGCGGTGCAGCTCAAACCGCTCGCAGGACGGGTTGGCGTGCTGGGGCAAGAACTCTTCTTCGGTGGGGCAGTTGAAGTAGTGCTTGTAGTTGTTGTAGGGCAGGATGATTTCTTTTTTGCCCACCAGCTTGAAGTCAAACCGGTCCATGGTGCCGGAAAACAAAAACAGCTCGTCGTAAAACTGCTCGCCACCGATGGAGGCCACCTGTGTGTCGTACGAGAACTCCGGCGCCAGCCGCACGCGGCGCTGACCGGGGGTGTAGTTCCAGGCCCGACGCGGCTTGATGGTGGGGTCCAGAAAGTCCATCAGGCCGCTGACCTCGCCGGCTTTGCGCGACGGGGCCCGGGTGACCGAATAGGTGCGCCAGTACAGGTGCGGGTCGCGGTCGTCCAGATCGACCTGGTAGTAAGGCACCTCGGTGCGGCTGAACACTTCGGAGGTGAGCGTGGGGCGACCGGCGGCATCGACGATGTAGGTGCGGCCCGCGGGCGTGATCACGTCGGTGTCGCCAATGTAGCGCAGCAACTGGTTCCACATCACCTCGTAGCCGCTGCGCGGAATCGGAAACGGTATGCCGCCCCGGCAGGCGGGGTCGACGGCCAGGTTGTCCTTCTGCGTCTGGCAGGTGGTGGCGTTGCGCAGTGTGACCTTGAGCACTTTGTCCGGGTAGGTGACGGTGCGGTGGCTGGGGTAGAGGTCGATGTAGTAGCTGTTGGGGAACTTCTTGATCAGGTTTTGCTGGCCAGCGCTGAGCTTGTCGGCGTACTGGGTCAGGTTTTTGGCATCGATGCGCACCAGCGGTTTGTCGTCCGCATATGGGTCGGCCCAGGTGCTACTGCCGGGGACAAAGCCCGCCGGGGCTTTGCGCAGGCCGCCGGTGTAGGGCGGAATGCTGCACTCTTTGTTGCCTGCCTTGACGGCACCAAACTCGGTCAGGGTGGTGCCAAGCTGTTTCGCGTCGTCGGCAGACACGCCCGCGGCGGCGTGCAGGGCCAGCGCCAGCAGCGCGCTGGCGGTCAAAATACGTTGGGTCATGGAATTTGTCTCTGCGGTTTTAATTTTTTGCTAGGCAACGATCTTGGGGTAGTAGTTTTCGGCCCCGATCTGCTCCACGTCTTTGAGCCAGTTGCTGTCGTACGCATCGGTGTCGTGCTGGGAGCCGGGGTCTTCGATGCTCCAGGCCTGGCGCTTGTAGGTCCAGTTGTTGGGCTGCAGACGGTGGGCCTGGCGCCAGTGCGGCACGGCGGCGGCGTGCTCATCGGCAGTGTGCAGGTGCTAGCCCAGCTCGAAATGCGCAGCGGCGCGGGCGTTGTCGGCCGAACGGGGCTGCGACCGGGCAATCACTTCGTCCGGGGCCAGCACATAGCGGCTTTGGCTGCCGTGGGCCACCCAGTCCAGCAGCATCTCCAGGTACAGGTCGGTCTCGTAGCGAATCTTGCGCACATGGGTCAGCATCTGGCGCTGGTTGGCGTTCATGCCCTCTTCTTTCCACTCGCTGACCTTGGTGTAGCCGGGCCAGGCGGGTTCGGCGGGCCGCACGATCACGCCTTCTTCGTTGATCCATACGCCATTGGGCACGTTGACTACACCAAACAGTTCGTCCACCAGATGGCCCGCGTCGATCAACGAAGGGTGTTCGGGCTGGGCGGCTTCGATGTACTGGCGGGCGGCCTTGGCACCCTCGGTGTCGAGGGCCACGGTGACGATCTCCAGGCCCTGGGGATACAGTTTTTCGCGCAGCTTTTGCCACAGCGGCAAGTCGGTACGGCAGCCGCACCAGGAGGCCCAGGTGGTCAGCAGCACCTTCTTGCCACGCAGGCTGGACAGGCGAAACGGCTTGCCGTTCACATCGGGCAGCACCAGTTCCGGGGCGATGGCGGTGGTCAGGGCCCGGCCCGTCACGCCCGACTCGGGCCCCAGCGCCCACAGGCTGCGCCCGGCCTCTTCCACCAGTGGCATGCCGAGGCGCTCGCTCAGCACCCGGGCATCCAGCGTGCCGTCGGCCTGGCGAGCGTTCGCGGGCAGCGGCACGCAGGCCTCGCCTTTGCAGGCCCCTTGCGGTTTGATGGCCCAGCCGGTGCGTTCTGCGAAAGCGGCCGGGTCGATGTGCAGACTGGTCAAGATCATGGGGCGGTCTCCGATAAACGTTGGTGCAATTCTTCGGCGGTGGTGTCTAGCAGCAGGGCGACATCGCCTGCGTCCCAGTACTCGCGCTAGGCGGTGATGCGGTGCTGGGCGTCCAGCTCGAACACGGCGTTGACGCTGGAAAACATGCTGTGGCCATTGCGCATGGTCACGTGGTCGCGGCGCTCGGTGAACACATGGGTGTCGGACGAGGCCATCGCCAGCAGCTCGCAGCGGCATTCGGTGTAGCGGCCAAACTGGCGCATCAGCTCGGCAATGATGGCCGTGCGGCCCTGCTTGGGCGTGGCACGCGGCACCAGCGGCTGGTAGACGGCGTGCTCGGCAAACAGTGGTGCAATCTGGTCCATGTGGGGGATGTCGGTGCTGTGGAATAGCGCCAGACATCGCGTGACGGTGGCTTCCTGTGGTGCGCCCATGGGCTTGTCTCCTGAGGTACGTTGGGTAGGCCCCGGGTGCGCCATACGCGGCAACCGGGACCGTCTCGCTGCAAAACTTTCCATCGTCGGGGATCGTTTCAGCGCCTGTGAATTAAAGCCACGCAGGCTTTTTAAGTAAATTGCCTTAAGGCGTTTTACTTATAAAAATTTACTGGGATTTACCCGTACTAAAACGGCTGGACCGGATGCAGCGCGCGCACCGCTGCCTGCCGCAACGCAGGTGCGGCTTTAGCGCAAAAACCGCGCAGTTACAGAGGGGGGGTGGGCTTGCGCCGCGCCGTTTTGGCGGGCGGTTTGCGCTGCAGCTTAGGGCGCTGCAGGTTGGCGGTGATGTCCAGGGCCTCGCGGGCCGCCGGGGCGCTGAGCACGCCCGCTACGGCCACCAGCATGTCGGTCCAGAACACGGCTTCTGATGGATACGGCGCACCGTCGGTGGATTCGCTGAGCCGCTGCCATTCGGCCACGCCGCCCAGCAACACGCCCACGGCCAGGCGCAAGCGGGCTTTGAACTGGGCCTCGGTCCGGTCGGGGGAGCAGGCATGCAGACCGGCCACGATGCGCTGCGTCATAGGAGACGCCGCGGCCAGGCGCATGATGGATTGGTCGGAGCCGTCGGCGTGCAGCAGGCGCAGGTTGAACTGCGAAAACGACTGCAGTTCCCGGTCGTCCAGAATTTCCAGCACTGGCATGAACAGGGCGGCCAGATAAGCGGCCACCTGGTCGGGGCCGGGCTGGGGCAGGCGCTCTATCCACAGGGTGCGGGCTTTTTCCAGCTGCGGCACGCGCATGTCGCGGGCGGCCTCCAGCAGGCCTTCTTTGGAACCAAAATAATGGTGCACCGCCGACTTGTTGGCCTGCCCGGCGGCCTTCAGCAGCTCGCGAATCGTCACCCCCTCCACGCCGTGCTGGCCGAACAGGCGTTCGGCCGCAAACAGCAACTGGCAGGCCCCGTTGGAGTACTGGTCAAAGGGCGGGTTCAAGGGGCGACAACGGTGGGGTGCATGGGCGGTATTTTAGGCTGCAGGCCGACCGTGCTAGCGGACTTTCCTGCAGCACGCACGGCATGATTTTTAGATAAAAAGTGCCTCTAGCGTATATATTCTCTACATGAGAAGCTACTAATTTAATAGTAACTTCCCTGCTCTCACTCCCACTCGATGGTGGCAGGCGGCTTGCTCGATACGTCGTAGGTTACGCGGTTGATACCGCGCACTTCGTTGATGATGCGGCCCGACGCCTTCTTCAGCAGCGCGTAGGGCAGTTCGGCCCAGTCGGCAGTCATGAAGTCGCTGGTTTGCACGGCACGCAGGGCCACCACGTAGTCGTAGGTACGGCCATCGCCCATCACGCCCACGCTCTTGACCGGCAGGAACACGGTGAAGGCCTGGCTGGTGAGCTGGTACCAGGTTTTGCCGGTGGCTTCGTCTTTGAAATTGTGCAGCTCTTCGATGAAGATCGCGTCGGCACGGCGCAGCAGGTCGGCGTATTCTTTTTTGACTTCACCCAGAATCCGCACGCCCAGGCCAGGGCCGGGAAACGGGTGACGGTAGACCATGTCGTGCGGCAGGCCCAGGGCCACGCCGAGTTCGCGCACTTCGTCTTTGAACAGTTCGCGCAGGGGTTCCAGTAGCTTCAGGCCCAGCTCGGCGGGCAGGCCACCGACGTTGTGGTGGCTTTTGATGGTGACGGCTTTTTTGCTTTTGGCACCGCCAGACTCGATCACGTCGGGGTAAATGGTGCCCTGGGCCAGCCATTTGGCACCCTTGGCACCCTCGCCTTTGAGCTTGGCGGCTTCTTGCTTGAACACGGTGACGAACTCGCCACCAATGATCTTGCGCTTGGCCTCGGGGTCGGTCACACCCGCCAGCTTACCCAGGAACAGGTCGCTGGCATCGGCACGGATCACTTTGGCGTGCAGCTTGCCGACAAACATCTCCATCACCATGTCGCCCTCGTTCAGGCGCAGCAGGCCATGGTCCACGAACACGCAGGTCAGTTGGTCGCCAATGGCACGGTGGATCAGGGCTGCAGCCACGCTGGAGTCCACGCCGCCGGACAGGCCCAGAATCACTTCTTCGTCGCCCACCTGGGCGCGGATGTGGGCCACAGCCTCGCTGATGTAGTCGCCCATGATCCAGTCGGGCCGGGTGCCGCAGATACCGAGCACAAAGCGGTTCAGTAGCGCCTGGCCTTGTACGGTGTGGGTCACCTCAGGGTGGAACTGCACGGCGTAGAAATGGCGCGATTCGTCGGCCATACCGGCGATGGGGCAGCTGTCGGTGCTGGCCATCAGCTTGAAGCCGGGTGGCAGTTCGGTGACCTTGTCGCCGTGGCTCATCCATACGTTGAGCATGCCTTCGCCTTCGGGCGTGGTGAAGTCGGCAATGTCTTTGAGCAGCGCGGTGTGGCCGCGGGCCCGTACCGATGCAAAGCCAAATTCACGGGTGTGGCCGGTTTCCACCTTGCCGCCCAGTTGCTGCGCCATGGTTTGCATGCCGTAGCAAATGCCCAGTACCGGCACGCCCAGATCGAACACGGCCTGGGGCGCGCGGTCGGTGGTGTCCTCGGTCACGCTAGCGTGGCTGCCAGACAGGATGATGCCCTTCAGGTTGCCATCGGCGGCGTAGGCGCGCATCCATTCGTCCGTTACATCGCAGGGATGGACTTCGCAAAACACATGGGCATCGCGCACGCGGCGGGCGATGAGCTGGGTCACTTGCGAACCGAAGTCGAGGATGAGGATTTTTTGGTGGGTGGACATGGGCTTGAGAATGAAAAACGGGCAGCGCGTGGGCTGCCCGGTGGGTTCCAAAGAAAGGTCTTATTGCGGAGGAATCCGCAGAACTTGGCCAGGGTAGATTTTGTCTGGGCTGCTCAGCATGGGCTTGTTGGCTTCAAAAATCTGTGGGTACAGATTGGCGTTGCCGTAGGCCTTTTTGGCCACCGCGCTGAGGGTGTCACCGCTTACTACCGTGTGGTAGGTGCATTCAGGGACTTCGGGGCAGGTCATTTCATCGGCCACACCGGCTACGCCATGGACGTTGCCGCAGCAGACGATGATTTTTTCACGGGCTTCCTGGTCGGCCACAGCACCGGCGACGGTGACAATTTGGTCGGCACCGCTGAAGCTGATGGTCAGGCCATCGGTCGACAGGCCTTGGGCCACGATGTATTTGCCAATGGCTTCCGACGCAACTGCGTTGGCGGCCACGGCCTTTTCTTCGTTGGTTGGCTCGGCGACTGCAGCGGCAATTTCAGGTTTGCTGCCAAACAGTTTTTCACCCGCTTCTTTGATAAACGAAATCATGCCCATAGAATTTCTCCTTTAAACGGTATACAACTCAACAGCAAAAATACTGTCAGGGCTATTCTGACCGGTAGTTGGGGGCTTCTTTGGTGATTTGTACGTCGTGCACATGGCTTTCGCGGATGCCGGCTGAGGTAATTTCCACAAATTCGGCTTTATTTTTCATATCTTCGATGGTGGCGCAACCGCAGTAGCCCATGCTGGCGCGGATACCGCCCGCCATTTGGAAGATGATGGAGACCATGGAACCCTTGTAAGGGACCCGGCCTTCGATGCCTTCGGGCACCAGTTTGTCGGCATTGGGGTTCTCGGTGCTGACTTCCTGGAAGTAGCGGTCGGCACTGCCTTGTTGCATGGCACCGATGCTGCCCATGCCCCGGTAGCTCTTGTAGCTGCGGCCCTGGAACAGCACCACTTCGCCCGGCGCTTCTTCGGTACCGGCAAACATGCCACCCATCATCACGGTGCTGGCACCGGCGGCAATGGCTTTGGCAATATCGCCGCTGTAGCGGATGCCGCCATCGGCAATCAAAGGTACACCACTGCCCAGCAAGGCGGTGGCGACGCTGTCGATGGCCATGATTTGCGGCACACCCACTCCCGCCACGATGCGGGTGGTGCAAATGCTGCCAGGGCCAATACCGACCTTGACCGCGTCCGCACCGGCTTCGACCAAGGCCAAGGCCGCTGCACCGGTGGCAATGTTGCCGCCAATCACGTCAATATGGGGGTAGTTTTGTTTGATCCAGCGCACGCGGTCGATCACGCCCTTGCTGTGGCCGTGGGCCGTGTCCACCACGATGGCATCCACACCGGCACGCACCAGGGCTTCAACACGCTCTTCGGTGCCCTCGCCCACGCCGACCGCTGCGCCAACGCGTAACTGGCCACGGGCATCACGCGCCGCGTTGGGGAAACTGGTTTGCTTGGTGATGTCCTTGACGGTGATCAGGCCCTTGAGCTCGAACGCGTCGTTGATGACCAACAAACGCTCCAGCTTGGACTTATTTAGCAACGCCTTGGCTTCGGCCAAAGACGCACCTTCCATAACTGTGACCAGCTTTTCGCGCGGGGTCATGATCTGGCTGACGGGCACGTCGTAGCGGGTTTCAAACCGCAAGTCGCGGCTGGTGACGATACCGACCACCTTGCCACCGTCGCACACCGGAAAACCGGAAATGCCCAACTGGGCTGACATGTCGATCACCTGGCGCACGGTGTGGCTGGGGGTGATGATGACGGGATCGCGCAGCACACCGGATTCGTAGCGCTTGACCTTGAGCACTTCGGCAGCTTGCTGCTTGGGCGTAAAGTTTTTGTGCACGATACCCATGCCGCCTTCCTGGGCCATGGCAATGGCCAAGCGGGCTTCGGTGACGGTGTCCATGGCGGCAGACACCAAGGGCAGGTTCAGGGTAATGTTACGGGAGAGGCGGGTCGCAAGAGACGTGTCCTTGGGCAGGACTTGGGAGAACGCTGGCACCAACAACACATCGTCGAAAGTGAGCGCTTTTCCTAGCAGATGCATATAGAAAGCTCCAAAAGTCAGATTGTACTAGCCCGCAAGAGCCCCTATTTCTGTAACAAGCTTGAAGCAATTGCGTGGGTACCTGTGCAAAGCGCGCAAAACCACACGGCCCACAGCTAAACTCCGCCCATGAAACCGTACAAATTGCTTGCAATGGCCCTGGGATGTGCCTTGTCATGGGGCGCTGTTGCCCAATGGCAATGGATTGACAATAGCGGCAGCAAAGTGTTCAGCGACCGTGGACCGCCGCCCGATATTCCGGCTAAAAATATTTTGCGCCAACCTGGCGGCGCACCCAAAAATACGCCAGTTGCGGCTCCCACAGTATCGGCATCGGCCGCTTTGGCACCCAAGATCAGTGGCGTAGACAAGGCGCTGGAAGAAAAGAAAAAGCTGGCTGAAGATGCCGAAGCAGCTAAAAAGAAAATCGAGTCTGAAAAAACTGCTGCTGCCCGCGCCGAGAACTGTGCACGCGCAAAGCAATCGAAAGCGACTTTTGATTCCGGTATTCGGATCGCCCGTATCAATGACAAAGGCGAGCGTGAGATATTGGACGACGCTACCCGCGCGTCAGAAACCAAGCGCACACAGGATGTCATCGCCTCTGAATGCAAATAGCACCCGTGATTAGCTTCTAGTACCCCGCCTTCGCCCCAGCGCGCTTCTTGGTAAACAGGCCGGCCCGGCCTGCGCCTTGGCGGGTGAAGCGCGTACGGCGGGCAACTTTGGGGTCTACGGTGAGTGGGCGGTACAACTCGACCCGGTCGCCATCTGCCAACGGCTGGGTGTGTGCCGCTAGCTTGCCCCACACCCCACTGTCCAAGGCCAGCATATCCACACCGGCAAAAGCGGGCAGCGCACTGCAGGCATGCAGGGCATCGGCAACACAGGCACCCTGGGGCAAATCCACCGTGACTTCGACCACCTGTCCCGCCGCTACGGCGCACACCACGCTGATGTGCAAGGCGGTATCAGCCATAGATCTGCTCGGCGCGCTTTACAAAGGCATCGACCAGACTGCCCGCAATGCGGTCGAACACCGGACCCACCAGAGCTGACAGCGCAATATTGTCAAAACCGTAGTTCAATTGCAAATCGACACGGCAAGCCCGTTGGCTACCGTCGCCCACGGGGGTAAAGCTCCAGGTGCCATCCAGGTTGGAAAATGGGCCCTTGATGAGCTTCATCAGCACTTGGCGGCCTACCGGGCCGGTCACGTGGGTGTTTTGGGTGACAAATTTTTGGTGGATGCCGCCAAAGGCAATACCCACTTCGGCAGTCATGCCGTTGGCTTCTTCGCTGAGCACGGCGGCTTGGTCGCACCAGGGTAAAAACTGCGGATACAGCGCGACCTGGGTGACCAGGGCGTACATTTCTTCGGCGCTGTACCAGATGAGGACGGACTTGTGGACGTTTTTCATAGAATGGAAGGCTACGCGGGATTGTAGAACCTGCTCCCGCCCTCTTCTCCTCTAGTACCTAATGGCCAAAAAACCCGATCCTACCGCCCGCATTGCCGACAACAAAAAGGCCGCTTTCAACTATTTCTTCGAGGAACGCATCGAGTGCGGTCTGGTGCTGGAAGGCTGGGAGGTCAAGTCGCTGCGCGAAGGCAAGGTGCAGCTCACCGACGGCTACGTGGTGGTGCGCGCGGGCGAATTATTTCTGATCGGCTGCCAGATCCACCCGCTGAATTCGGCCTCCACGCACATCAGCCCCGACAAGGTCCGTACCAAAAAGCTGCTGCTGCACAAAGAGCAGATCAAGAAAATGATCGTTAAGGTGGAGCAAAAGGGCTACACCCTGGTGCCGCTGAATCTGCACTGGAAGGCGGGCAAGATCAAGTGCGAAATCGCTCTGGCCAAGGGCAAGGCCGAGCACGATAAGCGCGACACCATCAAGGACCGCGAAGGCAAGCGCGAAGTCGAGCGGGCCATGAAGTCGCGCCAAAGATAAGCACCCAGCAACACGGGCTTGCCGGACCCGCCGTACGGCACAGCCTGCCTGCAGCTTTACATACAAAATCGCATACCGGGGCATCTAGCGGTTCACATTAAGGCAACGCTGAATAAGTCCCGACCTGGCGCGTGACTTGCATTGGTATTGTCATCCCTCACAAGGCGACAAAGATGAAGCAACACACCCTGGCCCTGGCCGCCGACCAAGAAGCGGGATTCGCCCAGCACCGCAA